>NZ_JAYGQS010000001.1:0-616844 GCF_035012965.1 Polynucleobacter sp. AP-Sanab-80-C2
CGACACAAATTTGAGCTTTTCATCCATCTTCGTACTTTCATTCCACGGCATAGAGTGGTCCCTCCTATGCCAAAAACTGTAAAGTATGTGTCCGGTATAAAGTGTTAACTATGTGTCGAGTCGTACAACTATGCCTCGCTCTGCGGGGCTTTTTCATTTTCCCCTTAGGCAGCGACTGATAAGCCGTTGACCTTATGGTTTTTAATGAAAGAGGCAATTAAGCCGGATTGTTTAGCGTCTTGCACAAATCTAGATAAGAACTCAATCGACTGAAGATTTTCTTTGGCCGTTGCTATACCTTGTTGCACGGCCATGAATTGCCCATCTAATACTGTAGATCCAGGCAATCTTTTGGAATCCTTAATTAAACCCGTCTTAAGCCCTGCCAGCGCATCAAGCTTTTCATTAAAAAATAAATCTACACTTGCCTCTAGGGTATCGGCATGAACTAAGGATGCATTTTTAATATTACGAACGAGCCACAGGTCATAGGCGCTCTTCTTAAATGAGGCGATGCGGATCCCAGGTGTATCAACGTCCTCAATTGCATTAAGTGGCGAGTTAGGCGGAACCAAGTAAGTGGCCTCAATCTCAACATAAGCCGGTGCAAAAGTAATCTTTTGTGCGCGATCAGGATCAGATCCTACTAAACCAATCCCACAAATTCCTTTTGCTACTGCTTCGACTAACTCACCTTGAGTATCAAAAGGTATCAATTGAATTTTCACATTCAATGATTTAGCAATTGCATACGCTAAGTCAGGTGAAACACCTTCTGGATTCCCCTGATTATCTTTACTGGTCACAAGTAAAAAATTACCCAAATAAATACCCGCTTTTAAGGCTCCATTGGGGGCAAGCTGGTTAATGACTTCGTTATTCATGTAGCCTATCAATCAGATAATTCGCTCACTAAATTTTTTCATTGCAGCCTCAGATAGGGTCAAGCCTAATCCAGGCTGCTCTTTTAATTTCATCACGCCATTTTTAATCACTGGCGGCTCTTCAAATAACTCTGCCTGTAATGGATCACGCTCCGGATCAGTAAAGGCTTCAACGATGCAGCCTGCTGGACTACCCGCAACAATATGTGCATGTATGAAGCAATCATGATGTGGTGCAACTTGAACATGATTTAACTCGCACAGACCAGCCATTTTGCGTCCTTCAGTAAAGCCTCCAAACATGGTGCAATCAAATTGTAGTATCTGAATTGCTTGCTCTTCAATCATCGCACGGCAACCATAGCTAGTGACTTCACTCTCCCCACCAGACAGGGGAATACGTGTTTTATTGGATAGGAGTTTCAGAGCCCTACGATCATCTTCCCATCTCACTGGCTCTTCTAGCCATCGAGGGTTTAGAGGCTCTAGTAATTGGGCGCCTTTAATTGCAGTCTCTAAATCCCAGGCGCGATTTACGTCAATCATGAGGTCTTTTTTATCTCCAATGACCTCTCTAATGAGCGCCATACGCTCAATGTCTCTTTCTAGCGGCAAGCCACCAACCTTTGCCTTAAACCCAGTATGGCCCTGCTCAACTAGTTTTTGCACCTCATCGCGTAGCTCAGCATCATCTTTTCCATCACGATAATAACCACAGGTGACATAGGCGGGTACTTCACTACGAAAGCCTCCAAAAATTCTATACAAAGGCAAACCCGCAGTCTTGCCAACAATATCCCAAAGTGCAATATCAATTGCTGAGGAAATTCTGATGACCGCCTCCCTAGACCAGCCCTTTTCACTTGCCATTCTGCTTGTAGTTAAAGCAAATAATTTTTTGTAAACACGCTCGGGCGCTAAGGGATCTTCGCCAATAATTAAATCTCCAATACCAGACTTAAATGCTTTGACGGCAAAATCAATGGGGGTATAGCTTGTAGCCAACCCAAAGCCATCAATACCCTCATCCGTATAAATACGTACTAGGATTTCATTGGCAGTTGGAACGATAAAGTGACTTACCCAATGCGGTCTACCTGATTGAGGGGCTTTAAGAGTGAAGACTTCAAGACGTGTAATTTTCATAATCAAATTTTTAATTAAAGAGAAGCATTATTCATCAATAGAAGCGCCAGATTCGGCGATAATTTTTTTCCAGCGCACAGATTCTGCGGCTATCATTTTGGTAAATTCTGCAGGTGATGCGGTCGGTGCAATGTCCAGACCTTTCTCAGTCATATTGTCACGAAAATCTTTACTATTGAGCGCCTTTTGAATGTCGCTATGTAACTTAGTAATAACATCTTTAGGCGTTCCAGCCGGAGCCAAAATTCCAACCCACATATCAGGATTGAACCCCGGCACAGTATCAGCAATAGGAGGAATTTCTGGAGCTAGTGGAGATCTTGTTACAGAAGTAATTCCAAGAGCGCGTAATCTGCCATCCTTAATCAGGGGTAATGCCAGCGGCAGACTTGAAAAATTCATTGGTACTTGGCCCGATACTGTATCCATTGCTGAGGCAGCCGCCCCTTTGTAAGGGACATGAACAATATTTGTCTTGGTGAGGTACTTAAACAAGTCAAACAATAAATGGTTAGGCGTGCCATTTCCAGCTGACCCATAAAAAAGCTCACCAGGTCTGGCCTGAGCATAGGTAATTAACTCTTTAACTGTTTTGGGTGGGAACAATGGATTGGTAACCAGAACATATGGAGCCCTTACTATGGGCGCTACCGGCTCAAAATCTTTTTGTGCATCAAATCCAGTATTTTTATAAAGATATGGATTAATAACGATGGTATTTCCTAAAGCAAGCAAAAGTGTGTAGCCGTCTTTAGGTGCCTTAGCAACATATTGGGCTGCAATATTTCCACCGGCGCCAGGTCGGTTGTCAACAATGAAGGGAACCTTAAGCATATCGGTCAATTTCTGCGCAATTGCCCTCCCAGTGATATCGTTAGCTCCGCCTGGAGCCTGGGTCAAAATGAAGGTAACCTGTTTGTTAGGGTAACTACTTGCTGATTGAGCGTAAACGTTAAAACTCAATAACAATGAGGTTGAGACACACAATAATAGTCGTAACATGTAGGCTCCAGTATCTAAATGATTGTTCTAGATTATGAGCCATAAATCGGAAATTTCAATCTTTACAAAAACAACATCGGGCTAAGGATAGTTTTGTCCGTTTACCCAAAAAAACAGTGTTGATACGACCCAAAATCCACCTCAACCCAATCGACACCACAGAATCTACTACTTATCTCATGCCACTTTCCAGGTAGTTTTAGACCAATATCTAAATTACTGTTTTAGAGAAATTTCACGTCTTTAAATCCGTTAGGCGCGAGTTTGAAAACGAAGTTTTGGCGCAGTCAATATCGCCCGACCCACCAAGATGTAGAGGGCTTTAAAGGCGAAATACTTTTGAAGCCTTTCTCTTTTTAGCTCTTGTTTGGCACGGGGCTAGCATTTTAGATAAGCAATAACTATTTACATCATTAATAATGTGGCTCAAATAAAAAACCACCTTAAGTTTTCACTCAAAGTGGTTAAACCCGTAAGGATCGGGTATGCCGAATTATTATTTTTTTCTTAAAAAGACGGGAATATCGCCTTCATAAACATTGGCGTTTACTTTTGCTTGCTCAACACAAGGTTGCTCCTTGTAATCACTCAATTCAATATCTAAGGCTTTAGCATAAATTTGGGCGTTGGATAAGGTATTCTCTGGCACTTGCTGGTACCCCAACAGTTCTCCATTTTCTATACGAACGATCTCAAAAATTTTTAATCCGCAAGTGCTGGCTGCTGCAGACAATGTCAGGCCCCGTATCTCCCGTGCACTACGAAGATGCCTGCCAATCTGCTTAAAGGATTGAATTTCTGCTAAGTTCATAAAAACCCATACAAATGTAGGCTCTTATGTTCGCCCTCGCTGTAGTCCTAGTCAATTAGCCCTGAGGCTAATGAGAGAGAGGTAGCTCCACAATGAATCGTGCGCCGCTACCAAAGGCATCCTCATAATGAATAGAACCTCGATATCTAGTGACAATGTGCTTGCAAAGCCATAGGCCTAGACCCATTCCAGTCTGCTTGGTGGTACTTAACAGCTCAAATAGTTGAGGTTTAAATTCAGTAGGTACGCCCCCGCCATTATCAGAAATGCTTAATTTGACCGAATGTCCAGATCTCATGGCCTCTATAGCAATACGACGCTGGAGTGTTCCTGAATTAGCCAAAGCCTGCGTGGCGTTGTTCACAAGATTCAATATCACCTGCTCAATTTCAGCTGGGTTAACCTTCACTGCTAAGTCATCATCTACCTTTAACTGAATTTGGATATTCTTTGACTTTAGCTCTGGCCTCACAATATCTAGTACCTTAGAAATGGAATCGCCTAATTGAACATCCTGAGCATTCAAATCACCCTCAGTAAATATTGACCTCAAAGATTTGACAATCGTAGCGGCTCTCTTGTTGTCCTCTTCCAAGGAATCTAAAATTTCTTTACCCAACTCCGGATTGAGGACTCCTTTTTCTAATTTCATTTTGAGAAACTGGATATTCAGATTAGATGCTCCAAGAGGTTGATTGAGTTCATGAGCAATTGATGCCGATAAAGCACCAGTAGCGGCCGTTTTATTGGCTTTCATCAGCCCATAAATCAAACGCTCTTTATCTTTTAAGAGCTCGGTGATTTCCTCGTTTTCTTCTCTTGTTTTCTCAAGCGTATTAGCAATTTGATTTTCTTTTGTGATTTGTTTTTCTAAATAAAAACTGCCTAGAGCCACATATACCAATATCGTACTGCCATAGCCAATCCATAAAAGCGTTAAAGCCACTGCATCTTGGGCATACAAAAAGAAATTGGTTTGAGTACTACCAATTAACACCCAAAGAGTTCTGACAATTTCTCCGAATAAGGTTAATACTGATAAAAAAATAAGCCACTTTACAACCACTGTTCGGTCTTTTTTGTAATACTTCCTCAACTCCCATATTTGCCAGATTAAAAATAGCTCTTGAGTAATAGTAATTAAGGCAACGCGATGCTTAAAGGTATCTGGAATTACCCGCAAGTAATCATAGAAAAAGAAAATAAAGATCGAAATAATTGATACAAGCAAAGCTTGAAACTTAGTAAAAGGCCGTTTATTCCATGAACGATATAAAAATATCAGGAGGAGAACTGAAACAATAAATGAGCTATTTGCAATTGTGAGAAAAAACTGATGAAACCACAAGGCAATTCCAAAACAAAAGGAAGAGAGTGAAAAAAGGCCGACACTCATTGGCCAATAGATGCTGAAATCACCTTTTTCATTGGCACGATATTGATACAAGGCGCTTAAAAATAATCCCAGGCCAATGAGCGAAAAAACAATAAAAAAGATTTGATTAGCGACTTCCATCACTGAATATTACATATAGCAGACTGAAATGTCGCTTAAAAAGGGGCCCCGCTTGAGGATCCTTGCAATGAAGGGCTGTTGTAACAAAGGCATAGAAGATGAGATCTGATTAGCTATAGGGCTAATATCCTCAGCCTATACTTTGATTTAAATTGACCTAATTAGCTAAATATAAACCCTCTCTTTATGACTAAATCTGGCCACATTTTCATAATCGATGACGATGACTCAATGCGCATTTCACTCTCCAGAATGTTGAGCGAGGTAGGCTATACCGTAGATCATTACCAATCTGGCATCAATTTTTTAAAAGAATCTCTCCCAATCTCTCCAGCAGTGATTCTTTTGGATATGCAAATGCCTGATATGTCTGGAGTTGAACTGCAGCAGCAATTGTTAGCCCTGGGTCGCAGAACACCTATTATTTTTATTAGCGGACAAAGTCATCCCCATCAAATTGTTTCTAGTCTTAAAAATGGTGCCATAGATTTTTTATTTAAACCATTCAAACTCGAAGATCTATTAATTGCCTTGAGCAAGGCGCTTGAGCTAGATAAGCAACAACTGGTTCAATTATCCAAAGAGTTAGATATCAAACAATGTTTTCTCACTCTAACGCCAAGGGAAAAAGAGGTTTGCTCTTTATTGGTTAGAGGCTTATTAAACAAAGAAATTGCTGTTGAGCTAGGCACGGTTGATGCCACGATCAAAGTGCACAAGGCAAGAGTGATGGAGAAAATGCATGCGGACTCTATACAAGCCCTAGTGAGAATGTATCTTGAGGCAGATTTAGTTAATGCTTAGATAAAAAATCTGGCAAGAGTAAAAAAAGTCATTCCCAATAATATGGTTGCCAAGATGCTGTTGGTTACTAAAAACCCAATCACTCCGCCAATGGCACCAAATAGTTGGGGTGAATACAGGTTTAATTCAAATAGTTGGGTTACTGGATCTTTTGTAAATAGTACGTCTGGCAAAACAATGGCAATGAGAGCCGCAGTAGGTGCATAGCGCAAAAACTCATGAATACTTCTGGGAATGGGAAATTTTGAGCCCACTAAAAGAATAGAGCCCCTACTCAGTATGCTCACTAGCATCAAGCCAAAAAAGGCAATCCATAAGTCCACTGTATTCATGCATTCCTCTTTTGAGATTGCTTGTCTACCAATACCGCAGCCATCACACCAGCAATCACTGAGCAAACAATCGTTAAACGATATGGCAGATTGATAGTTAAGATACAAGTGCCAGCAGCTGCTAATGCTGAGATAACAGCAGTTTTATGTTTAATGGCAGGAATGATCAAGGCCAGCAATGCTAGCGGTCCAGCAAAGCCAAGGCCCCAAGAGATCGGAATATGGGATCCAAAAAAAATGGCAATTAATGCGCCTATCTGCCAAAAAAACCAATGCGCTAGAACCATTCCCATGAAATAGAGCAGCTCAACTTGGCTCCCTTGAGGGTTATCTGGCGAAGGAAACTTTTCTACAAATTTTGCGAAACTCATATCGGTGTTTAAGCTCCCGATACCCAGTCTTTGCCAGAAAGAATAACGTTTAAAGTGAGGTTGAAGGACTGCGCTAAAAATAACAAAACGCGACATCACAATCAATGCAGTCAGCCAAACAGTCCAAAAGGGATAATCTCCAGCGATCAATGGCATCACCGCCAATTGCGAAGATCCTGCATAAACGAGGATGTTGAACCAAAATGTATTTACCGGGCTCAGTCCCGCGCCCAGCAAGCTAATACTCGTGACTAAGGACCAAGCAATAATCCCCGGAGATGACTCGAGCATCACTTTTAAACCCTGAACAAAAGGGGGTCGTTGGAAAAATTTCAAGGAAGTTAAATACTGTATTTAGCGGATTGGATAGTGACTCAATCGTGAGTTTCTATTCCCACTCAATCGTTGCCGGTGGTTTGCCGCTGATATCGTAGACAACGCGATTGATGCCACGCACTTCATTGATGATGCGATTGGAAACTTTGCCTAGTAACTCATGTGGCAAGTGAGCCCAATGGGCCGTCATAAAGTCTTGCGTTTGCACTGCTCGAAGTGCCACAACATATTCATAAGTTCTGCCATCACCCATGACACCAACCGATTTCACCGGCAAGAAGACGGCGAAAGCCTGACTGGTCAGGTCATACCAGGACTTCTGGCTAGCTTCATCAATCGTGCTGCGCAATTCTTCTATGAAGATCGCATCAGCGCGTTGCAGCAAGTCTGCAAACTCTGCTTTGACTTCACCCAAAATGCGCACACCCAAACCTGGTCCTGGGAAAGGGTGACGATAGACCATCTCACGCGGCAGACCTAAAGCAACGCCCAGCTCGCGTACCTCATCTTTAAATAACTCACGCAATGGCTCTAGCAATTTGAGATGCATATCTTCAGGCAGGCCACCAACGTTATGGTGACTCTTAATCGTATGCGCGCCCTTCTTACCTTTACCGGCAGACTCAATCACGTCTGGATAAATAGTTCCCTGAGCTAACCACTGAGCATTTTTGATCTTGCCGGACTCAGTCTGGAAGATTTCAACGAATTCTTTACCGATGATTTTTCGCTTCGCTTCGGGATCAGAAACGCCTGCTAACTTACCCATGAAAGTATTTTTTGCATCGACACGAATGACTTTAACGCCCAGGTTACGTGCAAACATTTCCATGACCATGTCACCTTCGTTCAAACGAAGCAGGCCGTGATCAACAAACACGCAAGTCAGTTGATCGCCAATAGCACGATGGATTAAAGCGGCAGCAACACTCGAGTCAACACCACCAGACAGACCGAGGATAACTTCTTCATTACCCACTTGCTTGCGAATATTCTCAACCGCCTCGGCAATATAGTCACCCATGACCCAATCAGGCTTGCACTGGCAGATCTCATGCACGAAGCGCTCAAGAATAGCGGCACCTTGAATGGTATGGGTCACTTCTGGGTGAAACTGAAATGCATAGAAGCGGCGCTCTTCATGAGCCATACCCGCAATCGGGCAAGATTCAGTGGAAGCCATCAATTGAAAAGATGGCGGCATGTTGGTTACTGAATCACCATGACTCATCCACACCTTGAGAATGCCATGACCTTCACTAGTAGAAAAATCCTGAATGCCCTTGAGTAAGTTAGTGTGGCCATGAGCGCGCACTTCTGAGTAACCAAACTCACGTGCTTTACCCAATGACTCAGCTGAAGCCACTGCACCTCCCAATTGGGTTGCCATGGTCTGCATGCCATAGCAAATCCCTAAAACGGGAACGCCTAATTCAAATACGATTTGTGGGGCACGCGGACTACCATCTTCGGTCACTGAGCTAGGACCGCCAGAGAGAATGATGCCTTTGCCACCCTGCTCTTGAATAAATTTGCGAATAAATTCTGGATCGCAATCGTAGGGGTGAATCTCTGAATACACGCGGGCATCACGCACACGCCTAGCAATTAATTGAGTTACTTGTGAACCAAAGTCGAGAATCAGTATTTTGTCGTGCACGAAAGAATCAGTCTTTAATTCAGCCTTAATTTCAGCTTTTATTTAGTTATTAATCAATGTGGTAATTCGGCGCTTCCTTGGTGATCTTCACATCATGTACGTGTGACTCGCGCACACCAGCTGATGTAATTTCCACAAAATTGGCTTTTTCATGAAGCTCGGCAATCGTCTTGCACCCAAGGTAACCCATGGAAGAACGAATGCCGCCAGTGAGCTGATGCAAGATTGCAAGCACACTCCCTTTATATGGCACTTGGCCTTCTATACCTTCTGGTACCAGCTTCTCAGCATTGGCAACAATATCACTCTGGAAGTATCTATCAGCAGAGCCATCGGCCATTGCCCCTAAAGAACCCATGCCACGATAACTCTTGTAGGAACGTCCTTGGTACAGAAACACCTCGCCAGGAGCTTCTTCAGTACCGGCAAACATACCGCCCATCATCACAGAACTGGCACCAGCTGCTAACGCTTTAGCCACATCACCAGAGTAACGGACGCCGCCGTCAGCAATCAAAGGAATGCCTGTGCCTTTTAATGCAGTAGCCACATTCACAATCGCTGTAATTTGAGGAACACCTACACCCGCAACAATCCGAGTCGTACAAATAGAGCCAGGACCAATACCAACTTTCACGCCATCAGCACCATGATCGGCTAATGCTTTAGCAGCTTCACCGGTAGCAATATTGCCGCCGATCACTTGCACATGGGGGTAATTTTTCTTAACCCATTTGACACGATCTAAAACACCTTGGCTATGGCCATGAGCGGTATCCACCACAATGACATCGACACCAGCGCGCACTAAGAGCTCAATACGTTCGTCGTTATCAGGACCTACCCCTACGGCTGCACCAACCCGTAACTTACCCTCGCCATCCTTACACGCATTAGGATGCTCGGTGGCTTTCAAAATATCTTTCACCGTGATCAAGCCGCGTAATTCAAATTGATCATTGACTACTAAAACACGCTCTAGGCGATGCTGACTCATCAAGCGCTTAGCCTCTTCCAGCGTGCAACCTTCTTTAACAGTCACCAAACGCTCACGCGGAGTCATCTTGGTTTTGACAGGGGCATCTAAATCTTCTTCAAACCGTAAATCGCGGTTGGTAATGATTCCAACCACTTCTTTACCGGTCAAGACAGGAAATCCAGAAAAACCATGTTCGCGTGAAAGCTGAATCACTTGACGTAGAGTGACATCAGGACCAATCGTGATGGGATCCCGTAGAACACCAGATTCATAGCGCTTTACTTTTGCCACTTCACGCGCCTGCTCTGCAGGCTTGAGGTTTTTATGAATAATGCCGATACCACCTTCACTGGCCATGGCAATCGCCAAACGACCTTCTGTGACGGTATCCATTGCAGCGGACACTAATGGTGTATTAAGTGAAATATCCCGAGTTAACTTACTTGCCAAGCTGGCATCTCGAGGGAGCACCGCAGAATAGGCCGGTACGAGGAGCACATCGTCAAAAGTGAGTGCTTTTTGAATGAGTCGCATGCAAAACCCCTAATCGCAAAAACAGATTATAGCCTCCTAGCCTTCCTTTTGGCTGCCGCTGCCTGGAATTTGGCGTCCTGGTTCTGGTTTGCCTTTTTGCGCCGGACCGCCTTAGGGTCAATTAATAAGGGGGAGTAGAGCTCTAAGCGATCTCCGGCATAAATTGGGCTATCCCACTCCTTACGTTTTCCAAAAACGCCGTAACAGCCCTTTCTAGCCAAAGCCGGGTCTGCTTGATCCACCACTAAGCCAGCTTTTAGGAGTGCCAAGCCCACTGTCGGGGTTTCAGTAGGGGTGAGGACCAGTTGAAAAGGACTGAGTATCGGATTGCCTTGCCTAGCATCACAAATCCAGATCTCCATCATGCGATTAGCCATACAGCTCTTCTGCGCGCTTTACAAAACAATCCACAAATGTCCCTGCAATGTGTCCAAACACAGGTCCAATGATCTTATCCAGAATCATGCTCTTAAATTCCCAATGGAGCTTAAATTCCACCTTACAAGCATCTTCTCGCAAAGGAATGAAATTCCACTGCCCTGAAAAATGTTTGAATGGCCCATCCACAAAAACCATATCAATGGTCTCAGGGCGATGGTTCACATTGCGAGTATGAAAGTACTGATTAATGCCCTTGAAATTGATATTGATTTTGGCATCCAAAACGGTTTCGGTTTGCTCAAAAATTTCTACCCCACCACACCAAGGTAAAAACTCTGGGTAACGCGCTACATCGGTCACCAAACCATACATTCGGTCGGCTGATTGGCCAATTAAAACGGTCTTGTAGACGTCTGCCATAATCGATCTTGGAAGCTAAATAAATATGAGTATCGTCGATAACAAAAAAGCCTTCTTTGATTATTTTATCGAGGAACGCTTTGAGGCAGGGCTAGTGCTAGAGGGCTGGGAAGTAAAAGCCATCCGAGCTGGTCGCGTGCACGTCAAAGAAGCCTATGTCGTCATTCGCAAGGCGGAGCTTTTTCTGATCGGTTGCCACATTACTCCCCTGCTATCAGCCTCTACCCATATCGTTCCAGACAGCACCCGTACCCGAAAGCTTCTGCTAAATGCCATTGAGATCCGCAAATTGATCGGTAAGGTTGAGCAAAAGGGTTATACCCTCGTACCACTCAATCTGCACTTTTCCAAAGGCAATGTGAAGTGCGAAATCGGTCTGGCTAGGGGTAAAAAGCAACATGACAAGCGTGCTGCTACCAAGGAACGAGAGTGGGAAGTTCAAAAAGGCCGAATCGCGAGAGGCGATTTAAACGCTTAAAAGCCCAAAAACTGGGGTAGGATAGCCTAAAAGCTAATATCCGCGCTTTTATGCACTTATATAGTGCAATACAGCACCAAGCTGCTTCAAACCCCAAAGCTTATAACTCTTAAAGGCATTAGTTTGGTAACTATGAAATTGCCTTTTGACGAAATGCTGGATGCCGCTGGCAAAGCACGCCCTCACTACCAAGTTTTTCATAACTGGTTAAAGCAACAGAGCGACACGCTTATGGGTCTTAAGCGTGCTGAAGCTGACCTGATCTTTAGGCGCGTGGGCATTACATTCGCCGTCTACGGAGATGATCTAGGTTCTGAAAGAACCATTCCCTTTGATCAAATCCCCCGAATTTTCACTGCCAAAGAATGGCAGCAACTTGAAGCAGGTTTACGTCAACGCGTCAAAGCGCTCAATCGGTTTATTTATGACGTCTATCACGATGAAGACATCATCAAAGCTGGCATCGTTCCCGCTGAGCAAATTTTTAATAATGCGCAATATCGCCCAGAGATGCGTAACGTCAGTGTGCCACGGGATATCTATGCACAAATTGCTGGTATTGATATCGTGCGCGCAGGCGAAGGTGAGTTCTACGTTTTAGAAGATAACTTGCGCGTGCCTTCTGGCGTTTCTTATATGGTTGAAGATCGCAAGATGATGATGCGTCTTTTCCCGGACCTATTCCAAAAATATCGCATTGCTCCCGTAGAGCACTACCCCGACCTCTTATTGGAATGCCTCAAGTCTGTTAAGCCGGATGATGTTAAGAAACCAAATGTCGTGCTACTAACCCCTGGCATGTATAACTCTGCTTACTTTGAGCATAGCTATCTCGCCCAACAAATGGGGGTAGAACTAGTCGAAGGTAAGGACCTGTTTGTGAAGAATGAGCAAGTCTTCATGCGCACCACTCAAGGACCTGAGCGGGTAGATGTGATCTATCGGCGCGTTGATGATGACTTCTTAGATCCATTAGCCTTCCGCTCAGATTCGACCCTTGGGGTTGCAGGATTACTGTCTGCGTACCGCGCTGGCAATGTCACTTTAGCTAACGCTATTGGTACCGGTATTGCCGATGACAAATCAATTTATCCATACGTTCCAGAAATGATTGAGTTTTATCTCGGTGAAAAACCTATTCTGAATAACGTGCCTACCTTCCAGTGCCGCAAGACAGATGATTTAGCGTATACCTTAGCCAACTTGGAAAAGTTAGTAGTCAAACTGACTCATGGTGCTGGTGGCTATGGCATGTTAGTTGGCCCAGCTTCTACCAAAGCAGAGATTGAAGCATTTAGAACCCATCTCATCGCTAATCCAGATAAATACATTGCTCAACCTACGCTGGCACTTTCTACTTGCCCGACCTTTGTGGAATCGGGTGTTGCTCCCAGACATATTGATTTACGCCCTTTTGTACTCTCTGGAAAAACGATCAAGATGGTTCCCGGCGGCCTCACTAGGGTCGCCCTCAAAGAAGGTTCTTTGGTAGTGAACTCCTCCCAAGGTGGTGGCACTAAAGATACCTGGGTCTTAGAAGAATAAGAGGGATAGCAAAAAATGTTAAGTCGTACTGCAGACTGCTTATATTGGATGGCGCGTTATACAGAGCGTGCAGAAAATACTGCGCGCATGTTGGATGTGAATCACCAAACTTCTCTACTGCCACAGCCAGCAGAATTTCTAGAGCAAAGTTGGAAGAAGTTGCTCACCATCTCTAAGCTAGAAGATGCTTTCTTAAGTAAATATGATGTCGTCAATCGTGAAAATGTTTTGGATTTCATGATTTATGAAACCAGCAATCCTTCTAGCATTGTTTCTTGTTTATACGCTGCTCGTGAAAATGCTCGTGTGATTCGCGGCAAAATTACTTCTGAAGTTTGGGAAACCCAAAATACTACCTGGCTTGAGCTCCAACGCATCTTAGAGGCAAGACATCAAGCCGACCCCAGCAGATTATTAGAGTGGGTAAAACATCGCTGCCACCTTTTTAGAGGCGTGATGCACGGCACGATGCTCAAGAATGAAGCTTTCTACTTTATTAACGTTGGCACTCTACTAGAGCGCGCTGATAATACTGGCCGTATTCTAGAAACCAAGTACGAGGATCAGGCTACCCTCAAAGTATTGAGCACTCAAAAGAATCCCGATGATAGTTCAGATGGTGCATTCTTTGATTTTTATCATTGGGCTGCTCTGCTGCGCTCAGTCTCTGCATTTGAGATCTACCGTCAGATCTATTCTGATCAAGTTACTCCAAAGCAAGTTGCTCAACTCTTGATTTTTAATAAACAAATGCCACGTTCATTAGTTTGCTGTGTCAATGAATTAATTCCTTTAGTTTCTGAAGTGAAGAATCAACAATCCAAAGAAATTGAACGCTTACTGGGTAAACTCAAAGCAAGCTTAGATTACTCAGACATTGATGAAGTCTTTGAACAAGGTCTTGAAGAGTTTATTGAAGTCTTCCTTGAGCGCATCAACCATATTGCCGATGAGTTTAGTAACGCTTATCTCATCCCATTGGCTGTTGCCTAAGACTTCGTAAAGAATATATGCATCTGAAAATTCGTCATCGCACTGAGTATCGCTATGAAACACCAGTGCGCTATTCCATTCAAGAGCTGCGTCTGACACCCCCGACAACTGCAGGCCAGCAAATCGATAAGTGGAAAATCAGTACGCCCATTAAGGCATCAAGCTCCATCGATACCTTTGGCAACTTCTATAGTGTATTTGTGCAGGAATCGCCTTATACGTCCATGATGATTGAAGCGGAGGGTGAAGTGCATACCCAAGATGCCTTTGAGTTTAAGGATGATGCAAAAGCGGTCTCCCCTTATTATTTGCTGCAGCAAACCAATCTCACTGAACCCCCAGATGAAATGCTGGGCTACTTTGCATCAAGTCTGCCCAAGAAAAATTCGGTGGATGAGGTTTTAAAATTGGCTACTGCAGTTCAACAAGCAATTGGGTATGTTCCAGGTCAAACGACCTTTGCCACTACTGCTGCCCAATCCTTTGCCCTAAAATCTGGTGTATGCCAAGATCATGCACACGTTATGCTCGGTCTTTGTAGAGCCTCAAATATTCCGGCGCGCTATGTGAGTGGCTATTTCTTTGCTGAAGAATCTCCTAATCTTGCTAGCCATGCTTGGATCGATTTTTGCAGCGATATTGAAAAAGGGATTTGGATCAGCGTAGATATTACCCATGCCTGCCTGATTGATGCGCGCCATATACGCCTAGCGATTGGTCGCGACTATTACTCCGCAGCACCAGTCAAAGGTGTTCGTACCGGTGGGGGCGGCGAGGAGCTCAGCGCAAACATCTCGATTCAGCAGCTACCCTAAATCCTGATCGATATTTAAGAGATAATCCTAGATAATTATTAAGAGGATATGGGTATATGACATATTGCGTTGGGCTTTGCCTCAAAGATGGTCTAGTCTTTTTATCCGACACCCGCACCAATGCTGGGGTAGATCAAATTGGTACATTCAGGAAAATGACCTTGTTCCAAAAGGACAATGATCGTTTCTTTGCCTTAATGAGTGCTGGCAATCTTGCAATTACCCAAGCTGTCAAAGAAATACTCCTGCAAGGTCAACTACTGAATGGCAAAAATCTTTGGACTGCTGAAAATACGCATGATGCAGCAGCAGTGATTGGCGATGCCATCAAACAGGTGTATGAACGTGATCATGTAGCCCTTGAAAAAGCGGGCATTGACTTCAACTGCAACCTCATTTTTGGCGGTCAAGTCAAAGGAGAGAGGCCGCGTCTTTTTAATATTTACTCTGCTGGTAATTTTATTGAAGCTACCCCAGAAACTTGCTACTTCCAGATTGGCGAATCCAAATACGGTAAACCCATTCTCGATAGAGTCCTGAATTTTTCTACTCCGCTTAATTTAGCAACAAAGTGTGCCTTGATTTCGATGGACTCAACTCTAAATAGCAATATTTCTGTTGGTTTGCCTCTAGATCTATTGGTATACGAAAAGAACTCTCTCAAAGCCAGCAAACTGGTAACGATGGATGAATCAAACCCCTACTTCCAAATGATTCATCAGCTCTGGGGCGAAAAATTACGCGCAGCCTTCAACTCGATATCAGAACCTAGTTGGAGCGGCGCCCATAAATCGAGCGCTATCTCAGCGCCCGCCAAGAAAATGGGTGCAGTGCCTATCAATCATCAACCACCAAAAGCAAAAATGGTGAAATCCTCAGCTAAAGCAACGAGGAATCCTAAGAAAACTTCAAACGCTAAGCGAAAGCCTACGAAGAAGTCGTAATCCTTTAGCTTAGCCTGAGAAGATTTCACTGATCTCAATGAGATTGAGATCAGGATCGCGTACATATACGGAATGGATTTTTGAAATGGCACCCGTACGCATCACAGGACCTTCAACAATGGGCCAAGCTTCTTTTTCAAGCTTTGCAATGACCTCGCCTAAGGATCGCTCAGCAATAAAACAAAGGTCTAATGCTCCTGGAGTTGGAATATTGGCTTTAGGCTCGAACTCTTTGCCTTTGATGTGCAAATTAATTTTTTGATTGCCGAATTTAAAAGCCTTACGCTCAACTGGCGGAGTGCCGCCGATGAAAGATTCGAGTGTCATCCCCATCACGCGCGTATAGAAGTCAATGCAAGCAGTTTCGTTTGCTGTGGTCAGAACTAAATGGTCTAAATGATCAATCATCTTCCCTCCACATCTATTACTGACGCAGCTCTTTGACATACTCTGGCGCTTGATGCAAATCACAAGTACGCCCTGCTTTGGCAACCTGACCAGGAACACTGTGACCAACAATAGCAGGCAACTTCCGAGCAATCGCTAACAAGTTTGGAATATTCATGCCGGTGTCATAACCCATTGCATCGAGCATATGAATCGCATCTTCACTTGATATATTGCCGCTAGCCCCAGGTGCATATGGGCAACCTCCAAGACCACCAAGCGAGCCATCAAATCTGGTAATACCTGATTGCACTGCTGCCAGCACATTGGCTAAGCCCATACCTCTCGTATTATGAAAATGCATCGTGATCTGCGTTTCTGGGAAACGCTTTTGTATCAACTCCGACATGCTGATTACTTGTGCAGGATTTGCCATACCAGTGGTATCGCAAATCGTGAGGCCACGGACACCAAGATCAGCAAAGCGCTGTGCAAACTCTTCAACAACCTTCTGCGGCACATCACCCTCCATAGGGCAACCAAAGGAGGTGGATAAAGAAACGTTGATCGGCGTTCTACCATCGACATATTTGATCACCTCAGCTAAGCCAGTAAAACTCTTTTCGCGTGTCATGCGCAAATTGGCTAGGTTGTGGGTCTCAGAGGTAGACATCACTAGGTTAAATTCGTCAGCCTTCGATTCAAAGGCGCGCTCAGCACCTCGAAGATTGGGCACGAGCACTGTGTACTCAACACTAGGAACTCTCTTAATTCTGCCCATCACCTCTTCGGCATCTCTGAGCATTGGAATCGCTTTAGGAGAAGTAAATGAAGTCACTTCGATCTTGGCAAAGCCACATTGACTGAGCTCATCGATTAAGCGAACTTTGTCATCAGTCGGAATGAAGTTGGGCTCTATCTGAAAGCCATCGCGTGTCACCACGTCATTAAAGTAAATTCTAGTCATTGTTATCTGTATTTATTCTCTGTGCTTGTTTTGCATTTATTTAGTGAAGGCGATGCCACGCTCTTTCAGTGAAGCAATTTGTGCATCACTTAATCCAATACCCCGTAATATCTCATCGGTATTTTGACCGATGTCTGGTGCCAGTGTTCTGATAGAGCCTGGCGTACGAGAAAGTTTTGGAATGACTCCTGGAACCTCAACCTTAGTGCCATCATGCATCTGAATAGTTTCAATATTTCTACGGGCTTTATAGTGTGGATCTTGTGCAATATCGGCGACGGTATAAATTCTGCCGGCAGGCACTGCTACAGCATCTAGAGCTTCTAATGCTTTATCTGTCGTTAAGGTTTTGGCCCATTCACCAATCGCCTGGTCAAGCTCTACAACCCGCTTAACTCGACCTTCATTATTTTCTAATTGCGGATCATTACCTAAATCATCCCGACCAATCAACTTCATGAGTCTTTTAAAGATACTATCGCCATTGCCTGCAACCAATACATAGCCAGCGTCCCCACAAAGATAAGCGTTAGTGGGTGCAATCCCAGGCAATGCGCTACCAGCAGCCTGCCTAACCTCTCCAAACGCACTGTATTCAGGTAGCAAGCTTTCCATGCAATTAAAGACGGCTTCGTAAAGAGCAATATCAATCACTTGACCTTCTCCACTTTGATGACGCTCTTGCAGTGCCAACAGAATTCCAATAACACCATGCAAAGAGGCCAAGGTATCGCCAATGCTAATGCCAACACGCACTGGGACCCTACCTGGTTCAGCAGTTAAATGACGTAAGCCACCCATGGCTTCTGCAACGACACCAAAGCCAGGCTTATCCCGATATGGACCAGTCTGGCCATAACCACTAATACGTAGAACAATTAAGCGCGGATTAATTTTGAGCAAATCTTGCGGATCAAGGCCCCAGCCCTCTAAGGTACCAGGACGAAAATTTTCAATGAGAACATCAGATTCTTTGACCAGAGCTCTCACAATCTCCTGCGCTTCTGTCTGCTTTAAATCCAAGGAAAGAGAACGCTTATTACGAGATTGGACTTGCCACCAAATAGAGGTGCCATCTTTTAACAAACGCCACTTACGCAAAGCATCCCCAAGTTTGGGTGGCTCAATCTTGACTACATCAGCGCCGAAGTCAGCCAATGTTTTAGCAGCAAATGGCCCAGCAATCAGCTGACCCATCTCAATCACTTTTAAACCCGATAACGGCTCCATAAGACAACCCTCTATAACTCCAAAAATAAGCTCAAGGCACCCTAATTATGCAATCAACTTCTCAGACTCACCAAAACAATAAGGCGCAACTCAATTGCGCCTTATTGTAGTTTTGGACCTAAATTTACCCCTATTTCTTACCCAACATTTCCCAGGTCTCTACTACGCTATCTGGGTTCAGTGAGATGGAGGTGATGCCTTTCTCTACCAGCCAACGGGCAAAGTCAGGATGGTCTGAAGGTCCTTGACCGCAAATACCAACATATTTATTTTGCTTGCGGCAAGCATCGATTGAACGGGCGATCATGAACTCTACCGCTGGATCGCGTTCATCAAAGTCAATCGCCAACAATTCCATACCGGAGTCACGATCCAGCCCAAGCGTTAGCTGGGTCATATCGTTTGATCCGATAGAGAAGCCATCAAAATATTCAAGGAATTGATCTGCCAGAATCGCATTGGATGGAATCTCACACATCATAATCAGGCGCAAACCATTGACTCCCCTTTTAAGACCAAACTTCTCCATCATATCGATCACGCGTTTAGCCTGATTAATGGTACGCACAAATGGCACCATGATCTCGACGTTATCAAGACCCATCTCTTCACGAACGCGCTTCATTGCTGCGCACTCTAGAGCAAATGCTTCGCCAAAGTCTTCAGAGACATAACGTGATGCGCCGCGGAAGCCGAGCATGGGATTTTCTTCATCAGGCTCATAGCGTGAACCGCCAATCAACTTCTTGTACTCATTGGATTTGAAGTCAGATAAACGGACGATGACAGGCTTTGGATAGAAAGCGGCTGCAATGGTTGCCACACCTTCAACCAATTTATCCTCATAGAACTGACGTGGACTTGCATAACCACGAGCAACACTTTCTACAGCACGCTTAAGATCCGGATCGATATTAGGATACTCAAGAACTGCACGGGGATGCACGCCAATATAATTATTGATGATGAACTCGAGACGCGCAAGACCAACGCCCGCATTGGGGATTTGACAGAAATCAAATGCCAACTGAGGATTGCCAATGTTCATAGTGATCTTCACCGGAATCTCTGGTAATACACCACGAGAAATTTCAGAGACTTCGGTTTCGATCAAGCCATCATAGATATGACCTTCATCACCCTCAGCGCAAGAGACGGTAACCATCATGCCGTCTTGTAATTGCTCGGTCGCATCACCACAACCGACTACTGCAGGGACACCCAACTCACGCGCAATAATCGCAGCGTGACAGGTGCGACCACCACGATTGGTCACAATCGCAGCAGCACGCTTCATGACTGGCTCCCAGTTAGGGTCTGTCATATCAGCAACCAATACATCGCCTGGCTGAACCCGATCCATCTCGCTAGGGTCACGAATAATACGTACTGGACCCGCACCAATCTTCTGACCAATGGCGCGGCCTTTTGCTAATACCTTTGAGCTGCCTTTAAGCTTGTAGCGCATCTCTACCTGGCCAGCTGCTTGACTCTTCACGGTCTCAGGGCGAGCTTGCAAAATATAGATACGGCCATCTTGTCCATCTTTGCCCCACTCGATATCCATTGGACGACCGTAGTGTTTTTCAATAATGACGGCGTACTTCGCCAACTCAGTAATGTCAGCATCTTCCAAAGAAAAACGATTACGCTTCTCTGGAGTGACATCCACGGTTTGCACTTTCTCAGCAGAACCCTTGGGTGCAAATTGCATCTGAATTAACTTTGAACCTAAAGAGCGACGAATGATCGCTTTTTTGTTCTGCGCCAAGGTTGTCTTAAATACATAGAACTCATCTGGATTCACTGCACCCTGCACCACAGTCTCACCTAAACCATAGCTAGAGGTAATAAAGACGACATCCTCAAAACCAGACTCAGTATCTAAGGTAAACATCACACCAGCAGCGCCTAGGTCAGAGCGCACCATCCGCTGAATACCAGCAGACAATGCTACTTCTGCATGGGCAAAGCCTTTGTGTACACGGTAAGAAATGGCACGATCGTTGTAAAGAGAGGCAAATACTTCGCGAATTTTTTTGAGAACATCATCAATACCCTCGACGTTCAAGAAAGTTTCTTGCTGACCTGCAAAAGAGGCATCAGGCAAGTCTTCGGCAGTAGCAGAAGAGCGCACTGCAAACGAACCTTTGCCAGAGTCATCGAGAACTGCAAATGCCTTACGAATCTCTTCTTCCAGCTTAGGCTGAAATGGCGCAGTCTCAATCCAGTTGCGGATTTCAGCGCCAGCTTCTGCCAAGGCGCGGACATCATCAATATTGAGATTCTCTAGGCGCTTTTGAATACGCTCGGTGAGATTGTTATGTTTTAGAAAATCGCGAAATGCTGATGCGGTAGTGGCAAAACCTGTTGGAACACGAACTCCAGTTGAGGTCAGTTGAGAAATCATTTCGCCCAAGGAGGCATTCTTACCGCCGACTGACTCAACATCTGTCATGCGAAGTTGCTCAAAAGGCAAGACATAGGCATCTGCCATACTGCTATTTTGCTGCTGTTGGTTGGACATAAAATACTCTCTAAAGATAAGGAAAGCGGTCTAGCTGTCGCCTAAAATGCGACTTACTCTAATATGACGCTATTGTAGTGCTGACCCCCCACTTTTAGGCCAAATCCATGTCTACCGAAACCCGTATTGTTTTTATTGTTTCCGATGGAACCGGCATCACCGCCGAGAACTTCAGCCAATCGATTTTGGCCCAATTTGAGGCCACTTTTAAGCAGGTTCGGGTGCCTTTTGTAGATAGCGTAGAAAAAGCCCATGATGCAGTCAACAGCATCAATCAAGCAGCTAGTAAATACGGTGTCCAGCCGATTGTTTTCACCACCTTGGTGAATGCTGAACTCAATAGCATTGTCAGCAAAGCCAATGGCCTCATTTTGGATATGTTCCAGACCTTCGTGGCACCACTTGAAGCCGCCTTAGGCATGAAGTCTACGCATGCCATGAACCGCTTGCACCACAATGCGGATACCGAAGCCTATAAAAACCGCATTGAGGCCATTAATTATTCCTTGGCACATGATGACGGACAGTCAAACCAGAACTTGGTCGAAGCCGACGTCATTTTGATTGGCATCTCCCGAGTCGGTAAAACCCCAACCAGTCTTTATCTAGCCATGCAGTATGGATTGAAGGCAGCCAATTACCCTCTGATTCCGGAAGATTTTGAACGGGGGCAACTACCAAAAGATTTAGTGCCTTATCGCCAGAAGATTTTTGGCTTGATGATTGATGCTGAACGCCTCTCAGAGATACGCAATGAGCGCCGTCCTGGTAGTAACTACGCAAAACTAGAAAATTGTCGTTATGAAATTAACGAGGCGACTGCGATGATGAAGAAGCAATCCATTCCATGGGTGATGACTACTAGCAAATCTATCGAAGAGATAGCGACCACTGTCTTGCAAGCCATGAAGTCTGATAAAACGATTTTAGGGTAGCTTGGTTTAGCTTAACTACGCCTAACGCGCATTGTTTCAAACAGGCAAACGGCAGCGGCGGTAGAAACATTTAAGGACTCCACTCGCGGGTCGATTGGTATAGCAACGCCTTTTGCTTGTGCTAAAAAATCTTCAGACACACCCTGACCTTCGCTACCCATCACCCAAGCAACAGGATGCTGTAATTCTTTTTGTAGCGCAAAGAGTTCGTATTCTGCATCTGCTGTAGCAGCAAGCATGGGGGCGGTGACAGCACTCAATACTTGTTGATTGGACCAGCCCTCATAAAGGTCTAGCAAGCGATGAGCACCCATGCCCGCACGCAAGACTTTGCTTGACCATAAATGGGCGCATCCCGATAAAGCAATTACCTGAGTAAAGCCCGCTGCTGCTGCGGTACGCAAGATCGAGCCAACATTGCCAGCATCTTGTATGCGATCTAATATCAGGACATCGCCAGCTAATGTGCTAATTGACTGTGGGGGCGTTAAGCAAGATTGAGGAAGATCGAGCAAGCCTGCAATATGAGGCGCATTGACTAACTCACTCAGTAAATCCCAGAGAGCGCTATCCAACTGGAAAACTTTAGTGTCGGGACAGATTTCAATATGAGAGTAGACCGCTTCAGAAATTTCGGGATTTTGTAAACCCACTTCCGAGGTAAGTAAGATCTTTAAGGAAGGGTCTCCCACCCAAGTCTGAACCAAATGAATGCCTTCCAATAAGGCTTGACCTCTGGCGTTTCTAGCCTTCTGCCCCTTTGATCCAGCGGCTTGCAAAAGACGAATCTCTTTGAAAAGCGGATTCTCTTTAGAGGTGATGAGATCAAAATTCATATAGATTTAGCTTGCATTCATCTCAAGTACTTTTCTGACTGGAGAAAAACTTCTACGGTGCTGCTCACAAGCGCCATACTGCTTTAACGCAGCAAAATGAGCCTCGGTCGGATAACCCATATGTTGAGCAAAACCATATTCTGGGTGACGCTCATGCAAGATTTGCATCTGACGGTCACGAGTCACTTTAGCCAAGATAGAGGCTGCCGATATTGCTGGCTCTTTAGCATCCCCTTTAATAATGGCTTCTGCAGCAATAGGTAGCTCTGGACAACGATTGCCATCGATTAAAGCCTTATCAGGCCATTGTCCTAAACGTGAGCTCAAATCCTCAACAGCCCGTCGCATCGCCAACATGGTTGCTTGCAAAATATTGATCTCATCAATTTCTGCAGGGCTAGCTTCGCCTATCCCCCAGGCCTTAGCCTTTTCCATAATTTGTTGATACAAAAACTCACGGCGTGCCGCAGTCAGTTTTTTTGAGTCCTTAAGACCATTAATAGGATTATGGGGATCTAGCACGACTGCACCCGCAACAACAGCACCAACAAGCGGACCTCGCCCTGCTTCATCTACGCCACAGATCCACACAATACTCATTGAGCCACCTGGCTCTTGCGACTATTAGTAATGGTTTGTACAACTGCTTGAGCAACAAGCAAGCCCGTTGGTCGGCGCAGTGTTTCATGCATCTGCGTAAAGCGTGCTTTTAACTCTGCGACCTGATTAGGATGATCTAGCCATTCTTGCAATGCATTAGCTAACTTTTGAGGAGTGGCATCATCTTGCAATAACTCTGGCACTACAAATTCACCGCACAAAATATTAGGTAAACCTACATAAGGCAGATAACCCTGACGCTTCATAATCTGGGCTGTGAGCCAAGGTACCTTATAAGAAATCACCATCGGCTTTTTCCATAAGGCAGTCTGCAGGGTAGCGGTACCACTAGCTATGAGGACTACGTCAGAGGCTTCCAAAACCTCGTCTGCCATCCCATCAAGTAAATGAATCTGAATGTCGGGATTGATATTCTTCGTTTTCAGCAATAGCTGCTCTAGTGGATCACGCAATCGCGACATTGCCACAGGAATTAAAAAATGGATTTTTTGACCCTTGAAACGCTCGGCCAATAATTGCATCGTTTCAAAAAAGACAGGGGCAATTAGCTCAATTTCAGAGCCACGACTTCCAGGCAATACTGCAATGACTACTCCATCCAGGGTAGTTGTTGACAGTTTTAAAGTCTCAATGATTTTTTTGCGAGCCTGAGGAATATCTGGATTCAAAGGAATTTCACTGGCTAATGGATGTCCAACATAAGTAGACGCTATACCTGCACGATCATAAATTTCAGTTTCAAAAGGAAAAATGCAGAGCATACGGTCAACTGCTTGTGCAATCTTTTTAATGCGCCCAGATCTCCATGCCCAAATAGAGGGAGAAACTAGATGCAACGTCGGAATACCGGCTTTACGCAATTGCAGCTCAACCCCTAAGTTAAAGTCAGGCGCATCAATCCCCAAGTAGACATCAGGACGACCCTCACCCAATAGATGGTTAATCAGTTCTTTACGAAGTTTCAGAATAGCCGGAAGTTGTTTGATAGCCTCAACATAGCCACGCACACTTAAGGTTTCCATGGGCCAATCTGAGCGCATACCTTCAGCTTGCATGCGTGGTCCACCAATGCCATATACCTCTAGACCAGCCATATCTGGAATTTGATTTAATGCACTCAGAACTGGCGCAGCGAGTAAATCACCAGAGGGTTCGCCAGCTACACAAGCTAACTTTGGCAAAGTATTCCTATCGTTACCGAATAATGCCGCGAGTAGAGGCGGCAATAAAGTCATGGAACTCCGTCAGCTTTTCTACAGTGGCTGCATCAGCCGCACTTGCAGAAATCATTTTCTGAATTTCTACTTTAGCATCTTCAAAACTGAGGCCATCTTTGTAGAGAATCTTATAAGCCTGACGCAATGCAGAAATCGTTTCACTAGAAAAACCGCGACGCTTTAAGCCTTCTACGTTAATACCATGAGGTGAGGCTTTATCACCAGCTGCAATTACAAATGGTGGAATATCCTGCACCAGCGCTGAAGCACCACCCAACATCGCATGTTGCCCAATGCGCACAAATTGATGAACACCAGACATGCCACCCATAATGGCCCAATCATGCACATGCACATGACCTGCAATTTGCGCATTACTTGAGAAAATGGTGTGATTACCAACTTGGCAATCATGCGCAATGTGGACATAAGCCATGATCCAGTTGTCATTACCTATACGGGTAATACCTTCATCCTGAGAAGTGCCTGTATGAATGGTAGTGAACTCGCGAATCGTATTGCGATCACCAATCATGAGTTGCGTTGGCTCCCCACGATATTTCATATCTTGGGGAGGTCCACCAATAGCAGTAAAGTGAGCAAAGTTATTGTCTTTGCCAATCGTGGTGTGACCCTCGATCACAGTATGCGATCCAATCTTAGTGCCAGTGCCAATTTTGACATGAGGACCAATCACAGAGTAGGGACCAATCTCGACATCACTGGCAATCTCTGCTTTGCTGTCCACTACAGCAGATACATGAATCTGGGTCATCATGCGCCTTTCGAACGAACCGCACAGGTGATATTGGCCTCAGCAGCTATCTCACCATCTACAGTTGCCTGGACTGCAAACTTATAAATACCAGCACGACCACGCTCTAACTTTGCGGTCATGATGAGTTGATCTCCTGGCAATACTGGCTTTTTAAAGCGTGCGCCATCAATGCCCGCAAAATAGTAGACCGCGTCTTCGGCACGCTCTTCAGAAAAGGTCAGTAAAGCAGCAGTTTGTGCCAAAGCTTCAATGATCAGTACACCAGGCATTACCGGAAAGTCAGGAAAGTGTCCTTGAAAGAAAGGTTCATTCATGGTCACATTCTTCAATGCAGTAATAGTCTCGCGTGGAGTGATTTCTAGAACACGATCTACCAATAAGAATGGATAGCGATGTGGCAACAACTGGAGAATCTTATGGATATCGATCGCAATTGGTGTGCTCATAAATGACCTACTAAAAAGTGAATGAAATTGATCTACTAAAAAGTCCTAAGACTCAGAATTCTTATTTTTATCTAATAAACGCAAGCGTTGACGTATTTTATCTAGGCCACGCAAGATTGCAGCGTTTTTCTCCCAAGCGCTATGTAGCATCGAAGGGTAAACCCCTGTGAAATGCTGTCCTGGCTCAATAATTGAACGAATAATCGAGGTATTACCAGAGACTGTTGTCCTGTCAGCGATAGTGAGATGACCAGCAAAATTTGCTGCTCCTCCAATGATGCAGAAATTACCTATTTTTGTACTTCCCGAGATAGCAGCACAACCAGCAACGACGCAACAACTGCCTATAACTACATTGTGAGCAATCTGCACTTGGTTATCAATCTTAGTGCCCGAACCAATTACGGTATCACTCATCGCGCCACGATCAATCGTAGTAGAGGCGCCAATTTCAACATCATCGCCAATTACCACATTACCCGTTTGCGGAATTTTGACCCACTCTCCCCCAGCGGCAGAGAAGTCGGGTGCAAATCCAAAACCATCAGCACCGATCACTGCACCGCTATGAATAATGCAACGCTCCCCAATTTGGGTGCCTTGATAAATCGATACGGAAGGATAAATCAGAGTATCGCTATTGATGACACTATTTCTAGCAACCGTTGTATTACCCAAGATAGAAACGCGTTCTCCCAGTTTTACGCCAGCCTCAATTTGGACAAAAGGTCCAATATGGCATGAGCTTGGAATATGGGCTGTCGGATCTATCGCCGCACTCGGGTGAATGCCTGGAATATAAGTCGGCGAACTTTGTTTTGCAAAAAATTGAGCCATCCTAGCAAAGGTGGCGTAGGGATTCTTAGAAACAAAGTAGGCACGCTGTGGGGTATTTTCACCAGGATTTGCATTTAGAAAATCCAAATCTGCTTTACTAACAATGAGAGCGCCAGCGCTACTATCAGAAGCCTGTTGGCGATACAGCGGGTTTGACAGAAACGATATTTGATTTTTTTGGGCGAGCTCTAATGGAGCGAGGCCAATGAATTCGCTGGAGGCCTCCCCCACCAAGCTTGCTTGAAACAGATCGGCCAGCTCAATGGCGGTAGGCATCAGTCTTACTTAAGACTATTTAAAGCCTTGATAACATCATCAGTAACATCAGTTTTAGGATTGGCAAAGGCAGGATCCTGAATAATGATATCTAACTTTTTTTGTTCCGCAACTTGCTTAAGAGCAATATTGGCCTTTTCGGTAATTTTAGCGCGCTCCTCAAAATTTCTCTGATTTAAGTCTTCGTTATATTCACGTTGTTTGCGCTGCAATTCGCGATCTTGTTCAGCTAACTCACGTTGACGACGCGAACGTTCCGCCTCACTCATTACAGCAGCATCGCGATCGAGCTTTTCGGCTGCTGACTTGATTTTTTCAACAGCAAGACGTAGTTCATTCTGACGTTTCGAGAACTCATTCTCTAATCTAGCTTGGCTTTGCTTAGCCATATTAGATTCGCTAAATACTTTATCTACATTAACGGCACCAACTCGTGTACCTACATCTTGCGCAAAAACCTGCTGAGATCCAGATGCAAATACTGCAGCAATCAAGCCAACTTGAATATATTTAGAAAATTGATAAAGCTTCATAAAACTTTCCTTAAGCAATTAAAACGCTGTCCCTACCTGGAACTGCAAACGCTGCACATTATCGGTAGGCAGTGCTTTATATGGAATACCATAACTAAACTTAAGCGGTCCAAGCGGTGATATCCATGATAAACCCAATCCATAGGAATATTTTAAGGCTAAGTTGATATTCTGCCCAAAAGCATTACCGCCATCAACAAAGGTAAAAACTCGTAAGGTCTTATCAACGCCAGAACCTGGGACTGGAACGGTATATTCCACATTACTTACAATTTTGGACTGCCCACCAGTGGGCTGATAGATGCCATATGTTGAGTTGTAGTACTGAGGTCCCAGAGAGCCAGGGGAATAGCCACGGACAGAGCCAATGCCGCCAACGTAATAATTTTTAGTAATTGGAAAGGGATTGCTACCATATGCATCCCCATAACCTACCTCACCATTAAATGAGAGGATGTTACCTTTGGAGAAAGAATGATATTTCTGGTACTGGCCAAATAGTCGATAGAAAGTCATATTTCCTACCGGTGTCCCAGCCTCAGCAGAGAGTTGCTGCAAAGAACCATCGGAAGGAATTAAGGCGCTATCCCGGCCATCTCGGGACCAGCCCACAGTTATGGGTACGTTATAAGTCGTTAATGTTGCAGGGTAACCAGGAGCGGCTATGCCATAACTTTGAGCGTAATTCAAATAGGGAACGGGTGTATTGACAGTGGTTTGAATTTGAAACGCCTCTACACCAGTGCCAAAAAATACTCGATCTACCTCTGTATAGGGGACTCCAAACTTCAAGTTCGTTCCAATAGACTTAATTTGGTAATCAGGATCTCCAGCATAATACAGGGGCTTAGATGTACGATAGTACAAATCAGAATAGCGACTAATACCATCCTCGGTAAAGTAGGGGTCATAGTTTGACAACGACAAGCTTTGATTAATTTTACCGACAGAGCCATTCAAGCCAACCGAAGTTCCAGTACCAAAAGCATTATCCTGATTGATGCCAGCAGACAAAATCAGTTTTTCAGTAGAAGAAAAACCAGCACCAATCGACACTGCACCGGTTGGTTTTTCTGCGACCTTGACATTGACGTCTACTTGATCTGGGGACCCGGGTACATCCTCGGTGGTGATATCAGTCTCGGTGAAATACCCTAATCTACTCAAGCGCTTTTTAGATAAATCAATTTTGTCGCTATCAAACCAAGAGCTTTCAAATTGACGCATCTCGCGACGAATCACCATGTCACGGGTTTTTGCATTTCCAGAAATCTCCACCTTACGCACATAAATACGGCGACCTGGATCTATTACTAAAGTGAGATCTACCTCCGATAATTCACGACGAACATCTGGCTGAGGATTGATTGTTGCAAATGCATAGCCATAAGAACCCAATACTTCTGCAATAGCCTTAGTACTCTCCGTTAAACGAGCGGATGAAAAAGTATCTCCTGGCTTTATGACTATCAACTGCTTAAACTCAGTCTCTTTACCAAGTAACTCACCCGCCAGACGAACGTCCTTAACGGTAAATTTCTTACCCTCGCGAATACTGACGGTTAAGTAAATTCCTTTTTTATCGGGCGTAATCGAAACTTGAGTAGACTCAATCACAAACTCGAGGTAGCCACGATTTAAGTAGTAGGAGCGAATAGTTTCAAGATCGGCAGTAAGCTTTTGCTTGGAATAGAGATTATCTTTACTGTACCAAGACAGCCAGCCACCCGTCTTGAGTTGCATTTCACCTTTGAGCGTACTTTCGCTAAACGCCTCTGTACCAATAAAATTGATTTCTTGGATTTTAGCAACTGGGCCTTCGTCGATATTGAAATAAACAGCCACTTGGTTGCGCTCTACCGGGGTAACAGTCGCAACTATTTCTGCAGCAAACATTCCTTTACCAACATAAGCGCGCTTCAATTCTTGCTCAGCTTTATCGATTAAAGCTTTGTCATAAAAACGAGCCTCAGAAACACCCACTACCTTCAATGATTTACGAATATTTTCGGGATCAAACTCTTTCATTCCTGTAAATTCAATCCGAGAAATCGTTGGGCGCTCCTCAACGATCACAATCAGTACATCGCCCTGAGCCTGAATTTGTACATCTCTAAAAAATCCAGTGCTATATAGTGCTTTAATTGCTTCCGCGCCCTTTTCTTCAGTAAATGTTTCACCAACCTGAACAGATAAATAACTAAATACTGTGCCAGGTTCTACGCGCTGCAATCCTTCAACCCGAATATCTTTCACAACAAAAGAATCTGCCGCAGAAACATTAAAGCTAAGCCCAATAGCAACAACCAATAGCAATCTAGCTAAAAAACGACCAAAAAGAGAATAGAATAGTGTTAGAAACTTCAAGGCGATAAATAGCGTTGTAAATCGTTAAACAAAGCCAGTAGGGATAGCGAAATCAGCAACAGAAAGCCCAATTTTTGGAACTGTTCCTGCATCGAAAGCGAAATCCGTTTTCCAGCGACCAACTCCCATGCATCATACAGGAGCTGACCCCCGTCAAGCATGGGAAAAGGGAGTAAGTTGAGGAGCCCAATGCTGATGCTAATTAATGCCAAAAATGCCAAAAAGGGTTGCCAGCCAATCTGGGCAGACTTACCAGCCATGTCAGCAATACTTAAGGGGCCTCCCAACTGCTTGATGGAGGTTTGACCGGTAAACATTCCCGCCATAAGCCTGAGAGATACCTTGCTGATTAACCAAACTCGGTGGCTTGCAAATCCCCAGGCCTGAAGGGGGTTCAATTTGAGCTCATCCCATTGAGCCAAAGGGGTTACTTGAGGCAGTAAACCCAGACTTTTCATGGGATCACCTTCTGGAGTAATTTTTGGTAAATCATCAGCCTTAAAGGCTTTGATAAAACGACTACCGTTTGAATCCTGCAGCTCCAGCGCGAACCCAGACTCTCCGGTTAGAGCATCCATGAGATTCCAGCGCAAAGCGTTCCAACTTGGAATGGAGTCAAATTCCCCAGAAATGGGCGCAGCACCTGAATCGAGAGTCTGCCATCCAGTTACTCTGTCTCCCGCACTTACACCGAATTTTGCAGCAACTGAATTTTCTGGGGGGCTTTGTAAGACAGCTGGAAGTTGTGGCACACCAGAAATATAGATGACGGAAAATAGTGCAACCGCTAAGAAGAAATTTGCAAATGGTCCTGCCGCCACAATCATAGAGCGCTGCCAAAGAGGCTTTTGATCAAAAGCCTGCATCTCATCCTCCACCGCAATATCTTGAGAACGATCTCGACCATCTAATAATTTGACGTAGCCACCTAAAGGTATTGAAGCAAGCACCCATTCAGTTTTGTTTTTTGCGTGATAAGTGAAGAGTGGTTTTCCGAAACCGACTGCAAAGCGCAGGACTTTTACGCCGCATGCACGAGCTACTAAAAAATGGCCAAACTCATGAAAGCTCACCAATACACCAAGAGTCAGTAAAAATGCACCAAGGGTAATCAATGCTTGCAAAGAGAATCCTTAATCACCTTAATTACTTTTGTAAAACTTGGATAAACTCACGCGCTACTTTTCTGGCCTGTGCATCCATACTCAAAATATCCTCCAATGAATCTGCATTAGTCAGAGCAATAGCGTTCAAGGTCTTCTCCACTACTGCGGGGATTTGGAGATAAGGCAAGCCCGCGCCTAAAAACGCAGCGACAGCAACTTCATTGGCAGCATTCAGTACTGTAGGCGCTGTACCACCTGCTTTGGCTGCAGCAAAAGCCAAAGCAAGACACGGGAAGCGAGCAAGCTCTGGCTCTGAAAAATGGAGACTAGCCAGTTGAGTTAAGTTTAAGGGCGCTACTCCAGCCTCAATACGCTCTGGCCAGGCCAAACCATAAGCAATGGGGGTGCGCATATCCGGTTGACCTAACTGTGCCAATACTGAGCCATCACGATAGCGCACCATTGAATGCACTACGCTTTGAGGATGAATCAACACCTTAATTTTTTCAAGCGGCAAACCAAATAACCAGAAGGCCTCAATGACTTCAAGCCCCTTATTCATCATGGTTGCAGAATCCACAGATATCTTTCTACCCATGACCCAATTCGGATGAGCACAGGCCTGATCTGGAGTAATACTCGCTAATTGATCCAATGGCGTATTTCTAAAAGGCCCACCTGATGCAGTAAGCCACAATTCTTCCACGCCATGATTAGAATGTGGGGCTTTAGTAAATTCATTTGGCAAGCATTGAAAAATGGCATTGTGCTCACTATCAATTGGAAGTAATTCCCCGCCTCCATCTTTCATGGCTTGCATAAACAAATTACCAGACATCACCAGCGCTTCTTTATTTGCAAGCAGAACACGTTTGCCAGCTTTGGCTGCCGCAAGGGTTGGCACTAAGCCCGCTGCTCCGACAATGGCAGCCATTACTGTGTCACATCCAGAATCTGTTACCGCTGTTACTAAGGCTTGAGGACCATACAATACTTGAGTCTTAATATTGTTCTCAAGCAATAATTTTTCTAAGCGCACAGCATCACTGGCTTCCGAGACAACAGCAATAGCAGGCTTAAATTCAATACACTGCTCTGCCAAGCGATCAACTTGCTTACCCGCAGTAAGTGCTGCCACCTGAAAGCGATCAGGATGAGCCCGAATCACATCCAACGTATTCACACCAATCGAACCAGTAGAGCCCAGAACGGTAATAAGTCTCTTCATTACACCAGTCCCGCAAGTAAAGCTGCAATTGGCATAGTAGGCATTAATGCATCAATACGATCCAATACCCCACCATGCCCTGGCAACAAATGACTGCTATCTTTCACGCCAGCCAAACGCTTTAATTGGGACTCAAAGAGGTCACCAAAAATACTGAAGGCTGTTAATACTGTCACCATCAGAAACATGGCGACCCAACCAAAGCGTATCGCCCATGCCCCAAATAAAGTAGCTTCGAAGGGTAAGTAAAACACGCACAAAAATGCGTATGTGTAACAGAGAGCCAGACCGCCTATTGCACCCTCAACTGATTTCCCCGGGCTAATTTGGATGGCTAATTTGTGTTTTCCAAACGCCTTACCAACAAAGTAGGCGCCAATATCGGCTACCCACACCAAAGCAATCGTAGTTAACAAAAATACGAGCCCTAACTCTCGCAAGAAAACCAAAGCGAACCAAGTTGCTGGCAGCAAAATGAGTCCGAGTACTCCGTAAAAAGGACGCAACTTTTGCAAAGAGAGATTCATGCCTTTAGCAAGCATAAAAGGGGCGATAAAAAACCAAAAGAAGACTGCTAAGAGCAATAGAGCAAATTGCCAATCGACGTTTTTCATCCCTAGCAACAATAAAATAATCATTAAGCAAAAAAGAGCGTAAAGCCAGGCTGCCCGCCCTGCTTCGGGTGCAAGTAAACGACTCCACTCCCAAGCAGCAGCTAATAGGGTTAGCAAAAAGAATGCGCCAACATATACGGCTGGCAGTAAAAATAAGATTGGCAATAGAACTGCCAGTAAAACAAGGGCAGTAATCACGCGGGTTTTTAACATGTGGAGTAGTTTAGATAATTAAACTGCATCACTCATCACTTGCGATGCAAGCTGAGCGCTGGTTCGCCCGAAACGACGTTCGCGCTGACTAAACCAATCAAACGCCTTATGGAGCTCAGCTTCATCAAAGTCTGGCCATAAAACATCTGTGAAATATAACTCTGTATAAGCTAACTGCCATAATAAAAAGTTACTGATGCGTTGTTCACCACCAGTGCGGATAAATAAATCTGGCTCTGGGGCATAAGCCATCGAAAAATGGGGTTGCAATAAATCCTCACTGACGTCTTCCGGCTTCAAATTTGGATTGGCAGCCAAGCAACGACTCATCGCCTGCAAGATATCCCAGCGTCCGCCATAGTTTGCAGCGACAGTAATTGTCAGCGCCTTACATCCAGCAGTCTTTTCTGCTGAGAAATGAACCATTTCCTGAATTGCCTTATCAAAGCGACTGAGATCGCCAATCACACGCAAACAAATATCATTTTCTGCAAGACGAGAAACTTCCGCCTTGAGCGATTTTAGAAAGAGCTTCATTAAGAAACCCACCTCTTCTGGTGGGCGACGCCAGTTCTCAGAACTAAAAGCAAATATCGTCAAATACTCAACGCCGGTACGACGGCACTCTTGAACGATTTTCCGAACCGCAGCTAAGCCTTCAGTATGGCCTGTCACTCGAGGCATCATACGTTTACTCGCCCAACGCCCATTACCATCCATGATGATCGCAACATGGCGAGGAATAGCGCTTACCTCTGGAATGGCTTGAGTAGAACTGAGGTGTTGGGTCATAAAAGAATCAAACTCAATCAGGCCTTAAACCGTCATGATCTCTTTTTCTTTTTCAGTAATGATCTTGTCGATATCTACAACTGCTTTATCGGTCATCTTCTGAATCTCATCAGTGGCACGACGCTCTTCATCTTCAGAAATCTCTTTATCTTTGGTTAAGCGCTTGAGATGTTCATTAGCATCGCGACGTAAATTACGCACTGCAATCTTAGTATCTTCACCCTCGCTCTTGACGACTTTAGTGAGCTCGCGACGACGCTCTTCAGTCAATGCGGGCATTGGCACGCGAATCACAGTACCTTGTGAGGCAGGATTCAAACCCAAATCCGAATCTCGAATCGCCTTCTCCACAGCAGCAACCATGGTCTTTTCAAATGGCTGAACATTAATCGTGCGAGCATCTGCTAGGCCCAAACTCGCCACTTGACTTAGTGGTGTTGGATTACCGTAATACTCCACTTGAATATGTTCCAGTATTCCTGGATTGGCACGCCCAGAACGAATCTTCGCCAAATTCGTTTTCAAAGCCTCAAGAGACTTTTCCATCTTTTGATTGGTATTGGTTTTAATTTCTGCTGCAGACATCAGGCCTCCTATTAAACGTGCACCAAAGTACCTTCAGATTCACCCTGCACTACACGCATCAATGCGCCTGGCTTAAGAATCGAAAATACTTTGATTGGTAATTTGCGGTCACGACACAATGCAAATGCAGTAGCGTCCATAACTTGTAAGTTCTGAATTAATGCCTCATCAAAGGTGATGGTCTTATAAAGAGTCGCGGTTGGATCCTTGACTGGATCGGCGCTATAGATGCCATCCACCTTAGTAGCTTTCAGCATCACTTCCACACCCATTTCAGCGCCACGCAAGGCGGCGGCAGTATCGGTTGTAAAGAATGGGTTACCTGTACCTGCTGCAAAGATCACTACTTTGCCTTCGCTCATCGCGCGAATGGCACGTGGGCGTATGTAAGGCTCAACCACTTGGTCCATTCTCAGGGCGGATTGCACGCGCGCTTCAACCCCTTTTTGACGCAAAGCATCTTGTAATGCGAGAGAGTTCATCATGGTCGCCAACATGCCCATATAGTCAGCAGTTGCACGATCCATACCAGCAGCGCCGCCAGCAACGCCGCGGAAAATATTCCCCCCACCAATGACGATGGCAAGCTCAACACCACTATTGACCACTTGGGCGATTTCAGAAACCATGGAATCAATAGTGATCGGATTGATGCCAAAAGCATCATCCCCCATCAGGGCTTCACCAGATAATTTGAGGAGGACGCGTTTGTAGCCTGGCATGATTTTATTTTCCGTAATTTGCCAAGTACTTTGCATACTTAGCTTATTGATCTTTAAGTACTTTTTTAATATCTCCGCCAAATTATAAAGGGCTTGGGAAAGATCAAACAAAAGGGCACAGAAACCTGAGTTTCTATGCCCTTTTGGGTATTACTGACCTACTGGGGCAAGCCCCGAGCTGGCTAATTACGCAGTAGCTTTAGAGGCGGCAGCTACCTGAGCAGCCACTTCAGCCGCAAAGTCGTCTTGACGCTTCTCAATGCCTTCACCCACAACAAACATCGTAAAACCTTTGACGTTTGTGTTGGCAGCTTTGAGCATTTGCTCAACGGTTTGCTTATCGTTCTTTACAAAAGTCTGATTCAGTAAAGAAACTTCTTTGAGGTACTTCTGAATGGAACCTTCCACCATCTTCTCAACGATTTCAGGTGGTTTACCAGATTCAGCAGCCTTTTGAACAGCAACGCTACGCTCAATCGCAATCGACTCAGCAGGAACGTCAGCCGTAGACAAAGCAACTGGCTTCATGGCAGCAACGTGCATCGCAACATCTTTGGCAGCAGTGTCGTCACCTTCAAACTCAACCACTACACCAATGCGGGTGCCATGGAGGTAAGAAACCAACTTATTGCTACCAGTAAAACGCTTGAAGCGACGTGGCATGATGTTCTCACCAATTTTGCCAATCAATGCGCTGCGCACTGTATCCACCGTAGATCCGTTTAAAGGCAGTGCGAGCAATGCAGCAACATCAGCTGGGTTCTTTTCAGCAACCAACTTGACGCAGTCATTTGCAAATGCCAAGAAGTCATCATTCTTAGAAACGAAGTCAGTTTCGCAATTCACCTCTAACAAAGCACCGTTAGTACCATTGATAGAAACGGCTACGATACCTTCAGCAGTAACACGAGAAGCCGCTTTACCAGCTTTGCTACCCAGCTTTACGCGCAGAATTTCTTCTGCACGAGCCATATCACCATCAGCCTCTGTCAAAGCTTTTTTGCACTCCATCATCGGAGCATCAGTTTTGGCGCGCAATTCGCCAACCATTGCAGCGGTAATAGCAGCCATTATTCAGCTTTCCCTTCTTCAACAAACTCTTCTTCACCTTCTTTAACGGCTGTCAAGATTTCTTGAACGGAGTTCGCTTTGCCTTCGAGGATTGCGTCAGCAATACCACGTGCATAAAGGGTTACAGCTTTGCTTGAGTCATCGTTACCAGGGATGATGTAATCAACGCCTTCTGGTGAGTGATTAGTATCCACCACAGCGATCACTGGAATACCGAGCTTGTTCGCTTCAGTAATCGCAATCTTGTGATAGCCAACGTCCACTACGAAAATCGCATCAGGAACGCCGTTTAAATCTTTAATACCACCTAGAGCTTTTTGTAGTTTGTCGAGATCACGGTCATTCGTCAAAGCTTCTTTCTTGGAAAGCTTTTCCCAGTCGCCAGCTTCTTTAGCAACTTCCATGTCCTTCAAACGCTTGAGGGAACCTTTAACTGTTTTGAAGTTGGTGAGTGTGCCACCCAACCAACGGCTATCGATATAAGGCATACCAGCACGAGCAGCTTCTTCAGCAATGATCTCGCGTGATTGACGCTTAGTACCAACAAACAAAATCGTGCCACGATTAGCAGCAACTTGTTTTGCAAATTTCAGGGCGTCCTGAAACATTGGCAATGTTTTTTCCAAGTTGATGATGTGGATCTTATTACGATGACCGAAAATAAATGGGGCCATCTTTGGGGACCAGAAGCGTGTTTGGTGACCAAAATGGCAACCGGCTTCCAGCATTTGACGCATTGTTACTGACATAACTTCTCCTAAGGGTTAGTTCTAAAGTTGAGTCCTAGCTGCGCTAAAAAACGCCACCCTGGAGGGATCAACTCGCGATTTCAAGTCCAAAGTAGACTTGAGTCCAAAATTATAGCTTAAATATCAAGGCTCTAGCTAGTCTTAGCCAAGTCTGTCCCTAGACCCAGTGCGATAAAACTGGCCCTAAATACCCTAAAAACTGGGTTACCGCCTATTTTTTAGGCAGTATTGGTAAGCTAAGACCGTCCAAGTCGTTGATAATCAAGGAATGAATAGTGTATTTACCGCAGAAAAAGACATCCTTGGGATGCGTGAGGCTGGTCGCTTAGCGAGTGAAGTTTTGGATCATGTAGCTCCCCATATTAAGGCTGGCGTTACCACTGGCGAACTTGATCGCATTTGCCACGAGTACATGCGGGACGTGCAAAAAACTATTCCTGCGCCACTGAACTACCAACCCCCAGGTTACCCACCATTTCCGGCGTCCATTTGCACCTCGGTCAATGATGTGATTTGCCACGGCATTCCTGGGGACAAAGTTCTCAAAATTGGTGATGTGGTTAACTTAGATATCACCGTTATTACTCCCGATGGTTATTACGGCGACACCAGTCGAATGTTTATGGTTGGTGAAGTTTCTCTGCTGGCCAAGCGTCTGACGCAAATTACTTTTGAATGCATGTGGCTGGGCATTGCTCAAGTGAAACCAGGTGCATCACTCGGTGACATTGGTCACGTGATTCAAACACATGCTGAAAAAGCAGGCTATTCCGTTGTGCGTGAGTACTGCGGGCACGGTATCGGCAAAGTGTTTCATCAAGACCCGCAAATCCTTCACTATGGTCGCCCAGGCACTGGTGAGAAATTAGAAGCTGGCATGACTTTCACCATTGAGCCGATGATCAACGCAGGTCGTCGTGAAATTAGAACCATGCCAGATCAGTGGACTGTCAAAACCAAAGATCGTAGCTTGTCTGCGCAGTGGGAACATACACTTTTGGTGACGCAAACTGGCGTTGAGGTATTAACCTGGTCAGAGGGCAGCAATCCTCCGCCGGACTGCGTTAAAGGTCTTGCATTCAGGCCTTTAACAGCTAGCGCGTAATCACATGACTAAGTCGCAGACAGTCAATAAGATTACTGATGCGGCAGGTCTGCGTGTCGCTCGTGAAGTTGCTTATACAGAGTTTAAAAAAACACAGGCTGCCGGCAAGCTCACTAAACAACTGAGCAAACTGACTGATCAACTACTCGCTCACTTGTGGAATGACTATGACTTGAACAGCGAAGCAACCCTGGTGGCTGTTGGCGGATATGGAAGAGGCGCCCTCTTCCCCTATTCTGATATTGACATTCTGATATTGCTTCCACCCAACACAACTATGGTTGATGCTGTATCAAAAAAAGTAGAGCAATTTGTTGCAAGGTGTTGGGATACTGGCCTTGAAATTGCCTCCTCAGTAAGAACCGTTGCAGAGTGCATTTCAGAGTCAGAGCAGGACATCACGGTTCGCACTTCACTTCTTGAAGCGCGCTTGATCTGCGGGAAAAAACAACTCTTTAAAGAATTTGCCGCCGCTTATGAATCTGCAATGGATTCAAAGAGCTTCTTTCAAGCTAAACAAGCAGAGCAAATACAACGTCACTACAAATATCAAAATACACCTTACTCGCTTGAGCCTAACTGTAAAGAGAGTCCCGGTGGCTTACGTGATCTGCAGGTCATCTCTTGGGTCAGTAAGGCGGCATTATTGGGTAACACCTTTAAAGACTTAAATGAAGCCGGCTTAGTCACCCAGCGCGAGCTAACAGAACTGAATCGCAATCAACGCTTTCTGGACACCCTGAGGGCCAATTTGCATCTGCTCGCAGGACGTCGCCAAGATGTGATTGCTTTTGACTTACAGGCGCCACTGGCGAAATCGATGGGCATTGAAACCGATTCTTCACGCCAAGCCAGTGAAGCGATTATGCGTCGCTACTACTGGGCTGCTAAAGCGGTCACGCAATTAAACGATGTTCTTTTACAAAACATTGAAGCACTCCTCTTTCCGCAAGAATCTAAAACCACTCGCCCTATTCCAGGCGAAGGTAATGAGTATTTCATTGAGCGGCAAGGTGTACTCGATATCACTGATCCACAATTATTTCAGAATCATCCTGAACAAATTTTGCGAACCTTCCTGGTATTTTCGCAAACAGCTAACGTCAAAAGCCTTTCAGCAACTATTTTTCGAGCACTGTATAACGCCCGCCAAAAAATGGATGCTAAGTGGCGAGCCAACCCTATTAATCGAGCCCTCTTTATCGAGATTCTGAAGCAACCCGAAGGTGTAAGTCGAGCATTCCACTTAATGAACCGTAGTAGCGTTCTCGGTCGATACCTGCCTGCCTTCAGAAAAATTGTTGGGCAGATGCAGCATGATTTGTTTCATGTCTACACTGTTGATCAGCACATCTTGATGGTGTTGCGTAATGTGCGTCGCTTCATGGTCGTTGAACATACCCATGAGTTTCCATTTTGTAGCAGCTTAATTGCCCATTTTGAAAAGCCCTGGTTACTAGTGATTGCCGCACTTTTCCACGACATTGCCAAAGGACGTGGCGGGGATCATTCGCAACTTGGCAAAGCCGATATGCGCAAGTTTGCAAAAGACCATGGTCTTGATAAAAAAGATACTGAGCTCTTGATCTGGTTAGTTGCAGAACATCTCAATATGAGCCAGGTAGCTCAAAAGCAAGACATCACAGATCCAGATGTAGTACGGGCTTTTGCCAAGAAGATGGGTGATGAACGTCATCTCACCGCTTTGTACCTCTTAACCGTAGCTGATGTCCGTGGCACCAGCCCTAAAGTCTGGAATGCCTGGAAAGGCAAACTGCTTGAAGATCTCTATCGCGCCACTCTTAGAGTCTTAGGTGGAGCCAAGCCAGATGACTCTTCAGAATTGGCGCAACACCAAGAAGAGTCTAAAGCTAAATTACGCCTGTATGGCATCAATGACGAAGCTTATGAAGAACTATGGAAACAATTAGATGTTGCCTTCTTCCTTCGCCAGGACTCATCTGATATAGCCTGGTTAACGCGTCATCTCTATAACAAGGTGAATAACGACCAGCCCATTGTGCGCGCAAGGTTGTCGCCCATTGGCGAAGGTTTGCAGGTCGCGGTGTATATCAAAGATCAAGAAGATCTATTTGCCAGAATCTGCGCGTACTTTGAAAAGCATGGTTTCTCTATCTGGGATGCACGCATTCATACCACTCGCCATGGTTACGCTTTAGATACCTTCCAAATTTCTGGTAGCACTCTGGTAGATGAAGGCAGTAGCTACCGCGACATCATTCAACTGGTAGAGTTTGAACTAACTGCTGCATTAAGCAATGCAGATCCCTTACCCACTCCAAGCATGGGTCGCCTCTCTAGACAATCTCGCACCTTCCCCATTAAGCCCCGGGTTTATATGGCTCCAGATGATCGCGGGCGCTATTACACACTTGCACTCTCTGCAAGCGATCGGACTGGACTGCTCTACACCATCTCTAGAGTGCTAGCTAAACATCAAGTATCAATTCATACCGCGCGTATCAATACTCTTGGTGAACGAGTAGAAGATGTATTACTGCTAGATGCCGCCAACTTGGGCAAAAATCCAAAGCTACAGATTCAATTAGAGACCGAGTTACTTGAGGCTTTAGGCACTTAGGTTGGACAGAACTCGGCGAATGCGAGTACTTTTAATTTGGTCAAAAGAAAACCAGTCATACAAAATATCTTCTGACGATTTATCCTGTCTTAAAACTTTCAGCCTATAAAGTAAGTCAATATGCAAATGAACCCCTTCACCCTTCTGAGGATTTGCAGGAATTTCATGAACATCAACATCAACTGGCTCAAGACCTCCCGAATCCAATGCGCATATGAAGCCAGTTTCTTCGTATACCTCGCGAATAGCCGCCTCAATAGGTGATTCACCATCATCAATATGGCCACCAGGCTGAAACCAAGCTTTAATATATGGATGAAAGATCAGTAATGCTTTGTTTTCATGTACTAACAAACCACTTGCAGTGACATGTCCAATCTGATTTGACCTACTGAATGGATTTTCATAATTCAAGACTGAATGCACGCGACGGCCAAACAGGGCAATTGATTTGCTAATATCAAAATTTGGAATGGCGTTTACATTAAAGCTTTTCATAATTAAGAGCAAAAACTGCTACCCCACTGATTAAAAATGCAAATAAAAGAAATAAAAAATCTCTTGGGGCTAATTTTTCACCAAGATTTATTAGGCAATCAATTTTTTTAATAAATTCAGATGGGCTTGCTAATATCGAGCTTCGATCAATATCAAATACTGGATAGCACTGCTGTAAGGCATTTAGATTTGCAAATTTTTTAGAGCTTGCTTTGGGTATAACTCCCGCTATTCTAATGACGCTACCCAATGCAGCTAGAAAATTAACGAACTCTACATTTGCATGCATTACAACCAGAACACTATCTATGTTTTTATATCTAGCGGGGTCAATGATGGCGCCAAAAAATCCAGAAAATTTTTGCATAGAAGACTCTCAAACGGATAATCGTAACGAGAGCCTCTAAAAATCACCACCTGATTTTTTAGTAAGAAATTACTGACATCTAAAAAATTGCTTTTAATTGGATGAATATCTTAACTTTAAAAAGTGGGAGTATGAGGCTGGAGTGAGGGCTGTGCTACGAATAGGTATATGCCGTACCTCAACTGCAATAAAGCAGATTAGCCCTAAGCAGAATCCATTGCTTAGGATGAAACCACTTGAGGAGTTAAGGATTTAGCTTAAATTCTAGTAAGCTATTATGCAAAAGCAGACTCATGATGAGAATGCTCATACTTCTCCATCCATGCAAGGCCTGCAGCAGTGTTCTTGAGAGGCTTATATTCACAACCAATCCAGCCCTTGTATCCAATCTTATCTAAGAAGCCCAATAGGAAGTCATAGTTAATTTCGCCAGTACCAGGCTCATTGCGTCCAGGATTGTCTGCTAACTGAATATGCCCAATTCTAGGGAGATATTTTTGAATCGTATTTGCTAACTCACCTTCCATGCGCTGAGCATGATAGATGTCATATTGCAAATACAAGTTATCGGCACCTACCTCGTCCATGATTTCAATCGCTTGCTGAGTTCTTGATAAGTAGAACCCTGGAATATCATAAGTATTGATAGGCTCAATTAAGAGATTGAGTTTTGCTTTGCTTAACTGCTCTGCTGCGTAGCCTAAGTTACCAACAAAAGTATCGCGTAGCACTTTAGGATCAACCCCGGCAGGCGCCTTGCCTGCTAAACAATTTAACTGCTTAACATTTAAAAAAGTGGCATATTCAATCGCTTTATCTACCCCAGCACGAAACTCTGCAACGCGATCAGGGTGGCAAGCAATACCTCGCTCGCCAGCCTCCCAATCGCCTGCAGGCAGGTTATGCAAAACCAATTTCAACGCATAGGTATCCAAACAAGACTTAATTTCATCCTTGGAAAATGCATAAGGAAATAAAAATTCTACAGCTTTAAAACCACCAACTCGAGCAAGCGCAAAGCGATTTAAGAATGCATCTTCTGTAAAGAGCATGGACAAATTGGCGGCAAAACGAGGCATTGAATATTCTCTTTTCTGAATGACAAACTAGGACTGAAGAACTGCTACTGGAGCATCTTCAATAGATTTAGCAACAGGCTCAAACTCGTTAACGCTATCGATTTCTGTCCCCATCGCAATGTTAGTGACTCGCTCTAGAATCACTTCAACTACGACTGGTACTCTAAATTCAGCAATCCATGCCTCGGCTTGAGCAATTGCAGGAGCCAATTGGTCTTCACGCTCTACTCTGATGGCCTTACAGCCAAGTCCCTCAACAACCTTCACGTGATCTACGCCATAACCCTTCACAATGCCAGCGCTTTCCGGAATATTGACGTTATCGAAAGCCAATTGCACACAGTAATCCATCTCAAAGCCACGTTGTGCTTGTCGGATTAATCCAAGATAACTGTTGTTAACTAAAATTTGGATGAATGGCAACTTAAACTGTGCGCCGACAGCCAACTCTTCAATCATGAACTGGAAGTCATAGTCGCCTGAGAGGGCCACAATCTTACGGGTTGGATCAGCAGCACGAACACCTAGGGCTGCTGGTACTGTCCAGCCCAATGGACCAGCTTGACCACAGTTAATCCAATGACGAGGCTTGAATACTTTCAAGAATTGAGCGCCAGCAATTTGCGAGAGACCAATCGTACTGACATAAGTGACATCTTCGCCAAACGTTTGAACCATCTCTTGATACACGCGCTGCGGCTTCATTGGAGATTCATTAAAGTTTGTCTTGCGCTGATAGTCGATAGAATTTTTTCTACCCAAGCATTCAGCTGACCACTTAGTGCGATCTTTCAGCTTGCCAGCTTTCTTCATCTCCGTTGCAACTTCTATAAACAGGGCTAACGCAGCTTTTGCATCGGACACAATACCAAAATCAGGAGTAAAGATACGACCGATCTGAGTAGGCTCAATATCGACGTGGATAAACTTACGGCCCTTGCAATACACCTCGGTTGAACCCGTGTGGCGATTTGCCCAACGGTTACCGATGCCTAAAACAAAATCACTTGCCAACATGGTGGCATTGCCATAACGATGTGATGTTTGTAAACCAACCATACCAGCCATCAATGGATGACTATCAGGGATCGAGCCCCAACCCATGAGCGTTGGAATGACAGGAATGCCAGTGATCTCTGCAAACTGCACTAAAAGATCTGAAGCATCAGAATTAATCACGCCACCACCAGACACAATTAAGGGACGCTCAGATTCATTGAGCATTTCAAGCGCTCTCTCAATCTGCTTGCGAGTTGCCTGTGGTTTGTAGGCAGGCAATGGCTCATAAGTATCGATATCAAACTCGATCTCAGCCATCTGCACATCAATTGGTAAATCAATCAACACTGGTCCAGGACGGCCAGAGCGCATTAAGTGAAATGCCTGTTGGAATACTCTTGGAACCAATGCTGGCTCAAGTACGGTAACTGCCATCTTGGTTAAAGGCTTAGCGATTGAAGCAATATCCACCGCCTGGAAATCTTCTTTATGTAATTTAGCGCGTGGAGCTTGACCTGTAATACATAAAATTGGAATGCTATCTGCTTGCGCTGAATACAAGCCGGTGATCATATCTGTGCCGCCGGGGCCCGATGTACCAATACAGACACCGATATTTCCTGGAGCGGCTCTTGTGTAGCCCTCTGCCATATGAGAAGCACCCTCTACGTGTCTCGCTAGTACGTGGGCAATCGACTGACGTTCGCGCATTTGGGCGTATAGGGGATTAATTGCAGCACCTGGTACTCCAAAGGCTTGGGTAACGCCCTCTTTTTCCATCACCAACACTGCTGCCATTGCTGCTTTCATTTTTGCCATGATTCATCTCCTCATATGGGTATGGACGAATCATCCCCAAATTCAGGTAATTAGAGAACCTCAGCAAATCTATATCTAGTATTCCACTGTGGAATAGTGTAAAAATCACCTATCTATTGCCACCAGAGAGCCCTGTCATGGATCGCGTACAAGGAATATCCCTCTTTATTCGAGTCGTAGAAACGGGCTCATTTAGTAAGGCTGCTGAAGATTTAGGCATTACCCAACCCACAGCCACCAAATTTGTTGCATCCATGGAGAAGCGCTTAGGGGCATTACTGCTGCACCGCAGCACTCGTGGAGTCACCCCCACTGAGATTGGGAAAATTTATTACGAGAAATGCAAGTTGATAGCCCGTGAAATTGAAGAGGCTGATGACCTAGCTTCCTTGATGCAATCCAAAGTTCGGGGCAGGCTAACGATTAATTCATCGGTTGCTTTTGGGCGGCGGGTTCTCACACCCTCCATTCTCGAATTTATGGCACTTCATCCAGAGCTTGAAGTCAATCTCAGTATGGATGATCGCTATATCAATCTTGTCGAACAAGGTGTCGATTTAGCGATTCGGATGCGACGTTTACCAGACTCTTCTTTAGGATCGAGATTTCTTGGTACCAACCCTTGGGTATTGGTTGCTACCCCTCAGTATCTCGAAAAACACTCGATCCCCAAAGCCCCAGAGGAAATCCGTAAACACCTTGCCTTAATCTACTCCACGGTGCAAGGCGACCATCGCTGGAGTTTCACAGACCAATCAGGTCATTCAGAATCTATCGAGGTGAAAGGGCCGTTCACCTCTAACAATCTCTCTTCCGTCTTATCAGCAGCTAGAGCAGGCATGGGTTTGGCTGCACTCCCCTGTTATGTAGCGCATCAATCGATGAAGGATGGAGTTCTGAGACCCATCTTGGAGGATTGGACACTACCAAGTCAAGAAATTCATGCGGTCTTCTCCTCACCAAAACATGTCCCCACCAAAGTAGTCCAATGTATTGATTGGCTGCAGGGACAATTCAAAGGGGAATGGTGGAAGGGCTTGCCAGCAGGGAAGTCTGAATAAAAAAAATCCCATCATCAAGATGGGATCAAACTACAACATACTGCAGGACTTTGGTAAGGCTAATGTTCAAGTACAAGCTCTGGCAGAGCCAACCTGCCTTGTGAGGTTTGAACCTTAGTGTTTAAAAGTTTAGTTAAAGCAAATACAGTGCTTAAACAAGGTGTCAGAGTATTGGTAATGCGCCCAAGCTCAATCACAGAACCTAGTAATGCATCGATCTCTAAGTTATTGCCAGCTTCGAGATCCTGAAGCATTGAGGTTTTGTGTTTGCCAACTTTTTCTGCTCCAGAAATACGTCTTTCAACATCCACCCGGAATATAACTCCTAACTTCTCAGCAATGGTTTGTGCCTCGAGCATCATATTGCGCGCCAAATCCTTAGTCAGAGGATTTCTGCAAATACCCTCAAGATGCTCATGAGTGAGCGCACTGATAGGATTAAAAGTCATATTACCCCAGAGCTTTAACCAAATCTCTGAGCGAATATCTTCTAAGATAGGTGACTTAAATCCAGCGTCTGACATCATCTGAGAAATTTTTTGGATGCGCTCGGATTGAGATCCATCAAGCTCACCAAGCGGAAAACGATTGCCCTCTACATGACGGATTACGCCAGGAGACTCTGCATAGGTGGCTGGATAGACAACACAACCAATCACATTTCGTGGATTAATCTTTTTCATAATCTGCCCACCAGCATCGACCGTCTCTACCGGGAAGTTTTCAAATGGGCCTGGTAGATTTTGGAAGTACCACCATGGAATGCCGTTTTGCATTGGGATCAATGTGGTCTCAGGGCCAACAATGCTTGCCAAATCATCAATGATTGGCTCAATTTGATGTGCCTTTACAGCCAACATGATGACATCAGGTATGCCGACATCACTAATTTTTTCCACTGCCCTAACCTGAGCAACAATAGGACGAGGCTCGCTCTCCATATAGAGTGTTAGACCATTTTTTTGGATTGTTGCCAGGGTAGCGCCCCGCGCAACTACGGTTACTTGATTACCAGCCCTGGCTAATTTAGCAGCCAAGTAACCACCAATTGCTCCACCACCTCCAATGACGCAGATTTTCATACAGCCTCCTCAGAATCTAAAAATATGATTTGAAGTATCTTGCGCAAACTATGTTCGCTTGTGAATACAAGAGATGCTATATGAGATATTCCCGGAAGGAATATCGACTATTTAATAGCTAGGAATCACTCCACAGTTTTCCTGCTGTCGCCCAATCAGATTTTTTTACATCCTGATAAATCACATCGACTGATGCTGCAGTGCAACCCATAATTTTTACAGCAGCCTCTGTGATGGCTTTTGCATATTCCCGCTTTACATCATCACTACGACCTTCGAATAATTGCACTTGAATTAATGGCATTGTTTTCTCCTTTTATCTATCCATCAAAGCTCTTTGATATGCAGGCCATTCTAGCCGACCCTCATCATCCCCATCACTACATAGCTGTCTATAAGTTAATTCGCAGATTTCAGCAGGTGGACAAATAAAATCCTGATCAGACCTAGATAGCGCCTGAATTTTGCAGGCCTTATCCAGAACATCCATTAAATAAAATGCTTGCTGTATGGAAGCTCCACAAACAATGCTGCCGTGGTTATGCAAAAGGATTGCTTTCTTATCAGCCAAATTTTTTACTAGAGTAGTCTGCTCCCTGGCAGACAATGCCAATCCCTGATAGTCGTGGTACGCCACATCACGATAAAAACGTAAAGCGTGCTGCGAAATTGGCAAGAGTCCTTTTGCTTGAGCCGATATGGCAATTACTGAATCTACGTGAAGATGTAATACACACTTTGCATCAGGGCGCGCAGCATGTACTGCACCATGAATCGCAAACCCTGTCTGATTGACAGGGCCTTCTCCTGTCAATACCTGGCACTGTAGGTTTACCTTTACTAAATTTTGAGGAGTCACTTCATTAAAGCGCAATCCAAATCGATTGAGTAAATAAGCACCATCTTCATCAGGCACTGAAGCTGAAATATGGGTATAGATTCCATCATCCCAATTCTTTAAATAAGCCAATTGATAAGCTGTCGCTAAATCAATGCGAACTTGTTTTTCTTGGTCAGAGATTGGCTCTAAGCTAGCCCAATCCCCGGAGTTGATATGAAATTTAGAATGCAAGGAATTCATCTGAGAATAGAACTACTTTAATAAATGCAACATTGTTGACTCATCAATCACTAGTACACCCAACTCTTCTGCCTTAGTAAGCTTGCTGCCTGCATCCTCTCCTGCAACAACATAGTCAGTTTTTTTAGAAACTGAGCCAGCGACTTTAGCACCCGCTTTTTCCAAGAGTTCCTTAGCTTCATCGCGGGTCATTGTTGGGAAGGTGCCAGTAAGGACAAATGTTTTACCCGCTACAGCTGCGCTGATGATTTTTTCCTCGACAGAAAGCTGCATTCCTGAAGCCAGGAGCTGCTCAATGACCTCTCGGTTATGTGCTTCTTGCATAAAGCTGGTGATTGAGTCTGCAACCACAGGACCCACATCTTTAACAGTCAATAAATCCTCGATACTGGCATCCATGAGCGCATGCATCGATTGGTAATGATTGGCCAAGTCCTTTGCGGTGGTCTCGCCAACATGACGAATACCGAGGGCGAAGATAAATCTAGCTAAGGTAGTATTTCTAGATTGATTAATCGCCTGAATGAGATTATCCGCTGACTTATCACCCATTCGCTCTAGATTCGCTAAAGCGGTGAAACCGAGGCGATAAAGATCAGCCGGCGTTCTCACGAGATTTTGATCCACTAATTGATCAACAATCTTTTCACCCAAACCTTCAATATCGAGAGCCCTTCTGTGGGCAAAGTGAATTAAAGCTTGCTTACGCTGCGCACCACAAAATAAGCCACCACTGCAGCGTGCCACTGCTTCATCGGTTAAACGCTCAATATGAGAATCACATACTGGGCAATTAACTGGCATCACAAATTCTTTCGTATCTGCGGGTCGGCGATCTTTGATCACCGACACTACTTCGGGAATCACATCACCTGCTCTTCGTACCGAAACGGTATCCCCAATACGCACATCCTTGCGCTTGACTTCATCTTCGTTATGCAAGGTAGCATTGGTAACAGTAACGCCACCCACCTCAACTGGAGCCAGTCGTGCAACGGGAGTAATTGCGCCAGTACGACCTACTTGCACATCGATTCCCAATACAGTAGTCAGCGCCTCTTGAGCTGGATACTTATGAGCTAATGCAAATCGTGGAGCTCTAGATACAAAGCCAAGTTTTGTCTGCTCTGCAAATGAATTGACTTTATAGACAACACCGTCGATGTCATAGGGCAATGCATCACGTTTGGCACCAATCTCATTGTAGAAAGCCAAGATCTCCGCAACTGAATGAAGAATCCTGCGCTCTGAGCACACTGGCAACCCAAGTTGTATATAAGCATTGAGTAATTCTTCATGAGTTTTTGGTAGCCAAGACTGCGGCTCTAAAGCACCCAGCCCATAGGCAAAGAAAGAAAGTGGCCTTTTTGCGGTGATCTTTGAATCTAATTGACGTAAGCTTCCCGCAGCAGCATTGCGAGGGTTGGCAAATTCTTTTTCGCCACTAGTAGCTGCCTGTTGATTCATTTTTTGAAAGTCTTTGAGGTACATAAAGACCTCACCACGAACCTCTAAAACTCGTGGAATACTTTTACCCGTTAATTTCAGAGGGATGGCACGAATTGTTTTGATGTTCGCAGTAACGTCTTCACCACTGGCCCCATCACCACGAGTAGCGGCTCTGACTAAAGAGCCATTTTCATAACGCAGAGAAATGGCCAGACCATCAAACTTCAACTCGCCTGCATAAGCTACATGATCCGCGTGCAAGCCTTCACGACAACGACGATCAAAAGCGCTTAGCTCAGCTTCTTCAAATGCATTATTGAGCGAGAGCATGGGTACTTCATGAGTCACTGAGTCAAACTCTTTTAAGGCAGTGCCACCGACCCGTTGAGATAAGGACTCTGGTGTAATCCACTCTGGATGAGCCGCTTCAATATCCAATAACTCTCGATAGAGGCGGTCATATTCAATATCAGGTAATAGTGGATTATCTAGAACATAGTAAGCATGCTCTAGGCGGGCAAGCTCAGCCTGTAAGAATGCGTAACGCTCCGCTGTATTTATCGGACTATTCGACGACAAGGTGATGTCCTAGCTAAAGAGTCTGCTAGCTGTGGAAGATCCAGCAGGGATGCCAGATTTCTCAAGATTGGCATAAAGGCCATCAAGATGCTGACGAATACTGATCACAGCTGCTTCGCTCAAATTAATACCATTGTCATCCACTAAACGACCATGGGCAGCTTGCGCAATCTCCACGCCCTCAGCCAACATTCTTTCAAAGGCGCGCTCTTCTTGCGCAATCAGAGGAACTTCTAAGAGTAAGGTCAATTGCATTACCGACTTGTTTGGGTCTAAGCCTGCGCTAGTAAAGATCAATGCGCCATTACTGTAAAACTCATATTCACGGCGATTGCGCGCTAACTTGAAACCACGTTGACGCATCAGCGCATCAAAATTACCCCAAGGGCAAGCTTCATCAAAGAGCACGTTGATACTAAGTTGAATATCACTATCTGCCGCCATCACATCCAACTCTTTAGCGCTCTCTAGCATGGTGTTGACGCTAGGCATGTCGATTTGGGAACCCAGGGTATCGGCGAGCGCTTGAGCGCGAGAACAGAAATCAGATAATTCCAAGACGCCAATGGCACCACGGCGAGTTGCTAGCTGAATAGCTAATTGGAGTTCAGAGTATGAAGATTGCGGGTTTAACTCTTCCCACTCCTGATCAACATTCAAACCTTCGCACATCCACTTTGCAGCAGATTGCGTTTGTAAGTCTGTCCATGTATTAATTTCTTCAAGAATCTCTGCCCCGCTGATACCTTCATCAAAGCGTAGTGTAATGACGCAGTCAATACGAGGATCGATGGCAAACTTCTCAGGAGAAGAAGTCGTTGCTAAAAGCACGTTACCAAAACTAGGTTCATTACGCTCACTTGAGTCAGCATCTGCAAAGCCCTGACCAAAACTAGGCTCGCGTGCAAAGCGATCATCAAGAGCATATTCATCCTGCTCTCTTGCTTTACGACGTGCCCGGGAGTATTTAAGGTTGAGGATGGCTACCAATATCAAAATCAGTAGTCCAATAACTGCTAAGGCAAACTGCAAATCAGACAAGCCCAACATTGTCATGATTTGTTCTACGTACACTTAAGCAGCCTCTACCATTGAAACCGCTGAAGAGATATCCACGGCAACAATGCGTGATACGCCTTGCTCTTGCATCGTGACACCAATCAACTGATGGGCAATTTCCATGGTGATTTTGTTGTGGGAGATAAACAAAAACTGTGTTTTATCTGACATTTTGGCGACCAGTTGAGAATAGCGCAGGGTATTGGCATCGTCTAACGGTGCATCAACCTCATCAAGTAAGCAGAATGGAGCTGGATTCAACAAGAAAAGAGAGAAAACCAGTGCGATCGCCGTCAAAGCCTTTTCACCACCGGAGAGCAAGTAGATGCTGCTATTTTTCTTGCCTGGAGGTTGGGCCATTACTTGAACGCCCGCGTCCAAAATCTCTTCACCAGTCATCACCAATTCAGCATGACCACCGCCGAACAGTTCTGGGAATAATTTTCCAAAGTGACCATTGACTTGATCAAAGGTGCCTTGCAATAAATCACGAGTCTCTGCATCAATCTTGGCAATCGCATCAGTCAGAGTCTGCATTGCTTCATTCAAGTCAGCAGATTGTGCATCTAAAAACTGCTTACGCTCACGTGAGCTGGATAACTCATCAAGCGCAGCCATATTCACTGGACCCAATGATTGAATCTCAGTATTTAAACGATTGACTTCAGTCTGCAAGGCACCCACCTTTAGGTCAGGACTAAAGTTTGCTTCCAAGGCAGTTAAGTCAGCTTCTGCATCGGTCAACAAAGTCGCAAATTGCTCATAGTTCAAGCGGGCAGCCTGCTCACGCAATTGCAAATCCACCACCTTATCGCGCATTGGCTGCAAGCTACGCTCTATCTGCATACGGGCTTCATCAGCCTCACGCAATTGATGTAATAAAGCATCTTGCTCAGTACGAGCGTTTGCCAAAGCCGCTTCACGCGCGCTACGAGCTAACAAGAGTCCCTGTAATTTTTCTTGCGCTTCTTCGTCACTTAAGGAAACTAACTCTTGAGTGGCCTGATCAAACTTATCCTGAATCTCCATGATCTGAGTGCGAGCAGTACTTTGATCACGTTGCAAGTCTGCTATACGCTGTTGCAGTGAGCGAGTTGCAAAGGCAGCCTCTTGTGCAGACATTTCTGCTGCGCGTAAAGATTCACGCAAACGATCACGTTCTTGCGTGGCAGCCTCTAATTTTTCTTGAGCAGATGCTAAAGCATCTTGGAGGCCCTGCTTAGATTCTTCTGCTTGACTTAACTCTGCCGCAGATTGCTCTTGTGTATTACCTAATTGCTCACCTTGCAGACGCAACTCACCCAATTCATCCTGAATTTGGGCAGCGCGCTGGCTATATTTTTCTTCAGCCTGAGTTAACTGCATTCTCTCTACTTCAAAGCCATGAGCTTCTTGCACTGCCTGCTCAGCATTGATACGGGCCTGCTCTGCTGCTTGATGAGCCGCTTGATAGTTAGCAACGCATTGATCTAATTCACCTTGCAATTCGCTCTGCATCAATTTTTGAGCGCGTAACTGTTTCTCAAGACTTTCCATCTCTTGCGCACGGGCCAACATACCAGCCTGCTCAGAATCTGCTGCGTACAACTGCACGCTTACACGACTCACTAAGTGGCCTTGCTGAGTAACAAATGCACCACCAGCTGGTAATTTTTCACGGCGATGCAAAGCATCTTCGAGACTGGAGGCAATATAAATATTGTCTAACCACTCTTGCAACACAGAGGTAAGCCTTGGGGCACCAGCACTTTGCACACGACTTAATAAAGGTGTGAAATCCGCTGGAGCTGATGTATGTGCTGGGCTAATTTCTTCTGTCAGCAAAATCGCCAAACGACTTGGAGGCGCATCATTGGCTAAAGCGAGAGTTTCTTGCACACTCTTTGCAGTCACTGCAGCCAAACGCTCACGCAATACCGACTCCAAAGCGGCTTCCCAACCGCTCTCTACTTTGAGCTCTTGCCAGAGACGTTTGCTTTCTTTAAGCCCTTTACTTTCAAGCCATGGACCAATCTTGCCTTGTGCTTGCACGCTGGCCTGTAAGGCGGTCAAAGCGGTTAACTTAGCCTCAGTTTGAGCCAAATCTTGATTGGCTGTCTGAATTTTTTGTTGGGCAGCATTACGTGCTTCATCTGCAGCAGGTACGCGTTGCTGCGTTTCACCTGCGCGTTGTTTTGACTCTTCAACTTTGCGCTGCGCCATAGTTTGACGATCAATCGCCATTTGCAAAGCTTCTGCATCTGGCCTACGCATACCATCAAGCTCACCTCTTAAGCGGGCTTCACGCCCTTTGAGCTCATCGGATTGAGCTGACATGGCACGAATACGCTCACCCAAACTCGCAAGACGTTGTTCAATAGAGGCTAAGCTTTCGCGGGCGTTATTGAGATCACGTGCAGCAGTTTGATAAGCCTCTTCACGACTTGGCATCTGCCCTTGTAAGCCAGTGAGGTCTGCCAAGAGAGTTTGTTCTTTTTCTGAAGCTTCATTTAGTTCATGCTCAGCAGTGCGTTGCGCTTGAGCAGCATCAGTTTCTTGCACGGTCCAGCGCTGCAATTGTGCCTGCAAATCTTGAGTTTGTTGTTGTAAGCGTTGGCGCGCTTCTTGTACATAATGAATCTGTGATTCAACCTGACTCACATCAGAGTTGGTTTGATATAACTCACCTTGCGCCTCAGAGACTTTATCTTGCAATGCGTATTGTTGAGTACGCATGGTTTCCAGTTCAGACTCAGCATGACGCAGCTTAGCAGTCTGCTCTTCCAAGTTCACTTGGGTATCACGGATAGCATTGGCATGACGCTCTTGCTCTTTTCCAGCCTCGGTCTGACGCACAAACCAGAGTAACTGTTGCTGGGATTTCATTTGCGCAGAGAGCTCTGCATGACGCTCGGCAACTGTTGCTTGTTTTTCTAAGCGAGTGAGTTGTTGATCAAGCTCACGCAAAATGTCTTCAACACGGGTTAAATTTTCGACAGTGTCCTCTAAACGAGAAGCAGTTTCTTTACGACGCTCTTTGTATTTAGAAACCCCAGCTGCCTCTTCCAAGAACACACGCAACTCTTCTGGTTTTGCCTCTAAGATGCGATTAATTGTTCCTTGACCAATAATGGCGTAACCTCTTGGACCCATACCGGTACCCAAGAAAATATCTTGAATATCTTTGCGGCGGACCACTTGGTTGTTGACGTAATAACTAGAATTACCGTCACGAGTCAAAACACGTTTGATACCTAATTCTGTAAAAGCACTCCACTGACCTTGAGCACGTCCTTCAGAATTATCAAAAATGAGTTCTACGCTGGCACGACCAGATGGTTTGCGTAAACCTGAGCCATTAAAAATAACGTCTTGCATGGACTCACCACGCAACTCACTGGCGCGGGATTCACCCAAAACCCAACGTACAGCGTCAATAATGTTCGACTTTCCGCAACCGTTAGGGCCTACAACACCAATTAATTGGCCAGGCATTTCAAAATGGGTTGGGTCAACGAAAGACTTAAAGCCGGAAAGTTTGATGGATTTCAGTTGCACGGCGTACTTTGCAGGGAAAAAAGAGGTTCAAAAAAGGGGTAAAAATTACATCTAAAGTGGGAAGATGATAGCAAGCTTAAGGCTACTTAGACGCGTTTTTGCCCCATCGATATAATGGTAGATCTACCTCCAGGGACAAAATCCCTTAACAATCTGATAGTTAACTGAAAAGCATGAGCCAATCACCACAAAGCATCATTGAACAAGCCTGGGAAAACCGCGCAGACCTCTCACCCAACAGCGCCCCTGGAAGCGTCCAGAGCGCTGTAAATGCGGTCTTGGAAGGCCTCAATGCGGGCACCATTCGAGTCGCCGAGCGTCGCGATGTCGGTAAGTGGGAAGTAAATCAGTGGGTTAAGAAAGCCGTACTGCTTTCTTTCCGACTAGAGGACAACGTTCCAATGAGTGCTGGTGGTTACACCCAGTTCTACGATAAGGTTCCTAGCAAATTTGAAGGCTATACGGCTGCTGACTTTGCAGCGGGCGGATTCCGCGTGGTTCCCCCTGCTATGGCTCGTCGAGGCTCTTTTATTGGCAAAAATGCTGTTTTGATGCCTTCTTACGTCAATATTGGTGCTTATGTTGGTGAAGGCACTATGGTCGACACTTGGGCAACCGTTGGTTCTTGCGCTCAAATTGGTAAAAACGTTCACCTTTCTGGTGGCGTTGGCATTGGCGGTGTTTTAGAGCCAATTCAAGCCGGCCCAGTGATTATTGAAGATAACTGCTTTATTGGCGCCCGCTCTGAAGTAGTTGAAGGGGTCGTCATTGAAGAGAATTCGGTTCTCTCCATGGGTGTCTACATTGGTCAAAGCACCAAAATTTATGATCGTGAAACTGGTGAAGTGCATTACGGTCGTGTTCCTGCTGGCTCAGTAGTAGTTCCAGGCTCATTGCCTTCTGCTTGCGGTAAGTACAGTTTGTATGCCGCAATCATTGTGAAAAAAGTGGATGCACAAACCAGAGCCAAGACTGCCATCAACGAACTGCTGCGCGACTAAAAATCTATGAGCGCCACGCTTGAGCTTACTGAAGCTCTGATCGCTTGCCATTCCGTAACACCGGCAGATGGTGGCTGCCAGGATTTAATTGCTCAACGCTTACAAGCAATTGGCTTTCATACTGAGAGCGTTATTAGTGGGCCTGAGAATTTTCAGGTCACCAATCTTTGGGCCATCAAAAAAGGGGAAGCGGGCGATCAAGGCAAAGTGCTGATGTTTGCTGGTCATACCGATGTAGTGCCTACTGGCCCGCTTGAAAAATGGACCAGCAACCCATTTACGCCAACGATTCGTGATGGCTTACTCTACGGTCGTGGTGCAGCTGATATGAAAACCTCTCTAGCTGGATTTGTAGTTGCCACAGAAGAATTTGTTACTACCCATCCTAATCATCAAGGTTCCATTGCCTTCTTAATTACTAGCGATGAAGAGGGTCCCGCCAATGATGGCACTGTCATCATGTGTGAACGTTTACAACAACATGGTCAACGCTTGGATTACTGCGTGATTGGCGAACCGACCTCTGTTGATCAGTTAGGTGACATGATTAAAAATGGTCGTCGCGGCTCTTTATCCGGCAAAGTGAAGATCAAAGGTATACAAGCGCATATTGCCTACCCTCATTTAGGTGCGAATCCAATTCACTTGTCTGCGCCAGCCATTACAGCATTGGTAGAGACTGAGTGGGATAAGGGCAATCAATATTTCCAGCCAACCAGTTTTCAGATTTCGAATGTTCATGCGGGCACTGGTGCCAATAATGTGATTCCTGGTGAGCTGGTAATCGATTTTAATTTCCGCTTCTCTACCGAGAGCAAACCAGAACAATTGCGCGAACGTCTTGAAAATATTCTCAAAGACGCTGGTCTTGATTTTGGGATCGACTGGGTATTAGGTGGCAGCCCATTCATTACTGGTGATGGCGATTTAGCAGGTGCCTTACGCAAAGCCATTAAAGCTGAGACACGAGTGGATACCGAACTCTCCACTACTGGGGGCACTAGTGATGGTCGCTTTATCGCCAAGATCTGCAAAGAGGTTGTGGAATTTGGGCCGCTCAATGCGACTAGCCACAAAATCGATGAGTGCGTCATCATTGATGATGTTGAGCCCCTCAAAAATATCTATCGCAAAACGCTTGAGCAGCTCATAGCTTAATCTCACCCCACTGCTTTTCTTTTTTAATACACAATTCATCCATCATGGACCCTGAGCCTTCACAAGCCTTTACAGTCAATCAGTGCATTGATCAAGTCGCACTCAAACTAGAGGCCGCAAAATTACATTATGGGCATGGCGCTATCGATGCGCAGAGTGAAGCCTTGTGGATTACCAGCAAACAATTGGAACTCAGTCCTGCAGAAGCACTAGATCATCTAGAGCGAACACTAACGAGCGATCAATACCAAATGGCATTCGCTATCGCTGAGCAAAGAATTGCAACTCGTAAACCACTGGCCTACATTTTGGGTGAAGCTTGGTTAATGGGTGTGCCATTTTTCTGTAGCGAACAAAGTATTGTTCCCCGTTCATGGATTGCGGAGTTGATTGTGGATGGATCATTGGAGCCATGGTTACCGGCCGATGGCAAAGCATTAGATCTTTGCACTGGCAATGGCTCTTTGGCTATCTTGCTTGCTCTTTCTTGTCCTGATATTCATGTGAGCGCTTGTGATATCAGCATGCCAGCCTTATCTGTTGCAGCACGCAATGTGGATCGCCATAGCTTAAGCTCTCAAGTGGAATTATTAGATGGCGACCTTTGGGATGCACTACCCGAGCCCAATGAAGACAACCTCTTTGATCTGATTATTTGCAACCCACCTTATGTCAATGCCACTTCAATGAGCGCTCTACCAGCTGAATATCAAGCTGAGCCAGCCTTGGCCCTTGCGGGTGGTGATGACGGCATGGATTTAATTCGCAGGATTATTGCTCAAGCGCCAGATTATCTCTCTGAACGAGGCGCTATTCTGCTTGAAATTGGTAATGAGTATGAGAACTTCAAAAAGGCATTCCCACAAATTCCTGTGATCTGGATGGAAGTGTCTGCTGGCGAAGAGCAGGTACTCTTAATACAAGCAGAAGATCTGCGTTAAAAAATAAAACGATTTACTGAAAATTAACTGAGTTCTGCAGCAGCTGCGATCGCTTGATCAATTCGCTCTACAGGAATTACTTTTAAGCCCGGGATCTTGGTCTTGGGCATATTCGCCTTTGGAATAATGGCCACTGTAAAGCCTAACTTAGCAGCCTCTTTCAAACGCTCTTGACCGCGCGGACAAGGACGAATCTCTCCAGCCAATCCTACCTCACCAAAGACGATGAGCTCCTTAGGTAAGGCGCGATTACGAATCGATGACTGAATTGCTAGCAGCACTGCCAAGTCTGCCGCTGGTTCTGAAATCTTGACACCACCAACGGCATTTAAAAATACATCTTGATCAAAACACGCCACGCCCGCATGGCGATGCAATACCGCTAAGAGCATTGCTAAACGGGCTTGCTCTAAGCCAACTGCTAGACGCCGTGGGTTAGGAACATGTGCTGTATCTACCAATGCCTGAATTTCTACCAAGAGTGGTCTACTGCCCTCTTGAGTGACTAATACGCAAGCGCCGGGAACCATTTGCTCGTGCTGCGATAAGAAGATTGCTGACGGGTTAGTGACCCCTCGTAGACCTTTTTCAGTCATTGCAAATACACCAAGCTCGTTAACGGCACCAAAACGATTCTTAATCGAGCGCACTAAACGAAATGAAGAATGGGTGTCACCCTCAAAATACAATACCGTATCCACAATGTGCTCCAGCACCCGTGGGCCAGCCAAGTGGCCATCTTTAGTCACATGACCAACCATCAATACACAGATCCCACTGGATTTTGCAGCTCTGGTGAGTTGGGCAGCGCACTCACGCACTTGGGCGACGGAACCTGGCGCTGAACTTAACACCTCAGAATACAAAGTCTGAATAGAGTCCACCACCAATACCTGTGGCTTGACAGTATCCATGATGGAGATGAGTTTTTCTAACTGAATTTCTGCTAAGACCTCTAGTTGTGGCGCATTGAGCGCGATGCGTTTTGCACGCAATGCTATTTGTGCAGCCGATTCTTCACCACTGCTATAGAGTACATTCATACCTGAAGAGCTCATCTCAGCCAAAGCTTGCAGTAGGAGTGTTGATTTACCAATTCCTGGATCGCCACCCAATAAAACTACGCCACCAGGTACCAAGCCACCACCCAACACGCGATCAAACTCTTCAACACCAGTACTAAAACGTGGCAAATCTTCGGCAGTAATTGCAGAGAGTTTTTGTCTTGGTAATGATTGCGCTAAACCCTGAAACCGTGAGTTAGAAGTGGTCTCGGGCAAGCCCTCTTCCATAGTATTCCACGCCTGACAAGATGGGCATTGGCCCTGCCACTTTGCAGAAGTACCGCCACAAGATTGGCAGATATAAACCGTTTTGACTTTAGCCAAGAGATTCCTAGTAATTGAAGCTAATAAATTCAGTGTTAATCGAGTTGCGTGCCAGCTTTATTTTCTTGGGCACGCTTAGGGGCGTCCTTGCGACGCTGCTCCAGATCGGCCGCTCTTGCAGCCGCAGCTTTTTGCTTATCTTCAAACTCGCGTTGATTATCAACCCGTTCTGCAGCCTTGACAGGCGAAGCCCGCTCAGCGGCACGCTTTTGATCTTCCTGATCTTTAATACTCTTACGTAAATTGCGTTGCACTTCATGCAAAGCACGCTCTTGTTCGCTAATGGGGTCAATTTCTTTACGATATTCTGCTCTAGCGCTACGCAAGCAATAGTTCACCCAATAGTTTTGATAGCAATCTGATGAAGCTTTGCCCCAGCGATACTTAGCCCAGTCTCTTTGCAACTCTAGCTCTGACTCGATCTTATCCAATTTAGCCAACTCAGCCTCTTCAGCAGGCGTTGCTAAAGTAATGCCGCTAATGGAGCTCAGTAATAAAAATATCCCAATGAATATTTTGGATCGCTGAGAAAAATTCTTTCTCAAATTTCCACCTTTGCGCCCAACTCAACCAAGCGATTTGCAGGAATTTTGAAAAAGTCTGATTGACGACCGGCATTTTGATACATCCAGCAAAACAAGCGTTCACGCCACAATGCCATACCCGGAATCTCCGTAGAGACAATGGTGTCGCGCGACAGGAAGAATGAGGTATTCATTAAATCAAACTTCAAGTCAGAAGACCTCTGCAGTAATTCGATGATCTGGCCCATGTCCGGAGTTTCATTAAACCCATACACAGTGCGAACTACATACACACCATTACCAAGATCTCGCAAAGTAATACGCTCATCATCCTTAACATAAGGGACATCCCAAATACTGACCTTTAAGAAAAAAACTCTTTCATGAAGCACGTGGTTGTGTTTGAGGTTATGTAAAAAAGATACTGGTAAATAATCGACGTGAGCCGTTAAGAAAATGGCAGTACCTTCAACTCGATGTGGTGGATGCATCATCAAGGCTTCGATGAAACTCTTTAACTCAATGCCATTATTGATCGCCTTCTGACGTAAGATCTTGCGGCCTTGATACCAAGTCATCAAGAAAATGAAGCAGACTGCGCCCAATAACAGCGGAAACCAACCGCCTTCCATAATCTTCAATAAATTAGCCGTTAAGAATGCGAGATCAACAGCTAAGAATGCACTGATTACCAAGGTTACTAGGATAGTATTCCAGCGCCACACTACACGCATCACAATCGCTGCCAAGAAGGTGGTGACGATCATAGTGGTAGTCACCGCAATGCCGTAGGCTGCAGCTAAGTTTTCAGACTTCTTAAACGCTAACACCACCACAATAACCAAAACCAATAAAGCCCAATTAACTAATGGCATATAAATCTGACCGATTTCCCGTTCAGACGTGTGACGCACTTTCATACGAGGTAAAAAACCTAACAAGATGGCTTGGCTAGTCATTGAAAAAGCACCGGATATTACCGCTTGGGATGCAATCACGGTTGCGGCAGTAGCTAAGATCACCAATGGGAAAACAAACGCTTCGGGCACCATCAAGAAAAATGGGTTGCTAATAGTTTCTGGGTTATTCAAAAACATTGCACCCTGTCCAAAGTAATTTAAAAGCAAACAAGGCATCACGATAAAGAACCAACCCATCCGAATAGGCTTCACTCCGAAGTGGCCCATATCGGCATAAAGCGCTTCAGCACCAGTCAGCACTAGGAACACCGCGCCCAGCACAATAAAGCCTTGCAGAGCATGCTCATCCATAAAGTGAATGGCATACATTGGATTGATAGCAGCAAAGATAGCTGGATGCTGTACGACCTGATATATACCCATTAGGCCAATCACTGCAAACCACAGCACCATAATGGGTCCAAATAATTTTCCAACTACATCGGTACCAGTCTTTTGAATCACAAATAGGATAACTAAGATCACTACTGTAATCGGCAACACAAAACGAGTGAGATCACTAGATATCACCTCCAGACCCTCGACTGCAGACAGAACTGATATTGCAGGTGTAATGATTGCATCACCGTAAAACATACAGGCCCCAAAAACACCGGCCATGATGATTAACAATGAGCGCCTGGAACCGCTTGGTGCCGTCCTTAAGGCCAATGCCATCAGCGCCAAAATACCACCCTCACCATGATTATTGGCGCGCATCACAAACAAAACATATTTCAACGACACCACAATTGCAAAAGCCCAAAAGACCATGGAGATCACACCATAAACAGCATCGGCTGAAAAAGGAATACCATGCTCAGGACTAAAACACTCTTTCAGTGCATATAGAGGGCTGGTACCAATGTCCCCAAAGACCACGCCAATCGCAGCAAACATTAAAGCAATCGAAGCGCCTTTTTTGTGAGGATGATCCTCTCGTGAAATCTCTACCGGCCTCAATAGAGATGATTCAGAAAACTCCGGATTACTCACTGACATGAATTGTTCCTAGCGTGTTGTTGCGTGGCAATATATTACTCCTTATGTCAGATCATTAAATCTGGAATTTTTGGCAGAAAACCGCATATTTACGCGTCTTTTGAAGGTTTACCTCGACAGAGGGGTCCAAAAAATGGTAGAATCTATGTCTTCAGACGCGGGGTGGAGCAGTCTGGCAGCTCGTCGGGCTCATAACCCGAAGGTCGTAGGTTCAAATCCTGCCCCCGCAACCAGTAGTTCAGTACTAAGCCCTTAATTTTTAAGGGCTTTTTGCTTTTATAGGGCTCGAAAGCTTCGACCCAGCCTCAGCTTGGTCAATATTACGATGCCAGAGACGTCCTATCTCGCGCCTTAGAAAACGGATTAAAGTCCCGGCACCCTTTGTAAAAGTCCAAATTTGCGCGCCCGTCTTTGGCGTTTGATGAAAAGGGATCTGCATACCTTCATAACGTGCAGTAACGGTCGGATGCGGATGGCCATAACGATTGCGATATCCATTTTGAGCAAAAGCAATATCCGGTCTCAATTTCGCTAATAGATCAATTGACGAAGAAGTTTTACTACCGTGGTGTGGCGCCATAAAAATCAATTCTCTTTCATCTAATGCGCTTAGTGTTTGCGAATCAAGGCGATCAGTCATTTCTGCTTCGCCCTGTTTCTCTACATCCCCAGTTAACCAGATCGAACTATTTTTATTGCGCACCTCTAATACACAACTCATTTCATTAGGCTTCATCGAATATTGATTCTCAAAAAGCGTATCTTCATTTGGATGCCAAATTAAAAACTCCACCTCATCCCAAATCCAGTACTGACCATAACGGCATGGAATACTTGGAATGCTGTTGAACTGTAAATTTTTTAGTAATGGGTTATTACCTGGCAATGACCCCATCATTGTGTCAAACCCAACCTGCTTCAGTAGCGAGGCTGCCCCGCCCACATGATCACTATCACTATGACTAATTACCATACGATCGATTCGATCTATACCCCTGCCGCGCAAGTACGGCAGCAGGACACGTTGCCCAGCATCATCTTTTTTACCCTGTATCGGACCAGTGTCATAAAGCAATCTCTTATTAGCAGTCTCAATAAAGACCGCTGTGCCCTGCCCAATATCAAATACTGTTGCCCTAAACTCTCCAGATCTAAGGGTCTGGTACTCCAAATTAGCCAACGGGATAAAAAATAATAGGGAAGGCAGTAAAGCGAGCAATCTTGATGGCCAAGAATGGGAAAGATCTCCAGGGCGGATGGCATAAATAATCCCAATCCCCGAAATGAATAACATCCACCATACTGGTTGACTCGACCAAACTACCGCCCAATTCCAATGAGCCAACCACTCTAATATCACGGCCAGGTATTCCATTGATGCATGTGCCGGCAATAAGAGCCAGCGGCCAATAAATTCTGGGAGTAAGGCGCCAGCAATTGCCAAGGGGGTCACAACATAACTCACCAAAGGAATCGCAAATGCATTGGCGATTGGCGAGACTACCGACACCTGATAAAACCAATACAAAGTAAAAGGGAGTAGTGCAATGGTTACCACTGCCTGTACACGACAAGCTTCACGTAGTGCCTGCAAGATTCGATTTGACCAATGCACCTCCAACTCTTTTCCAGTGGGGATACCCAACAATCCAGAAGAATCTTTCATCGCAAAGAGAATGGCGGCGACCGCTCCAAATGAAAGCCAAAATCCTGGCGTATAAGGTGCCATTGGATCAATGACTAGAACAAATGCGAGCGCCCACCACCAAATATCGAATGATCTTGGATTTCTGCCAGTCCATAAAGCAAAGGCAACGACGCCGACCATATACATCGTTCTTTGCGCCGGTATCTGAAAGCCTGCTAACCATGCGTAGATGAATGCCGTGATAAAACCCGAGGCTGCTGCCACTTTACTCACCGGAATGATAAGTGGCCATGCGCGACGCCGCCAGACAAATCCAGCAATCGATGCCCCAATACCTGCCAACATCGTGACGTGTAAGCCCGAAATAGAAATGAGGTGGCCTATACCGGTTGCATTAAATACCCGCCAGTCATCTTGCTCAATGGCATTTTGATCTCCCATCACTAGCGCAATAATAACGCCAGCATAGCGCGCATCGCTTGGCAAGAGTGAACGAATCTTTTCACGTAATTTCCAACGTGCTAACTCCATGCGCAACTCAAATTCGGTCAGACCAATATCAATTGTTTTCAACAATTTGCCAGATCTAACGGATCCACTAGCACCAAAATCCTGATGAAATGACCAACGCTCAAAATCAAAGGTATAAGGGTTTAAAGATCCATATGGTCTCTTGAGCTTGACCTTCAAATTCCAGCGCTGCCCTGGGATTATTTGAGGAATCTCTTCATTGCTTCTCCATGCAGGCTGCCAACTTAGATAGATTCTTTTAGGAAATACACTGATCTTTTCTTTGCCATTCAAAAGATAGCTAATCTCAAATGCAAACTTGGCGCCCGCAGAACTACTTTGTGGAAGAGCGACAACTCTTCCTTCAGCACTGAGTTCTTTGCCCTCTAAATCCTCGGCAAGAATATTTGCCAGTCGCCTATCTGCATAGTTTGCATTCCAAGCAAAGCCCACAGTGAATAAAAGAAGACAAATAAAAATATATCGAAGCCCTCTGATTTGAGGGCCTAGGTATAAAGCCAGCCAACACAAGAAGCTCATAAATAAGCATGCGGGTAGCCATAATGTTGGAACTTGTGGCAAAAATAAAAGAAATGATCCCCCGGCGATGAACGCCGTAATTGCTAAGCGCAAGGGCCTAAGAAGCTAAAGCTAAGTTTGGATTGCCAGTACAGAGAGCCGACCAATGTAGCAATATCTGCACGACATTATCCCGGCCCAAAGAAGAAAATAAATTCAGCTCAGGCAAACGTACCCGACTCACTAGCAAGATATATTTCCTGAAAACTATTTACGCAAACCTAAATTCGTGCCAAGTTTTTCATAAAGAAGAACTTGCTGTTTCACAAATTGCTCCGTTTCAGATGGAGAGCGAATTGCTGGAATCGCTCCCGCTGTTTTATTGGCCCCCTCCCACGCTGGGTCTTGAGCCACCTTCTTTAATACTTCAGTCCACTTATCCACTACCTCTTGGGGCAATCCTGGTGGGCCAAATAAACCACTCCATCCCGTGGCTTGCTCAAATTGATTTAATCCCAACTCGCGACTAGAGGGAATATCAGGGAAATCTTTTAGTCTATCTGGCGTAGATACCATCAAACCACGCATACTTCCGCCCTTAATTTGGCCCGCTAAAGTAGTCATCGTGTTACAAACAAAATCGACTTGATTTCCCAGTAAGGCAGCACTACTTTCACCGGCGCTTTTATATGGGATCATCGTAGCTGCTGAAGAAGGTAGATTTGCTGCATTGAGCAGTATTTCGACGGATAAATGCTGAGAAGTGCCTGCACCAGCGGTTGCATAATTGAGCTTGCCTGGATCAGAGCGCAAAGCGTTAAGCAGATCCTTCATGTTTTTATAAGGTGAGTCGCTTTTGACAACACACACCATAGGATTTAAATCTAACAAAGTAATGAAAGTAAAATCATTCCACTTGTAGGGGGTTTTGCTGTCGAGTGCCGGCACAATAGCCTGAGAACCTACTCGTGAGATCAGCAAGGTATAGCCATCGGGCGGGCTATTACGAACCTTTAGCGAACCAATTGTTCCTGATGCGCCTACGATATTCTGAACAATCAAAGGTTGATTCATCAACTTAGTTGCTACTGCAGCCAAGTTTCTGCCTGAAAAATCGCTATCTCCGCCTGCGGTATAGGGGGCAATTAAAGTAATCGGCTTATTGGGGTAGCCTTGCGCACTAAGACCTAGCGAAACAAAATTTAAAGCTGCAAAAATGAGCCCAAAAATCGAAAGCTTAAGACTCAAAGCATCATTCATTATCTTGCGCAGATTATCGAACATATCATCACACCCCAAGTAGATTTTCAGTTTTTAAAGCGTATTGAGCTCAACACTAAGCTGAGTCCCTGGAACAATAATTCCGCCGCGATCACCCTTGGTAGTAGAGCCCCAACGGGGAACGTAATAATCAGGAAGCGACCGTGCGTTATCAGGAGCAATCCATAATCTGAGCAAATGACGATGGCGCTCAGGCTCTGGCCAATTTTCAAAATCACTTCTTGAATGAAGTATTTGATGGTTATTCAATATTTGAATGTCGCCAGGCTCAAACTCCATAGACAACACAACCTTTCGCTCCGCCAATATTTCATCCATCAAATCCATGACTTCAATCTGTTGACTCGTTAGCCTAGGAGCATCTGGAAAGTTCATTTGTGCTGCGTCGATATATTGACGTATGTAGGTACAAGTTAATTGATCTTCATACCAAGTAAAAATTGGCATGCTGTACCAAGGCTCATAACCATCGGGAATCTCGCCTCTCCTATCCGTTGGATAAGGCATAAATAAAGCCTCTACTAAATCTGGGCGCCTATGCGAAACCTCGTTATACAAGCTAATAGAACTGGCAATATAAGACTCCCCGCCCGACTTGGCCTTTTGAAGACAAAGTAAGGCCACTAAATCTGCAGAATCCGTATGAAAATCTAATTTTTTATTGGTTTGATAAAAGCGGACATCTTTATTCTTGATATCAACACCTTGATCTTTAACATGTCCCAATAAATGTCCCTTTGCATTACTACTACGCAAACTTCCAATATGAGAACCAATCCCAAGATAAATGGTGGCAGACAATTTAAGCTCTAGCTGATCAACAGGCAATCCTCTGATCAACAAAAATCCGCGCCCAAACAGTAATTCATTTGAAAACTCTTTTATCTTTTTGGATAAAGAGGGTATTGGGAACAGTTTTGGAGAAATCTGCTCTAGCGGCTTATTCAGTGACAAAAAATAATTCCCCGCCTCTATAAGCTCGCGAATTTCATCTTGAGTCCACTCCAGAATCCAGGATGTATCCTTTTGTAACTCTTGCCCATTCCATGCGGCAGGCCCAACAATCGCTTTAGGTAGTTGCAACTTCGGTATCAGATCATTCATCTACATTCCCAAGGAGAATCATTTGCTAATCAATATAAACTAACTAGCAGAATACTAAAGTCTCTTTTTTTGAATTGTTAGTAGTTCCCCTTACTTTTCATGAGGAGGCAACGAAGGACAACTTAAGGATTTTGCTTTTATCTACTGAAAACATTACTGCATCGCAATAGCAAGTAAGAATGAGCGCCTGCAAACCATGACCGCACCCTAGGAATTTGAGCTCAGACTCGAGGATTGTGAGTGCCCCGCTTTAACCAGCCTAACTAATTAAAACGCTTATCTGCGCAAAGAGCCGACCAACGGGGCAATACCTCCATAGCGTTGCACCAAGCTGCTGAGGCGAATTCAGCATCGCTTATGCCACGAATAGCGGCCAACTCTTTTGCAATACGAACCACAAAGGCGGGTTCATTAAATGGGATGTCCTCTTCTCTGAGCCAAGCCGGCGGTATATCCGGAGAGTCCGTCTCAGTAACGATGCTATCAAGCGGCAATTCAGTTAAGAGTCTGCGAATCTGCAATGCACGCTCATACGTGGCTGCACCACCAAAACCCAACTTAAAACCGAGTTCAATAAACTGCTCAGCTTGCTGAAAGCTGCCATTGAATGCATGCGCAATTCCGCCGGGGATTTTGCGGCGTCTAAGCGCTTTCAAGATTGCATCCTGTGAGCGGCGCACATGCAAAATGACTGGTAATTGATATTTTTGAGCTAGATCTAATTGCGCATGAAAAAAATATTCTTGCTTATGTGGATCCAAGCCTTCCACAAAATAATCAAGGCCAATCTCACCAATACCCACAAACCTTAGATCTGAAAGTGATTGATTGATCTGCTCTTCCAAGAGAGCAATATCTTCTTCGCGCGCTTGATTGGTATACAGGGGATGAATGCCTAAGGTGTAGACCAAGCCAGGTATCTCACCCCCATATTGCGCAGCAAGCTCTCTAACGTGTTGACAGTCGGCAACTTTAACCGCTGGCAACAAAATAGCCCGCACATTTTTTTCTTTAGCAGCAGCAATGATCGATGGTAGCGAGCCTGAGAACTCTGGTGCATCTAGGTGACAATGAGTATCAATCCACATGGGATGCTTTACTGCGCGAATGTCTTTAGAACTCCGCGCTCTAAGTGCAAGATACGATCGCAGCGTTTAGCTCTTACAGGATCATGCGTCACGATCACAAAGGCTGTACCCTGTTCGCGAGCAATATCGAGCATCAGATCAAACACGCCATCAGCAGTTTCAGTATCTAAGTTGCCAGTAGGCTCATCTGCTAATACACAAGCAGGATTACCCACTAATGCTCTTGCTACTGCTACACGCTGACGCTCACCACCAGATAATTCACCTGGGGTATGTAATTCACGATTCGCCAAACCAACGGCTTTCAGCATCTTGCTAGCGCGCTCCATCGACTCATCGTTACTTAAGCCGCGAATGCGTAATAGCAATGCAACATTCTCCACGGCGCTGAACTCATCTAAGAGATGGTGGAATTGGTAAATAAAACCTAAACTTTGATTACGTAGGCGATCAAGCTTGGCAACCGATAGTTGATTGATATTGGCGCCGTCTAATAAGACTGAACCAGCGCTAGGAGTATCAAGGCCACCCAAAAGATGTAACAAAGTACTCTTACCAGATCCTGAGGAGCCCACAATGGCAACCTTCTCGGAAGGCGCTACCTCTAAGTCAACAGACTTAAGCACCTCTACTGCGGTTGCGCCTTGACCATAGGTTTTAGCCAAACCTTTAGCAATCAGAACCTTATTCATATCTGAGGGCCTCGGCAGGTTGCACCTTGGCGGCGCGACGGCTTGGGTACAGAGTGGCCAGTACGGATAAGCCAAAAGCCATTAATCCAACTGTCACTACATCACCTAAGCGCACATCTGAAGGCAACTCACTAATAAAGTACACCTCCCGCGGCAAGAAACGCACACGGAAGATAGCCTCAATAGCGGGAACAATCACATCAATATTGAGTGCAATGAGTAAACCAAGGCCAACGCCAGCCAAAGAACCTAACAAGCCAATGGCTAAGCCTTGTACCAAGAAAATTCTTTGAATTAAACCTGGGCTCGCGCCCATTGTTCTCAGAATCGCAATATCAGCCTGCTTTTCATTAACGGTCATCACTAAAGTAGAGACCAAATTAAAGGCGGCCACCGCAATAATCAAGGTCAGAATGATGAACATCATCTTCTTTTCTGTTTGAACCGCAGCAAACCAATTTCGATTTGAACGGGACCAGTCAGTAATCCATAGTGCTTGAGGCACAACGGCAGCTAACTCATTAGCAACCTCAGGGGCACGTTGCATGTCATCAACCTTGACGCGTAGACCAGACGGGTCACGCAAGCGCAGCAAGGCTGCTGCATCTTTCCAATGCATGATAGCCAGTGAACTATCGTATTCATAATGGCCGCTATCAACAATACCCACAACTTGAAGGGTTCGCATCCGAGGCATTGCACCAGCTGGCGTTAAATCACTCTCAGGAACAATCAAATTAATTCGATCTCCGACATGAGCGCCAACCAAAGATGCTAGTTGCGCCCCCAAGGCAACGCCAAAACCACCTGGCTTAAGATCATCAATACTTCCAGCAATAAATTGTTTTGGTAAATCAGAAACCTTGCCTTCTTCACTTGGCAAAATTCCGCGAATAGCAACACCGCGCATCACGTTATCTCTTGCGAGTAGACCTTGCGAACTCACCATGGGAGCAACCCCAACTACGTGAGGCTGACCTGCAACTTTTAAAGCCAGTGGCTCCCAATTCGCCAAGCCATCAGGTGCAGTAATTTCTACATGGGAGAGAACGGAGAGCATGCGGTCACGGACTTCCTTCTGGAAACCATTCATCACCGATAAAACCACAATCAGAGATGCAACGCCTAAAGCGATACCTGCAGTGGATATCCCAGAAATAAAGGAAAGGAAGCCGTCACGCTTACCAACCGTCTTACGACGCTTGGAACGGGTATAGCGTAAGCCAATTTCTAGCTCAATGGGAAGTCTCAACATAGCCACAGTTTAGACAATTGCCAGGGCAAACTGATGGAATAGTTAAATGCCACCTAAAATCAGGGAAATGACTGCAAATATGAACTCCCTCCAAAGCACCCCACGGCGCTTTACCCTGATGCTATCGGGAGAGGATGCCTTGGATGCTCATGCGATTGGAAGCCAGCCGCTAAAAGGACTTCCCCACGAGCGCTTCTTACTGGGAGATTTGACTCCAATCGCACCAGTTCTCCTCCTAGGCCAGTCAACTCTGCAAGTAAATCCAAGCCAAGAAATTGTTTGCCTACAGCCCGTTCATCTGCACGCTACGCGTGACCATCTCATTTTGATGGGTCAGAATCAGATTGATCTGACCGAAGCTGAATCTTCAGAACTTCTGAAAACTGCCCTTCCCTTGATTGAAGAAGATTTTCAGAATCCCGTTTTATTTCATGATAAACATTACTGGTTTATCCCAGCAGGCCCATTCGCAAGTTTGGCAAGCTATAGCGTTGATCAAGCACATGGTCGCAATATTGATTGGTGGATGCCCCGTGATACCCATGCAGAAGGTATTGCAAAACATTGGCGCAAGTTACAAAATGAAATTCAGATGCTCTGGCATATCGACCCAGTCAATGAAGCACGAGAGCAACGCGGCCTTCCCAGTATCAACTCTCTATGGATTAGTGGTATTGGCAAACTCAATGATGTTCATTTACCTCAAGTAATCAGGGGATCACAACAGATCTATGGTGAACACACTTTGCTGGCCGGTATTGCGAAGTACTTAGGCATTTCGCATAGCTCAAGCATTCAAACGGAAAGCCTAGCAGGTGCTTTTGCATGGCTAGATCGCCCAGAGACAATATGGCATGAGCTAAGTTATGCCCTCACCCATCAAAAGATTGATCAATTACTCCTCGTTGATTTTCCGAATGGAAAAGTGCGTGAGCGCATCTTGACTGCGAAAGATCTGCATAAAAAGTCTTGGGCCTTTTGGAAAAAAGTCGAACCGCTTACCTGGAAAGAAATCATTTCTTCATGAGTCTTTTTTCCCAACGTCCTTTTTCTGAGCGTACTGCGACTTGGTTGCAACAAAGTGGCTTACATCCCTTGCTCGCGCGTCTATATGCTGCGCGCGGTTTGGAATCTCCAGATGAACTCTCGTTGGAACTCAAAAATCTACTTTCACCCACTGAACTGAAAAATTGCATCACTACTGCAAGTTTACTCGCAGACATTCTTGAGAGAAAAGAGCCCATGCTCATCGTTGCAGACTATGACTGTGACGGTGCCACAGCTTGTGCAGTAGGGTTGCGGGGCTTAAAAATGCTAGGTGGAGTAGACATCCCCATTCAGTTTCTAGTGCCTAATCGCTTCACGATGGGCTATGGCTTAACGCCCGAAGTCGTTGAACTCGCAGCACAGCAAAATCCCAAACCTAAATACCTTATTACCGTTGATAACGGTATTGCGAGCGAAGCGGGCGTAGAACGCGCCCGTGAACTTGGCATGGAAGTGATTGTTACTGACCATCACCTCCCTGGCGACCGATTACCAAAAGCCACTGTAATCGTTAATCCTAATCAGCCAGGCTGTAATTTCCCTAGTAAAGCGCTTGCCGGTGTAGGTGTGATGTTTTATGTATTAGTCGCACTACGTGCAGAGCTGCGCAAGCGCGGAAAATTTACCAACGAGACTCAACCTAAAGTTGAGAATCTCTTAGATCTGGTTGCACTAGGAACTGTTGCGGATGTTGCGCAACTCGATCGCAATAACCGCGTATTAGTTTCCAATGGCATCAAACGTATTCGTGCAGGCATCTCCCAACCCGGTATACAAGCTTTGTTTCAGGCGGCGGGGCGAGACCCTCGTAAGGCAAATACTTTTGATCTAGGTTTTGCGATCGGCCCCAGACTCAATGCTGCTGGGCGTCTAGCGGATATGACCTTAGGGATCCGTTTATTGTTGACTGACAATACAGATGAAGCAATGAACTTGGCGCAGGAACTTGATCGCATCAACCGTGAACGTCGCGTGATTGAAACAGGGATGCAAGAAACGGCGCTTGCTCACCTCTCAGAAGACCAACTTGCAGGAACAATGGCGCAACGAACCAGTATCTGCCTATGGAATCCAGAGTGGCATCAAGGTGTCGTGGGCATTGTGGCTTCACGCCTAAAAGAACGCTTTAACCGCCCTGCCATTGTCTTTGCTCCTGATGGCAATACTGGAGAAGAATTGCGTGGCTCTGGAAGATCGTTAACGGGCTTTCATTTAAGGGATGCACTCGATATGGTTTCTAAGCGCGAGCCCGGCCTCATTCTGAAATTTGGTGGTCATGCAATGGCAGCGGGGCTGACGATTCGTAAACATGATTTTGAGAAGTTTGATGCCTGCTTTCAGGAAGTGGCAAATACCTTATTGACTGATGAAATCCTCGAGCGTCGCCACCCCCATGATGGCGCCCTGCAGCCTTCAGAATTTACCCCCGAGATAGGCGACCTCCTCGCAGAAGAAATCTGGGGCCAAGGGTTTCCACAACCGGTTTTCTATGGGGACTTTGAGATTACTCAGCAAAGCCTCATGAAAGAGAAGCATTTACGCTTGATGGTGCGCCCTCTAGGATCCGATGCCTCAAAAAATACATTAGCAGCCAAGCCGTTGACAGCCGTCTGGTTCAACCGCACCCAAAGCCTGCCTGCTAAAGCCACACTTGCTTACCGTCTAGTCACCGATCGCTATCAGGGCCAAGCCCGTGTACAGCTGATGATTGAGGCTCATGACGAGAACCCTAGGACCTGAGAGTCCGATGTAATAACCCCCTTATAATTAGGGGATGGAAGCTGAACAACTAAACACTATTTCAAATACCTTGTCCGATCTGCTCACTCGCGAGCAAGCTCTTCGGGGGTATCTTTGACTTCGAAGTAAAGTCACGTCGCCTTACTGAAGTTAATTCGATTCTGGAAGATCCCACTATTTGGGATGACCAAAAGAAAGCGCAAGCGCTGGGCAAAGAGAAAAAATTACTCGACGGCGTTGTTGCCACCCTCACCGATTTAAATACCAATATCACTGGTGCCATTGAATTATTCGATATGGCTAAAGAAGAAAGTGATTTTGAGACGATTGCTGCAATCGAGCAGGACGTTGAGGGTTATAGCAAGATCATTAATGATCTCGAATTTCGCCGTATGTTCCACAACGAGATGGACTCATGTAATTGCTTTATTGATATTCAAGCAGGTGCTGGTGGTACCGAGGCTTGTGATTGGGCGAGCATGCTCTATCGCCAATATCTTAAGTATTGCGAACGCAAAGGTTACAAAACCGAAATTTTGGAAGAGTCTGATGGTGACGTTGCTGGCATTAAGAGCGCCACTATTAAGGTTGATGGTGAATACGCCTACGGACATCTTCGCTCGGAGACTGGCGTACATCGTTTAGTGCGCAAGTCTCCGTTTGACTCTTCTAATGGACGCCACACCTCATTTGCATCGATCTATGTTTATCCGGAGATTGATGATTCGATCGAGATTGAAGTCAATCCTGCCGATATTCGCACTGATACCTATCGCGCCTCTGGTGCGGGTGGTCAGCACATCAATAAAACTGACTCCGCTGTTCGTCTCACCCATATTCCAACTGGGATTGTGGTGCAGTGCCAGAACGACCGCAGTCAACACCGTAACCGCGCTGAAGCTATGAGTATGCTCAAGTCACGCTTATATGAGCACGAGATGCAAAAGCGTCGTGCCGAACAGGATAAGTTAGAGGCTAGCAAGACCGATGTAGGCTGGGGTCATCAGATCCGCTCCTATGTTTTAGATCAAAGCCGCATTAAAGATTTACGTACTAACGTTGAGATCTCTAATACTCAAAAAGTATTAGATGGGGATCTTGATGCCTTTATTGAAGCTAGCCTGAAGCAAGGCGTTTAATTACTGACGAATATGAACGATAAAACCAACTCAGCAAATACATCAGCACCAGCCACCGAAGCTGTTGATGAGAACCATATCATTGCGGAGCGTCGTGAAAAGCTCGCCAAGTTACGTGCGAACGGGATCGCCTTCCCAAATGACTTTGTTCCAACACACTTAGCTGCTGACTTACATACTCACTATGACAGCCTGACGAAAGAAGAGTTAGCTGCCAAGAAAATTCATGTGAAAGTTGCTGGCCGCATGATTCTTAAGCGCGTCATGGGTAAGGCGAGCTTTGCCACCATCCAAGATCGCAGTGGGCAAATCCAGTTCTACATCAATGATGAGCTGACTGGTGCGGATACCCATGGCGCCTTTAAGCACTGGGATATGGGTGACTTTATCTCCGCAGAAGGCAATCTCTTTAAGACCAATAAGGGTGAACTCTCGGTCGAGTGCAGTAACTTGCGCTTATTGAGCAAGTCTTTGCGCCCATTGCCAGATAAATTTCATGGTCTCTCAGATCTGGAGACTAAATATCGTCAGCGCTATGTCGATTTAATCGTCAACCCAGAAAGTCGCAATACATTTAAAGCCCGTAGCAATGCGATTGCATCACTCCGTCGCCATATGCTTGATGCTGACTTCATGGAAGTCGAAACACCGATGCTCCACCCGATTCCTGGTGGCGCAGCAGCTAAGCCATTTATCACTCACCACAATGCACTTGATATGCAGATGTTTTTGCGTATCGCTCCTGAGCTTTATCTCAAGCGCTTAGTCGTTGGTGGATTTGAGCGCGTCTTTGAAATCAACCGCAACTTCCGTAACGAAGGCGTCAGCCCGCGTCACAATCCTGAATTTACGATGATGGAGTTCTATGCAGCCTATACCGATTACCGTTGGTTAATGGACTTCACAGAAGGCCTGATTCGTGCGGCAGCGATTGATGCACAAGGTACAGCAGTATTGACACACCAAGGTCGCGAGCTCGATTTAAGCAAGCCATTCCAACGCTTAACGATTAACGAAGCAATCCTCAAGTATTGTGGTCAGTCTGGCAAGAGCTACGAAGCTACACAACTGGATGATGCCAACTTCATTCGCGCTGAATTGAAAAAAGGTGGCGAAAATCCAGATTCCCCAACGCTGAAGAACGCAGGCATAGGCGCTTTGCAATTAGCCTTATTTGAGTTGGTAGCTGAAGAACATCTCTGGGAGCCTACCTATATCATCGATTACCCCATCGAAGTGAGTCCACTCGCTAGAGAGTCAGATACACGCCCAGGCATTACTGAGCGATTTGAGTTATTTATTACCGGTCGTGAAATTGCCAACGGATTCTCTGAGCTTAATGATGCAGAAGACCAAGCCAATCGCTTCCGCAAGCAAGTAGAGCAAAAAGAAGCTGGCGATGAAGAAGCCATGTACTTTGATCATGACTTCATTCGCGCTCTCGAATACGGCATGCCACCAACTGGTGGTTGTGGCATTGGTATCGACCGTTTGGTCATGCTCCTCACTGATGCACCAAACATTCGTGATGTGATTCTCTTCCCGCACTTACGTCGCGAAGAAGAATAAGACGCAAATCATCCCTAAATCATTAGAGATAAAAAAAGGCACCCTAGGGTGCCTTTTGTTTTTAAAAAGTATCCTCAGTAAGTAGAGAACTCATCAAATTGTGGGTCATGCTTTAGCACTTGTTGAGCAATCAACAAAACGCCTGCAATGAAACTAAAACATACCAGCAGAGCAAAGGCATGATATTCATTTAGCCCACTTTGATTCAGGATCTCAAGATAAGCCTCAGCCTGCAATGCAAGATGAGTAGACAAGGTAATGAGTGCAATACCAATAATGACTTGTGCAGCGGTAAATAATGACGAGCTCACTTGCTTGCGGGAGCCTACTTCCTGATTTAAATGAATCAGTGGTGATTTACCGATAGTTTGTGAGTTGCCCTGAAAATGTGTCATATAAGACCCTTATTCCTGATGAACTTCGATCTTACGGATGCTCCTTATATAAGTAAAAGAATTACTTTTCATACCTTAAGTACTTTTAGGTATATAGATAACGTGGGCAGCCAAAATTAGGGGTTTTTCTTGAATAGAGTGGCTAATAAGATCAAGAAAAGTACTGAAAACCAAAATAAGGACCATTCCGGCACTTGAAGGCCAAAAATAGTGGGCAGTTGCGCAGAACAAAGCCCATCAGCCTTAAACAACCAAGGGACGCCTTGGGAAAGTTGAAATTGATTAATCCAAACCTCCAAAGGATCAATCCCACAAGAGGTTTCGGGGTGAGATAAAAGCCAAACTTGGCGCCCTGCTACTGAAACACCATATGTCGCCGATAACAGCGCTAGAACATGGAAGAATCTCCGCAATGGAGCAATGCCCACAGCCAAAAAGCAAAAAATGGTGACTCCCAAATAACCGACCCTTTGCAAAATACATAAGGGACATGGCAAAAAACTGACCCCTCGATAGCCGGTCTGTTGCAAAAGGACTGCAAAAATAACCAGTCCAAGACTAAATAGAGAGAGATATAAATAGCGTGCTGAACTCATAAAAATGATCATAGCCTGTTATCCGATCTCATATAAGCCAATCCTTATTACCAAAAATTTGATGCATATCACAACTTAGTCCTGTTTATCAGCAAATTACCGCAGATTTAGGCCGTCGAGAATGGGATAATTAATCATTCTTTAAAACTTCGCCTTTTATTTACAAGCATTTATGGCCGCATACAATACTGAAACCGTTCTCACTGTTCACCACTGGAACGACACACTCTTTAGCTTCACTACTACCCGTAATAAAGGACTACGTTTTCGTAGCGGTCACTTCTTAATGATTGGCCTTGAAGTCGAAGGCAAGCCACTAGTACGCGCATACAGCGTTGCAAGCCCCAATTACGAAGAACATTTGGAATTCTTGAGCATTAAGGTTCAAGATGGTCCGCTGACATCACGTTTACAAAAGATTCAAGTTGGCGATCCTATTTTGGTTAGCGAAAAGTCTGTTGGCACATTAGTATTGGATGACTTAAATCCAGGCAAGCACCTCTATCTATTTAGCACCGGCACTGGTTTAGCTCCATTCATGAGTATTATTCGTGACCCAGAGACTTATGAAAAGTTTGAGAAAGTTGTTTTGATTCACGGGGTGCGCTTAGTGAGTGAGCTCGCTTACGGTGACTACATCAAAAATGAACTCACTCAAGATGAATACCTTGGTGAATTGATTCGTGAAAAACTCATTTACTACCCAACAGTGACTCGCGAAGCATTTAAGCACACCGGTCGCCTCACAACCGCTATTGAATCCGGTCAACTCTTTAAAGATATTGGTTTGCCGCCACTTGATCAAGCCGTTGATCGCGCCATGATTTGCGGTAGCCCATCCATGCTCAAAGAGACCGCAGAGATGTTGGATGCTAAGGGCTTCAAAGTATCTCCGAGCCTTGGCCAATTGGGTGACTACGTCTTTGAACGTGCATTTGTAGAGAAATAATCACACTCTCTGTATATACCCATAAGTAATTTAGATATCTCTATATATTTCTTGTAGGTATATAGATGTCTTGGTAAATTCTTCTTAACAGGATATTTATCAAGGAACTTGAATGTCACCTATACGTGAGCACTACAACCCTATTATTACCAGTCTCTTGAGAGAGCATGACCGCCTACCGCATGACCAAGTAGAAGAGCGCAAGAGTTTTCAAAGACGTATTCTCTTTTTGATGACCACCATCAAAATGGAAGAGTTCTCAGACTCTTTTGCTTAAACCATCCTCGATGTTCAACGCTCCACTGAAATAAACCCATCTCTATTTGGCATTTTTACTAAAGGTAGAGTCTTGGCATCCATCACCGCATCTTTTGCAATAATCTTATTGAGATAAAGAATATAAGCGGTGGCTGCATAAACCTGGTCATCAGTTAAAGATTGCGGTGCTTGGTGTGGCATTGCTCTTTTGACATAGTCAAAAATAGTAGTTGAGTAAGGCCAAAAACTTCCCACGGTCTTTACGGGCTTATCCGTATTTAAAGCGCCGCCACCCACAAGACGATTAGCGGGTCCGCCCTGTCCTTGATCCCCATGGCAGGATGCACACTGTTGCTGATATAGCTTTTCTCCAGCAATAGCAGTGCCCGAACCAGGAGGAAGACCTGCCCCACTTGGACCAACATCAATATTCCACGCTCGAATTTGATTTTCAGAAATAGGCTTGCCAAGGCCTACTGGTCCTTGCATTTGATAACCCGATGTACAGCCAAGCATCATGCCAATGGTGACTACGACAAAGCATACGATGGAGGATCTATTAGCGACCATTAGTAACCTCCCCATTAGCGGCTACACGCCATGGTTGTATGGCGTTATTGTGATAAAAAGTATTTGCGCTCTTAGCCTTGATTACAGCATCCATCGTAGGTTGCATTTCACCACTTGAATCAACTGCCCTGCTCATTAAAGTTGCTGGCGCTCCATCCCATACCCAAGGAAAGCGAAACCGTACCAAAGATTTATCCATCACCGGCTCCTGAAGTACTGCCTCCCCCCAGGATTTACCACCATCTGTTGAAACCTCAACACGTCGAATATTGCCATTACCAGACCAAGCAAAACCCGAGATTTCATAAAAACCTTTGGATTTAAGCTTCATTAATCCTGAGGGCTGGGCAATAACAGACTTCACTTCCATGGCGAAAGTAAATTGCAATGCCTTACCATCGGATCGAAGATCGGTATATGCAGAAGTCTCTTCACGGGTTTGCCAAGGCTCAGTGCCCAACTTGATTCTTCGAAGCCACTTAATACTCATATTGCCTTCATACCCCGGCAAAAATAATCGCAAAGGATAGCCCTGTTCAGCACGCAACATCTCACCATTTTGAGCGTAGACCAATAAGGCATCATCCATCATCTTATTCATTGGAATGCTTCGAGTCATCGCGGCACCGTCAGCCCCCTCCGCTAAAGCCCACTTGGCTCCAGGCTGGACGCCGCATTCTTGCAAAATAGTCGACAAGCGAACGCCGGTCCACTCGCAACAAGAGACTAATCCATGAATTTGCTGCACTGTTTGATTGCTCGCCTTTTTAAGCTCAGCGGCACTATTGCCAGAGCATTCTAGAAAATAAATTCTAGACTCGGATGGAAAGCGCACAATTTCATCCATCGTAAAGATCATTGGGCGATCGACCATTCCATGAATTACCAATTTATGTAGATCTGGATTGATGTCAGGAACGCCAGCATGATGACGCTCAAAAACTAAGCCGTTTGGAGTAATAATTCCATGCAAACTTTGCAGAGGAGTTCTTGAGCCCGTTAGAAAGGTTGGTGCCGGCGAAGGAAGCAATCGCACCACATTCTTTTCATATTTCGATGGCAAACCATAAGGGGGATTTACAAAAGTTGATCCCTGGGTTTTAGTCCAAGGATCAATCTCTAAAAAACCACCCCCTTGGTTTTGAGCGGAGGCAGAAGAGGCGCCCAATACACCGCCAACGCCAGCGCCAGCAACAATCGATGATTTTAAGAATTGACGGCGATTAGAAAATACATCTTTCTTAGACATAAATACTTTGCCTCCATTTTGCTAACTAATTAGCGTATATTTTTTCTAGCATACAGCCAATACAAAAAGAATTGCTATTTTTAACTCTAGGATGCGTACAAAATAAATACAAGTCCAAAAATAGCAATAAATAGGGTTTCAACTACCAACATGAGTACTGGCTGCCAACCTAGTTTGGCCAATTCCTGAAAATTGGTTTTTAATCCCGCTGCTGCAATAGCAATTACCAACATCCAACGTGATAAACCACCAATTTGATGGGTAATCGAAGTTGGCAAAATCTGCATCGATGCCACAATAGATAGGGCGACAAAGCCCAATAAGAATGTGGGAATCAATCGTAAGCTACTCCACCCTAAAGTACTGGTAGTTTTTTGTGCGCCAAAGAAAATCGAGATGACTAAAACTACTGGTAGCAAAAGAGCCACTCTAAATAGCTTCACTACAGTAGCAACATCTCCCGCCTCGGGGCCAAAAAGCATTCCCGCAGCCACCACTTGTGCCACATCATGAATAGTTGCGCCGATAAAAATTCCAGCTGAAAGAGCGCCAATATCGAGCATCTGCAATGCAAAAGGATAGGTCACCATTGCAATCGTTGACAGCACAGTAACGCCAACAACCACCAATAAAGTAAATTGCTCGTTTTCTTTCGACTTGGGTAATACGGAGGCAACGGCAAGCGCAGCAGATGCACCACATATTCCAACTGAACCGCCTGCTATCAATCCAAAGTCTGGCGATAACTTTAAAAACTTTGCCAGAACAAACCCTAAGCAAACAGTTAATGTAACAGCAACAATCACCATAAATCCAGTATTCAGACCAATCGCACTAATATCTGCGAAGGTGATTCGAATACCCAAAAATGCAACCCCTAAACGCAGAATAGTTTTTGCGCAAAAATCTATCCCTGGTTTTACAGCCTCGTTTAGATAAAGAAAGTGGAGCGATAGGCCCAATAACAGCGCATATAACAGTTGGGGTCCACCATAATTTTCTGAAAGAAAACTAGTGGACATGGCGATTACCAAACAGACCAATAGCCCCGGTAAATTGCGCTTAGTAGTGCCGTACATATAACGCTAAACAACCAACTCACTAAAGTATTCGTGTTGATTGGTATTGAGTGTAGAGACTCGCCACTCCAAGGGCTCATCCTGAATGCCCAGCGCAACCCTTCTGATAATCAAAACTGGTGAATCGGGCTTTACGCCCAGCCACTCCGAAAATTGCTTACCAGCAAGGCCTGCACGTAAGCGCTCGCTACTTCGAACTACGGTCTGTCCATATTTCATTTGGTACAACTGGTAAATGCTGCCCTCGCGATTAATGTAATCAGCTCGGTTCAGTTTTTGAAAACGCTTTTTATCAAGCGTGATCTGATCAATCATGACGCATTTATCGTCTAGATAAAGGCAGTTGACGAGGCGCCATACTGCGACACCTTCTTTAATCTCGAGCTTACTAGCCTCTTCCTTGTTTGCAACGGCACTGGTCAACGAAACCAGCTCAACCCTTGGGTTCACTTTTTTGTCAGCATCATGTTTGACAACGTGGAAAAAATAATAGAGCAAACGCTTGAGGTCATGCTCAGCAACATAGGTACCCCTGCCTTGGCGACGAACCACAATGCCTTCAGCAACCAACTCATCCACCGCTTTGCGCAGGGTTCCTATAGATACATCTAACTCTTTTGATAAATCCTTTTCAGCAGGCAATGCCTGCCCCATAGGATAACGACCCCTGACCAGATCTTCGGTGATCTTTTGCTTTACTTCTTGATAAGCAGTCAGGGATTTCATGCTTTAAGACTTACGCTGATTCGTATAAACGGGTTAATACGAATTCACGGTGACCGAGAATTTCAGAGGCAGTCAATTCACCATCAGCAGTGCGCAAGAGGCACTCTAATAACTTATCACCAGCCTGGTCCATATTCTCTTCGCGACGCAAAAGACCTGACACATCAACGTCAATGTGCTCGCCCATTGTACGAACTGTTTTTGGATTAGCGCAGATCTTAATCACCGGAAGAATCGCATTACCGATCACATTACCTTGGCCTGTTGGGAAGAAGTGAGCAGCAAATCCAGCGGCAGCACACAAGGTCACCATCTCAGCAGCTGCAGATGAAGAGTCCATAAAGTGCAAACCTGGAATCTTTGGCTCTTCGCCCTTATCTAAGACGCTGTCAACGATACATTTCTTACCGATTTTCTGAATATTGCCTAAGGCTTTTTCTTCGATGGTTGTCAAACCGCCAGCAATATTGCCTTTGGTTGGCTGCGAGTCAGATAAGTCACTGGTCTTATGACGCTCAATCACATCCTGATAGCGATCAAACATTTCGCGGAACTTTTTCTTCACTTCTGGAGTACGGCAACGAGCTTCTACTAAATGCTCACCACCAGTTAACTCAGTAGTCTCACCAAATACCAAGGTAGAGCCAATTCCGTAGAGCTTGTCAAATGCATCACCAACCGTTGGGTTTGCACCGCAACCGGAGGTAGTGTCAGACTCACCACACTTCGTAGATACCCAAAGCTCGGACAACCGTGCTTTAACACGTTTCTGCTTTGACGCATGCTTCATCATTGCATATGCAGCTTTACTGGCTGAGGCAATCGTAGCAGTATCGCCATTGCCCTCAATCCAAAAACCTTCAACTGGTTTGCCTGAAGCTTTAATGCCATCAACCACAATTTTGGTCCACTGTGGCTCAATACCGATCACTACTACCGCAGCAACGTTTGGATTAGAACCAGTGCCGATCAATGTACGGAAATGCAATTCCAAGTCAGCACCGAACTGCAAGCGTCCATAGGAGTGAGGAATAGCTTGGGTTCCCTTGATGTTGTTTGCCACTGCTTCACAAGCGGCATTCGACAAGTCATCTAAAGGCAAAATCAGCACGTGGTTACGAATACCCATGCGGCCGTTCTCACGGCGGTAACCCATAAAGGTCGCGTCTTTCAAATTAATCATTTTTTTCTTTCTCAATGAATGTGTGAATAAGGGCCTGGATTACCAGCGCTTAGTTTTTACGTTCTGAACGTGGAGATGCTCACCTTTTTTGATGGGAGCAACTACTTTGCCAATATCAACGCCATACTTCATGACCGTATCGCCTGGCTTAAATTCATTCAAAGAAATTTTGTGACCAATTGGAATATCACTCTCAGACTTCATATTGAGAGTTAAATCTCCATCCATCACCCAACCAATCAAATCATCTCCGGCTTTCACACCTTCAACTACTACTACGCCTACGCCATCTCCTGGCTCATGCACGACAAAATGGATCATTACCTTCTCCTCTTTAATCTTGTTTAACTACTAAACACCCCATAACTGGCGAATACCAGCCTGAATTTCTTCTATAACAACATCAGAAACGTTGACGCCCTCTTTAAAGCCTGATGCACGCTGTTTAAAACGTCTTTGTCCGGGAACTCGGGTTCCGGAGTCAGATGCCAAGGTTTTTAAGAACTCTTGCATCTTGCTTGCAAACACTTGGCTACCCGCCAAACCTGGATCGATGGTTAGCAAAAGCTGTCCGATGCGAGGACGATTGCCCTTGGCATCAAAAAAAGAATCTGCTTCATAAGAGAATCGACTTCCCGATAGACCGACAACTAGCAACTCAATAATGAGAGCAAGCAAAGCCCCCTTATCGCCACCAAGCGGAACCATTAAGCCCTTGAGTCCTTCATTGGGATCAGTGGTTGGCTTGCCATCAGCAGTTAATGCCCAACCTTCTGGAATAGACTCTCCCTTTTTCGCTGCAACCAATAACTTACCCCTGGCAACAGCCGATAAGGACATATCAATCACCATCGGATCGTGATTTGCCACAGGAAACGCAGCAGCCAGAGGATTCGTACCAAAAAGGGCTTTGCTGCCACCAACCATCGGCATTGCTGCTGGTGTATTGCCAAACAATAAAGAGATATAACCGGCACGCGCTGCGGCTTCAGCAAAGTGCCCTGCAACTCCAAAGTGATGGCTGTTGGTAACTGCGACCAGGCCAACGCCCGTCTTAGATGCCAGATTCACAGATAAGTCAGTAGCAAATCGTAGCGCTGGAAAGGCAAGACCATCACAAGCGTCTACTAAAGCGGCAGAGGTTTTAAATGGGCGTACTTTAATTTTTGGTGATAACTCTATGCGGCCATTTTTAGCATGCCCCGCATATTGAGAAACACGTGCCAGTCCATGAGATGCCAAGCCATCCAGCTCAGCAAGCGCTAAAAATTGCGCAGTCTCATAAGCGGCTTTTTCTCCAATGCCTGCCGCCTGCAAACCTGATGAAGCTAACTTAACCATCTTTTGATAGGACAAATTCACCTTATGCTCCTAGAAACCGATTCACTTCATCGGCAATCATTTGACTAACGCGCTCATTACTTTCCTGAGTTACACCTGCAACATGTGGGGTCAAGATCAGATTCTCAATCCCTGCAAAATGACTCAAATCTTTAGCCGGCTCACTCTCAAATACATCAATAGCCGCACCGCCCAAACGTCCGGTCCGTAAGCGCTCTGCTAGAGCCCGCTCATCAACGATGCCACCGCGAGCAGTATTAATCAGGCAAGCGCCAGACTTCATTTGATCAAGAGTGGAGGCATCAAATAGGTTCTTTGTTTCTGGCAGAAATGGGAGATGCAAGGAAACTGCATCACTATGTGCGAGCAAGTCGCTTAAAGGAAGTAACGGCACTGAAAACCCAGGAAGCTCAACAGAGCTGCCAGATAACATTGGGTCATAAGCAAGACACTGCAAACCGAATGCATTTGCCTTCTTAGCCACCACTCTACCAATGCTTCCAAATCCAACGATGCCTATCGTCTTTCCTAAAAACTCGTGGTATGCAGAGAAGCGGGGGCGAGGCCATTCACCCTTTAAAGTTGAGATAGTTGCCGGAATGAAGCCCCTAGTTAATGCAACCGCAGCGCCTACAACATACTCAGCAACCGACTCAGCGTTTGCACCGGTAGCAGGTATGACTTTGATATTACGCTTCGCGCAAGCTGGCAATTCAATATTCTCTAGACCAACGCCTAGTCGACCAACTACTTTCAACTTGGGTGCGCCAACCAAAATGTCCTCATTGACTTGTGTGAGGTTACGAACAATCAGCGCCTCAATATTTTGCAATGCAGCAATCAAAGCTGGGCGGTCTTTATATAGCTCAGGCTCATAAACGACTGCATGCTTAGAACGCAGGGTTTCTAGGGCTTGACTTGTAATGAACTCAGAGATCAAAATGGATGACATATCTAGATCATATAGATGATTTAGATATCCTGCAATACCCCCTAATTGTGCAATGCAATTACAAATTCAATTGCACAAAACAATCCCTGGAGGAGACACTAGCAGCACATAAGCTTATAACTATTAAATAGAGATCGCTTCTATTTTTGAGAGAAATCAAAGATAAGATACTAAGATTGAATTAACACCGGAGAACAAAAGAATGTTTAAGCAATTCATCGCAAGTCTCAGCACTAAAATTGCATTGGTTACTGGAGCCCTCATATTAATTAGCTCGCCAATTGCAAATGCTCAAAATTGGCCGACTAAGCCTATCAAACTCATCATTCCTTTTGCTGCAGGAGGTACCACTGATATTCTAGGGCGCCTACTAGCTCAGCAACTGACAAAAGATCTTGGTCAAAACGTGATTGTTGAAAATAAGCCTGGCGCTGGCGGCAATATCGCCGCTGAATTTGTCGCACAATCTGCAGCCGATGGATATACCATCATGCTGGCTTCTGGAAGCATGCTTACCGTCAATCCAAATCTCTATAAAAAACTGCCCGTAAATTACGCCAAGGATTTTGTTTACATTACCAATGTGGCAAGTGGGCCAATGCTTTTGTCTGTAAGCAATAAGATTCCAGTAAAGAACGTTGCTGAGTTCATTGCTTATGCAAAAACCAAAGACTTAAACTTTGGCTCAGCCGGTATTGGCAGCCAGGTTCATATGGCTGAGGAGAACTTTACCTATACAGCTGGAATTCCAGCAACACACGTACCCTATAAAGGTGAATCCGCAGCACTAAATGACTTAGTAGCAGGTCAAATTGATTTCATGGTCGGCAACCTCACAGCAGCAGCAGGGTTTGCAAAGGCTGGCCAAATTAAGCCACTAGCAGTTACTAGTTTGAAGCGTTCCAAACAATTGCCGGATGTTCCAACAGTCGCCGAGTCAGGCATACCTGGATTTGAATCCACTGGCTGGTTTGGACTTGTTGCTCCAGCAAACACCCCTAAAGTTATCACCGATAAAATCTATGCCGCTACTGTTAAAGCTGTAAATTCAGAAGCACTTCGTGCTAGCCTAGATTTAAATGGCCTAACTGCAGTCGTCAATAATCAGAAAGAATTTGAAACCCAAGTAAAAGCAGAGTCGGTAGTTTGGGAAAAAGTGATTAAGGGCAGAAATATTAGTGCCCAATAAATAAAACGCCACTTTTAATAGGTGGCTTTTTATTTGCTGAAACATATTGAGGTAATCGGGATATTGTCAAATTAATGAATACAAAAAATAAAACTGGGGCGCATGCCCTTATAGAGGCATTCGAGATAGCAGGTATCAATAAAATTTTTACCTTATCAGGTAATCACATCATGCCTGTGTATGACACTATCTTTGATACAAAAATTGACCTCATCCACACCAGACATGAAGCAGCCGCAGTTCATATGGCTGACTCCTGGGCAAGATTAACGGGCGAGGTTGGGATTGCCCTTGTAACAGGCGGTCCTGGACATGCCAATGCTATTTCAGCGCTCTATACGGCATCCATGGCTGAGTCACCAGTGGTCCTTCTTTCAGGTCATGCTCCAATCGGACAACTCGGAAAAGGCGCCTTTCAGGAGATGGATCAAGCAGCTATCGCAGCGCCACTCACGAAAGCTTCATGGGTATGTCAAAAGACGGAAGATTTGGCATTGGATTTTGCAAAAGCAATTCGCATTGCTAAATCCGGCAGGCCCGGTCCTGTTCACCTCAGCCTTCCTACCGATGTGCTTGAGTCCGCTCTCCCCCTCAATACAACTATGCCCACCACCTCATCCTTTAGTGCGGAAGTATCTATAACTGATACCGCCGCCCTAGAAAAACTAATGAGTGAGTTACATAAATCAAGCAAGCCGCTCATTTTGACTGGTCCTTTAATGCAGTCCAAACCAGGCAGAATGAAATTAAAGGAACTTGAAAAAGTGACTGGCATTCCTGTTGTTGGCATGGAAAGCCCCAGGGGTATTGGCGATCCAAGCTTGGGTGCTTTTGCTGAAGTATTAAGTCAAACGGATTGCATATTATTGCTTGGGAAAAAGACAGACTTCACCCTGAAGTTTGCACAAAGTCCCGGAATTCAGAAGAGCTGCAAGTTCCTCCAAATCGATCCTGATGCTAGTGAAATCGAGCGGGCTAAAAAAGTCATTGGGGAACGACTAGCGCAATCAATTCAAGCCGATGTTCCGAGTGCCATTGAAGCCATTATTGGATTAAATAATGCAAAAGCGATTCCAACTAGCCATTGGCAAAACGAAGTAGCAGATGCTATTGCATTTCGTCCTGAAGCCTGGAAGAAACTCCCACCAAAAACTGGAACGATGCACCCCGTACAAGCGCTTGCCCCACTGCAAGAAATTCTAGATAGCCATCCCGACTCCGTACTCATTAGTGATGGCGGTGAAATTGGCCAGTGGGCACAAGCCTGCCTACAGGCCCCTAATAGAGTTATCAATGGTGTGGCTGGATCGATTGGATCGGCGCTACCCTTTGCAACTGCAGCGAGAGTTGCAAAGCCTCACTCACCAATTGTTGCGGTGATGGGCGATGGTACATTCGGCTTTCATAGTGCAGAAATTGATACCGCTGTTCGCTACAAACTCCCATTTTTACTGGTGGTTGGTAATGATGCTCGCTGGAATGCTGAATACCAAATTCAAGTTCGTGAATATGGTCAAGACAGAACTATTGGTTGCGAGCTGCTTCCATCCCATTATGAAAAAGTGTGCTCTGTGTTTGGAGGGCATGGAGAATTTGTGAATGACTCCACTGAAGTGCTACCAGCTGCTAAACGAGCTATGGAGAGTAAACTTCCTGCGTGCATGAACATCATGATTAATGGACTTGCGGCGCCAAACATCAAACGATCTTAATTTGGGCACAAAAATGCTTGCCAGGCTAGGCAATCCGTCTATCTATGTGAGTTGACGTATTAGTAAAATGATTCCGGAAAAAATGAGGATTGAGCCATAAGCCACTCTCATGGCAGCATTACTTAATTTGGTATGTACATGGGTGCCAAACCAAATCCCCAGAAAGGTGGCCGGCATGAGACAAATTGCCAATCCAATCACCGGCCAACTCAAAATCAAACCAGTAACTAGCATTAAGGTGAGACGCAAAAGGGTCAGCGTAAATATTGCAAACGCCATCGTGGCACGCAACATCTTAGGATCATTGATCCGTAAACCTAAATATGAGACATAGATTGGCCCACCAGTGGCAAACAATGCCGTAAAGGTGCCACCAAAAAATCCAAATGGCGCAGCCCACCACTTACTAATGGGTTCACGTAATTCTGTATTTCTTTGCCAAAGGATGCGAGCTCCATTGATTGCCGCAAAGCAACCCAAAGTAATGAGTAGTGGCTCACTTGGAGCCATCACCAATAAATAGATTCCGAGAATCATGCCAATCAGGCTAAACGGGAACAGCCATTTCAGCTCTTTGAGATTAGCGTCCTGAGAAGATTTTCTGCCGACATATAAAGAGGCGCAGATATCAATAATCACCATCATCGGGACTACCGATTTCAGCGGATACATTTGCACTAGCAAAGGCACTGCAACAATAGATGAACCAAAACCTGAGATGCCAAAAATGAAATAGGCAAGAAATATAACCAGTGTTGCCAAAGCAAACTGGATAGGATCAATTAAATCAAAAATGATTACGCCTCTACCAAGATCGTTTGCCCTGGCTGTATCATCTTAAATTGCACGGGGCGATTTTCAATCTTTAGCTCTTGCTTAATAAAATTCACTGCCGTGTAATAGGAGTCTTCAAGAGATCCTGGCTCCGGAAAGTCATCTCGATAGTGGGCGCCTCTGGAGTTCTCCCTGGCAATAGCCGCTTCAGTTACAGCCTGACTTACCAGAATGAGATTTTGTAAATTCATCCAATCTTGCCAAGTATTACTGTATTCACGCTGAATATTACCCACACCCATTTGATTTAACTGTGAAGCCAACTGCTTCAAGGTTTGACGTGCGCGCATTAAGCACTCTTTTGTTCTCGAAATGCCAACGCCATCCCACATACATTCGGCAAGGGCATCGCGGATTGCCTCAATATCACCAGCTGGTTTTTTCAAGGGCGCCTCGTGCGCCTCAATACTTTGTGCAACCTCATCCATATTGCACTCTTTGAACTGCTGTGAAGCAACCCAGTGAGCCATCACATCTCCTGCAATACCTCCAAAAACGGTTGAGTTAGCAACACCGTTACCACCTAAGCGATTGGCACCATGAACGCCACCCGTATCTTCACCAGCTGCAAAAAGACCCGGAAGATCGGTGCTGCAATCTTTCCTAAAAACAAGACCACCCATCATGTAGTGAGCGGTTGGCACTACCTCAACCAAATCATTCGCCAGATCAAAGCCGCTATCGGCACAACGTTCAACCATCCCTTTAAATTGCTTACGCACATTCTCTGGTCCCAAATGACTCATTTGAATGTAGACCCCACCATTCGGGGTTGCGCGTCCAGAACGAATCTCTGAATTAATAGATCGAGAAACAATATCTCTAGTAGCGCGCTCGTTACGTGGATCATAGTTACCCATGAAGCGCTCCCGATTGCCATTGAGCAGATAACCACCAGCACCGCGTAATCCCTCTTCCAAGACGGTGCCTGTCATACGAGTCCCCGGACCAGCCAATAAACCAGTGGGGTGAAATTGCACCATTTCCATATCGCGCAATGTAAGCCCAGCGCGCAATGCCATTGCCAAGCCATCACAACTCTTATCTCCAGACGGTGTATGGTATTTGTACATAGTTGGGCCGCCACCAGTTGCAAGCAGGACAGCTTTGGCGCGGACCAGAACAAATTCACCGGTCTGCATATTGAGCATCAATACACCAGCAAGTGATTCACCATCTTCGCTATGAATTAATTCAATAGCACGATGCTCTTCTAGACGATTGATGCCTCTGGCCCATACCTGTTCTGCTAGGCGATTAATAATTTCAATGCCGGTTAAGTCCCCTTTATGAACTGTTCGATCAAATGTTTGACCAGCAAATGCTTTTTGATGAACCGTGCCGTCTGGATTGCGATCAAAAAAACAACCTAATTCATTTTCCAACTCATGAATACGTTCAACCGCTTTACTAACTAGCGTCCATGCTAAATCCTGGTCAGAGAGCCATTTACCACCTTCAATCGTATCCATGAAGTGGCGCTCAACAGAATCTCCTTCGGCCAAAGCCACGTTGTAACCGCCCTGCACCATACGCGTACAACCACACTTACCTAGTAAACCTTTGACAGCAATGGTGATATTTAAGTTGGGGTTTGCTTGATGGGCATGCAATGCAGCAAAAAGACCTGCGCCCCCTGAGCCCAGAATCAAGATATCAGTATCTATTGTTGGAATCGTATTCATGAGCTGATCCCAAGGCTTTTTAGTACTGCTGCTTTTTTGCTAGCGACATCACTCTTCACTTCTTGGTAGATACTGCCGCCATGACTATCCATTGCAACTAGTAATGGGCCAAAATCTTTAATCTTGAAACGCCATAAAGACTCTGGATTGAGATCATCCATATCCACATCCTCAATCTGCTCGATCCAAGTTGTTTCAAGCGCTGCAGTACCACCAATAATGGCTAAATAAACGCCACCCAATTCTTTGAAAGCCGCAGCTGAACCCTCGCGCATACCACCTTTGCCCACAATCATTCGTACACCATTCTGGGTCATTAAGGGGTGAGTGAAGCGCTCCATACGATCTGAGGTGGTTGTACCAATACAAATAGGTTCATATCCAGCAGGGAACTGGGTACTTACTGGCACTTTACGAACATTAGGTGCCGTATGAATCACCGCATGACCATTTAAATCAAAGCGCGTCTTACGATCATGATCAAACATATGAATTTGAGTAGCATCACGAATGCCGAACAAAGTATTTTGCAAGGTCACGGTATCGTTAATTCGTAGCTTGCGGATATCCTCTTCGCTTACTGGTGTTGCAAGGTTGTAATGTGCCATCAGTCGCCTTCCTAGAATCCGTAGGTCACGCCAGAAGGCGTAAAGGTTGCACGTGCTCTTCGAGCGGAATGGCATTGCATATTGACTGCAACGGGATTCAAAGTAATGTGGGTATGAGCTAGCTCAACTTGAACCGCAAAAGCAGTTCCGTCACCACCGAGTCCTTGTGGACCAATGCCAAGCTGATTAACGGCGGCGCTGAGCTCTTTCTCTAACTGAGCACCCTCTTCATCACTACATACGCTGCCTAATTCACGGGTTGCTGCACGTTTTGCCATAGCAACACATTGATCTGAGGTGCCACCAATCCCAACACCGACAATCGTTGGCGGGCAAGTCTTCCCGCCAGCAGAAACAACACTTTCAATCACAAACGCTTTAACCCCATTAATACCATCTGCAGGTATTGCCATTTTTAAAAAAGAATTATTTTCTGAACCGCTACCCTTTGGCACCATTTCAATCTCAACTGATTCTGATTTATCAAAAAAATCAATATGTATAGCTGGCATATCAATGCCACAAGAGGTGTGATTATTTTTGCGAGTAATTGGATGCACCACCGAAGATCTGAGTGGATACTCTTTAGTGGCGCGCTCACATCCTTTACGAATCGCCGCCTTTAAGGCCATGCCATCAAATTGCACATTGCTGCCAATCTTTACGTTATAGATCGGCAGACCTGTATCTTGGCAAAGGAGATTATCTTCACGCTCTGCTACTGAGATGTTGGTAATCATGGTCTTCAAAACTACCTGAGCACGTGAATCTGTCTCCGCTTTATCTAGCTTATCAATACCAGCCTTAATATCATCAGGCAAAACCCTGAGAGCTCGAATGTAGAGCTCTTTGCAGGCCTCTTCCACTAAATTCATTTGTAATTGCATATCAACCTAATCAATTAGCGAAATATAGAAATAAAAGTCCGCACACAATCGCGAACAGGATGGAAACTTGAATCCAGCCCTTGCGTAAGCCCTTCCATGGCCCAAACTCGATCATCAACAGACGTATTCCACCTGCCAAATGAACTGCCAGCAAAATAACCAAGGCCCACTCACCAAACTTAAATACCCAAAAGTCAGTTAAAGCTAAGGATTTCTCAAAGCCCTCGGCTCCTCGTAAAGACTGAGACAGCATCAGAAAGTGCAGGGGTATAAAACAGGCTAACAGCAAGCCAGAAAAGCGATGGCACGCATATGCAAAATAAGATAAGTGGCTTTTTGCACGGTAATCTAACTTTGGTCTGGAGCTCATATTTGACCTCCTGTAAAAACACCAACAACTGCAGCAGTGCCAAGAACCAAAATCAGCAGTGCCAGCATCCAAGCTAGAGGTTTAGCCAATTCACTCTTTGGGAAAGTCTCTTGCAAGATATTCGCTACACCGATTGGCGCGTGTACAAAACACGCTAGTACAAAAATTTCATAAAAAATAGCAAACAGCACATTGCCCTGGGTGCGGCCTAAAATCTCTTGCGCACTTAAACCACCTCTGATAGCGTAAAAAATAATGAGTAAATGAATCGCAACACAAATCCCAAGTACCATAGCGCTAATTCTTTGCGCATACCAAAGCTTTGCTTGCAATACGCCAGTGCTCATAGCTTGCCCCACTTGCTTCCACGTATGGCAGCCCTAGCAACTAACTTTTTTAAACCAGCAATACTGGCAGTAGGCTCAATAGCCTTGGGGCAACGCTCAGTACAAGAGCCTTGTGTATGGCATGCGTGGCAACCAGCATCACCCGCTACGGCACGCATACGATCTAACTGCTGAACATCTCTCACATCATTCGTTAATGTCCAAGCACGATTGAGTGCAGCAGGTCCAAGATAATTAGGCCTTGACTCAACTACCTCACAGGAGGCATAGCAAACACCACAGCCGATACACTCAATCCCAGCATTGGCTAATTGACGCTCTTCAGAATCTGGCTCAACTTTTGCAAAGTCATCATGACGCGTTTGATTGCCTTTGAAAAATCCGACTGCGCCCTTCCATTTATTAAAAAACTCTCGCATATCTGTTGCGAGATCTTTAATGACCGGCAAGTTATTTAATGGGGCTATCTCTAATGAGTCTCCCTGAAGAATCTGAGATACGTGAGTACGACAAGTCCAGCGAGCTACGCCATTAACTGTCATGGCACAAGATCCGCACATACCCACTCTGCAAGCAAAGCGGTAACTCAAGGTGGGGTCAAGCTTTCTCTGGATGTAGGTAACGACATCCAAAACTGTTTGATTGGGGTTGCGTGGCACCAAGTATTCAACAAACTCCCCTTCTTGGGAGCCGCGCCATACCCTTACTTTCAGATCTGTATTTGACATGCCCTCATTATATTGATGGATAGTAAAAAATAAATCGAATTAATTTTTCTTTGAGATAAAGAAATTATTTATAATAATGCCTATGTCTAGCATTAAAACCCTAAAAAACTTCTTGGCGATTACCCGCCACAAGAGTGTGGCAGCTGCAGCCCGAGAAATTGGCCTCACCGCAGCGGCGGCTGGACAGCAATTACAACAACTGGAAAAAGAAATTGGTCTAGAGCTATTTGATCGGACGAAGCGCTCCCTCACCTTAAATGCGCATGGAAGATCGCTAATCGAACCGATTCAAGAAATCGTCGCTCGCTACGAGGCCCTTGGCTCAGATCTTAAATCCGATCTTAGCGGAACGATTGTTTTAGGTGCGCTGGTTTCTACCCTAATGGGTGCATTCGGAAAAACTTTAAATGAATTAAAGCAAAGCTTTCCCAGTCTTGAAGTGAAATTGATTGCCGGCTTATCAAGTGATTTCCTTGATCAAGTTTTAGAAGGTAGCCTCGATGCAGCAATTGTCACTGAGTCCCCATACGCATTACCCCAAAACGTACAATGGACTGAGCTATATAAAGAACCCATGATCTTGATCAGTCCAGCAACTGCATCAAAACGAAAATCAAACGTGTCGTACGCAGATTCCAAACTGCCCTTCATTCGCTTTGAGCGTAATACTTGGACGGGCCATCTAGTTGACCAAACCATTAAGGCTAATAAACTTTCTATACAAGAAGGTATGGAGCTCAATTCTGTCGAGGCTATTATTGAACTAGTGCGCCAAGGGCTTGGCTACTCGATCGTTCCAAAGCTAGCAAACATCTCCTGGGGGAATGATCGACAGCTCAACATTCAGGAACTACCTGGAAAAACAATCTATCGTAAGGTTGGACTTCTAGAGCGTAAGAAGCATGGGAGACAGAACATCACGCTAGCTATCAAGCAGCATTTCTTATCTAGCCTATAGGGCTTCACGATATAGCGTCGCAGCATCTTTCAGAGTAATTTCTCTGGGACTATTCATCAGCAATCGAGTTTGTAGCATCGCATCTTGTGCTAGCTGATCAATATCACGTTCTGTAATTCCTACCTCAAGCAACTTTTGCGGCAATCCCAACTCACCAGCAAGGCTACCGAGATAATCGGCCAACTGGGAGGCCTGCTCAATACTTGAACCTTTTAGCCCAGGCTTTATGATTTGACCAAGCTCTGCATACATCGAGTGAGCAACATCAATATTAAATCGTATTACCGGTGCCAGCATTAATGAGTTAGATAAACCGTGAGGCACATGGAATCTTGCTCCAATTGGATAGGCTAAGGCATGCACTCCAGCAACCGGTGCATTCGTAAATGCCATACCGGCTAAACAAGCACCAAGTAACATATTTTCACGAGCAACAATATCGTTTCCAAAATTGACTGCTTGGTGAAGGTTACCAGCCAATAATCTCAAAGACTCTTTAGCAACGCAGTCCGACATTGGGTTCTTCAAGCGCTTAGTAGTGAAAGCTTCAATTGCATGAACCATTGCATCTATTCCGGTTGCGGCGGTTACATGTGATGGCAGGCCAAGAGTTAATTCTGCATCGAGTATTGCCATGTCCGGCAAAAGATGTGGTGAAAGCACGCCCTTTTTCTCGCTCTCACTAACTGTAACAACAGAACTTTGAGTCACCTCTGAGCCTGTGCCTGCGGTAGTCGGCACTAGGATGAGAGGCAATCTTGGGCCTTTCGCCATGCCAATCCCATAGATATCCTCCAATCTTTCTTTTCCAGACGATAGGAGTGCAACCAACTTGGCAACATCCATTGAGCTACCACCCCCAAACCCAACGATATAGTCAGCATGACATGCTTGCGCCGCCAGCACTGCCTGATTGATTACCGGGATTGGTGGGTCAGCTTCAACATCTGAGAAGATTTGAACTGATAGCTGCAGCTCTTTAAATTGAGCTAATGCTCTATTTAGCAAGCCTGCAGCCAACACTCCAGGGTCAGTAACAATCAATACCGATTTGCCACCTCGCTCCTGAATCTTGCGTGCAAGATTGACTGAACTACCTCGCGCCACCAATATTGAATGGGTTGAGTAAAAGTCAAATTGCATAGCTCAGCATCCCGAGATAGATTAAAACGGTTTTAATAAAACTTTAGCTGCAGCAGTCTTTCCTGCATGCAAGTCGCTGAATGCCTGAGGACCATCTTCCAGCGCTCTCTTTTCAACCCATGCAAGGTCACCAAAGGCATTGCGTGCGAGCAAATTTACAGTGGCTTGTAGATCTACCGTCGAATAGGTATAGGTGCCCAGCAGGGTAATCTCAGCAAGCGTAAGCTTTCTCATGTCAATTTCGCTAGCCCAATCCTGTAGGCCAACATGCATCATTACTCCGCCAGGTTTAACTGCACTTAAAGCCGAGTTTCGGGTTACTACAGCACCGACACAATCCATCACAAACTCATAAGCATTTTCTGAAATCTTTTTATCAATCGGGTTGATTGTCTTACAGCCTACGTATTTTTCTATCGCCTTTCTACGCAAGGGATTTACTTCAGCAACCGTCAAGTCATCCACACCGTAATGCTTCAAGAGTAACGCTGATAACATTCCGATTGCACCTCCACCCAATATCAAAACACGGCACTCTTGAATCGGTCTTTGAAGTGCGCGCATTGATAAGTTAATGGCATGGACGGCTGTGGCAGCAGGCTCGGTTAACGCAGCCGCATCTAAACTTAAGCTCTCTGGAATAGCAATAAGTGAACTAGCGGGAATACTCATATACTCCGCAAAAGCGCCCGGTCTTGTCATCCCAACCATCGTACGATTAGCACACAAATTATTTCGACCTTGCAAGCAATATTCACAATTGCCACATGTAATTAAAGGGTTCCCGGTAACTCTTTGACCCTTTGAAAACAATGGAGAGCTCATCTCCTCAACCGTGCCAGCAAATTCATGCCCTAAAACTAGGCCCGGCTTTCTTCTTGGGTCATGGCCATGAAATGCATGCATATCACTTCCGCAGATTCCAACAGACTCGATTTTGAGAACCACCTCACCCTCATCTAAAGAAGGGTATGGACGTTCCATAATTTGCATTTCATTGGGCTGGGTATAAACCAAGGCTTTCATTATCTCGTTCCTTATGTAGCGGTATAACCACCATCCAACATGATGGTCTGTCCAGTAATGTATGCAGAGGCATCGCTAGCCAAAAAGATCGCCAGACCATAAATATCACTCAATTCTCCGTTGCGACCAATAGCTGTTTTTTCTGAGTGCATTTTGACTAAGTCAGGATTATTAAATACTGGTGCAGTCAGTGCTGTTGGAAAAAATCCTGGACCAATTGCATTACAAGTAATCCCAAATTTTGACCACTCTTGAGCTATTGCCCTGGTTAACTGCAAAATACCGCCTTTGGCTGCACCATAAGGAGCGCTATTTGCAAATGCCCGATAACTTTGTAACGAAGCAATATTGATCACTCTTCCCCAGTTCCGAGACTTCATTTGGGGAGCAAGCGCTTGTGTCATAAAAAACGGCGCTGCTAACTGAATATTTAATTGTTCTTGCCAGCTCTGAGGAGAAACCTCGCCGAAGGGTTCTCGTAAATTAATACCTGCAGCATTAACTAAGATGTCCACCTTGTCAGCTTTACCTAAGACTCGAGTTGAAAGATCCTTGGCAACCTCTAAATCACTTAAATTAGCAACATAAGAGGAGACATTGACTCCCTGCTCTCTCATTCGCTCTTCAGCTTGCTTTAAAGGCCCCTCTCTGCGAGCGGCAATAATCACTTCGGCGCCAGACAAACCTAAGGCCATAGCAATTGCCTCTCCTAATCCACTGCTACCACCAGTGATCAGAGCAGTTTTACCCTGCAGATTAAAAAGTTGATTCGCTAATGAACTCATACTTCAACAGGGCTTCCAAGATCAAATATTTCATTGGGAAAGTATTTTTCAAGACGATCATCAGCAGTACGGGCATGCGCTTCCATTCCCTCGAGGCGACTAATTCTTGCAGTTACCAATGCCATCTCTTTACTGCCTTCACGCGTCATCTTCTGCCAAGTTAAGGTTTTCATAAATTTATGAACCGATAATCCACCCGAATATCTAGCGGCTCCTTTAGTTGGTAATACATGGTTTGGTCCGCTAGTCTTGTCGCCAAAAGCAACAGTAGTTTCCTCACCCAAAAACAAGGATCCGTAACAAGTTAGATTACTCAGCCACCAATCCAAATCTGTTGCATGAACCTCAAGATGCTCGCTAGCGTATTGATCAGAAACCTTAGCAAGCTCTTCTCGAGTGCTGCATACAATGACTTCTCCGTAATCACGCCAGGCACAAGCTGCTGCATCTTTTGCCGTTGGTGGCAATACATCAATCATCTGAGGAACCAGCTCCATCACTTCTTTGGCCAATTTCTCAGATGTTGTAAATAACCAAGCCGGGGATTCATGTCCATGTTCAGCCTGCCCTACTAGGTCGCTGGCAACGATTTTAGGATCTGCAGATTCATCTGCAATTACCGCAATCTCTGATGGACCGGCAAAAACATCTATTCCAACTTTGCCAAATAATGAACGCTTTGCCTCCGCAACAAATTTATTACCAGGCCCAACCACAACGTCTGCTGGCTTCCCTGTAAAGAGACCATATGCCATGGATGCAATCGCCTGCACCCCGCCAAGAGTCATGATGACATCTGCACCGGCTGCCTTAAAGGCATAAAGCACATATGGATGAATGCCACCACCACGAAATGGACTAGAACAAGCAATAATATTTTTGACGCCGGCAGCTTTTGCAGTTGCCACAGTCATATATGCTGAAGCAATATGAGCATATCTTCCAGACGGCGCATAACATCCCACCACATTTACCGGTAACACCTTTTGACCTGCTGTGACGCCTGGATGCAATGTCGTTGAAAAATCACTAATACTTTTTTTCTGGGCTAGAGCAAAGTCAAATACTTGTTTGACAGCGAAATCGATATCTCTTTTTACTGAATCAGGCACATCCGCTAGAATTTTATTGATCGCAGACTCTGACATCACGATATCACCAGACCATTTATCAAGCTTTACGGCATATTCCTTTACGGCTGATTCACCATTTCGCTCAATATTGGCCAGCATTTCAGTGACCACTTGTTGAGCTGTCGATGTCTCAGTTTCTGGAGTTTTAGCCGCCTTCTTCAAATAATTTATTGACATGTTTCTAACCCTATCTTTGTAAGCGCTTACAGCTTTAATCCAAAAAATGAGGTTGCCCCCATTTTTTGGATTTCTTTGTTAACTACTTCGTGTTATTTGCAAACTCACGCAACTTCTTATCAGCATTCACCATCTTCATGAACTCATCAGTGATGTATTCGTTTGCTGGCGGAATAGTTTGAATTGCTCCAGTTGATTGCATAAAGGCTGCAATCGCATTGAACCAACCATCAACTTGTGATGGGCCTTTAGAGCCATCCATAATCTTTAACTCTGTTGCTAAATCATAGTTTGGACGGGTATCAAACTCTTTCTTCATTGAGGCCTCAGAAATAGTCACACCACCTTGCTCATAAAACTTCTTCATCATTGCAATGGCTTGGGGTTTATTGGCATTCATCCACTTCCATGCGCGCAAGTAAATTGCTAAGAATTTAGCGACGTTCTGTGGATTTTCCTTTGCATAATCACCGCGAACAATTAAAGCGCCAGGTACAAATGCTCCCCCATCTTTGCCGCTACAAATAACCTTGGCACCAGCTTTTTCTTCTAGGGTATAAATATTTGGCGCCCATAAACCACCAAAGTCTGCATTCCCAGATGACATTGCAGAAATAATTTCGCCCTGGCCCATGTTTTTAATAACGACATCGGCTTTAGTTAAACCATATTTCTTAAGGCAAGACTGAACTGCATAGTCGCCTGTGGAGTTGCCAGTTAAAACAATAGTTTGTCCTTTTAAGGACTGTGGATTTGCCGCAAATGCCTCTGCTGCTTTCGGGGTAGCTAGCAATGCATTTCCAGCAGACTCATCGTTACTAAGGCCAATCGTTTTGATTCCGAAACGGACATAACCTAAGACGGCCGGTACCGAGCCCGTACCCCCCACATCCCAAGACTTGGAGGCAGACGCTGCGATTTGAGGAACACCTGCAGGGAAGGTACTAAATTCTGGCTTAAGACCCAACTCTCCCCACCAATTTTTTTCAGTTGCAACGAAGAACGGCAAGGCCCAATACAGAGCAGGCTGATAGCTCACCTTAATCTCCGTTAAAGCAGGCTTTGCTTGTGCTTGCACATTCCCGATGCTTGCTGCAGCAAGCATTGTTGCCCCCAAGATTCCAACCAATGACTTTTTAAATTTCATATCCGTCTCCTTCGTCTATTTCAAAAGTAAATCAATGATCAACACCCAGGTTTTGCTCCCTGAGTAATTTCCAAATATGACTACGCAACTGCACAAAAGAACCTAAATCCATTACATCTTCAATACGAGTGTATTGATCCCAACCTTCTTTCTCTCTAATCGGCTTAATTTCTATAACATCTCTAATCAAACCAGGCCTTCTAGACATGACAACGACACGATCCGCAAGGTACACAGCTTCCTCAACCGCATGGGTAATAAACAAAACCGTTTTCGGATTTTTACGGGCCAGTCTCACAAGCTCTTCTTGCATTACAACTCGTGTTTGCGCATCCAATGCCCCAAATGGTTCATCCATTAATAGGACCTCCGGCTCTAATACATAGGCTCGTGCAATAGCCACACGTTGCTGCATACCCCCCGATAATTGATGAGGGTAAGCCTGCTCATAACCCTCTAGACCCATTAAGGTGATTAAGCGGGCCGTCTTCTCCCTCTTATCCACCGCGCCCATACTCAAAGACTTGAGTCCGAACTCAATGTTCTCCTGTACTGTTTTCCATGGGAATAATGCAAATTGTTGAAATACAACTGCGCGATCCGGTCCTGGACCCTTCACTTCTTTGCCACCAACTAATACACGCCCCTTACTTGGCATTTCCAGGCCCGCAACCATCCGCATACACGTTGTTTTACCGCAGCCAGAGGGTCCAACAATAGCAACAAACTCCCTATCTTTTACACACAAGTCAATTCCGCCAACAGCTAGAAATTCTTTTCCACCCTGTTTAAAACTACGTTCTACGGATTCAAAAACAATATCTGCCATAACTCAAATTTCTTTATAGTGAACAGCCAGCTTTTCAGCCTGCCTTAAAAGTACATCAATTAATAAACCAATTAATCCAATTGCAATCATTCCACTCATAACAATATCGGTTTGAATACTTGCTTGACCCTTCACCATCATGTAACCAACACCGCTAGAAGCCACAATTAACTCTGCACCCACTAACGATTGCCAACCCAGCCCCGCTGAAATTCTGAGGCCAGCAATAATTGAGGGGATTGCCGCAGGAAATAACACTTCAGTCATCAAGCGAAACTTGCCGGCGCCCAGCATCTTTGCCGCTTCAAGATATTTTTTATCAACATGTATGGCACCACGATAAGTATTAATTAATACGGGCGGGAATGCGCCCATAAAGATTACCAATACTGGTCCGCCTATGCCGGTACCAAACCAAAGCGCTGCAAATGGAACCCAGGCAATAGGGGCTACAAAACGAATACTCTCAAAGAAAGGGGTAATCAGCTGGTTAGCGAACCTTGATAAGGCCATCAACAAACCCAATGGAACACCGATCATGACAGCTAAAACAAAGCCATACAAAAAACGCTGAAAGCTGGAGGCGATATGGGCAAGTAAGGTATAGCCAGAGAATGGTTCATTGAGTAGATGAATAAACTTCAACAAGACCTGATGTGGCGCAGGAAGAAACTGTTTAGGAACAAAACCAAGAGCAACCGCTAGATACCAAAAACCAATAAAGCTAGCAAGACCTAAGCCAGTCCATAATATAAATTCACCTTGGTTTAAACGGTCGCGATTAACCATCATGCTCTCCAAGGCATCGCATAGCGCTCAGCCTTTGCTAATAATTGCGTCATTAGCCATCCCGAAATTGCTACGCTCATCATGCCAACCAGAATCATTGCCGGATTAATATCTTGAGCAGCTTGATTGAGTATTGAACCCAATCCTAAAGTAGCACCCACTAACTCGGCAGCAACCAAAGTAGTCCACGACGCCTGGAGCGAAAGTCTTAGACCAGTAAAGATCAGTGGTAGAGCGCCAGGTATTAAAACCTCTCTGTAATAGGCAAAGCGGCTAATCCCCAACATAGCTGCTGCTTCTCTTTGCGGCACTTCAATAGAGCGGACACCCGTGAAAGTATTAATAACAGCCGGTACAAACGCTGCCACATAAATCACCATAACCTTGGCTGAGTTGCCGAGCCCCAGCCAAACAATCGCTAGTGGGATCCAAGCTAAGGGGGGAATTGGTCTTAAGGTTAAAAATATTGGGTTAACAAATGCTTCAATTTTCTTATTTGCGCCCATCAAAATACCAAGCAGGATGCCTAGGGATGATGAGACTAAAAATCCTGAAGTTACCAGCACCACGCTCTGAAGAATATGCTGATACAACTTGCCATTACCGTAGCCTTGCACAGCAATAATTTTGAATGAATTCCACGTTTCAGTTGGCGATGGAAATCTTGCGCCCAAAATAATACCCGTCCACTCAGTTAACCCAAACCAAGCAAACAGAAGGATTGCACAAAACAGAAGGAGGGATAAAAACTTGCTAAAAATTTCTAATTCCTTATAGAATGACAGAAAATGTAAGCGCTTTCATTCTAACCACAAAATGGAAGCAAAATGAGCGGTGCAAACTCAAATTGACTAGGACTTTCCCTAAGGCCCAAATGAAAAAAACGGTAGGATCAATCACGATTGACCATGTTGCATCCGCAGCAAAAGTCTCTACTGCCACCGTTTCTAGGGCCCTAAATAATCCAGATGCAGTTAGCTCTGAACTCAAAGAAAAAATTAGTAGTGTTATAAAAAAATTAGGGTACATACCCAATGCAGGAGCTCGCGCACTAATGCTCAAACGCTCTGGAACAATTGGCGCTATTGTCCCGACTCTTGATAATGCAATCTTTGCACAAGGCCTTGCAGAATTTCAACGTCAACTGAATGAATCTGGACGCCAACTTTTGGTAGCGAGTAGTAACTACGATCCTGAGATTGAAGCAAACCAAATAACCAATTTACTCACTAGAGGCGTTGAAGGTATTGCGCTATTTGGCGTTAGCCAACAGCGAGAAGCGCTAAAGCTACTGAAAACCCGTAATATTCCATACATACACGTGGGATCATTATCAGCACCTTATAACGGCTATGCCTCAGGCTTTGATAACCGAGAGGCAATCAAGCCTGGAGTTCAGCATCTACTCTCTCTTGGGCATAAACACTTTGGAATACTGGCAGGAATTACAACGCATAACGATCGTGCTAGAGACCGTGTAGACGGGGTTCTAGAGCTTTTAGCTGAGAAAAAAATTCAGGTTAAAAGCGACGTGATTGTTGAATGTGCTTATGGTCTACATGAAGCACGTCTCGGAATGAAAAAATTACTCCTCAATAATCCTAAAATTACTGCGATCATTTGCGGTCAAGACGTATTAGCGTTAGGAGCATTACTTGAAGCACAAAAGCAAGGGCTTCGAATTCCAAATGATCTATCCATTATTGGATTTGATGATCTAGAAATTTCTCAGCATCTCACGCCAAGTCTGAGTACGATTCATATTGATGCAATTGGTATGTGGGCACAGGCAGCGAATCATCTAATCTCCCAGATTAATGGAGTAGACAATCTGCCTCGAAAAATTAAAGCCAGCGTCAATTTAGTTATTCGCGAATCGAGCTCAGTGCCGCCCAAGCGCTAAAAGCGAAAAAAGAAAAAGCCACCCCGAAGGATGGCTTAAAAGAAATCTATGGAGGTACTACGTAAAACAAACTACAGAATGAACAACTTCATATTAGTCCTATCTGCGACAGCCTTTTGGGTCTAATGCTTTAATACTGAGCCCAATGCACTAACTTAGTGCCGTTAATGGTTCTCTTTGGCGTGGTTGATTGAATATTTAGGTATTTCAATCACCAAGTCTTCTCTGGCAACAATGGCTTGGCAAGATAAACGGGACTGGGAGTTAAGACCCCAAGCGCGATCTAGCATATCTTCCTCATTCTCATCTGGAGGGTTGAGGCTATTCAATCCCTCTTTCACAATCACGTGGCAAGTCGTGCAAGCACAGACCATGTCACAGGCATGCTCAATCGGAATGTCATTTTCAAGCAGGGCCTCACAAATCGAGGTGCCAGGGGAAACTTCAACCACTGCGCCATCTGGGCAATACTCACTATGGGGAAGAACAACGATTTGGGTCATGATGATTTCTACTTTTTTAATTTAGATCTCGGCAACATTTTTGCCGGATAAGGCTTTCTGAATACTCGCGTTCATACGCATCTGGGCAAATTCATCAGTCGCTTTGGCCGCATGATCCACTGCTTTGCGCACAATGGCACTATCAGTCTCTTCATTCAAAATCTTTTGTAGCGCCGCCATCTCTTGATCAATCGCCTTTTGCTCTACTGCATTAAGAAGATCTCGATCACTAGCTAGCGCAGTTTGTACGGCATCTAATAAACGCTGCGCATTCACCTGTTCTTCACGCAAAGATCTAGAAAGCAAATCTTCTTGGGCTGAGGCAAATCCATCTTGCAGCATGCGGGTAATTTCTGCATCGGTTAGGCCATAAGAAGGTTTAATATCTATCGACGCTTGAACGCCAGAGCCTTGCTCAGTGGCGCTCACAGACAATAGGCCATCAGCATCCACCTGAAATGTCACCCGAATGCGGGCTGCACCTGCAGCCATGGGTGGAATACCGCGTAACTCAAAACGACCAAGAGAGCGGCAGTCTTGCACCAATTCACGTTCGCCCTGTACGACTTGGATAGCTAAGGCAGTTTGACCATCTTTGAAGGTCGTAAAATCCTGTGCTCTTGCCACTGGAATGGGTGTATTGCGAGGAATAATTTTCTCCACCAGGCCACCCATCGTTTCAATACCGAGAGAGAGCGGTATGACATCTAATAAAAGCCACTCATCATCTTTACTCTGATTGCCTGCTAATAAATCCGCTTGCATCGCTGCACCCAGCGCTACGACTTGGTCAGGATTTAAATTGTTTAATGGCTTTGTGCCAAACAACTCACCAACCGCGCGCTGCACATTGGGCATGCGGGTTGAACCACCTACCATCACTACACCTTTAACATCCTCAGCCTTTAAGCCGGCATCACGCAGCGCTTTTTTACATGATGTCAAAGTCTTAGCCACCAAGTTTTGAGTAATCTCAAAGAGCTGTGCCTGACTAACACCCACATTGACGACCGTTCCGTCTGAGAGAGTCTCATGCACACGCGCCAGAGGGTTATGGCTCAGCGACTCTTTGGCATGCTTACAGGCTTGAAGCAAGGTACGGTGATCATGAATCGATAAAGGGGGTAATTTAGATTGCTCAATCACCCAGCAATACAAACGATGATCAAAGTCATCACCACCCAATGCAGAGTCACCACCGGTAGAGAGTACTTCAAATACACCCCTACTCATGCGCAAAATAGAAATATCAAAAGTACCGCCACCCAAGTCATAGACTGCATAGGTGCCTTCAGAGGCATTGTCTAATCCGTAAGCAATCGCAGCGGCAGTTGGTTCATTAAGTAAACGCAACACTTCAATGCCCGCTAACTTCGCTGCATCTTTCGTAGCTTGACGCTGGGCATCATCAAAATAGGCGGGTACGGTGATCACAGCTCCCACAATGTCATCGTTTACGGAGTCTTCAGCCAATTGACGTAAACGCGCGAGGATTTCTGCAGAGACTTCAATAGGGCTTTTATCACCAGCAACGGTTCTGAGCTTGAGCATGCCTGGCTGATCCACAAAATCATAGGGAGTGCTTTCAATATGCTCTACATCATGTAAGCCACGACCCATGAAACGCTTTACCGAAACAATCGTGTTCTTTGGATCGATCACCACACTCTCAAGCGCCTCAAATCCTGCTTGGGTACGGCCATTTGGCAGATAACGAACTACCGAAGGAAGCAACTCGCGCCCTTGTTCATCCGGAAGTACTTTAGGCAACGCATCTTTCACAATAGCGACTAAAGAATTCGTAGTGCCTAAATCAATGCCGACAGCAATGCGGCGCTGATGAGGTGCAAGCGATTTACCAGGTTCAGAGATTTGTAATAAGGCCATAAGAAATAGAGAGTCGTTTACGTATGGTCTAGATCAAAGCTGCAATAGTGTCATCAAGTTCAAGCGCAAACTTATCAATGAATAACAAGCCACGTAAAAGTTCTGCGGCACGCTGATAATTTTTTGCGCCATCGATGGCTTGAGTGATTTCAGCAAGAATATCTGCCTTGGATTGCTCTACTTCAGCCATCAAGGCTTCAAGAGCGGGCAAATCTTCTGCTTGTTCATCTAGAAGCTCGCGCCATTCCATTTGCTTCATCAAGAAAGCGGCTGGCATCGCAGTATTGGTTTCTAGTTTGGCATCAACACCATGCAGCTGGCACAAATACAAACCACGTTGAATAGGGTGTTTTAGTGTCTGAAGGGCGGTATTAGCAAATGTAGCCATTTGCATTGCCAGTCGCTGCTCGGTCTCACTCCCGCGAGCATGGCGATCAGGATGAACTTCCTTCTGGATTGCTAAATAAGCCTGATCTAGAGCAGGCAAATCGATCTTGAACTGCTGATGTAAACCAAAGAAGTGGAAGTAATCGTCAGACGCGGAAGGATTCGCCACAACCACACTCATCTTTTACGTTTGGATTTTGAAACTTAAATCCCTCGTTCAAACCCTCACGTACGAAATCCAATTCAGTACCATCCAAATAAGCCAAGCTCTTTGGATCAACAAATACTTTCACGCCATTGGATTCAAACACCTGATCTTCAGTGGCAGGCTCATCGACATATTCCAGCTGATAAGCTAAGCCGGAGCAACCCGTAGTGCGAACGCCCAAACGTAGGCCGCAACCTTTGCCGCGCTTCTCAAGATTGCGGTTAACGTGCTTTGCAGCTTTTTCAGTCAGGGTGATTGCCATATCTTTTTCTAATTCCGTTTATTTAGCTGGATGCTTTTCTTTGTAGTCAGTAACTGCAGCCTTAATAGCATCTTCAGCCAAGATAGAGCAGTGAATTTTCACCGGTGGTAATGCCAACTCTTCAGCAATTAATGAGTTCTTAATCTCTAAAGCTTGATCCAAGGTCTTGCCCTTAACCCACTCGGTTACTAATGAAGATGAAGCAATCGCAGAGCCGCAGCCATAAGTCTTGAACTTGGCATCTTCGATCACGCCTTGATCGTTCACGCGAATCTGCAGCTTCATCACGTCGCCGCAAGCAGGCGCGCCAACCATACCAGTACCTACGCTATCGTCGCCCTTCTCAAAGGAGCCAACGTTACGGGGGTTTTCATAATGGTCGATGACCTTTTCACTATATGCCATGGTATTTCCTCTTTAATTTCTTTATCTAGATATTGCTTTTAGTGTGCAGCCCATTGAATCGTGCTCAAGTCGATTCCGTCTTTATACATTTCCCATAATGGGGAGAGCTCACGCAACTTCGCAATCTTTTCTTTCACTAACTTAATGGTGAAATCTACCTCTTCTTGAGTCGTAAAACGACCTAAGGTAAAACGAATCGAGCTGTGCGCCAACTCATCGTTACGACCCAATGCACGCAATACATACGAGGGCTCTAAGGATGCAGAAGTACACGCAGAGCCAGATGAGATAGCCAAATCTTTAAGCGCCATCAACATCGACTCACCTTCAACATAGTTAAAACTAATATTGAGGTTATGAGGAACACGATCGTCCATATCACCGTTGACATAGACTTCTTCAATATCTTTCAAGCCAGTCAATAGGCGGTCACGCAACCCACGGATACGCTTATTTTCTTCGGCCATCTCAATACGAGCAATGCGGAACGCCTCACCCATACCGACGATTTGATGAACGGCTAATGTGCCAGAACGCATACCGCGCTCATGACCACCGCCATGAATCTGAGCTTCAATACGAATACGGGGCTTGCGACGCACAAACAAAGCGCCGATACCCTTAGGTCCATAAGTCTTATGAGCAGAAAAACTCATCAAATCAACTTTGGTCTTCTCTAAGTCAATTGCTACTTTGCCAGTCGCTTGTGCAGCATCCACATGGAAAATCACACCGCGTGCACGGCACAAATCGCCAATGCGAGGAATATCTTGCACTACACCGATTTCATTATTGACATACATTACTGATGTCAAAATCGTACCCGGCTTCATGGCAGTTTCTAACTGCGCAAAATCAATCAAGCCGTTGGGCAAAACATCTAAGTAAGTCACTTCAAAACCTTCGCGCTCGAGTTCGCGACAGGTGTCTAGAGTTGCCTTGTGCTCGGTCTTCACAGTGATGATGTGATTACCGCGCTCTTTATAAAAATGGGTAGCACCCTTGAGAGCTAGGTTAATACTTTCAGTAGCGCCGCTAGTAAAAACGATCTCTCTTGGATCAGCATGAACTAATTGAGCTACTTCTGAACGCGCCCACTCCACTGCTTCTTCTGCAGCCCAGCCATAGGCATGACTGCGGGAAGCCGCATTACCGAATTGCTCACGCAAATACGGCAACATCTTGTCAACCACACGAGGATCAATCGGTGTTGTGGCTGAATAGTCCATGTACACCGGAAAGTGCTTAGGACTAAACATCGGAACCGGTTGCAAAGGAAGGTCTTGTGGTGCGTTCATATGGTATTTCTAGGTATGTAGGACTGCTGATTAAATTCGCTTAATTCGCTTAGCTTTGCCGCGCTAAATTAAAAACAGAATTCACTAATGGCGCTTTGGGAACAACTTCTTTTTTCGCTGCAAGTGCTGGAACTGGTTTTTCAGACTTGATACTTTCAACTTTCATTTTCTTTTGGCGCATGTCTTGAATCACAATGCCGCGCCCTTCTTGCTGCTGAACTAAATCTTTTAAGCTCACTGAGCTTAAGTACTCCACCATTTTGGAATTGAGATTGCTCCATAGATCATGAGTCATACAACGACCATGGCCTTCTTCTTCGGTATGACAGTTGCCTTTGCCACCACATTGAGTGGCATCCAATGGCTCATCAACTGCCACAATGATGTCAGCAACACTGACTTCATGGGATGGGCGCGCTAAGGTGTATCCACCTCCAGGGCCGCGTGTGCTTTCCACGATATTGAAACGGCGCAATTTACCAAACAACTGCTCGAGGTAAGAAAGGGAAATCTTTTGTCTTTGGCTAATTCCGGCCAAAGTTACAGGACCATGCGTTTCACGCAGGGCTAAATCAATCATTGCGGTTACTGCAAAACGACCTTTAGTTGTAAGTCTCATATGTCACCTTGGTAATGGATTGTTATGGACAGCTCATGGGCAGGCGGGTAATACCCGACCATTCCACTCAACTTTACCATATGACCCAGCAAACTGCTCGGGAATTATCCCAAAAATCCCCATTGCAAGCCTGGAATTAGCTTATTGAGTCTCTAGACCTAGCCCCAAAAGCCATTTCTTTGACCTTAGTGAGTCGATCTCGAGTGCTGGCGGCCTTTTCAAACTCGAGATTCTTGGCTTCAGCGTTCATCTGCTTCTCTAAGCGCTTGATTTCATTAGCTAAATCTTTCTCGCTCATATCCTCATAGCGAGCCCGCTCTTGCTCCACCTGCATCTCCTGGCGTTTCTCTTTGACGTCATAGACCCCGTCAATGATGTCCTTAATGCGTTTCTGCACCCCTTTGGGCTCGATTCCATGAAGCTTATTAAAGGCAATTTGCTTGGTGCGACGTCTTTCTGTCTCGCCCATGGCCCGTTTCATCGAGTCAGTGATCCGATCGGCATACAAAATAGCTTTGCCTCGCACATTGCGGGCGGCACGACCAATCGTCTGAATTAAGGAGCGCTCAGAACGCAAGAAACCTTCTTTATCAGCATCCAGAATTGCTACTAAGGAAACCTCTGGAATGTCCAAACCTTCGCGCAATAAATTAATGCCCACTAAAACATCGAATACACCTAAACGTAGATCGCGCAAAATTTCGACGCGTTCAACAGTGTCAATATCAGAATGAACATAGCGCACCTTGACACCATTATCTGAAAGATAGTCAGTGAGCTGCTCTGCCATACGTTTGGTAAGCACGGTGACTAAAACACGTTCACCCACTTTCACGCGCTCATGAATCTGACTGAGCAAATCATCGACTTGAGTGCTAGCTGGTAAGACCTCAATATCAGGATCAACTAAACCTGTTGGTCTTGCCACTTGTTCAACTACTTGACCTTGATGTTCTTTTTCATAATCAGCCGGCGTTGCAGAAACGAAAATAGTTTGACGCATTTTGGTTTCAAACTCGGTAAATTTGAGTGGCCGGTTATCCATTGCAGAAGGCAAACGGAAGCCAAACTCTACCAAAGTATGTTTACGAGATTTATCCCCGTTATACATAGCATTCAACTGACCAATCAAGACATGACTCTCGTCTAAAAACATCAGTGCGTCATTGGGCAGATAGTCCACCAGCGTAGGCGGGGCATCGCCAGGAGCGGCTCCTGAGAGGTGGCGAGAGTAGTTCTCGATACCCTTGCAGAAGCCCAATTCATTGAGCATCTCCAAATCAAAACGAGTGCGCTGTTCTAGACGCTGCGCCTCTACCAACTTACCATCTTTTACAAACTCATCGAGACGAGTTCGCAACTCTGTCTTAATAGTTTCAATCGCTTTGAGAACGGTTTCGCGAGGTGTCACATAATGCGAACTTGGGTAGACGGTAAAGCGAGGAATCTTTTGGCGTATTTTTCCAGTCAGTGGATCAAAGAATTGCAAACTCTCGACTACGTCATCAAACAACTCTACGCGGACTGCTAATTCATTATGTTCGGCTGGGAAAATATCAATCGTGTCACCGCGCACACGAAACACACCGCGTTTGAAATCAGTTTCATTACGGTCATACTGCATGGCAATCAGTCGCATCAAAATATCACGCTGACTCATCTTGTCACCAGGGCGTAGTGTCATCACCATGCTGTGATAGTCACCAGGGTTACCGATACCGTAAATGGCAGATACCGTTGCGACGATGATGACATCGCGTCTCTCCAGCAAACTCTTGGTTGCTGACAAACGCATCTGTTCGATGTGTTCGTTAATAGAGGAGTCTTTCTCAATAAAGAGGTCGCGCTGAGGCACATAAGCTTCAGGCTGGTAGTAGTCGTAGTAACTGACGAAGTACTCCACCGCATTTTTAGGAAAAAACTCCCTAAATTCACTGTAAAGCTGGGCAGCCAGCGTCTTATTGGGGGCAAAAATGATGGCTGGACGCCCTGTTCTAGCGATGACATTGGCCATCGTAAAAGTCTTTCCTGAGCCCGTTACCCCCAAAAGCGTCTGGAAGGTTAAACCATCCTCTATCCCCTCCACTAAGCCATCAATCGCTGCTGGCTGGTCGCCAGCAGGCGCAAAAGGCTGATAAAGCTGGTAAGGGGAGGCTGGGAAGGTGACAAACTTCGCAGGATCAAGGTCGTGGCCTACCTCACCCAAGGGATCAGCCATAGGGGTTTTGGGCGCTTCTTTTACTTCGGGTTTTGATCCAATTTTGGACGACTTAGGGGGCATCTCGGCTATCATTTCATCTGTGAGATATCTTCACAGCGAATTTTGTACAAACAATGATTTTGCCGTTTTTATTTAGAAATAGTTGGTTCTGACTTCAAAAACAGACAATTAATAGCAAAACTATCCTTAAACCACCATACCCGACCCCAAATGACCCTGTTTGCCTCAGTTCAATTAGCCCCTAAAGATCCTATTTTTGGCCTCACAGAAGCCTACGTTGCGGATCAACGCCCCGACAAAGTGAACCTCGGTGTTGGCGTGTACTACACAGATGAAGGCAAAGTGCCTCTCTTAAAAGCGGTGATCAAAGCGGAAGAGGCAATTGTGGCGAAACATTCACCACGAAGCTATATTCCAATCGAGGGTCCAAACCCCTATAACAGCGCAGTACAAAATTTATTATTTGGCGCAGACTCTGCTCTGATTAAAGACGGTCGCGTAGTGACTGCTGAATGTTTAGGGGGTACCGGTGCATTACGTGTTGGCGCTGACTTTATTAAGCGTCTCAATTTAAACGCACCTTGCGCAATCAGCAATCCAACCTGGGAAAATCATCGCGGTATTTTTGAATCCGCTGGCTTTGAAGTGCTGGAGTACACCTACTTTGATGGCACAACCCGTGGTGTTGATTTTGACGGCATGGTCAAATCCTTAGAATCATTCCCAAAACACACGACTGTGCTCTTACATGCATGCTGTCATAACCCAACTGGAGCAGATATTACTGAGGCGCAATGGCGTCAAGTGATCGAGATTTGCAAGCATAAAGGTTTGATTCCATTCTTGGATATGGCTTACCAAGGCTTTGCATCTGGGATTGAACAAGACGGTATTGCGGTTCGCCTTTTCGCTGAATCTGGTATGTCCTTCTTTGTGTCCAGTTCTTTCTCTAAATCATTCTCACTTTACGGCGAGCGTGTCGGCGCCCTGTCGATCGTGACCCAAAGCAAGGATGAATCTACTCGTGTGCTTTCACAATTAAAGCGCGTGATCCGTACTAACTATTCCAATCCACCAACACACGGTGCTGCAATCGCAGCAGCGGTTCTGAACTCTCCTGAGTTACGCAAGCTCTGGGAAGATGAATTAGCGGAAATGCGTGATCGCATTAAAGCCATGCGTCATGGTTTGGTTGAAAAATTGGCTACTGCTGGTGTGAAGCAAGATTTTGCTTTTATTGAAAAGCAGCATGGTATGTTTTCTTACTCAGGCTTAACTGCTGAGCAAGTTGATCGCTTACAGAAAGAAGATGGCATTTATGCCCTCTCTACTGGACGCATTTGTGTGGCGGCACTCAATACAAAAAATATTGATAAAGTAGCCAAAGCAATCGCCCGCGTATTAGCTCAAAAAGCATAATAAGCGGCTACATAGAATTACAGGGGGTACCATGCTTTATCAGTTACACGAGTTCCAAAAAGCCTTACTTCAACCCATGAGTTCATGGGCACGCGCTGCTTCTGAGGCTTTGATTAATGCCTCCAATCCAGCTTCAAAGGTTCCAGGATCAGAGCGTTTAGCTGCCAGCTACGAACTTCTCTATCGCCTCGGCAAAGACTACAAGAAACCAGAATTTGATATTCGTTCAGTCATAGCGCATGGTCATGAAGTAGCCGTCCATGAAATCACCAAGATTTCTAAGCCATTCTGTAATTTGATTCGCTTTAAGCGCTTCTCTGATGATGTCGATACCATCATCAAACTAAAAGAAGATCCTTCAGTACTGGTAGTGGCTCCAATGTCTGGACATCACGCCACACTATTGCGTGACACTGTACGAACCCTCTTGCAAGACCACAAGGTTTACATTACCGACTGGATTGATGCTCGCAATGTCCCAGTGAGTGAAGGTGAATTTAGTCTCGATGACTATGTTCATTACATTCAAGAATTTATTCGCTCTATTGGCGCCGAAGATTTACATGTGATCTCAGTATGTCAACCCACCGTGCCAACCTTAGGTGCTATTTCATTGATGGCATCTGCTGGTGAAACAACTCCTGCTTCGATGATCATGATGGGTGGCCCCATTGATGCTCGTAAATCACCTACTGCCGTAAATAACTTGGCAGAACAAAAATCTTTTGATTGGTTTGAAAGTCATGTGATTTACAAAGTACCACCAACCTATCCGGGTGCTGGTCGCCGCGTTTACCCAGGCTTCTTACAGCACACTGGCTTTATGGCCATGAACCCACAAAATCACCTCCAATCGCACTGGGACTACTTCCAGAATCTGGTGAAGGGTGATGAGCAGGATGCTGCATCCCATATTCGCTTCTATGACGAATACAACGCAGTATTGGATTTGGATGCGAAGTTCTACTTAGACACAATCAAAACTGTATTCCAAGACTACGCATTGCCAAACGGTACTTGGAAGGTTGCGGGAGAACTGGTTAAGCCGCAGGATATTCAGAAAACGGCCCTGCTTACAGTTGAGGGTGAGTTAGATGATATTTCTGGAAGTGGGCAGACTCGTTCTGCGCATGGTTTGTGTGCTGGCATCCCGAAAGAACATAAAGATCACTATGAAGTCGCTGGTGCTGGTCACTACGGTATTTTTGCCGGTCGTCGTTGGCGCAATAAGGTTTATCCAAAAATCAAAAACTTTATTCGTGAGCACCAAGTGGTGAATAAAAAAACTAAGGCAAGACCCCCTGCACTAGAGGGTTCTGACTAAGTCAATATCAGTGAGGGTCTACACCCTCACTTTTTAAACTTTCTAGGCAATGAAAACAAAACCGGCGAACGAGCTCACGGATCGCCTAGAGGATCTCCTTCCTCAAACCCAATGTACAAAATGTGGCTATCCAGATTGCAGAGGGTATGCAGAAGCTTTAGCTAGCGGAGAAGCGCTACCCAATCGCTGCCCACCAGGTGGTGTTGAAGGCATTAAAAGACTCAGCCAAGTTCTGACACCCATTTACCCTCAAGATGCTTTTGATCTTAATGACACAATTGATCCAGAGTGCGGCAAAGAACGTCCTAGACCGATTGCATTGATTGATCCGCAAAAATGTATTGGTTGCACACTCTGTATTCAGGCCTGTCCAGTTGATGCCATTGTGGGCGCATCTAAGCAAATGCACATGGTGCTCACTGAGTGGTGTACTGGTTGTGATCTCTGCATTCCACCGTGCCCCGTTGATTGCATCAGTATGGTTGATGTCACTGAGACAACAGGTTGGAATGCTTGGGCTCCTGAATTAGCTGAGCTCTCACGCAAGCGCTATCACGACCGCGAACATAGACTTGATCGTGAGCAAAAAGAGAATGATGAACGTTTAGCCAAAAAAGCGGCAGCTAAATTAGTAGCGGTCAATGCAGAACAGCCTACCACCGCGGAAGAGGAAAAAGAGCAAGAGCGCAAACGCGCCATCATTGCGGCGGCGATTGCCAGGGCACAGCAACAGAAATGATGAATCCTGATAAGCGGCGTGCTTTCTTTGAACAGCTCAAAGCCAATAACCCCAAACCAACCACCGAATTAGAGTACAGCTCTCCTTTTGAACTGTTGATTGCAGTGCTCTTATCAGCTCAAGCAACCGACGTATCGGTAAATAAGGGAACCAAGCAGTTGTTTAAAGTTGCCAATACGCCCCAAGCCCTTTTAGATCTTGGTGAAGAAGGCGTTCGTCCTTACATACAACACATTGGCCTATTCAATGCCAAAGGCAGACATATTCAAGAGACTTGCCAATTAGTGATTGAAAAGCATGGTGGTCAAGTTCCACAAACTCGGGAAGATCTTGAAGCGCTTCCAGGGGTTGGCCGAAAAACAGCGAATGTCATTCTGAATACTGCTTTTGGTCAACCAACCATTGCGGTTGATACCCATATCTTTCGCGTATCCAATCGCACCGGTCTTGCGCCTGGTAAAGATGTCGTCAAAGTCGAAGAGCAATTACTCAAAAGAGTACCCAAGGAGTATCTACTAGACGCACATCATTGGCTTATTCTGCATGGCAGATACACTTGTAAAGCACGCAATCCTGAGTGTGCTCAATGTATCGTCGAGCCACTCTGTGGCTTTAAACAAAAAACTGGCAAAGGAAAAGTTCGTGGCGATATTTAATCCAACTCGCGAAGAAGTGCGCCGCTTTTTCTGTGATACCTGGAAAAAGAAAACTGAGAATCGCATCCTGGATCCAATGGAGACACTTGCAAGCAACTGGATGGAGCAACATCCTGAATACCACGCATTATTAACCGATCCTGAAGCTGCCTTAGAGCAAGATTACACACCAGAGCGGGGTGAAACCAATCCCTTCTTGCATCTATCCATGCATTTATCTATTGGCGAACAGATCTCCATTAATCAACCACCTGGCATTAAAGAGATCGCTGAAAAACTCAGTAAGAAATTAGGCTCTGAACATGAAGCTCAACACTTGATGATGGAATGCTTGGGTCAAGTTATGTGGGAAGCACAGCGAGAAGGTAAAGCACTGAACCCCGAGAACTATCTCGAGGCCCTGAACAAGCTAATTTAGGTATTGACCTTTTTAGACAGGTTCAAAGAGGTGGGTTTTTTGCCCATCTTGTGTTTCCTGAAATACCACCTTCACCTTTTGCCCAACGCGAATCGAATCAAAATCGCAATGAGTCAAATGAGTCAGTATGGAGATGCCCTCATTTAAGCGCACATAGGCCATCGCAAACGGCACTTCGACACCACGTCTCATCACGGTATAGGAGTAGATTTCACCCAGGCCGGCAGATTTCACCCAAGTCGTATCATTACTGCCGCAATGCGGACAGATCGTGCGTGGATAGTAATGCACTTCTTTGCAAGCATTGCAATGCTTTAAGACCAATTGGTTGTTCTGCGCAGCTTCTAGGAAAGCCTTATTTTCAGGATTAGCAACTGGGCTTGGCAAACGATATTCTGTATTAGCCGAATTTTTTTCATTTACTTGACTCATGACAGTCTCCCTAAAATTAATACTGCTGCACCATGACGAGTACCCAGTGCGCCACCAATACCTGAGGCAAGTGCAAACTCTAAATTGGGGACTTGTACTACTGGATGCGCTTCACCACGCAACTGTCTGACTGCTTCAATGACTTTTGTCATACCGCCGCGATTAGCTGGATGGTTATTGCATAAGCCGCCTCCATCGGTATTAAAAGCTAACCGACCTTTGCCTGAAATTAATTGACCACCTTCAACAAACTTGCCACCCTCACCCTTCTTACAGAACCCTAGATCTTCCAACTGAATCAGGACGGTAATGGTGAAGCTGTCATAAATAGATGCATACCGAATTTGCTCAGGTGTTAACTTGGCCTCCTTAAATGCTAAGGGTGCAGCCCAAGCTAACCCAGAATAAGTAAGGTCGACCTTGCCACCCATCTGACCTTTCGTCGTTTCACCGGCGCCCATCATGGTCACTACCGGTTTTTTCAAGGTCTTCGCAATATCGGGATGAACTACGACCAAAGCACCGCCGCTATCTGTTACTACACAGCAGTCAGCACGATGCAAAGGATCAGCAATCATTGGGGAGTTCAAGACATCTTCAACAGTCAGAACATCTTTCAATGCTGCATGAGGATTATGCTGTGCATGATGTGAAGCTGCTACCTTGATCCATGCAAGCTGCTCACTGGTAGTGCCAAACTCATACATATGGCGCATAGCACACATGGCATAAGTATTTAATGGCGCTGGTGAATACGGTTTTTCAAAAGCAAAATCAGGAGCACTAGCCCATTGACTACGAACTTGTGTACCGCTAGAGCCTTCAGACTTCGGCCGTCCGGCCAAGGTAATTAAAGCTACCTTGCACTGGCCTGCTGCAATCGCACGAGCGGCATGGTTCACGTGAGTTAAATAGGAAGATCCACCAGTATCCGTTGAATCTAAATACGTGAGTTTTTTCAAACCCAAATAATCTGCCATGGATACAGGACCCATACCAGGCGCGTCACCTGCACAAAAATAACCATCAACATCATCTAGTGTTAGGCCGGCGTCTTGCAAAGCCCCACGCGCTACTTCCGCATGCAGCTGAGCAACCGTATGATCGGGCGCCACCCTGAGGGGATGCTCATATATTCCAGCAATACAGGTATTGGATGTAAATGACATGAATCTTCCTTTAGTAAACCCTTAAATCGATCATTAATCAATCGTAATTTGTGATTGCGCAATTAGCTTACGCCACTTTTCAATTTCACTTTTAATGAATAAAGAAAACTGTTCGGATGTTCCTGGCATGGGATCAGCACCCTGTGCAATCAGCTTATCCTTAAATTTAGGATCCGCCAAAATACTTTGCAATTCTTTGTTCAAGCGATTACGAATCTCTACTGGTAAGTTTGCAGGAGCAACCAAGCCATACCAGGTTGCCATGTCATAACCAGGCAAGCCAGATTCTGCGATGGTTGGAATATTGGGTGCAGCACTTGATCGTTTTGCAGTAGTAATCCCTAGCGCTCTTAAGCTACCCGACTTCACATGGGGCAGACCACTTGGTAAGTTCGGAAAACTCATATCTACTTGACCGGAGATCACATCAGGCATGGCACTGCCAGTACCTTTGTATGGCACATGAATCATGTCAATCTTAGCCATTTTTTCAAATAGCACGGCTGAGAGATGGACAGATGTTCCGCTGCCACTAGAGGCAAAGGTCAGTCTGCCAGGGTTTGCTCTAGCTGCTGCAATCAATTCACCAACTGATTTATAGGGTGAGTTCGCTGGAACGATTAGGATATTGGGAGCTGAAAATACTCCACCGATGGCTGTGAAATCCTTCACCGGGTCATAGGGCAAGTTTTTATACAGAGACGCATTCACTGCATGACCAATGGATGGGAAATACAAGGTATAGCCATCTGGAGCAGAGCGAGCTACTAACTCTGCAGCAATATTGCCGTTAGCGCCGGCCTTATTCTCAACCACAACAGCTTGCCCCAGTCGATTCGATAAGCCTTCTGCCAGGGCGCGCCCTACTGTGTCAGCCGAGCCGCCAGGAGAAAAGCCAACAATTAAATGAATAGGTTTATTGGGATACGTGGATACGCTATCAGCAGCAAAGGCCGAACTCAATCCCATCCAAAATATCAGGACTGAGAAAAACTTTTTAGATTGCAAGCTAGAAACCAAATTATTTCTCAAGCTGACGCATTGGTACACCACTTAGCTCTTGCAACTCTTCAAAGCTAAGGCCATCGATCCAATCGACCGCTACTAAACCTTCTGGTGTTACAGCAACCGTTGCTAAGTCGGTGTAGATGCAATCTACCGCTGCCAAAGCAGTGAGAGGATAAGTGCATTCTTGAACGAACTTAGATTCCCCTGACTTAGTTAGGTGCTCCATCATCACAAATAACTTCTTGGCACCAAGAGCTAAATCCATTGCACCACCCACCGCTGGAATTGCCTTAGGGTCACCAGTTCGCCAGTTTGCAATGTCGCCTTTGACAGAAACTTGAAAGGCACCCAATACACAGATATCAATATGCCCGCCACGAATCATCACGAAAGAATCGGCATGATGACATAACGAGGCACCTGGCAACATAGTGACAGGCTGCTTACCTGCATTCACCAACTCTTCATCGATTTCATGGTCTTTTGCTAATGGGCCCATACCAAGCAGTCCATTCTCAGAATGCATCAAGATTTCTTTATCTGCAGGTAAATAATTACAAATCGTCATGGGCTGACCAATACCCAAGTTGACATGAGCACCGTCTGGTATATCTTGAACAATGCGCTTGGCAATGTCGGCGGTTGAACGCTTTTGTACTTTAGAGAGATCAATCATGATTTACCTCCAACAGGTACCACGCGTTTTACAAAAATTCCGGGAGTCACTACATTCTCTGGATCTAATGTGCCGAGCTCGACAACTTCATTGACTTGCGCAATGGTGCAACGAGCGGCTGTAGCCATAATCGGACCAAAGTTGCGACCAGTACGGTGATAGGTTAGATTTCCCCAACGATCACCTTTGTCAGCTTTTATCAATGCATAGTCCGCTTTAATGGCAGTTTCAAAAATATGATTCACGCCGTCAATTACGCGCGTATCTTTACCCTTTGCAAGCTCGGTGCCAAAGCCCGTTGGCGTGTAAAAACCACCGATACCTGCACCACCAGCACGAATACGTTCTGCTAGAGTGCCTTGGGGAACAAGTTCTAATTCAATCTTACCTGCACGATAGAGATCATCAAATGCGCCAGATTCTGGTTGACGGGGAAAAGAACAAACCATCTTCTTAACCTGTCCAGCTCCAATCAATTTGGATATGCCAATGCCAGAGTTGCCGGCATTATTGCTGACGATCGTCAGATTCTTCGCGCCCTGCTCTGCTAAAGCATCCAATAAGTAAATGGGGAGGCCTGCACCACCAAAACCCGAAACCAAAATGGTTGAGCCATCACTAATATCCTGCACAGCCTGCGCCACGCTAGGAATGATTTTGTCTATCACTTCCTGTCTCCATCTATTTTTTATGGGTACCGCTTTTCAGCTTTTTGCCCAATTTCTACTAATTTAATGCATCAGAGTAAAGATCTGATCTTTCTTGCAAAATCAAGGGCGGAGGGGCCATCTCCATGAATGCAAAGTGTGTCGGCCTGTAGCTTGACAAGCTTTTGATCAATCGAGAGCACTTCGTTGCTAGAAGCCATCCGAACAGCTTGCTGCGCAGCCTCATCTTCATCCTCTATTAATGCACCTACTTCAGAGCGTGGCACTAAATATCCTTGAGAGGTATAACGTCTATCCGCAAAAACCTCTTGCCATAATTGAACACCTACCGCATTTGCAGCTTCAACATAGCAACTACCTGCTAAGCCATACAAAATGACATCCCCTCCCAAATCTTTGACAGCCAGAGCAATTGCTTTAGCCAACTCTATATCTTTGGCGGCCTGGTTATAAAGAGCTCCATGTGGCTTGACATGATGCAAGTTGCCATTCATGGAATCAATAAAAGCTTTCAGAGCCCCTGCCTGATACATCACGTAGTTATAGGCGTCATTAGGGGTAACGGCCATCTCTCTTCGACCAAAACCAATTAAGTCTGGCAGGCTCGGGTGAGCCCCAATAAAAACATTTTTCTGAATTGCAGCAGCGACTAAATTTTTCATCCGTTCAGGATCACCAGCGTGCCAGCCACAAGCAATATTGGTAGAGTCTATATAGTCGAGCAACGAAAAGTCATCGCCCATCTGCCAGACCCCAAACCCCTCACCCATATCGCAATTCAGATCAATTTTCTTTGTCATAACTTACACAATAGAGCAGACTCAATATTATTCAAGGTTTTAATCTGGTTAGCAAAGTACAAAGCATTTATCTTATCGGCATCTTCCAGTGTAGCTCTTATAAATTGGAATTTATCTCCAGGCTTTAATTGTGCCAATTTTGAACGTTCAGAGCGTACTACCTCTAATAATCTAGGGTAGCCACCCGTAGTCTGATGTTCGGATAACATCAAGATTGGCTGTCCAGAAGGTGGTAACTGAACCGTGCCAAACCAGATACCTTGCGAAGGTATGCCAGCAATAGAACTAGAAATTTTGAAGTGACTATCCAATCGCATGCCCATACGATTACTTTGCGATGAAACCGTCCAAACCGTCTTCCAAAGCAATTCTTGATCTTGATCACTGAGTAAATCCAAGTGCAAGCTTGGGATTGCTGCAATAAATTGAGCTTCATGAGTAGGAATGCTTGGAGAAGCAATAAACCACTTCGTAGAGTCCGCACCACGCTTCATCATATTTTCTAGTAGTGGCTTTTCATCAGAATAATGAGGTTGCGATAAATAGAGGACATCCCCTTTTTGTATCGGCTTACTTCCAATACCCGAACTCAAATGTGAACTACCGCCCCCCAGAATAGATTTCGTCAGAATACCTCCAGCAATCGCCAAGAAAATTCTATAACCTTGTTGCATTGAGGAAAAACGAAGGATTTGACCCTGATGAATTCGGATTGGGCGATTACCAAAGACACGTCTCCCATCAATTTTCGCCTCACAATAGGCGCCCACCCAAGCAACCCAAGTATCAGTATGAAACAACAATTGAGGCCCAATGCCTGTAATCTCCAGCCCTGCGGCACTTGTTAGATTACCAATGAGTGCGTTTGCTAAAGCTGCGCTATCTACATCGACGGGGCCACCCGAGCTAAGTGCTAAATGTGCATAACCATGGCGCGGAAGATCCTGAATGGTGGTTAAAGTACCAGAGGTAATAACATCAACTGTATTGACTTTACTTAGTACTAAATTTTCTAATTGCGAGGAGTTTTGCGTTGCCTCTAATTGAATCTTTTTATATTCATCTAAGCTGATCTCAATAAATTCAACTCGAGTGCCGGGGGTCAATAAATTAGGTGGCACTCTTGTAGCGTCGAACAAGATATCTGGCGTTCTCCCAATAACGTTCCAGCCCCCTGGAGTAGATTTTGGATACAGCCCAGTCTGTAACTCAGCAATAGCCACAGACCCAGCTGGCACGGCAGTCCGCGGGGATTCAAGGCGAGGCAATCTTAAGGCTGGATCTAAGCCGCTACAGTATGCAAAACCAGGCATAAAACCCAAAATGTCGACATATGTTTCTGAGTTTTTATGTCGATTGATAAATTCCCGAACCGTCATCTTACATTTTTGCGCACTACTTAATAAATCAGGAGCCACCTCAGGGTCGTAGCAAACTCGAATACGATATGTCAGCTCATTTTTTTCTGGTAATTTACTTGAGCTGGAAATGTCTTTGAGAGCAGCCTGCAAAGCAATCCGCGCACTCGAACGTGTCTGCGCAAATTCAAGGCTTTCAAAATTCAAACAGACTAAAAGACTGTCAATACCCGGAATAACGTCGAGCAACCAAGGAGGAGAATTGGACAATAAAAGCTCACACAATTGATGAACTTTAGTCAGCGCATTACTTTGCCCCCGAAAATCGACTAAGAGGGCTGCATCACCAACATCTAAGATATTGATTTCACTAGAAGACTTTTGAGAACTCTTTAAAGCCATCGGGCATTACTTAATTTCTTTTTGCAAAAACTGATCAGGCAACCATGTCACCAAATCAGGCCAAATGGTGATTAAAGCCACCGCCAATACCATCATGCCAAAAAAAGGTAGCGAGACCTTAGCGATGTAATTACTATCCTTGCCGGTCATACTCTGCAAAACAAATAAGTTAAAACCAACCGGTGGCGTCACTTCTGCAATCTCGACCAACAAGACAATAAAGATCCCAAACCATACCAAATCAAATCCAGCCTGCTGAACCATAGGCAGGACAGTTACCGTTGTTAGGGCAATCATTGAAATGCCATCTAATGCCGTTCCCAATAAGATGTAAATAATTGTCAAAACAAAAATAAGGGCCCAAGGTGAAAGGTACATACTTTGCACCCACTCAGCAAGCCCCCTTGGGATTCCGGTGTAACTCATGACAATTGACAAAAAAGAGGTCGCCCCCAAAACAAACATAATCATTGCAGTCAGCCTTGTAGCCGATAGAAGACTTTGCCAAAAATTACTCCATGATAAGTTTCTGCCAGCTGCCGCTAAAATCAACGACCCCACTACCCCATAAGCAGCAGCCTCAGTTGCAGTAGAGTATCCAGCCAACATCAACCATGCAATAAAGATAATTAAGGCAGTACAGGGTATTAATTGCCCAATTGAATGAATGCGCTGCTGCCAAGAATACCTTTCTGCAGGAGGCGTCTTATCGGGATTGAGTAGCGCCCAAACAATGATGTACCCGGAGAATAAGCCCATCAAGATAGCGCCGGGTATAAATCCTGCCAAAAAAATACGAATGATGGATTGATCCGCTGCTACAGCATAGACCACCATCGTAATTGACGGGGGAATCAAAATTCCCAAAGTACCAGCGCAGGATAAGGACCCCAGGGTAATCTTTTCGTCATAACCACGCTTAGTTAATTCAGGCAGAGCAGATTTTGCAATCGTCGCGCACGTTGCAGCAGATGATCCAGATACAGAGCCAAAAATTCCACAACCCAAAATATTCACATGCATCAACCTACCTGGCAACCAATTCAGCCAAGGAGATAATCCAGTAAACATTTGTTCTGAGAGCTTTGTTCTAAATAAAATTTCTCCCATCCAAACAAATAATGGAAGTGAGGCCAAAGTGTAGGATGAACTTGAATTCCACCAGACATTAGCCAAATTCATCATGGTGTCTTTATCAGAAAAGACAGCTAAGCCAAACCAAGCCGTAATTGCTACACCTGCTGGAATCCAAATTCCCATCAGCAATAAGAAGGTCATCAATACCAACAATATCAATGCGATTACAGTAATACTCAAAGAGTCTCTCCAAAATCGCCAGCGCTTAAACGCTCCTCAGCCATTTGCTGATAACGAGGCTTACCTCCACGTAGCACTCTAAAAAACTCATCTAAAACTGCTAAGAAAAATATCAAGCATCCCAGCGCAGCAAAAATCTGAGGCATCCAGAGTGGCACAATGATTTGACCCTGAGAAACATCATTAAATTCCCAACTCTGGTAGACGAATAATGAAAAAGCTAAGAGTGCAAACAAGCAGAATCCAGACATAACTGCAAGGCTAAATATCTCCAGGCGATTTTTCCAGATTGGGCCAAGTCTACTTAAAAATATTTCGACTCTGACAATACCGCCATGCTGAAAGGTTTGCCCCAAAATTAAAAATGCAGATGCAGCGCAGAACCAAGCAATCAAATCATCAGCGCCACGCAGATTAATGCCAAATTCTCGGGATAACGACATTGATACCATCAAAACACAAATACTCAGAATGCATAAGGCCGCCAAAACGGCGGCCCAATGAATTAAGCCATCAAGCAAACGACCATACAGACTTCGCAAGGCTGGCATCAATTTTATTTCTTAAAGTCTTCGATAATTTTTTGACCTTCATCGCCAGCGCTTCGAATCCACTCAGCGACCATAATACGACCCACTCTATCTAGATCATTCTTTAATTGGGTGGATGGCTTTTGCACAAGCATGCCATTTTTTGCCAAAGTTTCGTTGTAAAGCTTGGTTTTTTCCTCGGAAACTTTTGTGCCCCGTTTTTCAGCTTCAGCACATGCTTTCAATAATGCAGTCTGAGTGGGTTTATCTAAGGAGTCAAAAGCTTTTTGATTAATCATCAAAATATTCTTAGGCAACCAAGCATCAACTTCATAGTAATACTTTAAGCTCTCCCAAGCTTTAATATCTACGCCAGTAGCACCAGAAGTCATCATTGAATTAATCGTTCCTGTTGCCATCGCTTGCGCTAAGTCAGCAACCTGAACTGTTACTGGCTGAGCGCCAACCAATTCTGCAATCTTCGATGTCGCTGGGTTGTAGGCCCTCCACTTCAAGCCCTTCATATCAGTGCCAGAGTTAATTGGATTTTTGGAGTAAAGACCTTGCGGAGGCCAGGGTACCGCATAAACTACTTTCAAACCCTGTTTTTGCAGCGCAGACTCTGTGGCATTTTTTGAAAGTTTCCAAAGCTTTTCAGAATCTTTATAACTTGTTGCTAAGAATGGAATGGAGTCGACGCCAAAAATCGGATTCTCATTAGCAAGCACGGAGATTAAAACCTCTCCCATCTGCGCCTGCCCAGTTTGAACTGCTCGCTTAATTCCATTTGCAGGAAACAGAGAGCCATTAGGATGCACAACAATTTTTAACGAGCCCCCTGTAGCTTTTTCTACGTCAGCAGCTAATTGCTGCAGATTTTCTGTATGAAAATTGCTAACTGGGTAGGCGCTTGCCAAATCCCATTTAGTTTGGGCTTGAGCGCTCAGAACCCAAAAGCCAAATAACACAGCAATCAAGGACTTGGAATGCTTTATGAATTGCAAACTCATTTTTGTCTCCAGTTGAATTTTATGAGGGAGGGTATTGCTTAAATTTAATACTAATATAACTGAGAAATTGCCTCTTTAATTGCTAATGGCAGCTGCTTAGACAGCGCCCTTCTACTCTCTAATGTGGATTTCGAGATCTCTTGAGTTCTAGCTGACCAGGCCGAAGCTGGGAAAAAAGCATCGTCTTGGTATCTAGGAATGATGTGCCAATGAATATGCGGGACCATATTACCTAAGGCTGCTAAATTGACCTTGTCTGGATGCATGACATGACGCACTGCCTCTTCAACTACAAATACCAGGCTCATGACATGCTCACGCTCACCATAAGTGAGATCTGACATCTCTGCGATATGCCGATTCCAAATCACACGACAGAATCCTGGCAAATCAGGGTCATTCACCAGAATGACTCGACAGTCATCACCGCGCCAAATGAGTTCACCCTCTTCAGGTCTGAGATCGTCTTTACAGAGTACGCAATTTGCCATGGGAAGAATGTATACGAAAACGGCACCTAAGTCACCCTTGTAGGGTAATTTAGATGCCGCAGTAGTAAGGGTGCTACTACTTAAAACTGCTTAGGGATTCTTAATGGAATTGCTCTTCTTCAGTAGAACCAGTCAATGCAGTCACAGAAGACTTACCACCTTGAATGACGGTAGTGACATCGTCGAAGTAGCCGGTACCCACTTCTTGCTGATGTGAAACGAATGTGTAACCACGGTCACGGGCAGCAAATTCGGGCTCTTGCACTTTCTCAACATAAGCAGTCATGCCACGCTTAGAGTAGTCTTGCGCCAAGTCGAACATGTTGTACCACATCGAGTGGATGCCAGCGAGAGTAATAAATTGATATTTGTAACCCATCGCACCCAACTCACGTTGGAACTTCGCAATCGTTGCATCATCCAAGTTTTTCTTCCAGTTGAAAGAGGGTGAACAGTTATAAGCCAACATCTTGCCTGGGAACTTCGCACGAATGGCTTCAGCAAATTTACGAGCAAAATCAAGATCAGGCGTACCTGTTTCACACCAAACCATATCAGCGTATGCAGCATATGCCAGACCACGTGAGATTGCCTGATCTAAGCCCTTACGTGTTTTATAAAAACCTTCTGGGGTACGTTCGCCAGTCAAGAATGGCTTATCGTTTTCATCATAGTCAGAGGTCAATAAGTCAGCAGCTTCAGCATCGGTACGAGCCAGAATAATCGTTGGCACACCCATCACGTCAGCAGCTAAACGTGCAGAGATCAACTTTTGTACAGACTCTGTCGTTGGCAACAATACTTTGCCACCTAAGTGACCGCACTTTTTCACCGAAGATAATTGGTCTTCGAAGTGAACGCCAGCCGCACCTTGTTTAATTAATGCTTTACTTAGTTCAAACGCATTTAATACACCACCAAAACCTGCTTCAGCATCAGCAACGATCGGCGCAAAGTACTCGATATAACCAACATCGCCTTTATTGATCCCTTTTGCAGTCTGAATTTCATCAGCTCGCTGGAATGAGTTATTAATACGCTCAACCATTTTTGGAACTGAATCGACTGGATATAAAGATTGATCGGGATACATCGCTGCATATGAATTCCCGTCAGCAGCAACTTGCCAACCAGATAAGTAAATTGCCTGAATGCCAGCTTTCACTTGTTGCATCGCTTGACCGCCAGTCAAGGCTCCCAAACAGTTGACATAAGCTTCGTTATTCACCAACTCCCAAAGACGTTCTGCGCCGTGCTTGGCTAAAGTGTGCTCAATCTTCAATGAGCCACGAAGACGGACAACATCTTCAGCCGTATAACCACGAGTAATACCTTTCCAACGTGGGTTGGTATCCCAATCCTTCTGTAAGGCTGCGATTTCTGCTTTGCGATCTGCCATGGTTTTCTCCCTAAGTTAAACAAGTACTTCAAAATTTGAGACCGGTTAAGACCCATTCAAGTCTTATGTCTTATATAAGAGTTTAGAGAGTTTAAAAAATGGGGGAAGGGGAATTAACAACTTTATATCAATTATTTAACTCTTTAAATTCAATTACTTATCAATTTTATTTTGCAATACGAAATGATTAACCATGACACGAAATTGAGTTGCCTTGTTTATATTGCACTGCATTTTACTCAGTGTAATAACATTTCACATCATGAAATATTAAACAGTCGCTATTTTGCTTTAGGAGCAATGTCTGAAGAGACTTTAAAGACCGTGGGAATAATCATCAGCTGAAACACCACAATGCCAATGAATAAGGCTTTCGGCAATCCAGCATCCATAAAGAGACCGAAGATAAAAGGTCCCACTGCTGCACCCAAATCAATGCCTGAATAAACAATTCCGTATACACGACCCGCTACGCCTTGCGGAGTTGCTTTCTTAACCAATAGATCTCGTGATGGTGCCACTACACCGTATCCAAAACCTAGCGCAAAGAAAATAATTGGAATCAGTTCAAGCGAAATAAAGCCCGTAGCTAGCAGCAAGCACATGACTACCGTCACAGATAAACAAGTTGACACTATGCGCTCTGGGGCTTGCAATTTAGCAGCTAAATACCCTCCGAACAAAACACCTCCAGCGCTACCCAATGCCAGAAGCGTAATGTAATAACTACCCGTCGTTAATGGCAACTCATAGATACTAAAGAGTGTGCTTGGGGCAAAAGACTGTAAGCTTGAAGTGGAGGCCATGCTGAAAAAAAAGAACATCCAGCAAAACCACACAGCTGGCAATTTTAAGAAAGCAAATGCACTCTCTGGTGCACCACCAGGATTGGCAGCTTGAGCACTGGCATGGCTACTCTCATGACGCTCTTTGACGTTATCTAGTAACTGGTTTTTATTAACCCAAAGAATCACGAGAATGATGGCCTCAAGCAAAGCGGCCGATAGGAAAGCAATACGCCAGTCAGAAAACTGCGCAATACCCACCATAAATGCAGGTGCGGCAGCCCACCCCAAATAACCTGTTACCCCATGCATAGAATAGGCATAAGGTAAGTTTGGTGGAGAAATTTTATGATTGATCAGAGTGTAATCAACTGGGTGAAAGATGCCGTTACCACATCCAGCAATGACAGCGCCCATGATCAACATGAGATAGCCGTTACTTTGAGAATACGTTAAGGCTGCAAGCGCAAGTAAACCGACCCCTGCAAATAAAACTGGTCTAGCCCCAATACGATCGACTAAAAATCCTGAGGATGCCTGCACAACACAGGAGACCACAAAAAAGATGGACATCAGTAAGCCAAGCTCAGCATAGCTCAGAGCAAATGCGTCCTTCAACCATGGAAACATGGGAGGAAGAACTAAATGAAAGAAGTGTGAGCTGCCGTGCGCCAGGCTAATAAGACCAATCACCCGGACATCACTGGCACGCCTACTAAGCGCAACAGTCATGTGCCGAGTTTACTGGCGCAGGAATATTCCTGCAGAAATACTATTGGAGTACTAGTGAACCTGACGAGTAAAGCTAAAGTCGCCTTTTTTATCCACATCCACTGGCACAACATCCTTAGGACCGAACTTACCCTCCAAAATCATCTTGGAAACGGGGTTCTCAATATGCTGCTGAATGGCACGCTTCAGTGGTCTCGCACCAAATACTGGATCAAAACCGACTTCCGCAATCTTGCTTAAGGCTGCATCACTAACCTCAAGCTGCATATCGACCTTAACCAAACGATCCGATAAGTTTTTGAGCAAGATCTTCGCGATATTAGCAATATTAGCCTTGTCCAAGCCATGGAACACCACAATCTCATCAATTCGATTCAAGAACTCTGGACGGAAATGATTCTTTAACTCTTCAAATACGGCTTCTTTAATTTCAGCTTGCTTCTTATCCGTCATTGACTGAATCAAATGAGAGCCAATGTTACTCGTCATCACGATCACAGTGTTCTTGAAATCTACAGTACGGCCTTGACCATCCGTTAAACGGCCATCATCAAGTACTTGCAAAAGGACGTTAAAGACATCTGGGTGCGCCTTTTCGATTTCGTCAAACAAGATGACGCTGTATAGATGACGGCGGACTTGCTCTGTTAAGTAGCCTCCCTCTTCGTAACCAACATAGCCTGGAGGCGCGCCAATCAAACGGGCAACGCTGTGCTTCTCCATGAACTCACTCATATCGATCCGAATCAAGTGGTCTTCACTATCGAATAAAAAGCCAGCTAAGGCTTTGCACAACTCTGTCTTACCAACACCTGTTGGCCCCAAGAATAAGAATGATCCATAAGGACGATTCTCTTCAGCCAAGCCAGCGCGCGAGCGACGGATAGCATCGGATACTGCACGGATAGCCTCTTCTTGGCCAACTACGCGCTTATGCAGCAACTCTTCCATCTTGAGAAGTTTGTCGCGTTCACCTTGCATCATCTTCGATACCGGAATACCCGTCGCACGAGAAACGACTTCGGCGATTTCTTCTGCGCCTACTTGAGTACGTAACAACTTGTTCTTGACAACGCCGTCTTTACCGCCCTTTGCTTCAGCAGCAGTTGCAGATTTAAGCTTCGCTTCAAGCTCTGGCAATTTGCCATATTGCAATTCAGCGACCTTCTCTAGCTTGCCTTCACGTTGCAACTTAGCAATTTCTCCGCGCACTTTCTCAATCTCTTCTTTCAAATTGGCAGCACCTAATACAGCGCCCTTCTCTGCTTTCCAGATCTCTTCTAGGTCTGCATATTCAGCACCTAGACGCTTGATCTCATCTTCAATCAAAGCAAGGCGCTTTTGTGAAGCCTCATCTTTTTCCTTCTTAACGGCCTCACGCTCAATCTTGAGCTGAATTAATCGGCGCTCTAGCTTATCCATCACCTCTGGCTTGGAATCAATTTCCATCCGAATACGTGAACCCGCCTCATCAATCAGATCAATTGCCTTATCTGGCAAGAAACGATCGGTAATATAGCGGTGGGATAACTCTGCAGCAGCAACGATCGCAGGATCGGTAATCTCAATTCCATGATGGAGCTCATAGCGTTCTTGTAATCCACGCAAGATCGCAATCGTCGCTTCAACACTGGGCTCTTCGACCATCACTTTTTGGAAGCGGCGCTCGAGTGCAGCATCCTTCTCAATGTACTTGCGGTATTCATCTAAAGTGGTCGCACCGATACAATGCAATTCACCACGCGCTAATGCAGGCTTGAGCATATTGCCAGCATCCATTGCGCCATCCCCCTTACCAGCACCTACCATCGTATGAATTTCATCGATAAAGATGATGGTTTGACCTTCGTCCTTAGCTACATCACTCAAGACCGCCTTCAGACGCTCTTCAAATTCACCTCGATACTTAGCGCCTGCTAATAGCAAAGCCATATCCAAAACTAAGACACGTTTATTTTTTAAAGTCTCAGGTACTTCGCCATTCACAATTCGCTGTGCCAAGCCTTCCACAATGGCGGTTTTACCTACACCAGGCTCACCAATCAACACTGGGTTGTTTTTACCGCGACGTTGCAAGATCTGAATGGTGCGACGAATCTCATCATCACGACCAATGACGGGGTCGAGCTTACCCATACGAGCGCGCTCAGTTAAATCGATTGTGTATTTTTTTAAGGCTTCACGTTGACCTTCAGCATCTGCACTATTCACTGATTCCCCTCCGCGTACTAAATCAATAGCCGCCTCTAACGATTTACGATTTAAACCATTCTCGCGGGCTACCTTGCCAAGCTCGCCCTTATCATCAGCCACCACTAGCAAGAACAACTCGCCAGCGATAAATTGATCATTACGCCTATTCGCCTCTTTTTCGCATAGGTTGAGCCAATTACTCAAATCACGACCCACTTGCACTTCACCACTAGTACCCTGCACTTCAGGCAAATTGCTAATGACTTTCTCCACGCCTTTTTCAAGGCCTGGAACATTGACGCCTGCACGGGTTAATAAGCTCTTTGCAGATCCATCAGAGTCACGCAACATTGCCAACAAGACATGGGCTGGCTCGATGTATTGATTATCTTTAGCTAAAGCGATGCTTTGCGCTTCACTTAAAGCCTCTTGAAATTTGGTTGTTAATTTATCTATTCTCATTTTTATGCCTCATGTATTCCATGTATTTCTATCTATAGAATATAAGGGCAATAATGACAATTTCAAGGCTATTTACGCCCTTTTTAACCCTAAATGTGAGCTATTTTGACCTGGCTTGTTTATTTACTAGAGTGCTCTGACGGTAGCTACTACGCTGGCATTACCAATCGCTTGGAGCATCGCCTGGAAGCCCATAATTCAGGGCAAGGCGCTCGCTACACCCGGTCACGAAGACCAGTTATCCTCTTGGCGACCCAAGAGCACCCAGATCGCTCAGAGGCCTCTAAGGCCGAGATGAAATTAAAACAACTGCCAAGATCAGAAAAGTTAGGATTTTTTAAATAGGACTTAAGAGGTTTTAATTCTTCTTCCAGCGCGCCATTGCAGCATCATCTGTGACACGAGCATCTACCCAGCGAGCACCCCCAGGAGTATCTTCTTTTTTCCAAAATGGGGCGGCAGTTTTTAGGTAATCCATCATAAATTCACAAGCAGCAAAAGCTTCCCCTCTGTGGGCGCTAGTTACAGCAACCAAAACGATTTGATCTTCTGGTAACAGCGGACCAACTCGATGAATGACTAGTGCTTGATATATGTCCCAGCGTGCTTTAGCTTGAGTAATGATTTCTTCTAAAGCCTTTTCGGTCATGCCGGGGTAATGCTCTAAGGTCATCTCTTTGACTTGACTGCCATCATTCATGTCGCGGACAGTGCCCAAGAAAGTGACTACTGCGCCCACTCTTGGATCGCCCTGACGAAGCGCTGCAATCTCAGCGCTCAGATCAAAATCGTTTTCTTGAATTCTGATTGGCATATTAGCCACCAGTCACCGGTGGGAAAAAAGCTACTTCAGCACCTTCTTGCAAGCTTGTATTTGCATCCACCATATGTTGATTGAGTGCGCAACGCAACGCTTTTCCTTCAGCCAATGCCTGAGCCCAAGCTCCACCGCGTTGCGCCAGAAAGATTCTGAGATCAGCGATGGTCTTAACTGTTGCTGGAGCATCAATGCTTTCTTGCGAAGTCTCGAGGGCTTCACGCAATGAGGCAAAGAATCGTAATTCAAGTTTCATTAGAGCATCGTAAACCGATTACTTAAGAAGCGCTTCAAAAGGAATGTACTTGACCATATCACCCTTTTTGATGGGCTGTCCTGGCGGGCAATCTACCAAGCCATCGCCCCATGAAGCACTAGTGAGCACTCCAGAACTTTGGTTCGGGAATAAATCTAAACCGCCCACTGCATTGATCTTTACCCGCAAGAACTCATTACGACGATCTGCTTTCAGCCAATCAAAATCAGCACGCATTAAATAAGACTGTGGCAGCTTAGCCTCACGCCCCTGCAACTTCAAAATAAAAGGGCGCACAAACAGCAGAAAGGTGACAAAGCTAGATACTGGGTTGCCAGGCAATCCAATAAACCAAGCCTCACCCTCTTTTGGCTCATCCGATTTGCGAACCGCACCAAATGCTAATGGCTTACCCGGCTTGATAGCAATCTGCCAAAGATCTAATCTACCCTCAGCATTCACTGCAGGCTTAATATGATCTTCTTCGCCAACAGACACGCCACCTGAAGTAATAATCAAATCATGATCTTTGCTTGCTTTACGCAATGCGGCGCGAGTAGCATCCAAACGATCCGGAACAATCCCCAAATCGGTAGCGTCGCAACCCAAGGATCGGAGACAGGCTAATAAGGTATCGCGATTGGAGTTGTAGATGCCACCTGGCTTTAAAGGTTCACCTGGTAAGGCTAATTCATCGCCGGTAAAAAAGGTGGCCACTTTGACGCGACGCTTCACGTTTAAGTGAGTTAATCCTGCAGATGCTGCTACACCCAACTCTTGAGGGCGCAAATATGTTCCAGCAGTTAATGCCATTTTGCCAGCGCTTAAATCCTCACCTTTGCGGCGAATCCACTGGCCTGATACTGGAGCAATATTGACCTGCACTTGATCCGCTACCCCTTCAGGAACGGCACAATCTTCTTGCATAACGACTGCGTCAGCGCCAGGAGGTATGGGAGCTCCCGTAAAAATCCGTGCTGCCGTACCAGGCTCTAGTTGAATGCCAACTGAACCTGCTGGGATGCGTTGCGCGATTCTGAGGATACTTCCAGAATTTTGGGTATCCGCAGTGCGAACCGCATAACCATCCATCGAAGTGTTATCCAGCGGTGGCACATCCACTAAGCTACTGACGTTTTCTGCAAGTACACGACCAAGTGTTGCTTGCATTGGAATGCTTTCACTCTCCTCTACTGGCTTGGCATGGGAGAGTAAGTGATCTAAAGCCTGCTGCGCAGTCAACATCGGTGGCTTAGTCATAGCAATATGGATTGTTACTTTGTGTTGATTAAAAAATCTAGTTGAGATGCGCTGTAATGAAATCTTTAACCTGATTTACATCCGCATTGATATTTTCTACGCGCTGTGGCTTTGATTTGATATCTTTAAACGCAGGCGGGCACTCGGCAGGACGACCCAAGGCTTCTTGAATCGTTTCTTCAAACTTAATGGGCAAGGCCGTCTCCAGCACCAGCATCGGAATACCAGCTTGCAAGTACTCACGCGCTACTTTGACACCATCAGCAGTATGAGTATCAATCATCACGCCATAACGTTTGTCGACATCACGAATCGTTTCTAAACGATTGCCATGAGTACTGCGTCCAGATTGGAACCCATACTTGCCAAGCTCTTTGAAGACGGCATCTTGAGAGATGTCGAAGCCACCAGTAGTATCGACTTGCTTAAACATCGCAGCAGTCGCCTTGCCGTCTTGACCCATAAAGTCGAATACAAAGCGCTCAAAGTTACTGGCCTTCGAGATATCCATTGAGGGACTAGAGGTATGCAAAGTCTCGGCAGATTTGCGCGCACGATAAACACCCGTGCGGAAGAACTCATCGAGCACATCGTTCTCATTTGTAGCGACGATCAAATGCTCAATTGGTAATCCCATCATGCGGGCGATATGACCAGCGCAAACATTACCGAAGTTGCCAGATGGCACAGTAAAGGAGACTTTTTCAGAGCTAGCGTTGGTTGCTAGCAGATAGCCTTGGAAGTAATACACCACCTGCGCAACAACGCGCCCCCAATTGATAGAGTTCACGGTGCCAATTTGCTGCTGAGCTTTAAAAACAAGGTCGTTACTCACCGCCTTGACAATATCCTGGCAGTCATCAAAGACTCCGGCTACTGCTAAGTTAAAAATATTGGGGTCCTGCAAAGAATACATTTGGGCAGATTGAAATGCGCTCATCTTGCCGCGCGGTGAAAGCATGAATACCTTCACGCCCTCTTTGCCGCGCATTGCATATTCGGCAGCACTACCAGTATCGCCAGAAGTGGCACCCAAGATATTCAGTTTCTGGCCAGCGCGCTTTAGCGCGTATTCAAAAAGATTGCCGAGTAACTGCATCGCCATATCTTTAAAGGCGAGAGTTGGGCCATTAGAGAGACTCAATAAGCCAATACGTGTGCCATGCTCTTCACCCAACCAATGCAAAGGCGTAATATCTTTCGCATTATCTTGTGGACGACCATTGCAATAGACTTGCTCGGTATAGGTTTTGCGCAGCAGTGCACGCAAATCAGCCTCAGGAATATCGTCGCAATACAAACTCAACACCTCATAGGCTAGGTCTGCGTAAGATAAACCGCGCCATGAATCTAACTGCTCCGCAGTCACCTTTGGGTATTGCGTCGGCAAATACAGGCCGCCATCTGGCGCCAACCCACCTAACAAAATTTCTAAGAAGGATTGTTCTGGGCTATTGCCACGAGTAGATTGGTAACGCATAGATTAAATTAAGACAGATTTTCTAAACGAATCTTCACTACTTCACCAGCAACCGTCTTGAGATTCTGAATCTCTTTGATTGCGGCAAGCATGTTCTTCTCTTTGGTTTCGTGAGTTAAGGCCACTAAGTCAGTCTGACTTTCACCTTCATCAGCTTCTTTTTGCAAGAGCGCATCAATAGAAACGCCATGGGAAGCCAAGATCTTCGTAATATCAGCGAGCACACCTGCCTGATCAGCTACGCGCATACGTAAGTAGTAGCTGGTCGTGATCTCGCCAATCGGCAATATAGGGGTGTTTTGGACTGCATCTGGTTGAAATGCCAAGTATGGAACACGATGTTCAGGATCTGCACTTAATAAACGAGTGATATCAACCAGGTCGGCAATTACTGCGGAAGCGGTTGGCTCTGAACCAGCACCTTTACCGTAGTAGAGGGTAGTGCCAACAGCATCGCCAAATACTTGGACCGCATTCATGGCTCCCTCTACGTTTGCAATTAAACGCTTAGCAGGAATTAAAGTGGGATGCACACGTAACTCGACGCCCGTTGGTGTTTTCTTAGCAATACCGAGTAGCTTGATGCGATACCCCAATTGCTCAGCATAGCGAATATCAATCGCCGCTAGCTTAGTAATACCTTCAACATGTGCCTTATCAAATTGCATTGGAATACCAAATGCAATTGCACTCATGATGGTTGCTTTATGAGCAGCATCAATACCTTCAATATCGAAGGTTGGATCCGCTTCTGCGTAACCTAAGCGTTGCGCTTCTTTAAGAACAGTTTCAAAGTCCAAGCCTTTGTCCCGCATTTCAGAAAGAATGAAATTGGTAGTACCGTTGATGATGCCTGCAATCCATTCAATACGATTGGCCGTTAAGCCTTCACGCAAAGCTTTAATAATCGGAATACCGCCAGCAACTGCTGCCTCAAATGCAACCATCACACCCTTGGCGTGCGCTGCTTTAAATATCTCATTGCCATGAACCGCAATTAAAGCCTTGTTAGCCGTTACCACGTGTTTGCCAGCTGCAATTGCCTCTAAAACCAAGTCCTTAGCGATGCCATAGCCGCCAATCAGCTCAACCACGATATCAATCTCTGGGTTATTGATCACGGCACGAGCATCGTTGACGATCTGCGCACGATCTTTAACGATCTCTTTGGCGCGCTCTACATTTAGATCAGCAACGGTATGAATGCGAATGCCACGACCGGCACGACGAGTGATTTCATCTTGGTTACGCTCTAGAACAGTAAATACACCACCACCTACGGTGCCAATACCTAAGAGACCTACTTGAATCGGTTTCATGATGCCTTTGCAGCGGTTGAAGAAGCCTTACGACCATGCTTATTACGATAACGCTCCAGAAAACGCGCCAGGCGACCAATCGCCTCCGTGAGCACGTCTTCATGAGGTAAAAACACTACGCGGAAGTGATCAGGTTTACCCCAGTTAAAACCGGAACCCTGTACTAACAATACCTTTTCCTCTTTAAGAAGATCGGCAACAAACTGTTGATCATCTTTAATGGGATAAACCTCAGAATCCAACTTCGGAAATAAATACAGAGCTGACTTGGGTTTTACGCAAGTGACGCCAGGAATTTCTGTGATGAGTTTCCAAGCAAGATCGCGCTGCTTTGCAAGCCGACCGCCTTCGCTAACTAAGTCGTTAATACTTTGATATCCGCCTAATGCAGTTTGAATGGCGTATTGGCCCGGTACGTTTGCACACAAGCGCATCGAGGCCAACATATTGAGACCTTCGATATAGTCCCGCACCATTTCTTTATCACCAGAAACCACCATCCAGCCTGCGCGGTAGCCGCATGAGCGGTAGTTCTTAGATAGCCCGTTAAAAGTAATGATGACAACATCATGAGACAGGGATGCAAGCGAGATATGTTTCTCACCATCGTACAACATCTTGTCGTAAATCTCATCAGCAAACAAAATTAAACCGTGCTCGCGAGCAATTTGCGTCAACTCAAGCAACACTTCTTTAGAATAAATCGCACCAGTTGGATTATTTGGGTTAATGACCACAATCGCTTTAGTACGAGGGGTAATTTTTTTGCGCAGATCATTTAAGTCTGGCGCCCAATCTTTTGACTCATCACACAGATAATGAACGGGTGTGCCGCTGGATAAACTCACAGCAGCAGTCCATAGTGGGTAGTCTGGCGTAGGCACCAACACTTCGTCGCCATCATTCAGAAGGGCGTTCATGGAAAGTACGATGAGCTCAGACACACCGTTACCGGTATAAACATCATCTAATGCCACACCCTGAATACCCTTTTCTTGGCAGTACTGCATGATGGCCTTACGTGCCGCAAAAATACCTTTGGAATCAGAATAAGCAGAGGCATTACTCAAATTGCGGATCATGTCCAACTGAATCTCTTCGGGAGGATCGAAACCGAAAACCCCGACGTTTCCGATGTTTAATTTGATGATTTTGTGACCTTCTTCCTCCATGCGCTGAGCAAGCTCGAGCACTGGACCACGAATGTCGTAACAAACGTTATCGAGTTTTTGGGACTTTAGGATGGGTTTCACAATAAATTAAAGGGTAAGTTCTTGAAATCTTGGAAAAAACAGCTAGCTATAATCCACATAATTATGACAGAGAGTCCACTTGAAGCTTCAATCTGACCCCCATTCTGGAGGCAATTCGATTACCGGCTATGGCGATGGCTACGTAGAGATCAACAAGGTCCCATATGCCCATGCGGTCTTATTGAGCTCAGACGGGGCTATTTCAGAGTGGCCCGCAAAGTCCTTTGATGACCTAGAAGCCAGCCATTTCACCCAAATGGTCGATCTCAAGCCTGAATTGATTCTCATTGGGACCGGCAGTCGCCAACACTTTCCTAAGCCAGAACTCCTAAAAGCCCTGATTCAAGCCAAAATTGGCTTTGAAATCATGGATTCTCAAGCTGCCTGTCGTACTTACAACATCTTGGTAGGTGAAGGGCGTCAAGTCCTCTTAGCCTTGATCGTGGAGCCGACTTAATGCAGTTTGGGCAAATTCGGCAATCTTCTGCCCTGCACCCCAGCAAAATGTTGCTGTTAATACTCATTTATGCCCTGCTCTGGTTTGGCACTCTGAACTATCGCCACCTCATTCCATCCGATGAAGGACGTTATGCAGAAATCGCCAGAGAGATGTTGGTCACTGGTGATTGGGTAACACCGCGCTACAACGGCTACAAGTATTTTGAGAAACCGCCACTCCAAGCTTGGGCAACTGCAGCAGCATTTAAAGTATTTGGTATTGGTGATTGGCAAGCAAGGCTCTGGACAGCACTCACTGGATTTCTGACCATTCTCGCCATTGGCTTTACTGGCGCTCGCATCTTTAATGCGAGAGCAGGTTGGTTGGCTGCAGTCGTTTTAGCATCAAATCCAATGTGGATCATTAGCGGCCACTTTAATTCTCTCGACATGGGGCTCTCTTCTTTTTTAGTGGCGGCGCTTTGCAGCTTATTGCTGGCACAAACTGCTCAGAGTAAATCCAGTTGTCGCAATTGGATGTGGGCTTGCTGGGTGTTTATGGCACTGGCTACCTTATCAAAAGGCGTGATTGGCGCAGCCATCCCAGCCATGGTTTTTATCGCCTACTCTGTTAGCACTTGGGATTGGAAAATTTGGACTCGCTTACGTTTGTTTAGTGGGTTGATTTTGTTCTTAGCTATTACAGCACCTTGGTTTATTTTGGTGGCACAACGTAATCCCGAGTTCCTAGAATTTTTCTTTATTCACGAACACCTACAACGATTTACACAGGATGCCCATAGTAGAACTGGTCCCATCTATTACTTCGTACCACTGCTATTAATCGGCATACTTCCTTGGGTATTACAAATCCCCGGGGCACTGACACAGGCTTGGCAAGAACGCAGACGAGAGTTCTCCAGCGGATGGTTACTGGTGTGCTGGTTTGTAGTGATCTTTGCGTTCTTCAGCGTGTCCCGCTCCAAGCTTCCTGGTTATATCATCCCGATCTTTCCTGCACTAGCCCTATTGATTGGTAATCGCTTAGATCGTTTATTAGGTCAAACGAACTCCATGGCAATCCCTTGGAAATTACAAACCCTTGGATTTGCTCTGCTGGGTTGTATAGGCTTTTTCTTCTTATCAGAAATTAGCAAGCAAGCAAGGCCTGATGAAATTGAATCCTATGCGCAATATACCCAATGGGTCATTGCTGCATTAGTTGCGCTCATTATCTTTAGCTCGTATGCAGCTCTGCAATCTAAACGCAATGGCATCCAAAGCATTGTGAGTTTTGCCTGTGGCTTTTTCTTGTGCGCCATCATCGCTGGAACTGGTCATGAAACTTTGGGGCGTGCAGTATCAGGCATTGATCTCGTTAACCGCGTCAAAATATCTATTCCAGAAAAAGTCAATTTCTACTCTGTGCGCCTACTAGATCACACTGTCCCGTTTTATCTTGGTAGAACTATGATCATGGTCGAATCACCTGATGAGCTGGAATTTGGTGTTAATCAAGAACCTGATCTGTGGATGCCGACCCTCGATGCTTTCATTACTCGTTGGAAAGAAGATCAAACCGCCTATGCACTGATGGTTCCCGAGCAATATATTGCTCTGCAGGACTTAAAGATACCGATGCAAGAAGTAGATCGTGATTCTCGTCGAGTGATTGTCAAACATCCAGAAACTACAAGTAGCTCGCAGCAATCAAAGTAATATAAGCGTTATGGCAAACCCTGCACCTACTTCCACCCCCGAATTTATTCCGTTTACGCGCCCCAGCTTTAATCAAGAAACGATTGATGCCGTTGCTGAGGTATTGCGCTCGGGCTGGGTAACCTCGGGGCCAAAGCTAGCGGAGTTCGAGGCAGCCCTTAGTGACTACTTTGGTGGTCGCCCGGTGCGTTGTTTTGCTAATGGCACGGCAACCATGAAGATTGCATTGCAAGTGGCTGGTATTGGCGAGGGCGATGAAGTAATTACCACACCGATATCTTGGGTAGCCACTTCGAATGTGATTTTAAGTGTTGGTGCCAAACCAATCTTTGTAGATGTTGATCCTGTTACCCGCAATATTGATTTCAATAAAGTAGCTACTGCAATCACTCCCAAGACTCGCGCCATCATGCCAGTGTATTTGGCTGGCTTACCAGTTGATATGGATCAGCTCTACGCATTAGCCAAGCAATACAAGCTGCGCGTGATTGAAGATGCTGCACAAGCGTTTGGATCGCAATGGAAAGGCAAGAAGATTGGTAGCTTTGGCGATCTAGTGAGCTTTAGTTTCCAAGCCAATAAGAATCTCAGTACGGTTGAAGGTGGTTGTCTCGTACTCAATAATGCAGATGAAGCCAAGCTTGCTGAAAAGTTTCGTCTACAGGGTTTAACTCGTCAAGGCATGGATGGCATGGATGTGGATGTGTTGGGCGGCAAAGATAATTTGACCGACGTTAATGCGGTCATTGGCTTACAACAACTCAAACAATTGCCAGCTTATCAAACACGTCGCGCTACACTTGCACATCAATACTTTGACGTGATCCGTACCGAACTCAAATCTGCAGACCTGGATCATCTTAAGTTAGAGCTTCCAGTTGAAAATTTCACAGAGAGTAATTGGCACATGTATCAAGTAGTGCTGCCACTAGATCAACTCAATTGTGATCGCGCCCAAGTCATGATGGAATTAAAAGCCCTCGGCATTGGCACTGGTGTGCACTACCCTGCCATCACCGGCTTTACTCTGTACAAAGATCAAGGCTATAAAACGAGTGATACTCCTATTGCAGAACGTATTGGTCGCTCTATTCTCACTCTTCCACTATTTCCTGGAATGGCCGATGAGGATATTCGTCGTATAGCCAGTGGATTAGTCGGAATCCTCAAGAAACACCGTAAAAACTAGTCTTATTGGGTTAAATCCCCAGAATCAGGCAAAATTGCAACATGACCGCAAATTTAGCTGCCAATCCAAAACTCAGCATCGTTATTCCCGTTTACAACGAAGAAGACGGTCTTCAGGCTTTATTTGATCGCCTTTATCCTGCATTAGATGCGCTCGCTACCAAACGCAATGTTGCATATGAGATTATTTTTGTAAACGATGGCAGTAAGGATCGCTCAGCAGGGATTCTGGCTAGACAAGTGGAGTTGCGTCCTGACGTTACACGTGCAGTGTTATTTCATAGCAACTTTGGCCAGCACATGGCCATCATGGCTGGTTTTGAATACGCGAAAGGTGAACACATCATCACCTTGGATGCAGATTTACAAAATCCTCCCGAAGAAATTGATGCGCTCACTGAGCAATTGCTAAAGGGTCATGATTACGTCGGCACTATTCGTGCAGATCGTCGCGATAGCTTCTTCAGAAAATATGCCTCACGCGCGATGAATCGTTTACGTGAAAATATTACCCGTATCACAATGACCGATCAGGGCTGCATGCTGCGGGGCTATAGCCGTCGCATTGTTGATCTCGTTCGTCAATGTGACGAGAACAATACCTTTATTCCTGCGCTGGCTTATACCTTTGCTGCCAACCCCATTGAAATAAGCGTCAAGCATGAAGAGCGCTTCGCTGGTGAATCCAAATACAGCCTTTATCAACTGATTCGGTTGAACTTTGATTTGGTTACTGGCTTTTCTATCATACCTTTGCAGATCTTCTCGATTCTGGGCATGTTACTGTCGCTCGCTGCCGGCAGCTTGTTTGCATACCTATTGGTGCGCCGCTTTGTTTTAGGTGCAGAGGTTGAGGGTGTCTTCACCCTCTTTGCGCTCACTTTCTTCTTAATTGGTGTGATGCTCTTTGGCCTTGGTCTTTTGGGTGAATATATTGGCCGCATCTATCAGCAGATCCGTAATCGCCCACGTTATGTGGTGCAAACCGTTTTAGAGAAAAAATAATTGCACGCTGTCGTATTCGCATATCACGATGTTGGCGTTAATTGCCTCAAAGCACTTCTTAATGCGGGTATCCAAGTTGATCTGGTAGTTACTCACGAAGACGACCCCAATGAGAATGTCTGGTTCGCTAGCGTCGCCAAACTCTGTACTGAAAAAAATATTCCTTACATCACGCCAAGTGCTAGCGAGTTAAATGATTTAACTCCTAAGCTTCAAGCGCTATCGCCTGACTATATCTTTTCCTTCTACTACCGCCATATGATTCCGGCGCAAATTTTGGCTTGCGCCAAGATTGCCGCAATCAATATGCATGGCTCATTACTGCCGAAGTTCCGAGGTCGAGCTCCAGTCAATTGGGCAATCTTGCATGGCGAGACAGAAACTGGTGCCACCCTCCATGTCATGGAAGTCAAACCAGATGCTGGTGACATTGTTGGACAAGTAAAGGTCACCATTGGTCCAGACGAAACCGCGACAGATGTCTTTGGTAAAGTCAGTGAAGCTGCTGTAGCAGTGATCAACCAAGTTCTGCCAGAGCTCCTCCAAGGCAAAGTTCCCCGCAAGCCCAATGAACTCCAAAAAGGCAGTTATTTTGGCGGCAGAAAGCCTGCTGATGGGCAAATTCACTGGAATCAGAGTGCACAGCAAGTCCATAACCTCGTGAGAGCCGTTGCACCCCCTTATCCAGGCGCTTTTACTGAGCACAATGGCGCAACCATGATCCTAGTCCGCACTAGCCTGAAAGGCTCCTTTCCAGCCAAGCTCGATCTTAGTGCTACTGGTATCCAAGTGGTTGATAATCGGGTATTCGGCATTTGTGGCGACCACCAAGCAGTTGAAGTCTTGGAATGGTTTCCAGCAAGCAAATAGGCATTAAATACAAATTAGATTAAAACAAGGTAGTAGAGATGAAAAAAGTACTCATTCTTGGTGTTAACGGTTTTATCGGTCACCACCTTTCCAAACGCATTCTGGAGACAACCGATTGGGATGTCTATGGCATGGATATGCAGAATGATCGCCTGGGTGATTTGATCAATCACCCTCGCATGCACTTCTTTGAAGGTGATATCACCATCAATAAAGAGTGGGTTGAATATCACATTCGCAAATGTGACGTTATCCTCCCTTTGGTTGCGATTGCTACACCGGCAACTTACGTACAACAACCACTTAAAGTATTTGAGCTCGACTTCGAAGCCAACCTGCCGATCGTGCGCTCTGCTGTTAAATATAAAAAGCACCTGGTCTTCCCATCGACCTCTGAGGTTTATGGCATGTGTGAAGACAGCGAATTTGATCCGTCTCAATCAAATATGGTTTACGGTCCAATCAATAAACCCCGCTGGATCTATGCTTGCTCCAAGCAATTGATGGATCGCGTGATTTGGGGTTACGGTATGGAAGGCTTACGCTTTACCCTCTTCCGCCCATTTAACTGGATTGGTCCTGGACTCGACAGTATCTACACACCAAAAGAAGGCTCCTCCCGCGTAGTGACTCAGTTCTTGGGTCACATCGTGCGTGGCGAACCTATTAATCTAGTAGATGGTGGCGCACAGAAACGTGCTTTTACTTATATTGATGATGGTATCGACGCACTCATGCGCATCATCGCCAATAAAGATGATGTTGCTAATGGCAAGATCTACAACATTGGCAACCCAAAGAACAATCACTCTGTCCGTGAATTAGCAAATCAAATGCTCGAGATTGCCCATAGCATCCCTGAGTACGCCAAAACAGCGAATGACGTCAAGATAGTGGAAACAACCTCTGGAGCATATTACGGCGAAGGCTATCAAGATGTTCAGAACCGCGTACCAGCGATTGACAACACTATGAGTGAATTGGGTTGGAAACCGACTACGCCAATGACAGATGCCCTCAAGAATATTTTTGAAGCTTATCGTCAAGACGTGGAAAAAGCCCGATCTTTAGTCGACAAAGAATAAGCAGAACTAGATTCAAGGATTCATGGCTAAGATTGCTCTCAAGGTTGATGTTGATACCTTACGTGGCACCAAAGAAGGTGTCCCTAATCTAGCTAGAACCCTTGAGCGTTTTGGCTTAAAGGCCACCTTCCTATTTAGCCTTGGACCAGATCACACTGGCTGGGCCTTAAAAAGAGTTTTTCGCCCCGGCTTTCTAAAAAAAGTGAGTCGTACTTCTGTCGTAGATCACTACGGTATTAAAACTCTGCTCTATGGCGTTCTTCTTCCTGGCCCAGACATTGGTAATAAAGCAGCTGCAGAAATGCGCGCAATTGATCAAGCTGGACATGAAACTGGTATACACACTTGGGACCACGTTGCATGGCAAGATGCTGTGCGCAATCAAGACTCCGGATGGACTAAGGCGATGATGCAAAAAAGCTGGGATCGCTTTGTCGAGATCTTTGGTCACACTCCAGTAACATATGGTGCAGCAGGCTGGCAAATGAACGAAGCCGCTTTTGAGCAGCTCGATCAATGGGGGATTACATATTCCTCTGACGGAAGAGCAGAGCCGAACTTGATACCGTATCGCCTAGGACTTACTTCAGGTAAGGCAAAACATGTGCAGTACCCAACCACGCTACCGACTTTTGATGAACTCATCGGGATCGATGATGCCGATGAGTTTGGGGCTGTCAAAAAACTCCTTGAAATTACCCAAAGCAATCCCAATGACCAAGTCTTCACCCTGCATGCAGAATTAGAGGGTCAGAAGCTACTACCAGCGTTTGAACAACTATTGGCTGGATGGCTCAATCAAGGTCATGACCTAGTCACCATGGGCGAGTTACACCAATCCTGGAAAGCCACCAATCAACTGGATAAAATAGCGGTATTGCCACTCACCTGGGGTGAGATACCCAATCGAAGTGGCGAACTGATTATTCAGCATCATTAAGCAAGTAAAACCAAGAGACAAATTACAAAGGATCATCATGACAGTAGCAATCGGCCAAGCAATTCCAACATGCGCTATTCCGGCGACATCAAACCTCACTTTTTCTCCGGCATCTGCTAAAGGAAAAAAACTGGTTCTCTACTTTTATCCAAAAGATATGACGCCAGGCTGCACTGCCGAGTCGGGTGAGTTTCGCGACAACATCGAAGCCTTTACTAAAGCAAATACCTTGGTGGTTGGCGTCTCTCGCGATAGCCTCAAGTCGCATGACAATTTCCGTAGCAAGTTACAACTGCCATTTGAACTAGTTGCCGATACCGAAGAAAAGCTCTGTCAACTCTTTGGAGTCATCAAGATGAAGAATATGTATGGCAAACAGGTCCGCGGAATTGAGCGCAGCACCTTCCTGTTTGACTCTACTGGGACGTTAGTAAAAGAGTGGCGCGGCCTAAAGGTTCCTGGTCATGTGACAGAGGTATTACAAGCGGCTCAAGCTACCAAATAATTTTTGCAACAATTTGTTCTCGGGTGCTTGCAAAGCCCAAAATTTGGGGTAAAGTAAAGTCATATGCACCGTAAACGACGGGAAAGTCTGACAATCCGTTTGAATCAGAAACCTGAGTATCTGAGTTCAGGTTCGGGGAGCAACCCCCTCCATTTTTTTGAAGTCCTTGCAACTAGTTTCGTAATAAACCGTCAACGCACTCCGCTTGGCGGTTTTTTCTTTTAGGAGAGCCTGCATGCCATTGCCACCCATCCCAACTCAAATTGCTGATCAAGTGAAGCTCAGTCGGAAAGATACTCCCGACTTAAAGAAGCGCCCAGCTCCAGCAAAACCAGTGGTGGTAGAAACCTCTGATTGGGTAAACGATGTCGAGGAAGATTTATCTGCAGCAGAAGTAGCTCTAGAAAAAATTAAAGCAGACCGCAGCCCCACCCGAAATGAAAATCATGTAGCAACTCCTGCAAAACCAAAACGTGTCATTCGTACAGGACCCCCAAGTTTATTTGTACTCGATACCAACGTCTTGATGCATGATCCAAGTTCTTTATTCCGCTTCTCGGAGCATGACCTTTTCTTACCTATGACCACTCTGGAAGAGTTGGACAATCATAAAAAAGGAATGACCGAAGTAGCCCGCAATGCACGTACTGTCAGCCGCTCTCTCGATCAGTTGGTTGCCGGTACTAGCGGCACCTTAGATGACGGTATCCCGCTCAACAAACTTGGCAACCAAGATGTTTCCGGACGCCTGTATTTCCAAACCAAACTTGCTACTCAAGCTTTGCCAGAGGGACTGCCCGAAGGTAAGGGCGATAACATGATTTTGGCTGTGGTTAGCGAACTTCAAAAAACGCGCAATGGTCAAGAAGTAGTCTTGGTATCCAAAGACATCAACATGCGTATTAAGGCGCGTGCTTTGGGCTTGCCCGCTGAAGATTATTTCAACGACCAGGTACTTGAAGATCGTGACTTAATGTACTCAGGCGTCATGTCATTGCCTGCAGACTTCTGGCCAAAGCATGGCAAAGATATGGAAAGCTGGTCTGATTCAAAATCAGGCACGATGTTCTATAGAGTTACTGGACCATCTGTGCCAAGCATGCTAGTCAATCAATTTGTTTATCAAGAAAATCCAGACGGCTCTACACCGTTCTATGCCCACGTACGAGAAATCAATGGCAGAACTGCTCTCTTGCAAACCCTCAGAGACTTTTCTCACCAGAAGAACAATGTATGGAGTGTTACTGCACGTAATCGTGAGCAAAACTTTGCGATGAACTTACTGATGAACCCTGATGTAGATTTTGTAACGCTCCTAGGGCAAGCTGGTACTGGCAAAACCTTGTTAGCTCTAGCAGCAGGCCTTGAGCAAGTCCTAGATAGCAAACGTTATAACGAGATCATCATTACCCGCGCCACCGTTCCCGTTGGCGAAGATATAGGCTTCTTGCCTGGTACCGAGGAAGAGAAAATGCAACCTTGGATGGGTGCCTTTGATGACAATCTAGAAGTGTTGCAACGTAACGATGATGCTGGTGAGTGGGGTCGTGCTGCTACTCAAGAGCTCATTCGCTCACGGATTAAAGTCAAGAGCATGAACTTCATGCGCGGTAGAACCTTTGTAAGTAAATTTGTGATCATTGATGAAGCGCAAAACTTAACACCAAAGCAAATGAAAACCCTCGTAACGCGTGCGGGCCCAGGAACGAAGATTGTTTGCCTAGGTAATATTGCACAGATTGATACACCTTACTTGACGGAAGGTTCATCTGGTCTTACTTATGTCGTTGACCGTTTTAAAGGTTGGCGCCATGGCGGCCATGTGACCCTAGCGCGCGGCGAGCGCTCACGTCTTGCGGATCATGCTGCCGACGCGCTCTAAGCAAACCCGGTCATGCCGCACTCTCATTGGGTGCGGCATTTTTATTTGTTCGATCCTGGCATTATCGGGATGCAGTACATTCAGCAGTAAAGCAGGCCCATCAAAAGTGGCGCAATTCAAACAAGACACTAGTGTCGGCACCGAGGATATCTCTATTGCAGCCGTAGGCTTAGTAGATGTTCCCTATCGTTATGGGGGCAATACGCCCAAGGGTGGCTTTGATTGCAGCGGCCTCATTGTTTATGTTTATAACAAAGCGGCGGATATTAAATTACCCCGCACCATCCAACAAATGAGTACTCAAGGCAGGAGTGTTGAGAACCAACCACCAGCACCAGGTGACTTAGTGTTTTTCAATACCACCGGTGAAAAATACTCGCACGCTGGCATCTATGTGGGGCAAGGAAGGTTTGTGCATGCGCCAAGTGCAGGCGGCACTGTACGCCTCGACTACATTACCGCACCCTATTGGGCTGCTAAGTTTACTGAGGCTCGTCGGATAGCACCCTAAGCTCTCTATCACTATAGGATAAATAGCATTTACCCTATATTTCCCAATAGCTTAATTTTGATTAGAGTATCGTTTTAAGAAAGTCATTCATTGAAGTATTCACAAAAGGGGTCACTATGAAGAAAATCGTCATCGCTTTATGCATCGCATTGAGTTTTACACTTCCCACCTATGCTTTTGCCGATCAGGCAGCCTGTGAAGCAAAAGCTGTGAGCAAGGATGGTAAGCCTTTATATGGCGCCGCTAAAGATGCCTCCATTAAAAAATGTATGGGCGATGCAAAACCCAATGATTGTGAAGCAAAAGCGGTCAGCAAGGATGGTAAGCCACTATATGGCGCTGCTAAGGCTGCTTCCATTAAGAAATGTGAAGGCGGAAAGTAAGTGATTCGGTTGAGCGCACTACCTCAGTAAAAAAGCCTCGCAATGCGAGGCTTTTTGATGTGTTCATTCTTCATCGATATTTTAGAACGGCTCATAACCGCCAGAAGAGTAGCCGATAGATCCCATCGCTAAGTTATCGAACTTGGTATATGGGCCTTGCCAGCTCAATCTAACTGTACCAATGGGCCCGTTACGCTGCTTGCCGATAATAATCTCAGCCATACCTTTATCGGTCGTAGTATCAGGGTGATACACCTCATCGCGATAAATAAACATAATCAAGTCAGCATCTTGCTCGATCGCGCCTGACTCGCGCAGGTCAGACATGATTGGGCGCTTATTAGGACGTTGCTCCAAACCACGATTTAACTGTGAGAGCGCCACTACTGGGCACTGCAATTCTTTTGCAAGCGATTTAAGGGAGCGGGAGATTTCTGAGATCTCAGTTGCGCGGTTCTCTGAACCGGAGCCACTCATCAACTGCAAGTAGTCAATCACTACTAAACCAAGAGTGCCGCCAAAGTTTCTGGCAATTCGGCGCGCGCGCGTGCGCAACTCTAGACTTGATAAGGAGCCAGTCTCATCAATCAAAATTTGTGTATTACTTAACCGGGCAATTGCATCAGTCACGCGTGGCCACTCATCATCTTGCAGCTTACCGGTACGCATACGACCTTGATCAACGCGCCCTACTGAACCGAGGAGGCGTGATGCCAATTGTTCACCTGACATCTCCATCGAGAACACGACCACAGGCAAACCTTCTGCGAGAGCAACGTTCTCGGCAATATTCAATGCAAAAGCCGTCTTACCCATCGAAGGCCTTCCGGCAACAATGACTAAGTCACCTTTTTGTAAACCACTGGTTTGCTTATCCAAATCAATAAAGCCTGTGGCAATACCAGTGATGTCGCTACCACCTTGGCGGTTGTATAGCTCGTCAATACGTGCCACAACCGAGCGTAAGAGTGGTTCGATCTCGAGGTAATCTGCTTTGCGACTACCTTCTTCACCGATTTGCAAAATACGAGCCTCTGCCTCATCCAATAGTGTTCTCACTGGACGGCCCTCTGTAACAAAAGCAGAGTTCACAATGCTGTCTGAAACTTCAATTAAGCGACGCAGAATGCTGCGGTCACGAACGATATCAGCGTAGCCTTTAATGTTTGCCGCACTCGGTGTGTTCTGCGCTAATGAATTGAGGTAATCAACGCTAACCAAATCGCCACCCTGCTCAGACTTAATTGCATCATGAACAGTAATGACGTCGGCGGGATGGTTGTCGCTAACTAAACGTGCAATGACTTTATAAATCAATGCATGCTCAGGGCGATAGAAATCTTTATCGTTTAAGACTCCACCCAGGTTGTCCCAAGAGGAGTTATCGATCAGTAGACCGCCGAGCAATGATTGCTCGGCTTCTACAGAATGGGGTGGAACTTTTAAGGCCTGCACGACTGCATCCCCAGAACCCATCATGCCGGGATTCAGCGTCACGGAACGTGAACGGGATTCAGCCATGAGGCTAGCGAAGTTCCTAAAGCCTGAGTTTTAAAACTTAAGCTTGCTCGCCAACTACACGAATCGTGATGTCAGCCACTACGTCGGTATGTACAGCAACCGCAACAGGATGATCACCAACCATTTTCAATGGGCCAGTTGGCATACGAATTGAAGCCTTTTCAATCGTGAAGCCTTTCGCTTTCAATGCATCAGCGATGTCATGGTTAGTTACAGAACCAAACAAACGACCGTCAACACCTGCTTTTTGACCGATTTCGAGAACCAAGTCTTTGAGCTTCACGCCAACTGCTTGGGCAGCAGCCAATTTCTCAGCAGCCAATTTTTCTAACTCGGCACGACGTATTGCAAAATCAGCGATTGCTGCTTCAGTTGCACGACGAGCTTTACGTTGCGGGATTAGGAAGTTACGAGCGAAACCGTCTTTAACACGAACGACGTCACCGAGGTTGCCCAAGTTGGTTACTTTTTCTAAAAGAATAATTTGCATTGAGGGCTCCCAATTATTTTCTATGTTGATCGGAGAATGGCAGCAAAGCCAAGAAACGAGCACGCTTGATAGCAGTGTCTAACTGACGCTGATACTTTGCTTTTGTGCCTGTCAAACGAGCAGGAGTGATCTTGGCGTTTTCGCCAATGAAGTCCTTCAATGTATCTACATCTTTGTAGTCGATTTGCTCAACGCCACCAACAGTGAAACGGCAATAACGCTTACGCTTGAACAATGGGTTCTGAGCTGGTTTCTTTTTGAAATCGGGTTTCTTTCCAAACGCCATGATGATTTCCTCTTTAATTTTTCAATTGAATATGGGTAATATGGAAAACAAGTCTTTGATTACGTAGAGTCTTCGGTGCTAAGAATCCTTCAAACACTGCCTCAACTCCTAAATCCATTCGCTCTAGATCCTTTTGTATGGGGCCAATTGCTATGGCTTCAACGCTCATCTGAATTTTCCTTGCCACTCCTACCTCGTTCGCTTCGCCACGATGTTCTAGCTGGCAATGCATCACTGGTATTCCTGCAGGCGTAAATCGAATCGCGTCTTTAGAAACTAAGATTGCAGTGAGGGTGAAATGATTCAACGCCGCTCCGCTTATCTAATACGTTTTCTAGTCTGTGTATTCCTCTTCAAATTTCTAACTTAGGCTACCGCTGTAGGAGCGTCGGCTTGAGCTGATTTGCGAGCTTCTTCACGTTGCACTTCTTTCATCATGATGGAAGGCTCTGTTTCAGCTTTCTTAGTCTTGATAATGAGGTGACGCAAAACAGCATCGTTAAATTTGAACGCATGCTCAAGTTCTTCCAGAGTTTTCTGGTCGCACTCAATGTTCATGCAAACGTAGTGGGCTTTAGCAAGCTTGTCGATCATGTAAGCCATCTGACGACGACCCCAGTCTTCCATACGATGAATTTTGCCGCCCGCAGCTGCTAATGTAGCTTTGTAACGATCGATCATCGCTGGCACTTGCTCGCTTTGGTCCGGATGGACGATAAAGACGATTTCATAATGACGCATCAAACACTCCTTTAGGATTAAGTCACCTGGGCGTCTGCCAATTTCTGATGGTTTTGAAATTAGCGCCAGTGTGACAAGGTAGTAACAAATTGTAAGTACTGCTCACAACACTTTTTAAGTCCTCACCTAAATTCAGGCAAGACCGCTATTCTAGCAAAAAAATCCTGCCAAGTCAGGGATTTAGGGTTTGCTTTGTGATCTTTTTCAGCATTTAAAGCCAGCTGCAGGGCAATCCTCGCTCTGGGAGCAGAAAGAACCCCTGCCAGTTCACAAGAAAGCTCATCTTTTGAGGCTACAGTTGCTCCAGCACCAGTTCGGGACGTTCTGACCAAAGCGATGCCCTGCATTTGAGCCTTTTTCAAAGGCTCAAGCCAAGTTTTATGAAAACCACCTAAACCAGTGCCAGCCAAAACCAAGCCCTGGACACCTGCGCCAACAAGCGCCTCAACTGTCTGCCCCCGCGCTCCAGCGTGACTAGTCAGAATATCTACCCATGGCCAAACCTCAGGAATGGGCAAATCCTCAACTGAGGCAGCCTGAATTGCCTTTACCCTAGAAAGCCAAGAGGGGTTTATCAAGCCTATAGGGCTGTTGGGCGAGTCCATCAGTGGCGCATTTAACGCCGAACTATGGCGTTTAGCCAAATCCCGCGCCAAGCAAACTTTGCCGGCAAATACTGCAAATACCCCGCCAGGACAGTTTTCAGGTGCGGTTGATGCCCATTTCAAGGCATCCAAGAGGTTTGCTGGACCATCTGCTTGAGGTGCATTTGCAGGCAGCATGGCGCCAACTAAGACCACCCTTTTGCCTAATTTTTCAGCAAGCCTGCCACAGGTAGCATGTAAGAAAAACCCAGTTTCTTCAATGGTGTCGGTACCATGAGTAATCACTACGCCTTTTACAGCAGGATTTTGAAGAGATTCTTTAACTGTATTGCCTATCAGGGTGAGTAAATCCTCACTAAGATCACGACTATCGATATTGGCAAGCTGTTGAGAGACTATTTTTACAGCATCTGGAATACTTTCCTGAATCTTTGCCAAGAGGGCCTCAATACCAACTTGGCCCGATTGATATGCAGTCGGATTGGCAGGATCAGAGGCTAAACCAGCAATGGTTCCACCCACCCCCAAAACCAAAATATGGGGGATATTTTCAGGATTGCCATGGATCGAGTTCATACCCCATTATCTCCCTAAATTACTTGAATTATCAAAAAGTGCTGTATACAATCCCAGTATGGACATAAATACAGTCGATTATCTAGAGGAGCTGACTGCCCTCCCCAAGCTCACTGCACGCCAGAGTGAGATATTGGAACTGATCACCAAAGCAATTGATGAGAGTGGCTTGCCGCCGACCCGCGCAGAGATTGCCACGCAATTAGGATTTGCATCTGCAAATGCTGCTGAAGAGCATCTTCGCGCACTTGCAAAAAAAGGCTATATTGAACTAACGCCAGGAACATCACGCGGCATTCGCATCCCCCAGCGCTTTCATCAAGCACAACACTCAAACAAATATCGTCAATTGTCATTACCATCTGGCGCATTACAGCAACTCACGCTTCCACTCATTGGTCGTGTTGCTGCAGGATCACCGATCATGGCAGTTGAGCACATTGAGAAACAAGTCCCAATTGATCCAAGTTTATTTAGCAAAGGCGCTGATTACTTATTAAAAGTAAAAGGGATGAGCATGCGCGATGCGGGCATTTTGGATGGTGACTATTTAGCTGTCAGAAAAACTACCGAAGTACGTAACGGCGATATCGTTGTTGCTCGTCTTGATGATGAAGTCACTGTCAAACGCTGGCAGCAAAAGAAAACAGCTAACGGCATGGTGATTGAGTTGCAAGCAGAAAATCCAGACTTCAAAAATATTGTGGTCGATAGTCGTCAACCGAACTTTGCAATTGAAGGTCAAGCGGTAGGCCTCATCAGGGCTGAAGGCTTGTAAGCCAATTCCTCCATAAGAAAAGGCCTCCAGTGGAGGCCTTTTTATTTCCTGCAGATTTCTTAAGACTGCTTGCTATTTGATTACCGCTTGCTTGGCGCCACGACATTGGCGTTCTTTGGAGATGAAGTAATCGTAATCAAGGTTTTTGGTCCAGTCAAAGGACCTTCATTTAATTCGACGGTAGCAGTGCGATCACCTTTAGTAAAGACCAAAATGCTGGTTTTAGACTTTACTGCACTGACAGTTGTCCAACCGGCTCGAGGGTATTCCGATTGGAAGAAGGCATAAATATCAGTTGGGGTTTGTACGCCGGACAGAACAACACGACCTACCCAGTTATCACCCCGCCCAATAATCAACGACTCCCCGCCAATAATTTTTGATGCAGCAGGCAAAGGCATATCGCCCAAGAGCTGAGTCTGAACTTCTTGCACTTCCTGTTGCGTTCCAGTTGGTGAGTCGCCAGAGCTAGCGCAAGCAGCCAGCAATGCTGTCATGAACAATGTGATAGCGCTCAATTTAAGAGTGTGAATTTTGATCATTTTTCGCTTTAAAAAAGTGATGTGACTTTCTGGAACAGACTGAAAGTATTTTAGGTGCTCCACCTATTTCGTCAAGCGAAATTACTGGAGGCGCGTGAGGGAATCGAACCCCCGTACGAAGCTTTGCAGGCTCCTGCCTAACCACTCGGCCAACGCGCCATATGCCTGAATCAAAAATGGGAAGCTTTTGAGGGCTTCCCATCGAACTTGGAGCGGGAAAGGAGGTTCGAACTCCCGACCTATACCTTGGCAAGGTATCGCTCTACCAGCTGAGCTATTCCCGCATAACAGGGCGATAGTTTAACAAACAATCAAAAAGAAAGCATTATTCCAAGTGATCCAGCAGAGTCTCAGAATTGATCCTACCCGCAAAGCTATACCAGGTGGTGTCTCGATGGAATTAGTCGATTTTTCCTGCAAGTTGCGGCAGGGCTTTTTTCAAGTAATAAAACATCGACCAAAGCGTCAAGAATGCCGCAACCCAAATGAGCCAGGTTCCGACTCTGGCGCAATCTAACCACCCAAACAAAGTGTCATTGAGCAGCAAAAAAGGAATTGCCACCAATTGAGCTGTTGTTTTTAATTTACCAACCATATGCACCGCAACGCTCTTGCCAGCACCCAACAAAGCCATCCATTCTCGCAAAGCAGAGATCGTGATTTCTCGACCAATGATCACTAAGGCAACCCATACCTGAACACGATCCATATTCAAAAGAACAAGTAATGCCGCCGCAACAATTAATTTATCGGCAACTGGATCCAAGAACTGACCAAAGGCAGATTCTTGTTTTAAACGGCGCGCAAGAAATCCATCCAACCAATCGGTAATTGCAGCTGAGATAAAGATAATGGCTGCAATCAAGTTCTTCTCAAATGGCGTAAACCAATCACTCGGAAGATAGAAAATTGCCACCAGCAATGGAATTGCTGCAACACGCAACCAGGTAAGGGCAATAGGGAGATTGAACGGCATTAGATAAGCATAAACTAAATATGGCAGGCAACCGCTAGTGTAATTGGCGGTAAATTTGCTCTGCCAAGGTGAGTGACACCCCTTCTACGCTAGCAATTTCTTCTATGCTGGCATTGGCCACGCCCTTGAGACCACCAAAACGAGCCAACAGCTTTTGGCGTCGCTTAGCGCCAATACCTTCAATCTCCTCCAAACGAGAAACTGTTCTTGCCTTAGCTCGCTTAGCGCGCATGCCGGTAATGGCAAAACGATGTGCCTCATCTCGAATCTGTGCAACTAGCAAAAGTGCCGCACTATCAATACCGAGCTCTAAGGATTCGCGGTCATCTGCAAAAATCAGCGTTTCTAAGCCAACTTTGCGACCCTCTCCTTTGGCAACACCCACAATCAAGCCCACATCCATAGCGAATTCTAAAAGCACCTGCCTTGCCATCTCTACTTGCCCTTTACCACCATCAATCAAAATGACCTGAGGCATTTTTTCTGGAGGAAGTTCTTGGAAGTTGGCATAACGCCTTTGCAAAACTTGACGCATCGCTGCATAGTCATCACCCGGTGTAATGTCATTGATATTGAAACGTCGATACTCGCCTGATTGCATGGCATTCTTCGCATACACCACGCACGAAGCTTGAGTTGCTTCACCTGAGGTATGGCTGATGTCAAAACATTCAATTCGTAAATGCTCTAGACCCTCGAGATCCAAACCTAAAATATCAACCAAAGCCCTTGCTCTAGCTAACTGCCCACCGGTTTCAACTAAGCGCTTCGTTAAAGCGATCTTGGCGTTACCTTCGGCCATCGCTAACCAATGACGACGTTGACCTTGGGGTTGATGTAAGAAGGTAATTTTTTTACCGGCTTGTGCATTTAATAAATCGTGCAGATCTTCGGGAGGTGCTTCATTAGATTGGCTGACATCGTCGCTTAAGGATTGCAGAGGGTGATTCAAGACCAAAACAGGTGGTATTAAATTGATCGTTGCGCTAGATGCACTCTCGCTAGCGACATCCTCTAAATAATGCTGAGCAATAAAGGCTTCTAATATTTCTGCAGGGGGCGGAAGTTCTCCAGAGGCAGTGCGTAAACCTTTAGGGAAATAAGGTCTGTCACCTAGATGACGCCCACCACGCACCATGGCGAGGTTCACACAAACCATACCTTCCATTTGTGCGACAGCAATGATGTCAACATCGCCCTCACCTTCGGCAACGGTATCCATTGCCTGTTGTTGTAGAACGCTAGAAAGATCTGCAATCCGATCACGTAGTACTGCAGCCATTTCGAATTCCATGGCGTCGCTATGCGCATGCATTTCCTTTTCCAGCTCCGCAAGTACCCGACTATGGTCGCCCTCTAAAAATCGTGTTGCTTGCGCCACGTCTTGACCATATTGCTCGACACTAAGGCGACCCACACACGGAGCACTACAGCGATGAATCTGATGCAAGAGGCAGGGGCGGCTACGATTCTTAAAAACGGAATCTTCACAAGTCCTCAAGCGAAAGACTTTCTGCAAAATTTGCACGCTATTACGCACTGCCCAGCTATTGGGGAAAGGGCCAAAGTAATGATTGCGTTTATCCACCTTGCCACGATAAGAAGCCAAGCGTGGGAATTGATGCCCCGCTAACATCACATATGGGTAGGACTTGTCATCCCGAAACAAGATATTGAATGGCGGAGCCAACTCTTTAATGAGATTGTTCTCTAAAATGAGGGCTTCAGTTTCTGTCCGTGTTACTGTTGTTTCATGGCGAGCAATTTTCCCCACCATCAACGCTATTCGCGGTGACAGCTGTTTGCTTTGAAAATAACTAGATACACGCTTCTTAAGATTGCGAGCTTTGCCGACATATAAGATGTTCCCCGCCTCATCAAAGAAGCGATATACCCCCGGCAATCCGGGTAGCCGTTTAACATCCTGCTGAAGGGTTTCAAAAAGCGAATTACTCATGCGTTGGGATATTTTCTGCCAAATCGTAGACAACTATGGTGATGCCGGTGTTTGCTGGCGTCTAGCCCGAAGCTTATCAAGCCTTCATGGCCAAGAGATACGCATTTTTTGCGATGACCTACCAACCCTCAATTTACTCGCTTCTGGCGTAGATCCTGTAATTAAGCAAAAAATAGATCTTCAACCTTGGGAAGCCAGCTTTAGTAATGCAAGGCATCCTGTACAAACTCCCGATGTCGTCATCGAGGCTTTTGGCTGTGAATTACCTGAGCGTTACCTTACTGGTATGTTTATTGCCCCCATCAAGCCCATCATCATCAATCTCGAATATCTCAGCGCTGAACCCTGGATTACGGACTTTCATGCAAAAGCATCGCCACAATCCCATGGCATACCTAAGTATTTTTTCTTCCCGGGATTTCAGGATGAAGTCGGCGGAATATTGGTTGACCCTGTGCCACCAGAAGGTATATCTGTTGCCAACAAAATTCCGTATGACTTAAAGGGGGCGTGGTCTAAGCTGCGAAGTGATACAAAACGCATTAGCATCTTTTGCTACCCAGGAGCGCCTTTGCGCAAGTGGCTAGAAGATCTTGGCTCGCTGGATGAGAATATCGATGTCTTACTAACGCATGGTCATGCTGAGCTCCTAAATCTTTATGGAGAGCAGCCCATTCAACTGCCTGCCAATCTGCAATTAATCCCCATACCTTTTGTATCGCAAGATGAATTTGACTGGGTACTATCGCAATGTGATTTCAATATCGTTCGTGGTGAGGATTCTTTTGTGCGCGCGCAATTAGCAGGCAAACCATTTATTTGGCACATATACCCGCAAGAGGATCGCGCCCATGAAGTCAAATTAGCCGCCTTTTTAGATCTCTACCTTGAAATTGCTAATCAAGAATTACGTCTTGCAACCATTGCAGCCATGACCTGGGCAATGCCGAGCGAATGGTTCCATATGCTCGATACTTGGAATATCCATTCTCAAGCTTGGCGTACCCAATTACTCAAAAACCAAGGGGATGGAGGCTTAGCAGCCCGTCTATTGCGGTTCGTAGCCTAAGACCAAGCAATAAAGGCTTGCGGGCGGTTACAATCTTGTTTTTGATAAAAACCGCAGAATAATTACTCTGCACCCAGGAATAGCAAGATGAAAACAGCACAAGAACTCCGCGTTGGTAACGTCGTTATGATTGGCACCGATGCCATGGTCGTTTTAAAGGCCGAATACAGCCGCTCTGGCCGCAACTCTTCAGTTGTAAAAATGAAATTTAAGAACTTGTTAACCGGTGCGCCAAATGAAGGCGTTTATAAAGCCGATGACAAATTCGATGTTGTTATCCTCGAGAAAAAAGATTGCACATATTCTTATTTCGCAGATCCAATGTATGTCTTCATGGATGGCGACTATAACCAGTATGAAGTTGAAGCTGAGTTCATGGGTGATGCATTGAACTATCTTGAAGAAAGCATGCCCTGTGAAGTAGTTTTCTACGAAGGTAAAGCACTCTCAGTAGCAATGCCTAACTCGCTCGTTCGTGAAATCATTTACACAGAACCTGCAGTGAAAGGCGATACCAGCTCCGGCAAAGTATTGAAGAACGCAAAACTGGCTACTGGCTATGAATTGCAAGTTCCATTGTTCTGCAACACTGGGGATAAGATCGAGATCGATACTCGTACTGGTGAATACCGTAGCCGCGCTAACTAAGCAAAAACTGAGTAGCAAACGCTCAAACAAAAGCCCGGCATGCCGGGCTTTTTACTTAACTACTACTTGGTTTAAGTAATCAATTTGAACTGCTTAAGCAAGCCCTTAGCATGTTGATACTCTGCTTCTTTTTGCAACACATCCCACGCTAGGGCTAGCGAGTCTGGCATCAAGCGATTCAAACGGGTAGCGGACTCCGCTTGTTTTTGCTTTGAAACCTTTAGCTTGCTCAGTAACTGATCAGCTAAGTCCGGGCGATTACAAATTAAGACGGCATCACAACCGGCGTCTAGCGCCATTTCGGCCCCCTTCACCACTGATCCAGCAACGCTCGCCCCCTCCATCGAAAGATCATCACTAAAGATTACCCCCTGAAATCCTAGTTCTTGCCGAAGAATAGAATGTAGCCAAATCTTTGAGAAGCCCGCAGGATTTTGATCCACCTGCGAATAAATCACATGGGCTGGCATCACCGCTGCCAAACTCAAGTCCAGCCACTCATAAGGCTTAGCATCATCGTTGAGAATTTCTTGAAGTGAGCGCTCGTCCACTGGAATAACCACATGAGAGTCTGCCTCCGCCCAGCCATGACCTGGGAAGTGTTTGCCACAGTTGGCCATACCGCCAAGCCGTAAACCTTCATTCAAACTCTTGGCTAATGCAAACACGATTTGTGGATCACGACTGAATGAGCGATCACCGATCACTCCACTGCGATCAAAATCCAAATCGAGGACAGGGGTAAAACTAAAGTCCACACCACACGCACGAAGCTCTGCAGCCAATACATATCCACAGGCAGTTGCGGCAGCCATGGCGAGCGCAGCAGAATCAGCGGCATGGCTTGATTTACTTTTCGCACCCCAAAGCTCGCCTAACTTACGCATTGCGGGAAGATGCGTAAAACCATCCGTCTTGCAACGCTGTACTCGTCCACCCTCATGGTCAATCGAGATCAAGACATCAGGGCGTAATTTCTTGATATCAGCAGTCAATTTAGTCAATTGCTGACGATTAGCAAAGTTCCTGCCAAACAAAATCACACCACCCGTCAGAGGATGCAAGATCCTGCGGCGATCTTCCGCATTTAAGACCTGGCCCACCACATCTAAGGTAATTGGGCCGGGGTTCATGGTGGCTTTACTCATGTATTCCTCTTAAGAATTTCTCAGCTTTATCTTTAATTCAATTCTTCAGTTATTTCTGAGTAACGATGACATGGGCAATTGCCATGTCTTGCTCATCACTCACAGTCACGTGAGCTTCCCAATTTTTCTCTTGCATAAATTGAGCCAAAGCCCCGAGATAACTAGTTACTGGCTTCCCACTAGCTTCATTTAAAGTTTGGAGAGAGCGCCAAGTCATTGGCATTCTCATTCCCAAACCAATTGCTTTTGAGAACGCCTCTTTAGCAGCAAAGCGGGTGGCCAAAAATGCAATGCCGCGTTTGTGATTTCTGGCAAGACGATATTTGAAGACCGCCATCTCATCTGGACCCAAAATCTTTTCTGCCAAGCGGCCATTAGTACGATCGTAAGCAGCTTGTAAGCGCCCAATCTGCAGAATGTCAGTACCAATGCCGATGATCATCAAATATTTGCTAGTCAGAGAGGTTTGATACGGTCTTGATGTCGACCTCTTACCATCAAGGCTTTCATATCCTCAATAGCATTTTGCCAACCTTTAAATAAAGCCTCAGCCACAATGGCATGGCCAATATTGAGTTCGGATAATTCTGCAATAGCGGCTATGGGCATCACATTACCTTCATGCAAGCCATGGCCAGCATTGACTCTGAGTCCAATGCTCTTGCCGAACTGCGCCGCCTTTCGAATGCGCTCTAATTCTACTGCTTGTTCAGAACCAGATAAATCTGCATAACGCCCTGTGTGCAACTCCACTACAGTAGCACCAACGTCTTTTGCTGCCTGTATTTGCTTTTCTTCAGGATCGATAAATAGAGAAACCCGAATACCAGTATCTTGTAATTGCTTGGTAGCAGCTTTCACTGCATCAAATTTCCCTAATACATCTAAGCCACCCTCAGTAGTGACCTCCTCACGCTTCTCGGGCACCAAACAGACATCGTGTGGCTTTACCTTACAAGCAATATCGAGCATTTCAGGGGTCACTGCACACTCTAGGTTCATCCGAGTTTTAATAAGCGGGCGTATTGCTAATAAATCAGCATCTTTAATATGGCGGCGATCCTCTCGCAAATGCAAAGTGATTAAATCCGCGCCAGCCTCCTCGGCTAATTGTGCCGCCTTGAGGGGATCTGGATATACCGTGCCACGCGCATTGCGTAAGGTGGCAACGTGGTCAATATTGATGCCCAGTTCTAAGGCGTGCGGAGAAGTCATGTCAATAGATTACTAGATTTTCTTCAAATCAATCAAAATTTGACGGGTCGTCAAGACTTGATCTTGCAAGTGCAAGCCCAAAAGGAAACGCATGAGCTGCTTACTTTCAGAGAGCGTCTCTGGAGCAGAAAAGTCCCCAGCAGCAATTGCCAATAAAGATTGACCCTTCAATACTGGCCAGTGGCCTGGATCGTCACCTTGGGTAGGACGCACACCTCGCTCTGGCTGGTAAACATAGTGGGTTTGGGCATCAGGTATTTGATTGGTTTCAACGCAACGATCTAAGGCAGCCGCGTAGCCCGTCTCTTGAAGCAGCGATAACTCAAAAGGACGCAGAATTTCTTCTAAGCCCTTCGACTCAAACTCAAGATTCGATAGAGCGTTGATGGTTTCAGCATAACGATCGTAAAGCTTTTCGTATTCATCTTCGCGAGCTAAAAACTTCACGAGTAATTCATTGAGGTAAAAACCGCAGAGGAGTGCATCGCCAACTAAAGAAGGCATGCCCCCCACCCACTCAGACTTGGTAAGCGTGCGTAATTCAGACTTACCACTCCAAGAAACCAGTAATGGCTGAAAGCGTTGCAACACAGGACGTAGTGTTGAATGAGGACGTTTAGCACCTTTAGCAATCAGCGCCATGCGGCCATGTTGCCGCGTGAAGACATCCAGAATTAAGCTAGTCTCTTTATAGGGAATGCTGTGCAATACAAAAGCAGGCTCGTCAGCAACACGAATCGAGGCCATAAGAGCTTATTCCAGACCCTGTGCCCGCAATTCAGCACGATCATCTGCCCAACCACGCTTCACTTTGACCCAAGTCTCCAAAAAGACTTTGCCATCAAAGAGCTTTTCCATATCGATGCGAGCATCGGTAGAAATCTTCTTCAGTCGCTCACCCTTTTGCCCAATGATCATGGCTTTATGGCTATCGCGATCTACCAAAATGGTGGCAGCAATCCGGCGCATCTTGCCATCCATCTTGAATTGATCAATTACTACGGTAGAGGTGTAAGGTAACTCTTCGCCAGTAAAACGGAAAACCTTTTCACGCAAAATTTCTGCCGCTAAGAAGCGCTCACTGCGATCAGTAATAGTGTCACCATCGTATACAGCCTCAGCCTCAGGCAAATAACCCTCAAGCACATCCAACAGTCTTTCAATATCTCCCGGACTCTTTGCGCTCATGGGTACGATTTCTGCAAACTCACACTTTTGATCTTCGTGCCCACCTAATTCACACCAAGGTTTAGACATCTCTTTCATAAAGTTGAGCAAGGCTTGATCCCGCTCAGATGGAGTCTGAAAGCGACTATTGAACAAGTCCAATTTATTTAAGACCAGCAGCACTGGAAGATCATCTGGCAGCAGCTTTAATACTTTTTTATCATCCTCGCCAAAGTAACCAGCCTCTACTACAAAGCAAGCGACATTGACATCTTGTAAGGCGGTAGTAACAGTACGATTCAATGCTTTATTAAGGGTGTTCATTAAACGCGTCTGGAAACCAGGCGTATCAATAAAAATGAACTGTGCTTCCTCGCGATTCTGAATACCTAATATCCGATGACGGGTTGTCTGCGCCTTACGTGAAGTAATACTGATCTTTTGTCCAACTAATGCGTTGAGCAAGGTTGACTTGCCCATATTGGGACGCCCAACAATGGCGATAGTGCCGCATCTAAACACGATTAGCCCTTCAGCTTAAGATTTAACTGCTCTTCAGTCGCTTCTTTCTTGGCTGCTTTTTTCTTAGCCGACCGAGTTTTCTTGGGCTTGCGAGATTCTTGTGGCAAGGCTTTTAAGACCCCCAGCAAAGCAGTCTTAGCAGCTGACTGCTCAGCAGCGCGGCGGGATGCCCCCTCACCTTTTACTGAGACCTTGAGGCTTGGTATGACACACTCCACCTCAAATTGCTGATTGTGTGCAGCGCCACTAGTGCCTGTCACGTTATAAGTTGGCAAAGGTAACTGGTAACTTTGCAAACACTCTTGCAACAGTGTTTTGTCATCTTTACCTAAAGTTTTAGGATCAACCTGCGTCAGAATAATTGAATAGAGTTTGCGCAAACACGCTTTTGCCGCTTCAAAACCGCCATCCAAAAAGATCGCGCCCGTCACTGCCTCCAAGGTATCTGCCAGAATGGATGGACGGCGAAAGCCACCACTCTTGAGCTCACCCTCGCCCAAGCGAAGGTAATCTGATAGGGATAGTGTTTGGGCAATCTCATACAAAGCTTGCTGTTTGACTAAATTTGCACGCACACGTGAGAGGTCACCCTCATCTAAATCGGAATAACGCTCATACAGTAAATCAGCAACCACGCAATTCAGAATGGAGTCACCCAAAAACTCTAAGCGCTCATTATTTTTTTTGCTATGACTACGGTGAGTCAAGGCTTGATTTAAGAGTTCGGGCTTTTTAAAGGTATAGCCCAGACGCTCTTGAAGCGGTGCGGTTTCGATAACGGCGCGCGCGTTCATGATCGACTACTCAAAACCACCAATACGACCTAGATTACCTAGGTTAAGCCAGACAAAAAATGCCCTGCCAACAATGTTCTTATCAGGCACAAAACCCCAATAACGAGAGTCAGCACTGTTATCGCGGTTATCGCCCATCGCAAAGTAATGCCCTGCAGGCACCTTGCAAGTTAGGCCAGATGGTTGGTATTGGCAAAACTCTGCACCCGGAAAACGTTCTGCGGGGAATGACCCTGCAGAACGATCAGGGTCATTCAAAATCTCATGACGATTGCCACCTAAATCTGCTGGGAAAGCTTCTGTATAACGTTTGGCGTAACGCATATTTTCGGGATCTAGATAGGCTTCGCCGCCGCTGTATTGCAAAGGCTGGCCATTAATTGTTAAGCGCTTATCTTCATAAGCAATCACATCACCCGGTAAGGCAACGACTCGCTTGATATAGTCCACTGACTCATCGCGAGGGTAACGGAACACCACCACATCCCCACGTTTAGGGGAGCCCAGCTCCACAACTTTTTGATTGATCACCGGCAAACGAATGCCATACGTAAATTTATTCACCAATATGAAATCGCCGATCTGCAATGTCGGAATCATGGAGCCAGAAGGGATCTTGAATGGCTCAACAATAAAAGAGCGCAATACAAATACTGCACAAATGACTGGGAAAAAGCCTGCGGTGTACTCGAGCCATAATGGCATGCGATCAATACCGGCTGCTTTTCTTTGTGGTGCAAAGTAGACCCTGTCAGCAATCCAAGCAATGCCAGAAACAATTACCAAAATGAAAAGAATCAGAGCGAAGTTCATTAATCCTCCACCTGCAAAATAGCCAAGAAAGCTTCTTGCGGAATCTCAACGTTACCCACTTGCTTCATGCGTTTCTTACCTTCTTTTTGCTTCTCTAATAACTTGCGCTTACGAGAAATGTCACCACCGTAGCACTTCGCTAAAACATTCTTCCGTAAGGCCTTGACGTTTTCACGCGCAACGATATTGCTACCAATCGCCGCCTGAATAGCTACATCAAACATCTGCCGCGGAATAATGCCGCGCATCTTGGAGACCACTTCACGACCACGATGTTGACTATTGCTTCTATGCACAATGACTGACAAAGCATCTACGCGATCACCGTTAATCAAGATATCGACTTTGACCACATCGGCTGGGCGATATTCTTTGAACTCATAATCCATCGAGGCATAGCCACGTGAGATTGATTTGAGACGATCAAAGAAGTCGAGCACAATCTCAGCCATCGGTAACTCATAAGTGAGTTGCACTTGACGACCTAAGTAGTTCATCCCCGTCTGAATCCCACGCTTGCCAACGCATAGAGTGATCACTGAGCCAACATACTCCTGTGGCATATACAGATTGACAGTCACAATCGGTTCCATGATCGTATCGACCTTGCTGGTCTCGGGCATCTTAGATGGGTTATCTACCATCAAGATCGTGCCGTCAGATTGCTGCACCTGATACACCACGGTTGGCGCAGTCGTAATCAAGTTCATACCGTACTGGCGCTCCAAGCGCTCTTGGACGATTTCCATATGGAGCAAACCCAAGAATCCGCAGCGGAATCCAAAACCTAAAGCTTGTGAAACCTCTGGCTCATACAGAAGTGATGCATCGTTTAATTTCAGTTTCTCCAGTGACTCACGCAATTGATCGTATTCACTCGCCTCTACTGGATAGAGGCCAGCAAATACTTGTGACTTCACTTCCTTGAAACCAGGTAATGGCTCGGTAGCAGGTGTGCGACCTTGTTGGCCTACAGCATGGGTCACCGTATCACCTACTTTTGCAGCTTTAAGCTCTTTGATGCCAGCGATGATAAAGCCGACTTGACCAGCACTCAGCTCAGGGCGATCTACTGACTTTGGACTAAAGACGCCCACGTGTTCAACTAAATGGGTTGAGCCATGGGCCATTAAAGTAATTTTGTCTTTGGGTTTTAAGGTGCCATTAACTACACGCACCAACATCACCACACCAACATAATTATCAAACCAAGAGTCAATGATCAAGCATTGCAATGGTGCACTCGCATCACCCTTGGGTGGCGGAACGCGACGAATCATTTCTTCAATGACTTCATGCACACCCATCCCGGTCTTGGCAGAACAAGTTACCGCATCAGTTGCATCAATACCAATCACATCTTCAATTTCTTGAATAGCGCGTTCAGGGTCTGCCTGCGGCAAATCAATCTTATTGAGCACCGGTACCACTTCAACACCTAACTCAATTGCGGTGTAACAGTTTGCTACTGTTTGCGCCTCAACGCCCTGACTTGCATCTACCACCAGCAAAGCACCTTCACAAGCCGATAAAGAGCGACTCACCTCGTATGAGAAGTCAACGTGACCTGGGGTATCAATGAGGTTGAGGTTATAAATCTTGCCGTCTTTGGCTTTGTAATTTAGAGCAGCCGTTTGGGCCTTGATCGTGATACCTCGCTCACGCTCAATGTCCATTGAATCGAGAACCTGGGCTTCCATTTCTCGATCAGAGAGACCGCCACAAATTTGGATAATACGATCAGCAAGCGTAGATTTGCCGTGATCGATATGGGCGATGATAGAAAAATTGCGGATTAAATCCATAGCGTCTTAAAAAGTCATTCAAGAAAACGCCTTGTCAGAACGCACCACAATGATGCGCTGCAAAAAGTCGTCTTAGAGGGATTGTAATGGGTGGCGCCCGTAAGACGCCGAACCCTATTTTTTAGCCTAAAAACGGCTTATTTTGGCTTTACCGGAAGCACCAAAGTGCTATCTGCACGGCGAATAAAGACTGGAACAGCCTTATTGGCATCCAGGGCTTTAACCAGGGCTTCAAACTGCTTAACCCCAGTAATGTCAGTATCAGCCACCCGAATAATGACGTCGCCTGGTCGAACCCCTGCCTTAGCTAGAGGGCCATCACCTAGACTAGTGACCTCTACCCCACCCTTCAGATTCAGATCCTTCTTTTTGGCATCCGATAAATCGATTACAGCCACCCCAAAGACATTTGTACTGTTGCTATCTGCAGTTGGCGCATCAGATTTCTTATTAACAGCTTTTGCAGACTCAGTGTCAGCCACCGTCACTGTTAATTCGCGTGCTGCACCCTTGCGCCAAACTTGTACTGGGACAGAGCTACCAGGTTTGGTATCGCCCACGACTCGAGGCAAATCGGTTGATTTAGCAATCTCACGTCCATTGAAACTTAAAATCACGTCGCCAGCTTCAATGCCGCCAGCCGCTGCTGGGCCACTTGGCTCGACGTTACGAACGTATGCACCTCGAGGTTTGCCTAAACCCAAACTCTCTGCAATGTCTTTTGTCATCTCACTTAAGGCGACACCAATACGACCGCGAGTCATTTTTCCGTTAGTTCGTAACTGATCTGCAACTCGCATTGCTTCATCAATGGGAATGGCGAAAGAGATGCCCATATAACCACCAGAGCGACTAAAGATCTGCGAGTTGATGCCAATCACTTGACCGGCTGTGTTGAGTAATGGGCCGCCAGAGTTACCGGGATTGACGGCAACGTCAGTTTGAATAAAGGGTAAGTAATCCCCCGTATCACGACTCTTGGCAGACACAATGCCTGCAGTTACTGTATTTTCCAAACCGAAAGGTGAGCCAATTGCAAGAACCCACTCGCCTACTCGCACCTTTGATGAATCACCCAAAGGCAGTCTTGGCAAATCACGCGCTTCAATTTTGACAACCGCTACATCGGTACGTTTATCCATACCCAATAATTTCGCCTTGAACTCACGCTTATCCGTTAAGGTGACATAAATCGTGGTGGCACCTTCAACCACGTGCGCATTTGTCAGAATCAAACCATTGGATTCAATAATGAAACCGGAACCAACGCCACGATCTGCTTCTTGCGGCTTTCCGGAGTTTGGCTGCGACTGCTTAGGGCCGTTAGGAACTCCTGGCATCGGTACACCAAAAAAGCGGCGGAAGAATTCCGCTTGTTCTTCTGGCATTCCGGGGATCCCACCTTGAGCTTGCTGAACCATGACTTTCTCAGTCGTACGAATATTGACAACCGCTGGGCTGGCGCGCTCAACCAAGTCGGCAAAATCAGGAATCGCGACTCGAGGATTCTGAGCCATTGACGGTGTCATAAAAGACATCTGCCCCAGACTCAAAATAGCCAGGAGCGCAATAAAGTGCTTTTTCATAATGCTATAGACCTACTTGGTGAAAACCAACAGTGGAGATAAAGAGAATATTAGGTCAACTTGCCGAAAATCAAGGTGCCGTTAGTACCCCCAAAGCCAAAATTGTTTTTAACAGCATGAGCAATCTTGACATCCCTAGCGGTATTGGCGCAGTAGTCCAAATCGCACTCAGGATCTTGATTAAAGATATTGATAGTGGGTGGGGATTTCTGGTTATGGAGGGCCAGGATGGTGAAAACTGACTCTAAGCCACCGGCACCACCCAAAAGGTGACCAGTCATTGACTTGGTGGAGTTGATCAGCGCCTTCTTAGCATGATCGCCCAAAGCCGCTTTGATGGCTTCGGTTTCATTCTTGTCACCTAAGGGCGTAGAAGTGCCATGAGCATTTAAGTACTGAATTTGGTCTGGATTTAAACCGGCATCACGTAAGGCATTAACCATGCAACGACGTGGACCATCCATATTGGGAGCGGTCATGTGATACGCATCACCGCTCATACCAAAACCAAGCAGTTCACAATAAATTTTTGCGCCACGAGCCTTGGCATGCTCATACTCTTCCAGCACAACTACGCCAGCACCTTCGCCAAGGACAAAACCATCGCGGTCTTTATCCCAAGGTCGTGATGCAGTTGCAGGATCATCATTACGAGTGGAGAGGGCTCTTGCAGATGCAAAACCACCAACACCTAAAGCAGAGATAGTGGATTCAGCGCCACCGGCAACCATGACATCCGCATCGCCATACTGAATCAAACGCGCAGCTAAGCCAATGCTGTGCAAGCCAGTTGTACAGGCAGTAACAGCAGCCACGTTTGGACCTTTGAGACCAAACAAAATGCTGAGGTGTCCAGAAATCATATTAATGATTGAACCTGGAACAAAGAATGGTGAAATGCGACGAGGACCGCGGGCCAGTAACTCGGCACCCGTTTCCTCAATCATTGGCAGTCCGCCAATACCAGAGCCGACCATCACGCCAATGCGTTCGGCGTTTTGTTCGTTAACTTCTAGACCGCTGTCGCGAATCGCCTGTGTACCAGCGGCGATACCGTAATGGATAAAGGTATCCATATGGCGTGCCTCTTTGGCAGAGACGTATTCTTCGACATTGAAATCTTTCACCTCTCCAGCGAAATGAACGCTTAATGGAGTGTGGTCAAACTTGGTGATCGTGGCGATGCCTGATTTGCCGGCAAGCAAGTTAGACCAAGCTACATCAACTGAATTACCAACAGGTGAAATAAGACCAAGGCCGGTAACTACAACCCGGCGTCGGCCATTTGATGCTGACACAGTAATACCTAAGCTAGGGATTTAACCCTGAGCTTTTGATTTAGCGAAGTCGATCGCGAGCTGCACTGTGGTGATTTTTTCAGCTTCCTCATCAGGAATTTCGATGCCGAATTCATCTTCCAAAGCCATAACCAGCTCAACAGTGTCAAGAGAGTCAGCGCCCAGGTCATTCACAAAAGAAGATTCATTCTTGATATCTCCTTCAGCGACGCCCAATTGCTCAGCGACGATTTTCTTAACGCGTTGTTCGATGTTATCCATTAAGTCCCCCAAGGGTTGTAAAAAAACGATGGAAGGATTTTATCAGCATGGCGGGCTTAATTAGCAAAACCACCCAAAAATGACCAAATCCTTGCTTTGCCGTTAGGCCAAATAGAGTCCGCCATTGACGTGTAGGGTATTCCCAGTAATGTATCCAGCTGCTGGGGAGGCCAAAAATGCCACTGCCTGGGCAACATCTTCTGGGCTACCCAAACGAGCCAAAGGAATGTTCACTTTTAGGGCATTTTGCTGATCTTCGCTCAAAGCGCGCGTCATATCGGTATCAATAAATCCCGGTGCCACACAGTTCACAGTGATATTACGACTGCCGATTTCACGAGCGAGGGCACGAGTCATGCCAGAAACACCGGATTTTGCTGCGGCGTAGTTCGCCTGTCCAGCATTACCCATGTGACCAACGATCGAGGTAATGTTGATAATGCGGCCACCACGAGCCTTCATCATGGGACGTAAAACAGCTTGAGATAAACGGAACACTGAGCTTAAGTTGGTATCAATCACATCAACCCACTCTTCAGACTTCATCCGCATTGCTAAGTTATCGCGAGTAATGCCAGCGTTGTTCACCAAAATATTGATGCCGCCATACTCTTTCACAATGTGATCGATGATTTCTTCACAAGCATTTGGTGCAGTTACATTCAACACCAAACCAGTACCACCGGAAGGCTTTAAACGCGCATCAATTGCTTTAGCGCCGTCACTGGATGTCGCAGTTCCAATGACCTTAGCGCCACACTTCATCAACTCATCTGCAATCGCCTGACCAATACCGCGCGAGGCGCCAGTCACCAGGGCAATCTGTCCGCTTAAGTCGAGATTCATATTTGTCTTTCGCTTGATTTTTATACTGAGTCGATGGTTTTATTTGAAACTTGCTAGAACTTCGTTCAAGCTAGCTTCATCAAATACTGGCACGCCAGTCACCTGATCATGAATTCGCTTAGTAAGCCCTGCCAATACCTTGCCTGGACCACACTCCACTACCTGAGTAATTCCTTGTGCGGCCATTGCTTGAATAGTTTCTTGCCAACGAACTGGTTTAGCTGCTTGACGTACCAAGGCGTCTTTAATCGCCGCTGGGTCATTCAAGATTTCGACATCGACGTTGTTAATGACAGCAATTGTTGGCACTTTAAATTCGATGTTCACCAAGTAGCCTTTGAGCTTTTCAGAGGCTGGTTGCAATAACGAAGAATGAAATGGTGCAGACACTGGGAGTGGCAAGGCGCGCTTGGCGCCAGCAGCCTTAAGTAATTCACATGCTTTAGTAACGGCAGCGCTGGCACCTGCAATCACGACTTGACCGGGTGCATTGAAATTGACTGCCTCCACTACACCACCCGATGCAGTGCTTGCTTCAGCGCAAACCCGGATGACTATTGCGTCATCCAATCCAAGGATCGCTGCCATACCGCCGGTACCAACCGGAACCGCAGATTGCATCGCTTCTGCACGAAAACGTACCAAGGGAACTGCGTCTTTAAATGAGATCACGCCGGAAGCAACTAATGCAGAGTATTCGCCCAGGCTGTGACCTGCCATCACCTTCGGTGCAGGGCCTCCCGCCGCTAACCAAGCACGGTAAAAGGCTACCGCTGCAGTCAACATAACAGGCTGGGTATTGGTAGTTAATGACAGCGCCTCTGCAGGACCTTCAGCAATCAACTTCGCAACATCTTCACCCAAAGCTTCAGAAGCCTCTTGCAAGGTTGCACGCACTTCAGGACGCTCAGCGATGGAATTGAGCATACCTACCGATTGAGAACCCTGTCCAGGGAATACGAATGCAAATGTCATGAGATTAATTTACAAAACAATGAAAAGAGATTGAATACGGATTAACGCGCATGAATACGGCATCAATACTTCAAGGCCACCGCGCCCCAAGCAAAACCACCGCCAACGCCCTCTAATAAGAGATGTTGACCACGCTGAATTTGACCGGAACGCACACCAGCATCCAAGGCCAATGGGATAGAGGCTGCCGAAGTATTACCGTGCTCATGCACAGTCACAATCACCTTATCCATCGACATACCCATCTTTTTGGCAGTACCTTCCATGATGCGGATATTGGCTTGGTGAGGAACTAACCAATCAATTTGCTCAGGCTTAAGATGCGCCTTTTCTAAAACTTCATGAGCCACTTGCTCTAGAACTTTGACTGCCAATTTAAATACCGCTTGACCATCCATGGTCATAAATGGTGAGCCATGCACTGCACCGTTACCAGCACGCCCAGGCACACACAAAATATCACGCTGACTGCCATCGGCATGCAAAGCAGTCGACAAAATGCCAGGCTCACTTGAAGCTTCGAGCACTACTGCGCCAGCACCATCACCAAACAACACACACGTGCCGCGATCTTGAAAATCCAAAATGCGTGAAAAAGTTTCCGCACCGATGACCAACACTTTTTTATAGGAGCCACAACGAATAAACGCATCTGCCGTTGCGATGGCATAAGTAAAACCGGCGCAAACTGCCTGTACATCAAATGCAGCGCAGTTACTGTGGACACCCAATTTGTCCTGTACAACGCAAGCTGTACTGGGGAAGCCGCCCAAGTGATCAGGAGTTGAAGTTGACAAAATGATGAGGTCTAAATCTGCTGAAGTAATGCCAGCACTGCTTAATGCCGCTTGCGCTGCTTTTACTGCGAGATCGCTCGTGAGTTCATTTTCTGCAGCAAAGTGACGCGCAGAAATACCGCTACGAGTGGAAATCCACTCATCGCTAGTCTCTAAACCAGATTTAGCCAAACGTTCCACTAAATCTTGATTGGTTAAACGCTGCTCCGGAAGATAGCTTCCAGTACCAGCGACTCTTGCAAAAATACTCATGCTTTTGTCTCCGCTACAAAGGCTGCGGCAATACGTTCAACCATGCGATTTTTAGCTGCTTCGTATGCTCGATCTAAGGCAAAACCAAATCCAAAACGGTCTGCAGAGCCATGGCTCTTAATCACACAACCCTGAAGACCCAACAATACAGCACCGTTATAGCGGCGATGATCAACCCGCTTACGCACCCGTAGCAGTGGCACCATGGCACAAATGGCCATCAACTTAGTCAATAAAGAGCGGTTGAATTCATCACGAATCATGCCGCTCATCATTTTTGCCAAGCCTTCACTAGCCTTCAGAACTACGTTGCCTACAAATCCATCGCACACCACAATATCGGTGGTGCCTTTAAAAATATCATTCCCTTCTACGTTACCGTAAAAGTTTAAATTCGTCTGACGCAGCAATTCACTCGTTTGCTTAACAACATCATTGCCCTTAATCACCTCTTCACCGATATTCAGGAGACCAATGGAGGGATTTTGTTTGCCATCAACTACCTGAACCATAACATTGGCCATCTGTGCAAATTGCACCAAGTGCATCGGCTCACAGTCAGCGTTGGCGCCTAAATCGAGCATCGTCGTACCACGCCCTAATTCATTAGGGATGGCAGTGGCAATCGCTGGACGATCAACACCCTCAAGGGTTTTTAAAATATAGCGAGAGATTGCCATCAATGCACCAGTGTTGCCAGAGGAGATGACTGCGTCAGCAAGACCTTCTTTTACTTGCTCAATCGCAACTCGCATCGATGAATCTTTTTTGCGACGCAAAGCAACCTCGATGGGATCGTCCATCAACACCACTTCACTCGCGGGAACAATTTGAATGCGCTCCATTGGCGCTTTGGGAGATTTACTCAAGACTTGCTTGATCAACTCTGGATCACCCACTAAGGTAATCTTGGCATCAGCATGTTTTTCTAGAAAATCGCAGGCGGCAGGAACCGTCACGACGACTCCATGATCTCCGCCCATGGCATCGATAGCAAGAGTAACGCTCATAAACTGATGGATTGCTGCAGTAATGTTTCTAAGAAAAAAGCGGCTTTAAATGAGCCGCTTCTATCTGTTTAGACTAAAAAATTAGTCGTTTTTAGTTTTAACAACTTTACGACCACGATAGTAGCCGTTAGGTGAAATGTGGTGGCGCAAATGAGCCTCACCAGTTGTGGCTTCAACAGCCGTAGCAGGTGCGGTCAAAAAGTCGTGCGCACGGTGCATGCCACGTTTGGAAGGTGATTTTTTGTTTTGTTGAACGGCCATATTGGACTCCTAAGCAAGGCGACATTCTAGCATGGAAAAGCGCCTAAATGCTTGATTTATCAATGAAGCATACCGAAAACAACAGGCTAACTAAAAACCCTATTTTCAGTTTTTCTTCATATTTTTCAATATGTTAAAGGGATTTTCTGGTTTATCTGCGACCTCATCGCCATCCTCATCTCCAAAAACCGATACATGAGGCTCACAGAAGCCCTCAGGGTGCTTTGGAATCAAGGGGATAGAGAGTAAAACCTCATCCTCGATAGTTTCCAAGACGTTAAATTGCTGACTAATCACCAAGGGCTCCTGCTCCTCGTCTTCGAGGGGGTAATCGTCAGCCTCAGCCTCAGTAGCAACCAGCAGAAAACGCCGCTTTTCCGCCAGATCTACTGCGCAATCCTGTAAACAACGTTGGCAAACTAGGTGAAGCCGCCCTTTTAAACCCAACTCCATTACTTGGCGAGGCTCGCTGCCTGGCGAATCCTCAAAATGCGTCTCCAAGTCCCAATGGAAGCCATCCCCCAAAACCACGGTAGACGCCTCCTCAGCCACTCTGGGAAGCTCGGAGATGCTTAAAAAACCAGCACCTTTATAGGATTGGGGGGCACAAAAATCCACCCGCTTCAAAGTATTAGGTTCTGCAGATAACTGGACTTGAGGTAAAACTTGATTACGATTCATGACATCAGTCTAAATCAAGGCATCTTCGAAAGTCAGCAGCAATGAGTAACCAAAGAAATTCACCCGAAAATCCCCCCCTCATCTTGGCATCCACCTCGGTGTATCGCCGCGAGCTTTTAGAGCGCCTGCGTGTTCCCTTTGAGGTGATCTCTCCCAAAGTAGATGAAACACCCCTTGCCGGTGAAAACACGCTCGACTTAGCACTGCGCCTTGCACAGGCAAAAGCGGCAGCTGTTGCCAAACAAAATCCTCATGCTTGGGTCATTGGCTCTGATCAAGTGGCAGATCTCTGCGGCGCAGCGATTGGTAAACCAGGTAATTTTGAACGGGCGATGGCACAACTCCAACTCATGCGCGGTCAAACAGTGACCTTTCATACAGCGCTATGCTTAATGAAAGGTGATTCACAAACCACCTTAAGTGTTCCAACTGAGGTGAGGTTTCGTAAACTCTCCGATGAAATATTAGAAAGTTATTTGCTGGCAGAGGAACCTTATGACTGCGCCGGTAGTGCTAAGTCTGAAGGCTTAGGCATCAGCCTTCTAGAGGCGATTCAGAGCGATGACCCTACCGCCCTAATCGGTCTGCCACTCATCGCTTTGACAGGCTTGTTGCGTGATGCAGGTTTTGTGATTCCAGGCAAGAGTTAATCGGTTCATGGCAAAGCTCGGCACACTCTATTTAGTTCCCAACACCTTGGGTGATGATGCTCGCACGGAGCAATTACCTTGGGTATTGCCAAGTGAAACGATTGCTTGCACAGCCAAGCTGAAGCATTGGATTGTGGAAGATGCAAAAACTGCGCGCGCATTTTTGAAAGCGGTTGATAGCATTTCACCGCTAGCCTGCAGCATTCAAGAGATGCAAATGAGTGAGTGGCGTGGCGCTGCACGCAATGCAAAATATGGAGAGTCAGTAAAACCTGCTGACTTATTAAAACCCTTGATTGCGGGCAATGATATGGGCCTGATGTCCGAAGCTGGAGTGCCGGGCGTTGCTGATCCTGGCGCTGAACTGGTGCTTGCGGCCCACAAATTGGGTGCTCAAGTAAAGCCCTTGGTGGGACCTAGTTCTATCTTGCTGGGCCTTATGGCTAGCGGTCTGAATGGTCAGCGCTTTACTTTTCAGGGTTACTTGCCTCATGACGTTCATGAGCGTAGCGCCAAGCTCAAACAGCTAGAAGTTGAATCTCGAAAATTACAAGAAACGCAAATTTGGATTGAGACACCTTATCGCAATACGGCCATGCTGATGGCTTGTATCAATTCACTAGCACCACAAACATTACTTTGCCTTGGTGTTGATCTCAGCCTCAAATCTGAAATGATTACAACACTGTCAATTGCAGACTGGCGCAAACGCTATCCCAATGAAGCAGCCTGCGCCGCATTGCAATCTAAGCCAATGGTATTTCTACTATTGGCCTAGATTGATTCAGCTTTTATAAGTTCTGAAGTTTTCTATTTTTATTTAAGATCTGGCGCCTTTACTAAAGCTTTACCAGCAGCGGCACCCGCTTCAGCACCAAAGCGTTTAGCCACACGCTCCGCAAAGTTTTCTTTCATGGTGTAGTCGAGCACATCAGGCGCCTTAAAGATATCGCGCGCTACTGAATCGACAGTACCGTAACCATCTACCAAACCAAGCTTTACTGCCTGCTCACCATTCCAGATACGGCCCGAGAATAGATCTGGTGCGTCTTTTAAACGTGCGCCACGACCTTCTTTCACTACCGCAATAAATTGTTGATGAATCTCATCAATCATCGTTCTGACCATTTGCACTTGCTTTGGATCTTCCCTACTAAAAGGATCAAGCATGCCTTTATTAGAGCCCGAAGTAATCATGCGACGGGTCACACCCAATTTATCCATCAAGCCTGTGAAACCAAAGCCTTCCATAATCACGCCGATGGAGCCAACCAAACTGGCTTTATCTACCAAGATTTGATCTGCAGCCACCGCAACATAGTAGCCGCCTGAAGCACAAATATCCTCGACCACTACGTAGAAGGGCTTGTTTGGATATAGCTTACGTAGGCGATGAATCTCATCATTAATCATGCCTGCTTGCACAGGTGAACCGCCGGGACTATTAATACGCAGTACCACGCCTGCACTGTGCTCATTCTCAAACGCAGATACCAGAGATGAATTGATATCCATCGCATTAGCCAGCGAACTAGATGAGATCTCACCTTCTAGCGTCACCATCGCAGTATGTTTTTCAGTACCCATGCCGCGCCCAGGCAGATGAAAATCAAATACTGAAAGGACGACGCCAATGATGGCCACCAAAGTCAGAATACGAAGTACCGCCTTCCAGCGACGCGCTTTACGAGTCTCTTTTAGATTCTCCAAGAGCAAGTGCTCAAGCGCTTGACGTTCCCAGTTTGGATTTGGATTATTTTCCATCTTGATTCCTCAGTGTTGCCTATTAAATTACAGATTTTGCTTGAGCCATTGTGACAGTTGTGCAACATCATCTACCTGCGCTAACGACTGTGAGGTCTTTAAAGTATCCAAAGGATGAGCACCATAGGTGACTGCTACAGCATCTACTCCAGCGCTAGCAGCCATATCTAAATCATGCGTGGTATCACCAACCATCAACATCCGACGCGTGGGCACTTGAGTGACATCAGAGAGCTCGAGCAACATTCCTGGGTGCGGCTTAGAGAAGGACTCGTCAGCTGTGCGTGTTTCATGAAAGAGGTGCCCAATCTGATGATGCTGAAGGGATCGATCTAATCCAACACGAGATTTACCAGTGGCAACTCCCAGTAGATAGTTATCTGCTCGCAATTCTTCTAAGAGCTCACGAATCCCTGCGAATAAATCGAGTTCATGATCTTTTGCTAAATAGTGATAACGAAAACGATCAGTCAATTTTGGAAAGTGCACTGGCTCGATCCAAGGAACTGCGCGACGTAGTGAGTCATGAATACCTAAACCAATCACTGAACTTGCCAATGTGTCATCGGGTTCCTTAAAACCCAAATCACGACAAGCCTGCTGAATGCAGTGCACGATGGTTGGTGTGGAATCCATGATGGTTCCATCCCAATCCCACACAATCAGGTCATATCGGCGCTCCGACTTATTTTCTTCAGGCATCTTTTTTACTCATTACTTCTGTTCACATTACTGTTCAAAATTCTTCATCATCGCTTCAAACTCTGCCGGTAGAGGCGACTCGACACGCATCTTCTCGCCCGTGCGAGGATGGGTAAAACCAGCTAGGTGGGCATGCAAATAGAGTCTTTTGGATTTGATGAGCTTATCTTGATCTTCAAAGCCATACTTATCGTCACCCAAAATAGCGTGGCCCAACTTCTGCAGATGCACGCGGATTTGATGAGTACGCCCTGTTTTTAACTGAGCCTCAGCCAAAGTAATCGCAGCATCCTCACGCTTCATCGTTTTGCTGACACGTAAAGCAGTATGACTTGGCAAACCTTCAGGATCAACTCGCACCCGCCGCTCGCCATTTGCTAATAAATATTTATGAAGCGGGTATTTGAGCTGCATCACTTGAGCACCCTGCTGGATTTCACCATGAGCGAGCAAGTAATAACGTTTATCCGTTTGACCTTCGCGAATTTGGCGATGCAACTCTACAAGAGCACTGCGTTTCTTTGCCAAGAGCAACACTCCGGAAGTATCACGATCGAGACGATGCACTAATTCTAGAAATTTCAACTCAGGGCGGGTAATGCGCAAGGTCTCAATCACACCTAAGGCAATGCCAGATCCACCATGAACTGCTAAGCCAGCTGGCTTATCTACTATTAATAGAGCTTCATCCTCAAACAGAATCGGCATTTTGTCGGAATAGCCCTGAGCACGGGATCTGGTCTGGGCGGTATTGACCGCCGCCATTTGGGAAGACTCAGCAATTCTGACGGGCGGAACTCGAACGACATCACCTTCAATCAGGCGAGTAGTTGGCTCAGCCCGCTTTTTATTCACCCGAACTTCACCCGAACGAATAATGCGGTAAACGTGGCTTTTGGGGACCCCTTTGGCCCAGCGTAGTAAATAGTTGTCCAAACGCTGGCCTGCTTCTTCCGGACCAATCGTCTGCAAATGGACTGCAGCCGGGGGGCGGGTTGGGGCGGGTTTAGGCTTGGATACTGGGTCGGATTTCATGATTTATCTCTCTTGCGGCCTCGCTCAAGGACGACAAGGGACTCAACAATACCCCATTGTCATTCAACTTGTGCCGTATAATCAACGCTCTAGCCAATTTATTGGCCCGATAAGAACCTGAAGTCAGGTTTAAATCGTGGAGCTTGGAGTCGCCCTTTAAAAGACTCCCGGGGTTGCCCCTCCCCCGTTGTAATGAGGCGCAGGGTTGGTGTGCCGTATGCCGCGACCCGCGATTAGAAGACAGTTTTCAGGCGCGCGCCTGCATTGATGACCTAAAGGAGGTCTCTGCGGCGATCGTCAAGTGTGGCACCAAATTAACCAACAGTTAACTGGGTGAACTAGGCAAAAAGTGCCTAGAGTTGCATGAACCACACTTATATACCGCCTTAGGCTCAGTCCTTTGCGGCATCTAACTTGTCCCCTAACGCAGCGCGCTTACTTCACCCTCCCCCATAGGAGAGTGTTATGAAACGCATGTTATTTAATGCAACTCAACAAGAAGAGTTGCGAGTTGCCATCGTCGATGGTCAAAAACTCATTGATATTGATATCGAAGCTGCCGGTCGCGAACAACGCAAAGGCAATATCTACAAAGGTGTTATTACCCGTATTGAGCCTTCCCTAGAAGCTTGCTTTGTGAACTACGGTGAAGAGCGTCATGGCTTCTTGCCTTTTAAAGAAGTTGCCAGAGCCTATTTCAAAGAAGGTGTTGATGTTCGCAATGCTTCCATTAAGGATGCCCTGCGCGAAGGTCAAGAAATCATTGTTCAGGTAGAAAAAGAAGAGCGCGGCCAAAAAGGCGCAGCCCTCACCTCCTTTATCTCCCTAGCTGGTCGTTATTTGGTATTAATGCCAAATAACCCACGTGGAGGTGGCGTATCCCGCCGCATTGAAGGTGAAGACCGTCAAGAACTCCGTGAAGCGATGTCTCAATTAGAGGTACCTGATGGCATGAGCATCATCGCCCGCACGGCTGGTATTGGTCGCGACGCTACTGAATTGCAGTGGGACTTAAGCTACCTCATGCAGTTGTGGAAAGCGATTGATGAGGCTGCCAAAGGCAACTCAGCCCCATTATTGATTTACCTCGAATCTAGCTTAGTGATTCGCGCAATCCGCGATTACTTCCAACCAGATATCGGCGAGATCCTCATCGATACCGATGACATCTATGAACAAGCTGCTGCTTTCATGTCAGTAGTGATGCCAGACAATTTGCCCCGAGTAAAGCGCTATCAAGACGATGTGCCTTTGTTCTCTCGCTTCCAAATTGAGCATCAAATTGAAACTGCATACTCACGCACTGTGCCATTGCCCTCTGGCGGCGCGATCGTGATTGACCACACTGAAGCTTTAGTTTCCGTGGACGTCAACTCAGCACGTGCTACCCGTGGCTCCGACATTGAAGAGACTGCAACCCGCACTAACTTAGAAGCTGCCGATGAAATCGCTCGTCAAGCCCGTTTACGTGACTTGGGTGGTTTGATCGTGATCGACTTCATTGATATGGAATCAAGCAAAGCTCAAAAAGATGTTGAGAATCGCCTGCGCGATGCTTTGCGTCATGACCGTGCACGCGTTCAAATGGGCAAGATCTCTAAATTTGGTTTGATGGAAATGTCACGCCAACGTTTACGCCCTGCTCTCTCTGAAGGTAGCCATGTCACCTGCCCACGTTGTAATGGCACTGGTCACATCCGCGATACCGAATCATCTGCATTGCAAGTTCTGCGCATCATTCAAGAAGAGGCAATGAAAGAGAACACAGCAGCGATTCATACACAGGTTCCAGTCGAAGTGGCTGCTTTCCTCTTGAATGAAAAACGGGCTGAAGTCATCAAGATTGAAACTCGCTTCAAAGTTAATGTCTTGATGGTTCCGAACAAGCATTTAGAAACACCGCATTACAAGTTAGAGCGTTTGCGTCATGACGATCCTCGTTTAGATGATCAAAAAGCAAGCTACGTGATGGCTGAAGAGGCTGCTCGCGAATTAGAGACTGACACGACAGTGAGCCGCAAGGATGCTGAAGTCAAGGTTCGCCCAGAAGCAGCAGTCAAAGGCATTACACCAACACAACCTGCGCCTATGAGTCAGCCGCGTCCAGCGCGTACTGAAACAGCATCGGCTGAGAGTTCTGGCGGCTTCTTTAGCTTTATCAAGAAACTCTTCTCTTCTTCTCCAGTAACTGAAGAGAAATCAGTGCCAAGTAACAACCGTGGTCGTAATCAAGGTCGCAATGGTAATGGCGGTAATGGTGGCGATCGTAATCGTGGCCGCAATCGTCGTGGCGAACGCAATGATCGCAACGGTGAACGTGCTGAGCGTCCAGTAGCCAATGCTGCTGATGGTGCAGCTACTGAAGGCAATAACAACCGCAACGGCAATCGCAATAATCGCAATGGCAACCGTAATCAAAACGGCCCAAAACCTGAGCGTCAAGCAAACCCGGCTGCAGTAACCCCTGCAACTGAAGCTAGTCCTGGTAGCGAAGCTGCACCAAGTGCTGAAGGTGAAGAGCGTCGTGGTCGTGGTCGCAATCGTCGTGGTCGTGGTCGCGGTAGAAATGAACGTGGTGAACGCGATGAGCGCACTGAGAATAGTGATGCAGTTTCTGTAGCACCATCAGTAAATCCATTTAGTGGGCCTCCTGTAGGCATGGCTGGTGCATCCGCATCTATGCCGATTCAGAATCTTGCCAATAGTTTCGGTAATGCAAAGCAAGCTGCGGAAAAACAAGAAAGAGCTGAGAGAGCGCCACGCCCTCCACGTCAATCAAATCGTCCAGCTCAAAACACAGCTGCCACTCCAGCTGCAGCACCGGTTGCAATGGTGGCGGCAGTTTCTACTGTTGAGGTGATTGCTAAACCTGTACCAGAGCTTCCTAAAGTTGCTTTCCAGGCACTTGAAGAAACTCCTTTGCACAGCGTGGTGGAATCTGCCGGCATGATTTGGGTGGGTACTGATTCCTCTAAGCATGCTGAAGCACAAAACCAGATTCAGGCAGAACCCGTTGCGGATAACTTAGGCAGAACACCTAAACCAGCCGCAACCCTGCCCGATGGCCCCATGGTCTTAGTTGAAACCGGTGGCCAAGAAAAAACGGTTTAAGGCTTACTAAAACTTTTTCTCCAGACTGCCTCGTATCCCAAAAGGATATTGGACGGTTTGGCAGAAACCCCGTTTCACAGCCATAATTCAGCATATGGTTGAAAAAGTAATCTCCGCAACGTCCAAAGTCATTCCTATTCGCATTGATGAAGGCAAAGGCCTGACGCCCTCTATTGGCGGAGAATTGCTGGCGCCCCATGATCGCACTCAAGATACTCGTGGCCGTACTTTGCGTGATCTACGCATCTCTGTCACTGATCGCTGTAACTTCCGCTGCACGTATTGCATGCCAAAAGAAGTATTCGATCAACACTATCCTTACTTAGCGCATCAAGAATTATTAAGCTTTGAAGAAATTACGCGCCTCACCACCATTTTCTCAACTCTTGGAGTTGAGAAAATTCGCTTGACTGGCGGTGAGCCATTGTTGCGCAAAAATTTAGAAGTACTCATTGAGATGCTGGCAGCCGTGCGAACTCCTGCGGGCAAGCCTTTAGATCTCACCCTCACAACAAACGGCAGCATCCTGCGTAAGAAGGCTGCGGCTCTCAAAGTCGCTGGACTACAAAGACTGACGGTAAGTCTTGATGGCTTAGATGACGCGATCTTTAAAGAGATGAACGATGTTGATTTTCCAGTGGCTGATGTGTTGGATGGTATCAACGCCGCCCAAGAAGCTGGCTTTGAGAACATTAAAGTCAATATGGTTGTGAAAAAGGGAACGAATGATCATGAGATCGTTGCCATGGCCAAACACTTCAAAGGTAGCGGCATCATTCTGCGCTTTATTGAATTTATGGATGTGGGCAGCTCTAATGGATGGAATATGGCCGAAGTGCTTCCCTCTAAAGAAGTGATCGCTCGTATTCATGAAGTATTTCCTCTGGAAGCTATTGAGGCGAATTACACCGGAGAAGTTGCGCAGCGCTGGCGTTATGCCGATGGCTCTGGTGAGATCGGTGTGATCTCTAGTGTGACGCAAACCTTCTGTCATGAATGCACTCGTGCCCGTATCTCTACCGATGGCCAAATGTATCTTTGTCTTTTTGCCAATGAAGGATTTGATTTCAAAACTTTATTACGTTCTGGAAAAAGTGATTTAGAAATCGCCAATGCCATTATGAATACCTGGTCTGTGCGTGATGATCATTACTCCGAAATTCGAGGCTCGCATACCGCCAACCCATCGACTGGCAATCGCAAGGTCGAAATGTCTTATATCGGTGGCTAATGATTCTGACAGAACACATTACTGGACTGATTCTGGCGGGTGGCCGTGCTCAGCGCATGGGGGGCATCGATAAAGGCCTGATTCCTTTTCATCAAAAGCCCATGATCGAAGCGACGCTCACCAGACTCAAGCCACAAGTGGGCTCAATGCTGATTAATGCCAATCGAAATATCACTAAATACGCTGGCTATGGCTACCCCGTCATCATGGATGAAACGCCAGATTTCTCAGGGCCTTTGGCAGGTTTCTCGGTTGGATTGAAGGCTTGCACAACGCCTTATCTCATGACTAGCCCATGTGATTCACCGCTACTGCCAACTGATCTCGCTGCAAAACTTGCTACTGAATTAGAGCGGGGCGACTATCAATTGGTCTATGCCTCTAGTAAAGAGGCAGATGGTAAAGTTTGGGCGCAGCCTGTTTTCTGCCTGATGCGTACTGACTTACAAGATTCATTAGATTCTTTTCTACAGAAAGGTGATCTCAAAATTGATCGCTGGTTTAAAGAACTAAAAAGTAGTACTGTGATTTTTGACGATGCCCGAGCATTTGCCAATATCAACACACCGGAAGAATTGCAATCCTTAGAAGCAGCGTCTGCATGAAGCACTCGCCCAATAGCCCTATTTTACTGACTTCATCACTTCACGTTGATGAGGCACGCAAGGCTATCGCTGATTTAGTCAGTGAGTTGCTTCAAGAATCTCAAACCATGCATCATCCTGCTGACATCGAAACGGTTTCACTAGACCACGCGATTAATCGGATTCTTGCAGAAGATTTACTATCGCCAATTGATGTACCCGCCGCAGATAACTCTGCAATGGATGGTTATGCGTTTGACAGCCAATGTTTGAAAACAAGCGCTGATGAAATTAGCTTGCGTGTTGCAGGAACTGCCTTAGCAGGCAAGCCCTATGAGGGTGAGATTCAAGCTGGTGAATGTCTCAAGATCATGACTGGCGCGGTGATGCCCGCTGCTTGTGATACCGTGATACCCCAAGAGTTCATCACCAGCAATCATGAATCTATTAGTTTCAAATCAGATCAACTCAAGGCAGGCGAGAACCGTCGCTTACGTGGAGAAGATTTACAAAAAGGTAAAGCAGCTATTGCTGCTGGTCGATTATTGCGCCCCTCCGATTTAGGTTTAGCGGCATCGCTGGGTATTGCCACTCTTAAAGTACGACGCAAATTAAAGGTGGCTATTTTGTCTTCAGGTGACGAGCTACGCTCCTTAGGAGAGTCTCTCACTGCCGGCAGCATTTATGACAGCAATCGCTACAGTCTGACCGGTTTACTTAATCGCCTAGATCTAGACATCATCGACTGTGGCATTGTGCGTGATGATCCAGCATCGCTCAAGCAAGCTTTCATTGAGGCAGCTGCCAAGGCGGATGTATTGATTTCTTCTGGTGGCGTATCCGTTGGTGAGGCAGACTTTACTAAACAAATTATGCAAGAGTTGGGAGACGTTGGTTTCTGGAAAATTGCGATGCGCCCTGGTCGCCCCATGGCTTTCGGAATCCTCAAGCCCGCCCCTGGAACATCTAGCGCCCGCAAGACCCTCTTCTTTGGCCTTCCAGGCAACCCAGTGGCGGTGATGGTGACCTTCTATCAATTTGTCCGAAGCGCCCTCTTGCAACTCAATGGCGCCAGTCAAACTGAACCGCCACTAGTGCAAGCCGTGACTGAAACAGCCATTCGTAAAAAACCCGGTCGCACAGAATTTCAACGCGCCATCTTGGGGCGCAATGCTGAAGGCAAACCCAGCGTGAGGCTGACGGGTAGCCAAGGGGCAGGAATTTTGCGCTCCATGAGTGAGGCAAACTGCTTTGTCATCCTTGGTCACGACCAAGGAAATATTGCTACGGGTGACTGGGTTGATATAGCGCTTTTCGATGGACTGCTTTAAGATTGCGTCATCATGAAACTAACCAAAAAAGAGCTTGTCTTCCTAGATCCAACTCATACCGCTAAAACTTTGGTCTTAGTTTACTTATGCTTCTCTGTGCCCATCGTCTTATTAGCTTTATTTGTAGCCTTCATTCGTGATGGCGCGATTCCTGGATTTACCGTGCTATCTGCCTTGATTCTCAATGCACTTCTTGGATTTGGTTTACTGTGGATTGCCTGCAAAGTCTACAACTGGGTGGCTGGAAAATTTGGCGGTATTGAATTAGCTTTGCGCGATCTTCCAGAAGAAGTTGACGCAGAGTAATTGAGATCAGCATACTCAAATAAAAAGCCGAGAATTTCTCGGCTTTTTTACCTTCTACTTATTACTCTTTAAGAACATCTTTCCTAACTACCCCTTAAATACCTCGGTATTAATTAGGCTAGGTGGTTTCTTACCAGCGAGTGCTGCACGCAAATTCTCAACCGCCAAATCGATCATTGCTCTACGGGTTTTTTCAGTTGCACTCGCAATGTGTGGAGCTAACACTACGTTGCTTAATTTCAATAACTCAGGATTGACCTTCGGCTCACCTTCGAATACATCTAAGCCAGCAGCAAAAATCTTTTTGTCTTTGAGTGCTTGAGCTAAAGCCATATCATCCACAATTCCACCCCGGGCAATATTGACAAGGGTCGCAGTGGGTTTCATGAGTGCAATTTCTTTCGCACCGATAGTGTGGTGATTCTCTGGCGTGTAAGGTAAAACCAAAACAACGTGATCGGCAGTACGCAGTAATTCCTCTTTAGATACATAGCTCGCGTCGCAGGCTTTTTCGTCAACCTCAGATAAACGATTGCGATTGTGATAGATTACCTTCATTCCAAAACCGAGTGCGCGCTTGGCAATCCCCTGGCCAATTCGGCCCATTCCAATAATGCCGATCGTGCTGTGATGCAAATCCATACCCAAAGGGTTATGCACAATCGACCATTTATCCCAATGGCCTCCGCGCACCCAATGTTCAGATTCAGTAATCCGTCTGGCGGTTGCCATCAATAAGGCAAAACCAAAATCAGCAGTGGTATCGGTCAACACATCGGGCGTATTAGTAGCCATTACACCAGCCGCAGTAATTGCCGGCACATCAAAATTGTTATAGCCAACGGAGATATTGGCAACGATCTTCAAATTTTTAGCGTGAGCCAAAGCCGCAGCATCAATACGCTCACTTCCAGTCACTAATGCACCAGCAACACTCTCGAGTTCTTTCTGGAGCTCTTCTGGCGTGAGTACTTGATCTGCCTGGTTGGAGCGAACCTCAAAGGATTCCTCTAACTTTGCCAGTAAATCCGGAAATATTGCTCTCGCTACCAAAACTTTTGGTTTATTGCTCATGAATACCCTTTTATTAATCGATCAATTGCTTTTTGCATCAGCGGTAGTTTACCTAGGGTAGTGCCATGACCCTCGCAATCTCAGCTCAGGGTTTTATTATTGCAATGCACAATAAAAACCCTGACCAACAAGGGGAAACCCTCAACCCCCTAGCTAGCGAATTCGATTAATCTTAGTAAGATTTTGTTTTACTAAGCCGTAATTTATTAAAAGCAACAACCATAGGAGATACAGATGTCTGAAACAACCAACAACAGCCCACGTCGTAAGTTCTTAAAGAACGCAGCCGTTGGCAGTGCCGGCGCAGCTGCAATGGCTTTCCCAATGATTTCTTCTGCGCAAACTGTGAACTTGCGCTTTCAATCTACCTGGCCAGCAAAAGATATTTTCCATGAGTACGCCAATGACTACGCTACTAAGGTGAATGCAATGTCAGGTGGTCGCCTCAAAATTGAAGTGCTACCAGCTGGTTCAGTAGTAAAGGCCTTCGATATGTTGGACGCTGTATCTAGTGGAACACTGGATGGCGGCCATGGCGTTTTGGCTTACTGGTACGGTAAAAGCCCAGCACTAGCTCTCTGGGGATCTGGTCCTGCCTTTGGTATGGATGCCAATACATTGCTATCTTGGAACCAATATGGTGGTGGTCAGCAATTGCTCAATGAGATCTATAGCGACCTTAAGCTCGACGTCGTTTCCTTCCCTTATGGTCCAATGCCAACTCAGCCATTAGGCTGGTTTAAAAAGCCAATCGCTAAAACGGATGATTTGAAGGGCTTGAAATACCGTACTGTTGGCTTGTCCATTGAGATCTTCACCGATATGGGTGCATCAGTTCAGGCCTTGCCTGGCGGCGAGATTATTCCAGCGATGGATCGCGGCGTTCTCGATGCAGCTGAGTTTAATAATGCGTCTTCAGACCGTATCCTCGGCTTCCCAGACGTATCTAAGATCAACATGCTCCAAAGCTTCCACCAGTCTTCAGAGCAATTTGAAATTATCTTCAATAAGAAGAAATTCAACTCCTTGCCTGCTGATCTTCAAGCCATCCTTACCTATGGCACTCAGGCAGCTTCTGCAGATATGTCCTGGAAAGCAATCGATCGCTACTCCAAAGACTTCGCTGAGCTGCAAACCAAAGACAAAGTGAAGTTCTACGCTACGCCGAAGTCTATTTTGGTGGCCCAGTTGAACGCTTGGGACAAGATTATTGCGAAAAAAGCCTCCGAACTCCCAATGTTCAAGAAAGTGTTGGATTCACAAAAAGCCTTTGCCCAACGCGCAGTTCGCTGGGATTTGCTCACCAACGTTGATATGAAGATTGCCTACGACCATTACTTCAAGGGCTAATTTGCCTTTATAATAGTGTTTTATGAGTATCTGACCGGACGGTACCCCCGTCCGGTTTTTTATATTTCCCCAGAGAAATAAATAGTCGTTTTAGGAGAGTATTTCATGGATAAATTCATGCTGAGAGTAGATGAAATCAGCACTTTTGTAGGCAAAGCTGCTGCTTGGCTTGTGGTTCTACTGATGCTGATGGTCTTTACAGACGTCGTTCGGCGCTATGCATTCAATTCCCCATCGGCATGGATTGGTGAACTATCTGTCATGGCATACGGCACTCTGTTTATGCTGTGTGGCGCCTATACCTTGGCACAAAACGGACACGTTCGTGGCGACTTCCTTTATGGCTCCATGAAACCCCGCACACAAGCAACTCTAGATTTGATTTTGTACATTACTTTTTTCCTGCCTGGTATTGCCGCTTTGGTTTATGCAGGCTATACCTATGCAGCAGAATCCTGGCGCATCGGCGAACACACGACTCAGATTGCCAATGGTCCGCCGCTCTATCCATTTAAAACCATCATTCCGATTGCAGGCGCATTTGTGCTCTTGCAAGGTGTGGTTGAAATTATGCGTTGCATTCTTTGCCTAAAGACAGGCGAATGGCCAGCCCGCTTAAAGGATGCAGAAGAAATCGATGTGATTGAACAGCAGTTAGCTTCTTCCACTCACGTTGATGAAGAAGCCCGTCAACTCGCAATCAAAAATGCCAAAAATATCGATGAAGCAGCACACCATCGCATTGGTCAAACTAAAGAGATAAATCATGAGTGATCCAATTCTTGGCTTAGCCATGCTCGGCTTGATTATTGTTGTAATCATGCTGGGCTTCCCAACCGCCTTTACCCTGATGGGCTTAGGAATGATGTTTGGTTTTGCAGCGTTTTATGATCCCTCACAAAGTTGGGCTGCAAACAAAGTGTTTACTCTCATGGTGCAAAGAACTTTTGGGGGTATGACGAATGATGTCCTGCTATCCATTCCGCTCTTTGTATTAATGGGCTATGTGATGGAACGAGGGGCGCTGGTAGATAAGATGTTCTACAGTATTCAGCTCGCATTCCGTCGTGTACCGGCCTCATTGGCTGTAGCTACTCTGATTGTTTGTACTTTCTGGGGTATCGCAAGCGGTCTCGTTGGCGCCGTAGTTGTTCTCATGGGTGTGATTGCCATGAAGCCTATGCTCAATGCAGGTTACGATACACGGCTTGCTGCTGGTGTTATTACCGCTGGAGGCACCTTAGGCATTTTGATCCCTCCTTCAGTAATGATCATTGTGTATGCGGCTGTTGCAGGCCAATCTGTCGTTAAGCTCTATGCTGCGGCGATGGTGCCAGGTTTCTTCCTGGCATTCTTGTATTTGGTGTACATCATTGGTTGGGCTTTAATTAATCCTAAAGTTGCGCCTAAGCTACCCCCAGAGCAACTCGTCGTTCCAATTCCAGCAACAATTCGTTTTCTGCGTGAGAACTACTCGAGCAATATGTTAGTTGCCACATTTAAAGCTTTGCTCTCGCCAGCAAAACTATTGAATGCGCCGGTTGACGCAAAGTTGTCTTTTGGAAAAATTTTCAAAAATGTATTGGCCGCATTAACCCCATTCCTCTTGGTTGCAGTGACCATGTGGGGAGTGTGGTGGTACGTCATGATTCATCAGCAATCTGAAAAAGATGCTCAGAACGTGCCAGTAGCAACTCAAGTTGCCAAAGCCTCTACAAGCGCTGCAGAGCCAGTTGAAGAGGCTTTAGTAGCTATTGATGCCACCTCCAACAGCATCAAATCTAAAGAGACTGAGGAAGATGCACCATTGGTTGCCCTCGATGCCGCAGCTGGTGATGACCCCATTGAAGCTGGTGCTGTTGCAGAAGCTAATAATGGGCCACCAGAAAACTTCGAGCTGTATTTTGGCTTGACCTGCGTCCTCTTCGGCTTGCTGCTCATTTACTACTACATTAAGTTAGATGAAGAGCAGTTTGAAATCCTCAAACTATTGATCGAGTCTGTCATGCCCTTAGGCGTGCTGACTCTCTTAGTCTTGGCTGTCATCCTGCTCGGCATTACTACCGCAACCGAGTCTGCAGCGGTGGGCGCATTGGGTGCTTTCATTCTGGCACTACAAGCGGGCACCTTAGACTTTGAGCGCACTAAGCAAGCCGTTTTCTTGACAGCTAAAACAACATCGATGGTGTGCTGGTTGTTCGTAGGTTCAGCACTCTTCTCGGCTGTGTTTACTATTTTGGGCGGTCAATCGATCATTGAAAAATGGGTGCTCATGTTAGATCTGACACCTATTCAGTTCATGCTGCTCTCTCAAGCGATCATCTTCTTCCTGGGATGGCCTTTAGAGTGGACTGAAATTATTGTTATTTTCGTGCCGATCTTCTTGCCTTTGTTAGCTCACTTCAACATCGATCCGCTCTTGTGGGGAACCTTGGTATTTGTGAACTTGCAAGCAGCATTCTTGTCACCACCGGTTGCAATGTCTGCCTTCTATCTCAAAGGGGTATCGCCACCAGGCGTCACACTCAACCAGATTTTTGCAGGCATGATGCCTTACATGTTCATTGTGATTGCCTGTATGGTCTTCATGTACATCTGGCCAGGTATGACATTGTGGCTACCGAAGTTCCTCTACGGAGGTTGATGTTAGGTAGTTTCAGTAAAAGAAAAGCGCTCCCTTGGGAGCGCTTTTTTATGTCCACTGTAATGAATTAAGCAGCCTGTTTTAGCAACTCACTATTCGTCTTACCCAAAGCCAGAGTAAATAAACCTTGCCAGTAATTGAATGCTGCCAGCTCATCCTCATCTAACTCCATCTCAATAAAGGCTGGATGGCGAATTAAGGAAAGCCAAATACGGCAAAACATCTTGTCCTCAAGACGAGAGGGTTTACTGACAAAGGGAATCTCTTCAAGATTGGGGATCATTTCGTAAACACCCTCTTTATCGTCCATCTCTTGCTTATCTCTGCTTAAGCGCATCATTTCAAGCATCACTCGACCCAACTGATCGTAATGACCTTGCCAGCAAATAGGGGTTGCCGCAATCTCTTTTGTTTTCTGTAAATACTTACGGGCAAAGTCGCTCCAGGCATGCGCTAAATCAAACTCCGTTTTTACCTTAGCATTTTGCAGAGCAGTTGGTAAGTTGGTAGATTTCATTAACTCCAAACTGCGATCACTCCCAAAGGTGTAATCGATAATCAATAACGGTTTTGCTGTTTTATCGATCTGTAGCCGATACTCTTCCATAGTCCATTCTTTCTTGACAGGGTTTATTCGTGTGAATGCCTAAAGTGTAATCAATTGAGGTTTATCTTCTGAAAACCAAAGCCCTAGGGAAAGCCCTTGCTTAGACTTCACTCTTACTCTCGACCGCCATATGGGTAAAGGCAATTTTTAATAGCGGGCAGTCTATAGATCCCTGATTAGCAAAACCAATCAAATCGCCCAAGATATGTTGATGTTCATTTTTCTTGCTTGCCAGCAAGTCTCTCAGCATTGAGGCTGTAAAAGGTGAGCCTTCTTTTGTCAGAATTTCTTGAGAGCTCAATTGAGTCTTCTCGGCAATGGGATGACCTTCACTACTAGCAATAGCACAGCATTCTGCGAACATTCGCTTGCTGAGATCTTTGCCATAAGGGGTTGCGGTAATCTCGCCAATAGAGCCGCGACAGATGGTTGTAATGCCTGCTAAGGTTGCCAAGAACACCCATTTATCCCACAAAGTTTGCTCAATATTCTCATGATAGAAAGCATCGAAATCGGTTTTTTTGCACAGCGAAAAGAGTTCCTGACTCAGTGCGACTTGTTGTGGTGTTCTCGGGCCTATTGTGAATGAACCCAATTCGGTTAGCTGTTTTACTGAGCCTGATTCAGAAATGGTTGCAGCGATATGGGCTACCCCACCCATCACCCGCTCTTTGCCGAACTGACGGTCCAAAACCTCAAGGTGCGTGAACCCGTTTAAAAAAGGTAGGATCACTCCTTGAGAGCTTGCTTTGGCAATCGACTTTAACGAATCATCCAAATCAAAGGCTTTGCAGGCCAAAATGATGAGGTCGTAAATAGGCTCCAACTGGGCGGCTAAGACCGTTTTAGGGTGGATCGTAAAGCTGCCCTTCGGAGTCTCGATAGTCAGCCCCTTGGCTTGAATCAGTTGCTGGCGCTGCTCACGTAATAAATAAGTGATATCTGCGCCTGACTGCTGCAATTTGGCCCCAAAAAAGCCCCCGATACCACCTGCCCCAACAATCAGTATTTTCATAATAGATGCTCTTTTTACTCAATTTTCAGCCCCTAGGATAGTCCTCATTTTGCAAAGCCACCAAAAGGGTCATAAGCGCTAAAAATGGCTCATTTCGGCTAAAATTGACCTTTTATAATTTCCCAATTCTTATTTTGGGCTCTTTAGATTAAACGCTATGACATACGTTGTTACCGAATCCTGCATCCGTTGCAAATACACCGACTGCGTCGATGTTTGTCCAGTCGACTGCTTTCGCGAAGGCCCCAACTTCTTAGTCATTGATCCAGACGAGTGCATTGACTGCGCAGTGTGCGTTCCTGAGTGCCCTGTCAATGCGATTTATGCGGAAGACGACGTCCCTGGAGATCAACAAGACTTCATCAAACTTAATGCTGAGCTTTCTTCATCATGGACATCCATCACTAAATCAAAGTCCGCCCTTCCAGACGCTGATGAGTGGAAAGATGTCAAAAACAAACTCGATCAGTTAGCAAAGTAATCCACAACTACACGAGCATTGATTTGTACTCACCCACAGAAGCTGACGCAGTCATCATTGGCGCCGGTCCTGTGGGCCTCTTCCAAGTCTTTGAACTTGGACTGCTCGATATCAAAACCCACGTCATTGACTCACTACCAGAAGCTGGTGGTCAATGTATAGAGCTCTATCCTGATAAACCTATTTACGATATTCCTGCGATACCAGTGTGTACTGGGCGTGAACTCACGCATAACCTTCTCAAACAAATTGAACCTTTTAGTCCACAGTTTCATTTAGGACAAGAAGTCACTCAACTCGAGAAACAAGCCGATGGCCGTTTTTTGATTGGCACATCACAGAATCACCACTTCCTGGCTAAGACCGTCTTTATTGCTGCCGGTGTTGGCGCCTTTCAACCCAGACTACTCAACCTAGAGGGCATTGATAGTTTAGTGGGTAAGCAAGTCTTCTATCACATCAAAGATCCAGAACGATTTATCGGCAAGCGTATTGTTATTTGCGGCGGTGGAGATTCCGCACTCGATTGGGTCTTGTACTTTGCAGACAAAGCAGCGAGCGTCACCTTGATTCATCGTCGCGATGACTTTAAAGCGGCTCCACAATCTATTGCCAAAATGCGCGCACTGTGTGCCGCTGGAAAAATGCAATTACTCATTGGTCAAATTACTGGATACGAGACTAAAGAGGGTCAATTAACTGATATTGCGATCACCGACATTGATAGCAATACCACATTGCTTCCTTTGGATGATCTCTTGATCTTCTTTGGCCTCTCTCCCAAATTAGGCCCCATTGCAGAGTGGGGTCTTGATATTGATCGCAAGCAAATTACTGTCGATACTGAAAAGTTTCAGACCAGTATTCCAGGAATTTATGCAGTCGGTGACATCAATGTTTACCCCGGGAAAAAGAAACTCATTTTGTCAGGCTTTCATGAGGCGGCGTTAGCTGCTTTTGCGGCAGCCGCATACCTGAACCCTGAAAAACAAATCCAGTTGCAGTACACCACCACCTCCCCTAAGCTCCATAAGGCACTTGGGGTGAAGTCGCCCACATTCGAGTAAGCTATCCTTTCATTTATTTACTAAACCCCTTTTAGCCAATTTTTATGCGCCAATATCACGATCTCATGAAAGAAGTCCTTGCCAAGGGCGTCAATAAGTCAGATAGAACGGGTACTGGCACGATCTCAGTTTTTGGGCACCAGATGCGCTTTAATCTAGCTGAAGGCTTCCCCATGGTTACCACCAAGAAGCTCCACCTCAAATCCATCATTTACGAGTTGCTGTGGTTTCTCAAAGGTAGCACTGACAACAATTGGCTTAAAGAACGTGGCGTCTCTATCTGGAATGAATGGGCTGCACCTGATGGTGATCTAGGTCCGATTTATGGCTATCAATGGCGGTCATGGCCCGCACCAAATGGTCAGCACATTGATCAAATCACTGAAGTCCTTGAGACGATTAAAAAGAATCCAGACTCCCGTCGCATCATTGTTTCAGCATGGAACGTAGCGGATATTCCAAGGATGGCTTTAGCGCCATGCCACGCCTTCTTTCAGTTCTATGTGGCTGATGGCAAATTATCTTGCCAACTCTACCAACGCAGCGCTGATATCTTCCTCGGTGTGCCCTTTAATATCGCTAGCTATGCTTTGTTGACCCACATGATGGCCCAACAATGTAATTTAGAAGTAGGTGACTTTATTTGGACAGGTGGTGATTGCCACTTGTATAGCAATCACCTAGAACAAGTGGATCTTCAGCTCTCTCGAGATTTCTTTCCTCTGCCAAAGCTCAATATCTTGCGTAAACCTGCTTCGATCTTTGATTATGAATTCGAAGATTTTGAAATTATTGGTTACGAATCGCATCCCCATATCAAAGCTCCAGTAGCTGTTTAAGAAATCTCTCAGACATGACACAACCTGCTATCTCGATGATTGTTGCGCGCTCACGAAACCACGTGATCGGTCGCGACAATCAAATGCCCTGGAAAATCTCGGCAGACTTGCAATTCTTTAAGCGCGTCACTATGGGCTACCCGGTCATTATGGGTCGCAAGACTTGGGAATCGATTGGTCGCCCACTGCCAGGCCGACGGAATATCGTTGTCAGCCGTAATGCCAACTATGAGGCCGCTGGTGGAGAACTTGCTAGCTCTCTAGATGCGGCCCTCAATCAATTAAATGAAGCCCCAAGAGTATTTGTAATTGGTGGCGAACAATTATTTACGCAAGCCTTTGATAAAGCAGATCGCTTATACATTACCGAGATTGAGATGGATGTTCAAGGTGGCGACACTTTCTTTGAAATCCCTAACGAATCCGCCTGGAAAGAAGTAGAACGTACCCCAGGCTCAGAAAATAATATTCATTTTAATTTTGTAACGCTTGAGCGCAAATAAAAAGGACTCCGAGGAGTCCTTTTTATTCTGAGCATCAAATTCAATACATCGCGATTACTGAACAACGATTTTTGAATTCTTTGCAATCCCAGAAACAAATTCAAATTGCTTCCTCTGCGCTAGGCCAGCACGAATCGCTGGTTTGGCCTGCTCAAAAGTAGGTGGCTTACTGGACTTTTTATCTTCCAGCTTTACTAAATACCAGCCCTGTTGCAATTGAATAGGAGCCGATGTTTGCCCTTTTCCAAGATTGACTAATACAGCAGATATTTGCGGTGGAACTTGGCCAGGTTGAACCCAACCTGCAGCACCGCCTTGTGCTTTATTCGGCGCCAATGAAACGCTTTTAGCCACCTTATCAAAGGCTTCGCCCTTCTTAATACGATTTAAAGCAGCCTGAGCATCTGCCTCTGTGGCTAGCGCAATATCACTAATCTTGTATTCCATGATCATGCCTTGAGGGCCAAGAGATGCTACCTGCTTGTTGTACTCTGCCTGAATTTCGGCATCGGAAATCGGATTTTGCGCCATGAAAGTAGATAGCTCTAGGTCTGCCAAATAATTTTGGCGAATCATCGTTAGCTGAGCATTGGCTTTTTCAGAATTGGCTAAACCATCTTTTTCAGCTTGCTGTGATAACAACAATACCTCGATGAACTTCTCTATCACCATTTTACGGAGCTCGGGAGAATCCTTTTGACCTTGTGAGATTGCAACTTTGATACCTTGCTCAACCATATCGTTTGTAATGATGGCGCCATTCACCGAGGCTGCGGCATTAATAGGTAAACCGCTTTGCTGTGCATATGCAGCACTACACAATGCAAAACTCAAAAGACCGGCACAAATCAGGTGTACTGACCTTGGTTTTAATGGAGACATAAATGGTTTCATCAGGTTTGATCTTTCTAGGCTTTCTTAAAAGTAGCCCTAATAGTAACAGCAGCCTCAACAGTAAAATAAACTGATGTGCGTTCAATACCTCACCACCGTCAATATCGATTGGGTCAAAGCCCACTTTGATCTCGATCTACCAACATCCAGCACGCATGATGTGTTTCCAACCTATCCTGGAACAATCATTCTAAAAAGTCATAATACCCAACGCACAGCCATTGGTCCTGCGCGTTTTGGCTTGATACCGTCTTGGGCAAAAGATGAAGGCTTTGGCAGGAAAACCTATAACGCCAGATCTGAAACTGTCAGCCAAAAACCCTCATACAAACAGGCATGGTCTCAGCGGCACTTCGCACTCGCTCTAGCAGATGCTTTTTATGAACCCTGCTATGAATCTGGCAGGGCAGTGCGCACCAAAATTCAACAGGCCAATCGTGAGCCCATGGCAATCGCCTCTATTTGGGATACCTGGACTGAACCAGAGACTGGCGAACTGATTGTGTCATTCTCAATGCTGACGATCAATGCAAATCATCATCTATTAATGAATCGATGCCATCAGCCTGAAGATGAAAAGCGCACAGTCGTCCCATTGCGACCTGAACTATTTAATGATTGGCTTAACGCTACCCCTGATACAGCAAAATCACTCCTCAGTCTTGATGCAATCCCCGAATTAATTTTCTCTGATTGATTTCAAATCCAAAAGTACTAAAAAGAAATCGTCGGGGTCATGGGCTGGTAGGGTGCTGCCGACCCTGTTTCCAAAGCTTCAGCCTCTTGTTCGCCAACAGGGGCATTGAAAAACTTGGAATTTAACTGTGGTGGTTGCTGCAAATTCATTTGCTGTTGATTTGATCCAACCGGCCCAAAAGGCCCTTCTGCTGGAGAAATTTTTTGCTCATTAAAAGCTTTTAACTGTTCAGGGGTATAGGGAGAAAAGGTCTGCATTCCTTGGTTTGATGGGGTTTGCGCGCTGGCTGAACATCCCAATAACAGTAGGCATACTGCTAACTGAATACGAATAACATTCATCCTACTTCCCGACCAATAAGGTAATTCTGTCTCGCACCACGGGAAGTCTAATCGATAGCAGTAACAGTATCACTCCGGCATAAATCGATACAGTCTGCAAGTCATTTTTACCAGCCTTATGCCACCAGTAGTGCGCAATCACCGTACAAGCAATGATATAGATTAATCGATGTAATAAGCTCCAACGACGTCCCAACTGGCGGACTGCCCAGTGGTTTGATGTGATGGCCAAAGGTATTAATAAAACGAAACTCAAAAATCCCATGGTGATAAATGGTCTTTTGAGAACGTCATGGTTCATCGCCTGAACATCGAGACTCTGATCCAAGAAAAACCAAATGGCGAAATGAACGCAGGCATAGAAAAAACAAAACAGTCCAAACATACGACGATATTTGATTCCCAGACTAGATCCTGTCAAGACACGTAAGGGTGTCATTGCGAGGGTGATACATAAAAATACTAAAGCCCAAGTTCCAGTAGAGCGCGTCATAAACTCGATGGGATTAGCGCCTAAGTCATCCATATATCCCAGCCATACCAAACGCCCCAAGGGAATAAGGGAGATCAGAAACAAGATGCTTTTGAGATACTTCATGAGTAGATGTTAAACGACCCCATCAATATTCTCTGATGGGGTCGCTATTTTTCCTAAGCTTGGACCGAATAAAACAAATGGATCTTATGCCAAGCTCAATCCTTCTTTGTACAACGGGAAGTTGCGTACTGGTCTACCAATGGCTGCAGAGACGGCATTAGCAACTGCTGGCCCAACCACACAAATCGTTGGCTCACCTACTCCACCCCAGAAATCATAAGTTGGTACAAGAACCGTTTCAATTCGAGGTGTAGAGGCTAGTTTGAGCATTGGGTAAGAATCTAAATTCTGTTGCTTGATGCGTCCATTTTCAACTGAGATCTCTGGATTAAAGATGGCACCCAAAGCCATAGCCACAGAACCTTCAATTTGCTCACGCGTTAAATAGGGATTCACCACATGACCAGAGTTCAAAGCAAATACCAGGCGCTTAACGTGCACCATATTGCCATCGACTGAGACCTCAGCAACGCAAGCCGAGTAACTGGCATATCCCATGAACTGTGCTACTCCCCGGAAAGTTCCTGCTGGCAGTGGCTTATCCCAATTTGCTTTTTGGGCCGCCGCATTGAGTACGCCTAAATGTTTCGGATGACTTTGCATCACAGCCTGCCTAAATTTGACAGGATCCTTGCCGGCTGCTTTGGCGCACTCATCCATAAAGCATTCCATAAAAATACCGTTCTGGTTGGTATTCACACCACGCCATGGGCCTACGGGAACATGCGTATTCTTCATGACATATTCAGTCAACAAGGTTGGGAATGTGTAACCTAGCTGCGCATCAGGGCCATTCTCATAAAGACCTTGAAGTTGGCGCTCATCCTTGCCATTTTTGATATTCTGAGGAGCAAGCGTGGCATTAATCGATTGGCCTGCGACTTTGATATGCATACCAGTGATATTGCCACCAGCATCGATACCCGCAGTCATTTTTGCCATCGCAATGGGATGGTAGAAGTCATGCGTCATATCTTCTTCGCGGCTCCAGAGCACTTTCACTGGCACGCCGGGATATTTCATCGCGACCTTGGCAGCAAAAGTGGTGAAGTCTTGTGTGGAACCACGACGACCTAGGCCACAACCAGAATCCAATTTATATATTTCACAATTAGCCAGCGGAATTCCCGTTGCCTCTGATAATGCCGCTAAAGATCCCTCACCATTTTGGGTGGGTACCCAAGCCTCAGCACGATCGCCACTAATTTTGACAGTCGCATTCATCGGCTCCATAGTCACGTGAGCTTGAAAGGGCGTGAAATAAATGGCTTCTACTTTTTTGGCAGAACTATTGATTACTTCGGGCGCATCACCTACCTTGCGTTGCCAGAAGTCACCCTGCTCATCCAAGCCAGCGCGGAGCATTTTGTTAATGTCACCCTGAGAAACATTAGCGCTCTTACCCTCATCCCAAACTATTGGCAAAGTATTCAAAGCAGTATTGGCACGCCACCAAGTGTCTGCAACTACCGCGAGTGTGCTGTCATTAATCTGTACCACGCCTTTAACACCGCGCATATTTTTGATCTTTGATTCGTCATAACTCACCAGCTTGCCACCAAATACTGGGCACGACTTCACCGATGCACTCAACATCCCAGGCATCTGTAAATCTGCGCCATACACTTTAGTACCGTTCACTTTGTTTGCCGTATCTAAACGCGCATAAGGCTGACCGGCCACTTTCCAGTTGCGAGGATCTCTTAAGGTGATTGATTTTGGATCAGGCGGAGTCAAGGTAGATGCCAGTTCAGCCACTTTTCCATAGGTAGTTTTACGACCTGTTGGTACATGGGTAATTACACCCTTATCCACCTTGAGTTCACTGACTGGAACATTCCACTGGTTTGCAGCGGCTTGAACTAACATGATGCGAGCAGCAGCTGCGCCGCGGCGCACATAATCCTCAGAGATACGAATACCACGGCTGCCACCAGTTCCGTGCTCACCCCATACCCGCTTACGAGCTAAGCTTTGTCCAGGGGTTGCAGATTGGGTTTTAACATTCTTCCAGTTGCACTCTAACTCTTCTGTAACCAGTTGCGCTAGGCCCGTACGGGTACCTTGGCCCATCTCTGAACGCGCAATTCTGATGTATACCGTGTCATCGGGCTTGATGCCAACCCAAGCATTGACCTCAGCCTCACCAGCCTTGGTCGGTGTATTCGGATCATATTGACCAGCTTGCGCAAAAGCAAACTCTGGCAAAGCACCTACACCCAACATGAGGCCACCACCAACTAGGGTGCCTTTGATAATGAAGTCGCGACGTGAATGATTTTCTAATGTCATCTTCTTCCCCTTAACCACGAGTCGCTGGAGAAGCTTGGTATTGCGCCAACACTTCCGCTAATTTTTTCTGACCAGAGGCGACATGAATGCCATCCCGAATTTTTTGATAGGTGCCACAACGACAGATATTCGACATCGCATTATCAATATCGGCATCAGTAGGCTTTGGAATTCTTTTTAATAAGGCTGCTGCTGCCATGACCTGACCAGACTGGCAATAGCCACATTGCGGAACATCGAGTGCGATCCAGGCTTTTTGCACAGGATGACTATTGTCTTTAGAAAGTGATTCGATCGTGGTGATCTTAGCGGCACCAACCACAGAAACCGGAACAGAGCATGAACGTACCGGCTCACCATTCATATAGACGGTGCAGGCGCCGCATTGAGCCACTCCGCAGCCGTACTTTGTACCTGTCAATCCGACCACTTCGCGGATAGCCCACAATAAGGGCATATTGGGTTCTACGTCGATATTATGTGTCTGACCATTAATATTGAGCTGCATATTGCCTCCTATTTATTATTTTCAAATGACTATAAATCATTATTGGTTTTTTGTGGGCGCACATCAATTTCTCCCACCGCCAGGCGTAATTTGCTATTCTGAGCCATCAATTAAGGATATTTATGACAAACGAAAATCAAACCCAAAACGACGAAGATTTTGACTATGGGTGCGAATGTGCCATGACCCTACTCAATGAGCCAACCGAAGATTGCCTCAATGACTTAATTGACGAGTTAGACGAAGACGGCATGATCGCTACCGAAGTGGTCTACGGCTTACTAGCGACGATTTTGATGAGCCTAAATGAAGAAGATCACGAAGGCGAAGAACATTAACTTCTAAGTCTGGACCTGTAAGGCAAAAGCGTCCATGGCTTTTGCCATCTGAATATCCAATGCAGTCAACGCTTTTGCTGAGTGAGTGCTGAGGTGCACCACCACCTTATTCCAAGAATTGGTCCAATCTGGATGATGATCAATCTCCTCAGCATATTGGGCACATAAAGCCATAAAGGCGAATGCCTGCTTAAAGTCCTGAAAAATAAATTCCCGGGTCAATTGAATACCGGAGGGTTCGAGCACCCAATGAGGAATCACTCCTTTAAAGTCAAAGTCGATTGTTAAAGCCTGCTGACTCATTTAAGCTCCACACTTTGCGATAAGCATTTCAAATCCTCTGCATCAAGCCAACGCCATTGACCCTCAGCGAGATCTGCTGGCATGACATAAGCACCGATTTCAGCGCGATGTAACTTGGCCACATGATTACCCACTGCAGCCATCATACGCTTTACCTGATGATACCGACCCTCCACAATTGTCATTGCTAAGACATGCTCGGAAAGCTGCTTACAAGCGGTGGCATAACATGGCTTTGGATCATCATCTAGAACGACGCCATTCATCAGGTGATCGATTTGAGATTGTGTAATTGGTTCTGGCGTTGTGATTTCATAGACTTTGCCGATATTCTTTTTTGGCGTTGTCATTTTATGAATGAACTGACCATCATCAGAAATCAAGAGTAGTCCTGTAGTGTCATAGTCTAAACGCCCAACACATTGCAAGCCCCGCTCAACGAAAGGAGCTGGCAATAGACTGTACACACTAGGGTGATGCGCAGTCTTATGAGAGCACTCGTAGTTGGGGGGCTTGTTAAAAGCGATATACGCTTTTTCGTGATACTCCCAATCTGCACCCTCGACGTTGAGAACAAGTCCTTCAGTCGCAATGCGCTCCTCTGGGTCCTCTGCTAATACACCGTTGACCTTCACGAGGTCAGCATAGACCAAATCGCTGCAATAGCGTCGCGTACCAAAGCCTTGGCTAAAGAGAATTTTTTCAAGGGAAATCGGTTTTGCCATATGCTGCAGAGCATACTACAGAGCACTTCCGCCTAGCCGCTGCCACAGCGGGGAATTCATTATCATTAGACTTATCCATATGAATTGAATTGACGACATGCTCTCCAACCCAAAACCTCGCACACCACTCCATACTCGAGAAATTACTTTTCATGGTTTTGCAAGGGAAGATGGTCTATGGGATATTGAAGGTCACCTCAAAGATTACAAACCAACACCTTTTGTCACTGGCGAAACTACTTGGCAACCTGGCGAAGCTTTTCATGACATGTGGGTCCGTCTTACGCTCAATGATGAACTGGTTATCCAAGATATTGAGGTGGCGATGGATGGTCATCCACATCCTGAATGTCCTCAAGCTATGCCTCCAATGATAGGACTGATTGGTGAGCGCTTGGGTAAGGGTTGGCGCAAAACGATCCAAACACATTTGGGTGGCATTGCAGGTTGTACCCATTTACGCGAACTACTCAATAGTTTGGCGACTGCCGCTTTTCAATCGATCCCAAGGGCTCTATTTGATCCCGATGAAAATAAGCCGCCCCTCTATCTAGGCACCTGCAAGTCCTGGGATTTCAATGGCCCCGTTGTGATGCGTATTTATCCCCAGTTTTACCGCTGGCAAGACCAAGATAAAAAGTCTTAGAGCTTAGAGCTCTCCGCGGTGAATCGTGGTCCCTCCAAAAGACTGCTGAATTGGCATAATTTCTACTGCATTGATGTTCATATGGGGAGGCAATAAAGCAGCCCAATAAATCGCTTCAGCAATATCGTCTGAGCTCAACGCTTGCACGTTCTCATAGACTTTTGCTGCCTTAGCATCATCGCCTTTAAAACGAACATTAGAGTATTCAGTTCCAGAGCTAAGGCCTGGCTCAACACAAGTGACTCGTAAGCGCGTACCAAGTAAGTCTGCACGTAAGTTCAAACTAAATTGCTTCACAAATGCTTTGGTAGCTCCATACACATTGCTTCCAGGATAAGGATAAAGACCTGCAACCGAGCCAACATTAATAATATGGCCACATTTACGCTCAACCATACCTGTCAAAAACGCATGGGTCATATGAACTAAACCTTTGACATTGGTATCAATCATTTGATCCCAATCAGAAATGCTGGTTTTATAAGCAGGCTCTAAGCCTAAAGCAAGACCGGCATTATTCACGAGTACAGTGACATTCGCAAAGTCAGCAGGTAAAGTTTTTGGCAATGCGTCTACTTTAGCGCTATCACAGACATCAACTACAAGAGTCAATAATTTTTTCTGCTGCTCTGCTGGCAAAGATGCTTTGAGCGCCTCTAGACGCTCCGCTCTTCTACCGACTGCAATGACTTTATGGCTGTGAGCCAAAAAACGTCGAGCAGTTGCTTCTCCAAATCCAGCGGTGGCGCCGGTCACTAAAACGGTATGTTCCATATTTCCTCTTTTATTTAAATCATATTTCTCTTAAATGATAAATAAATGAATTATTCACCTATTTAAGATCTCTTTTTTATCAACTGCAAAATATTTTTAAATTGAGGATGGTCAGAAGTCTTCAGCCATTCGAATGCCAGCATTTCAGCCCCCAGCAAAATCACTCCCTGCTGGACTAAACGATCGAGTGCGAGCAATTGATCTTGCGCTAATCTACTGCCACAGGCCTCAGCCACTACCGCCACCTCATACCCCGCCTCGAGCAGACCTAAAGCAGTTTGCATCAAGCAAACATGGGCCTCACATCCAGCCAATACAACCTGAGTAATTTGTGGACTTACCGACTTCATGTAATCCACCAAACCATCTGCTGCAGCATTGAAAGAATGTTTGACTAGAGTCTGGCTGCAGAACTGTTTAATACGCTCATCATTTGGCCCTAATCCCTCTGGATTTTGCTCGGTTCCTAAAATTGGGATATCTAAAGCTTGTGCTACGTTTGCTAAAAATATTGCTGAAGCAATAGCCTTTTCTCCATCATGAATACTGGGCATTAAGCGTGTTTGATAGTCAACTAAAATGAGAATACTCGTGGCTTGATGAATCATGATTTGAATGAATTTAGAGTAATTTTTTCTTGGGCAAGCGCAGTGCTAAATGATCTAAATAGTGTGCTATTAATTCATCAGCACCCTTTCCAAACATCCGAATGCGACCTGTATGGTTGAGTAATAGCACGCCAACAATGTGCGCAAACATCGCAGTCAATTCAGTGTCGGTCTCTTTTGCATTACAACCCAATTTATTCAGAGCACTCTCTTGGGGGCGCATAGCATCTCTGAGGCGCATATTGAGTGCTTGATCCCACTCATTACCTAATCCACGCGGCTTTAAGCCTTGGAAGAGATAAAAACCTAAATCCAAGTCACGTGGGTTATCTCGATAGAACTGGTAGAACGCTAAAGCGCTATGACGCAGCTCCTCAAATGTAGTGCTTGGTTCACTTAATACTCTCTGCGCCGCTTCACCGACAAACGCATTTAGGCGCTCGAGTGATTCGGCAAGTAAAGCGCCATAAATCTCTTCTTTGTTGGCAAAGTAGCTGTAAATAGCTCCCGCTGTATAACCAGCGCGTTTAGCAATCTCGCGCATGCTGACTGCTTCCAAACCAAACTCAATAAACACCGCTGTAGCAGCACTCAGAATATGCTTACGCTTGGCATTCGCTAGCGCCTGCTGACGAAGATCTCGCGGGGAAGAAATCGCTTGGTTCATAGGTTAATTATACGACTGTATTAATAATTGAACAGTGTTTAATTATTGTGTATGATTTGAGCTATTGCCAATATCTAGCACCAGGACCCCTATGAGCCAAAGCACTACCAAATTCATGACCAGCAAAGACTATCAGGAGTCTTTGCGCAGCTTAAAGCCCACAGTATATGTAGACGGTCGCCTCATTGAGTCGGTTGCTGATGAGCCCTCTTTAAGGCCAGGCGTACAAGCTTTGGGGGTGACCTACGATATGGTGCATGATCCTGCTTTAGCACCCTTAATGCTGGCAGATCAAAATGGCGTGCAAGTACCACGAATGTTGCATATCAATCAATCCTCTGGTGATCTGCTGAACAAATTAGAAGCGATACGCGTACTGTGCCAAGAAACTGGTTGTGCTCAACGCTATTTAGCGCATGATGCATTAAATGCAATTGGCCAAGTGTCAGCGCATATCGATGATGCTCGCGGAAGTAATGAGCATCGCGCAAAATTTGCAGAATACCTTTCACATGTTCAGCAAAACGATTTTTCTCTTGGCATTGCGATGACCGATGCCAAAGGCGACAGATCTCGCAGACCTCACGAACAAGCAAACCCAGATACTTATGTTCACGTCGTTTCTCAAGATGCCAAAGGTGTAGTGATTTCTGGAACGAAAGCCATTGTGACTGGTGCGCCTTATATGCATGAGTTTTTAGTCATGCCAGGTCGCAATATGAGCAAAGAGGATGCAGCCTTTGCCATCTGCTGCGCAGTGCCGGTAGACGCGAAAGGTATTACCATCGTTGCCCGCCCTGCAGGTCGCCCAGGCGATAAAGTGGAGCATGGCAAACCATTGTTCTCAAGTAAATATGGGCAATCTACTGGTGTCGTGATTTTCGATAAAGTATTTGTCCCGTGGGAGCGAGTATTTTATGCAGGTGAATGGGAGCACTCTAGCGTCTTAACTTATAGCTATGCCACCCATCATCGTCACAGCTGTATTGCGGCGAGAGCAGGCTTTGGAGATCTTTTAATTGGTGCTGGTGCCTTGATGTGCGAAGCCAATGGTTTTGATCCAGAGACAAAATCCAATTTGCGTGACCCAATGGTTGAGCTCATCAAAATTACCGAAGGGTTTTATGCTTGTGGAGTTGCTGCCAGTGTGTACGGTACTCAAGATCCACATAGCAAATCCTTTATGCCTGAGCCCGTGTTCTCCAACATCGGCAAACTGCTATTGGCTACGCAAATTTACGATATGCATCGCTTAGCTCATGAGGTGTCGGGTGGATTAATCGTAGCACTACCTGGACCCGATGAAGATCACAATCCAGCGACTGCTGCTACCTTAGCAGAAGTCTTGCGTGCTAACCCAGCAGTTCCTTACGATAAGCGCATTGAAGTGGCACGCTTTATTGAAGATTTAACGGCATCCTATCAAGGTGGCTGGTACTCCGTTATCAGCTTGCATGGTGGTGGATCACCTGCTGCAATGAAAAAAGAAATCTATCGCCAATATCCCATTGGCAATAAAGTGGAATTAGTCGAACGTTTATTAGACCGCGGAGTACTGACGAGTAATGATGAGCGGGCGATTACCAAGAACAAACAGCCTGGACGCTGTTGTGATCAAGGTTGTAGTGCTCCAGGTCAAGCAGTGATGGTGCCATTGCCAGAGCCTGGCAGAAGAACTTAATTTTTTCTGAGTAAAGCTGATTTATCAGTTAATAGTACTTCTTTAAATCCATGCCAGCGTACATGCTGGCGACCTCATCAGCATACCCATTAAACATCTGGGTCTTGATCTTAGGGGCAAACATCCCCTTAGCATCACCAATACGACGCTCAGTAGCTTGACTCCAGCGTGGATGGTCAACTTGTGGATTGACGTTGGAATAAAAGCCATACTCACGAGCATCAAATTGATTCCAACTGGTTTTTGGCATCTCTTCAGTAAACCGCATTTTAACAATCGATTTGGCACTCTTAAAACCATATTTCCAAGGCACCACAATACGGACAGGCGCACCGTTTTGCTTTGGCAATACCTCACCATACAGACCGAAAGTGAGGAGAGTAAGTGAATTCATAGCTTCATCCATCCGCAAGCCTTCACGATAAGGCCAGCTAATAATATTGCTACTCAGTCCTGGCATTTGCTTGCGATCAGCTAAGGAAATAAATTCAACATACTTAGCAGAGCCCAGAGGCTCTACTTTATTAATGAGTTTGGCTAGCGAATACCCATCCCAAGGAATCACCATAGACCAACCTTCAACGCAACGCATGCGATAGATCCGCTCTTCCATTGGAGCGAGCTTTAATAAGGCATCAATATCGAGCGTGAGCGGTTTTTTTACTAAGCCTTCAATCGAGATCGTCCAGGGCCGCGTTTGTAAGCTACTGGCATAAGCAACAGGATCAGCCTTATCGGTACCAAACTCATAAAAGTTGTTGTAGCTCGTCACGTATTTATAAGGCGTCGATTCCTCTTTAACGCTATAGGCTGAATTGAGGGTAGCAGCTAATTTATCGGGAGTGGCGGCCAGGGCTTGTCTTGAAAACCAGGGGGCTAGAGCAGCGCCAAAACTACCTGCAGCTGCCGCTTTAATCAAGGTACGACGATTTTCAAAAACCGCTTGAGGCGTGATGTCACTAGAAAGAATGGTTTTATCAAGAAAACGCATGGCGAACCCCATCAAAGTATTGAGTCTATTTTGCTCCTGAAAATAATTTATTGCTTGATGCAGCGATGCTTGCTCAAAACAAAAAAGCAAACCCGAAGGTTTGCCTTTTCTGCTGAAACCTGAATTAAATTAGGCTTTCATAGCCTGCAAGGCTGCGTTGAATGTTGCGCTGGGGCGCATCACGGCCGTGCATTTTTCAGGATCAACTACATAGTAACCACCGATATCAGCAGGCTTACCTTGAACTGCCTTTAGTTCGTCAGTAATTTTCTTCTCGTTTTCAGCCAAAGATTTGGCCAAGGGCGCGAAGTAAGCTTGTAGCTCTTTATCTTCCGTTTGTGCAGCCAAAGCCTCAGCCCAATACAACGCCAAGTAGAACTGGCTACCGCGGTTATCTAACTCACCAGTGCGTGGTGAAGGTGACTTATTGTTATCCAATAATTTGCCAGTCGCATCATCCAGAGTGCGCGCTAAGATTTTCACTTTAGCGTTACCAGTCTTGTCACCAATATCTTCGAGTGACACACCCAAGGCTAAAAATTCACCTAACGAATCCCAGCGTAAGTGATTTTCTTCTACGAGTTGTTGCACATGCTTAGGAGCAGAACCACCAGCACCAGTTTCAAATAAGCCGCCACCAGCCATCAAAGGCACAATGGATAGCATTTTTGCGCTAGTGCCCAATTCCATAATAGGGAACAAGTCGGTGAGGTAGTCACGCAAGATGTTGCCGGTAACAGAAATAGTGTCTTTACCACGTATCACACGCTCTAAGGTGTAACGCATTGCGCGAGTCTGAGACATGATCTGGATATCGATACCCTCGAGATCGTAATCCTTGAGATAAGTCTTTACCTTCTTAATCAACTCTGCTTCGTGGGGGCGGTACTCGTCTAACCAAAATACTGCTGGAGTATTAGAGAGGCGTGCACGATTGACTGCCAATTTGACCCAGTCACGAATCGGAGCATCTTTACATTGGCACATACGCCAGATATCACCAGCTTCTACATGTTGCTCAAGCAATACAGTGCCGTCGTCCGCAACGATACGGGCTACACCTGCTTCTAAGATCTCAAAAGTCTTGTCATGCGAACCATATTCCTCAGCCTGCTGAGCCATCAAGCCAACGTTAGGTACAGTGCCCATAGTGGTTGGATCAAAGTTACCATGTGTCTTACAGAAATTGATGATCTCTTGATAGATGCGGGCAAAAGTACTTTCTGGAATCACTGCTTTAGTGTCATGCAAGCGACCATCCGCGCCCCACATCTTGCCGCCCACCCGAATCATGGCAGGCATAGAAGCATCCACGATCACGTCGCTTGGAGAGTGTAAGTTGGTAATACCTTTGGCAGAATCTACCATCGCCAATGCTGGGCGATGCTCATGACACGCATGAATATCTTGAATAATTTCTTCACGCTTAGATTCAGGCAAGGTTTTGATTTTCTCGTACAAGCTGCTCATGCCGTTATTGACGTTGACGCCTAGCTCATCAAATAGCTTGCCATGTTTAGCAAACGCATCTTTATAGAAAATTTTGACGGCGTGACCAAAGACGATCGGATGAGAAACTTTCATCATGGTAGCCTTGACGTGCAAGGACAGCATCATGCCTGTCTTATATGCATCTTCGATTTCTTTTTCATAGAAATCGCACAAGGCTTTTTTGCTCATATACATGCTGTCGATAATTTCGCCAGCCAATAAAGAGACTCTTGGTTTGAGCACAATCGTTTTGCCACTCTTCGTTACCAAGTCCATTTTCACATCGCAGGCCTTAGTCATCGTCATCGACTTTTCACCAGCATAGAAATCGCCGCCATGCATGTGTGACACGTGCGTACGGGAAGCTTGGCTCCACTCACCCATCGAGTGAGGATTTTTACGGGCATACCGTTTGACTGCATTCGGGGCGCGACGATCTGAGTTTCCTTCGCGCAAGACTGGATTGACAGAGCTCCCTAAACACTTTGAGTAACGAGTGCGGATAGCCTTCTCTTCATCGGTCTTAGGATCTTCAGGAAAATGAGGGATCTTGTATCCCTTATCTTGTAATTCTTTAATGGCAGCGAGCAGCTGAGGAACAGAAGCACTGATATTGGGTAGCTTAATAATGTTGGCGTCAGGCATTAAGGTCATCTTGCCCAGCTCAGCCAAATTATCAGGAACCCGTTGCTCAGGAGCTAAACAATCAGAAAATTCAGCCAAGATACGTCCAGCCACTGAAATATCGCTTTCTACTACCTCCACTCCAGCTGGAGCTGTAAAGGTACGGATGATCGGCAGAAATGCGCAGGTCGCCAAAAATGGCGCCTCGTCTGTCAGCGTGTAAATAATCTTTGATGTGCCTGAAGCCATGGATGTTTCCTTACTATTGATCAATAGACAGGGTCAGATTTTGACCCCACCACTCCTAGAGTCCGCATTCTGTCCGCCCGCTTTTAGCAGGCTTACTGATATGCCGAGCCTTCTATTTTAAATCATTGGGATTGGCAAAAATGGGGGTTTTGCACCCCAAAGTCGCAAATCAGCGCTAATTTAAGGAAATCCACCAAAATAACTAAAGCGGAAAATTCCTCGTAAACTGCAAGCCATGATGAGCAAGCACCCTTTACTGAATAAAAACTTGGTGCTGCTGATTGTTTGCCAGGGTCTATTTCTGACCAATAACGTCACCTTCATCGCGATCAATGGCTTGGTTGGCCTCAGCCTTGCCCCAGTGAGTTGGATGGCTACGCTGCCAGTCATGGGCTATGTTGTTGGGGCCGCCTTTTCCACTTCTATCGTGGCCAAATCTCAAAACCACTTTGGCAGAAAGATCTCTTTTCAGTTGGGACTGCTCGTAGCAGTGCTATCCGCCCTGTTATGCGCCTATGCAGCTCTGAGCCGTAACTTTTGGCTTTTGGTAACGGGCACGTTTATTGCTGGTTATTACAGCGCCAATGGCCAACTCTACCGTTTTGCTGCAGCAGAACTTACCGTAGCGAGTCAACGTGACAAAGCCGTGTCTTGGGTATTGGCAGGCGGAATCTTGGGAGCCGTCATTGGGCCGAACCTAGCCTCCTGGACCCGCAATCTTTTTGACACTGCATTCTTGGGCGCCTACCTCACGCTTTCGATTGCCGGCCTAATGGGGATCGTCGTAATGCAATTCATCCACTTCCCTACCGAATTCAAAACCGAGCACTCTCTAGCGGATGGACGCCCTCTAAAGGTCATCCTCAAGCAACCCGTGTTTATGGTTGCTGTAATTGGTGCAGCACTTGGTTACGGGGTGATGAATCTGCTGATGGCAGCCACACCCTTAGCGATGCAAATTTGTGGCCTGCCTTTTTCGGATACAGCCCTAGTTTTGGAGTGGCATGTCATTGGCATGTTTGCGCCAGGATTTTTTACTGGCACCTTAATACAACGTTTTGGTGCCCTCAAGATTATGAGCATCGGAGTCGTACTCAACTTCATCTGTATTCTGATTGCACTCACCGGTACAGACCTTCGTCAATTTTTGATTGCCCTCTTTTTATTAGGCGTTGGCTGGAACTTTTTATTCACAGGCTCAACCTCTTTGGCGATGACTGCCTACAAACCCGATGAGCGTGATAAAGCGCAAGCAGCGATTAACTTCTTTGTATTTGGCACGATGGCCTTCACTTCCTTTGGTTCTGGTGCCTTAATTACCTCACAAGGCTGGAGTATTTTGAACCTCGGCTCTCTGATTCCTGTGATCATTACTGCGCTGGCACTCCTTTGGCTATCAGCCCAGAATAAGAAGCAGAAAATCGCTTAAGACGCTCTCGCTAGCGGCAAATTAAATAATAAGTTTTGTGGCTTTAGCTTTAATTGCTGCTGATCATTCATGGCAATAGCAAGATAGACGGGCTTCCCTTGCTGCACCTTAGTCACCGCAGTCTCGTCAATAAAGTCAAGACGAAATAGACAAATCACTTTCTCAAGCTCATCTGCTTCTAACAATTCTTTGTTATAAAGTTTATTCAAGATGTCAGTTGCTGCCGCATCTAAACCGACATGCCAGGACCACTTAGGATCACTAATTTGCTGCATTGGGGTAATGCGTACTGACACCCCCAGAAAATGTTTAATCCACTTTTCTAGTACGCGACAAAAATGATTAATTGGCTCATGCCCAAAATTGAGTTGAACGGCAAAATCAAAGTCCTCATTACGCGTCCAATATTCGGCAGCATTGTCTTCATACAAAACATCAAGATCAGCAGACTTCGTGAGCATGGATTTACCTTTCAGTAAGTCCATGATGTTGCCGGACTCGCCCGCTTGCGCATTACGAGTAACCACCTCTTCGTCGGCGGCCATGACAATGCTGTCCTCCAATACAGTGATTTTTTGAGTTCTAAAGAAGATCTCGCCCATGCGTACTTCCAGCGGATGCGTATCATCTCCCAAGATATGGCGCACAAAAATTTGGGCTAGTTGCATCACAAATAAGGGAGGCACATCAACCCCATCTCCCTTAAATAAACTCATATAAAAACCTTCTAAGGAGCTTGCTGCTAATAGACGTGTTCGGTAGCGAAGCCAAACTCGATAGTTTTCCTGAATATCCTCATCAGCCATCGCCGTAATCTCTTGCTCGGTAATTTCTGTACGAGGGTTTTCAGTAAGGCGCTGATGCAGCGCTTGCTCGGCAGCACAAGATTCTGGAACTAGGCTGAGTTCAGGTCTTTGCAAATAGGTGCGTAAAAAATCGTCTGTTACCAACAACTGCCCATCAGGGCTGGTTAGCAGGGTTTGATATGCAGAATTGGGCCAGTAGTTACTCATGTCATTCCGTTTTCATTGCGCTTACAGTAAGAATCTAGAGCTCAGAATATACTAGCCAGTCATTTTGTACCCAATAGGAAAAATCATGACCGAACTCAAAAAAATCGATACCGTTGTTGGTGACGGCAAAGAGGCTGCTACTGGCAATGACGTTGATGTGCATTACACCGGCTGGCTCTATGACGAAAATGCCCCTGACCATAAAGGCCAGAAATTTGACAGCTCACTGGATCGCGGTCAGCTCTTTAGTTTTCCCTTGGGCGCAGGCCATGTGATTAAGGGTTGGGACCAAGGCGTTGCGGGCATGAAGATTGGCGGCAAGCGCACTTTAATTATCCCTTCTGAAATGGGTTATGGGGCCAGGGGTGCTGGCGGCGTCATCCCTCCTAATGCGACTCTGGTCTTTGATGTGGAATTACACGGTGTGAACTAAGCACTGCTCTTAGCTACTTAGCCAAAATAAAAGCCACCCGAGGGTGGCTTTTTTAATTATTCAGCTTCGTACAACTCTTAAATTAAGAGCGTACGTCTTTACCATTCAAGCTTAAGCGATTTATCGAGCGGGTTTGGCACAAGCTAATCAAGCGGTTACGTTCTGCCATCACTTTATCTGTATAACCACCATCATCTTCTATATTGGCCGCGCCAACATAGAACTTCAGACCATTACGCAAAGAACCTGCGGTGGCAATGAGGTACTTCAAGATATAAGCGCCAACACGAATATTGACCTCAGGCTTGACCGCTTCTTGCGTGCCACCAAACAAGGCATATTTCTCACGGTGCACTGAAGTCATTACCTGCATCAATCCTTCTGCGCCTGCATGACTCTTGATATTGGGATTGAAGTTGGACTCTACAGAGATCACCGCCAATAACAATACGGGATCAATGTTCACTTCCTTGGCAATCAAGATCGTATTAGAAACATATTCTTCAATCTTCGCGCGATCGAGACTGTATTTCTTTTCAAAGAAATCTGCAACTGCACGTTGATTCTGAATCGAACCCATCAAATTGCTATCCAAGGCTTGAGGGTCGATCTTGGATGTTGGAATGCGATCAGCCAAATGAGAGATCGACTTCACTTGAATCTTCGCGACTGAGGGCGCTAACAAAGCAATGGTTTGTTGTTTGGCGCTTGGAAAGCCAGAGCCGCCAGGGATTGATTTTGGGTAAATGACACTCGCAATATTTGTTTCAGAGGCAACGGAAGCAGAGCTCTCATTAGCACTCTTATATTGATCGAGCATGCTAAAGCCATTGCTCCACACGATATGGCGCGCCTCATCTGGCACCAAGATACGGGCGAGATCGAAGGCACCCGCATTCGTCCCATTACCTGATAGCCAAAAACCTACTACCATGAAGACGCTCAGAGCCAATAGGCCGTTAACGACTCGATAGACTGGAGCCATCGCCTGGGCTAGCAGCGCCTTAGCACTCAAAAAGGCTGGTTGCCTATCGAGCATCTCAATCAAATTTTTGGATAAATATTTAATCATTCACCTTGTCGCGAGCAGTTCAAAACTTTATAAAGAATTTTGCTGCAATGCAATATTTAAAAAACATGGGTCATCCTAAAAAGGTTCTTATATCAAGTCAAGAATAAGGAAAGCTGTTTCAATAACTTTTAGGTCTTGAATTACGGGAGTTCCCGTATATGCACCAAATAAATCATATTAAGTCTATTTAAATCAATGACTTATGGAAGTTAAGAAGCACTAATTTCATTTTATAAAAAATTACCTAAATCTAGACTTTTTTACTATTCGGAATGAAAAATTGCCTGCAAAAACCATACATCTAGTATTTCAGTCGCTCAAAATTTCTACCGGTAGTATCAGGCTGACTAATGCTGCAGGACATTATTTTTCAAGACTTTGAGTTCTTGAGCTCCCAACCTGAGTCCAGTAAGGATCAATTTCTGACTAGCTCAAGAGCTAACTCAAGTCAGAATGTATTTAAATAGGTTCGCCCAGCCCCTACACTTACAGATGATGAAATTCTCTCGCAAGCTCCTCGCGCCCCTAGTTTTGCTGTTTTTATTACTGAGTCCTTTGAGGGCTTTTGCCCTTTTCGATGAATGCAAGAACCTCTTTCCAGCTCAACAGGTTCCAATTACCAACCAAATGGGACGAGATCTTTGCTTTGATAGCTTTGCAGTTTTTTTCTCTCCTCAGGATAAAAAGCCGATTTATACGGTAGAAAAACTTCATCGCGACCAACTGCTAGCCCCACACCCCCGCAGAGGCAACCAGTTTTATGAAGAGGCCAGACTTCCTTTTGCAGAGCGGGCTTTGCTCTCAGACTACCGCGGCAGTGGTTACGATCGTGGTCACAATGCCCCCGCTGGAGATATGAGCAATGAAAGAGCGATGGCTCAGTCATTCTCATTGGCAAACATGATGCCGCAAGCCCGACAGAACAACCAAGGTATTTGGGCTAAAAATGTTGAGGAGCCAACCAGACTTTATGCCAAAAGAGCCACTGGAGATATTTATGTCTTTACTGGCTCCATTGGAAATCAAGGCAGCATAGGCAGAAGCCATGTCACCATTCCGAGTCATTTATTTAAGTTAGTTTATGACCCTGATAAAAGTGAGGCTTGGGCTTACTGGATCGAGAACAGTAATGAAGCCCAAATGTCCCCGCCTATTTCTTATGCTGAATTAATGACCAAAATAGGAATTGATTTTCAATTGCCCATCAAAGTAGGAGCTTCCCAGACCAAGCAAGCAATCGCGCCAACCGTCAAACCCCCAACTGCCAAGCCTCATCAGGATTTGATAGGAGGATGGTATCCAATCTTTTTCGATGAGTATTCAGCTGATAAGGTCAACGCCCTGATTGCCCGTATTCAAGATGGAAAAGTAGCCAGCGTTCAGATTCAATATGATCGCAATGCTGAGTTAGCGAACAGCATTGCCAGACAAATCGACTTAAAAACATCATTAAGAACTCAGCTCACACAAAGCAGTCCGCCAGACTCACCCAACGTGAGCTACGAACGTCATCGGGTTACTGCGATCGTTCACTCAAAGTAGTTTTGATTTGGCTTGCAAGCCATGTGCGCGCTGAATAGGTGCTAGCAGTCCACGTAATCCGTTGTGATCCAGTGTATGCATTAGCTCTAGTAACTCACCTAATTCCCCTTTAGGAAATCCCTCGCGCGCAAACCAAGCCAAATAGTTTCCTGGCAAGTCTGCTAGTGCACGCCCTGCATGCTTACCAAAGGGCATCTTCATGAGTACGAGTTTTTCTAGTGCTTGTGCATCCATTGAAAAGAAATCTTACAAGGGAAAGTAAATTCCCCCACAAATCTCAACATTTATTTAACGATGGGCTTTTTCTTGTTTGAGAATTATTCTCATTTGATGTTATATTGAGAACCATTCTCATTTACTTTTATCAACCCTCTCTCAGAAAACTATGAAACTGACCATTCAAAAACTGATTGCCTTTAGCCTCATCCTCGCCGCTACTTTGCACCTCTCATTAGCCCATGCTGGTGAAGGAGCCTTTGGTTGGATCTATACCCTAGACCTTCAGCCTAAAGGTAAGTGGGAATTTGAGCAGCGCCTACAACTCAACCAAACGCAAGCCGCAGGCACTTACGATGCATGGACTACTAGAACAGAACTTGAGTACGGCCTGACCAACGACTTACAAGTTGCTGGCTATATCAATTCGTACTACACGAATGCCAATCAAAACTACACCAATCCAGAAGCGTGCGGCGATGCGCCTACTTGTACCGGAGGTTATGGAGTCCCTTCTTCACATGACCCATCGACTGCATATAGAAAAAGTGGTATCGAAGGTGGCTCTTTAGAAGCTATTTACCGTATTACAAATCCAGTGACTTCGCCCGTTGGTGTTGGTCTTTATTTAGAACCCACCTGGGGAAGAAATAAAGATGAGATCGAAGCGAGGTTATTACTGCAATCGAACTTCATTGACGACCGCTTAATTTTGGCTAGTAACGTCGTTGTTGCCAACGAGCGTTTGAAGTTTATTGAAAATGGCAACGTTCCTGAGTCAATGTTAGATATCTTGGTTGGCGCTAGCTATCGATTTGCCCCAAAGTGGTCAGCTGGCGTTGAAGCACGCTTTCACAATGACTACTCAGAACTCAATTTACGTAATCAAGTGCAACGCGCAACCTTTGTTGGCCCGAATTTGCACTACGCCGCAAAAGACTGGTGGGTTACAGGTGCATGGCGCTATCAATTGGCAGGCGGAACCTGCATGGGTGGCGGCGAGGCAGAATGCTCCAATGCCCGCGTGTGGGATAGCCACTCAGTCAATGAATACATTCTCAAAGTTGGCTTTCCACTGAACTAATAAAAAAATAAGATCATGAATTGGAAACCAAATCCATATGCTGTAGCAGGGCTAGCCATACTAATTGCACCAATCTTTGCGCAAGCAAAGATTTACATCTCTAGCGAACAAGCCAAGCAAATACTTTTCCCCAATAAGGTACTCAGTAAATCACCCATCATCATTACTGATGATTTACAAGAAAAGATGCGGGCGGCTTCTAGCATCCGCCATCCCTTTCAAGGTGATCGTGTATGGAGGTCATCTGATGGCGGATGGTTTGTGATTGATGAAGTCGTAGGTAAGCATGAAATGATTACCTACGCCGTCGCCTTAAATGCAAAGGGTAGTGTTTTGGGCATTGAAGTCCTAGAGTATGTGGAATCTTATGGCTACGAAGTAGCTGAGGCACAGTGGCGCAAACAATTTGTTGGTAAAACTATCAACGACCCCATCAAACTGAATCAAGATATTCAAAATATTGGGGGCGCAACCCTTTCTTGCAAGCACCTCACCGATGGCGTGAAACGGATCACTGTGCTCTATGACTTGGCTCTCAAGAACATACCAGTCAAATCTCAATAAGCACTCAATGATGTCATGAAGACTCGCTGCAAACCGCTTTTAGGAACCTTTGTCGAAATCACTATTGATCAAGATACCAATCAGGCTGCTGTAGATCATGCCTTTGCCGCCATCGAAAAGATTCAGGGCTTAATGGGCTTTCATCAGCCCGATAGCGAACTCAATTACCTCAATCGTTATGCCCATCTCCGGGCGGTAGATATTCATCCCTGGACCTCACAAGTACTAAGCATTGCAAAACAGGTACATCGTCACTCACGTGGTCTATTTAACTGCGGTATTGGGCATCGCTTGGTTGCGGCTGGTCTTTTACCCCGTCATATTGACTTCACCAATCACAATCTTGGTGGCATTGAAGACATCTGTTTTTTGACGCCTGAGCTCATCACCTCCTCTCGTCCCGTATGTTTAGATCTTGGTGGCATTGCCAAAGGCTTTGCAGTTGATATGGCAGTCAAGATTTTGATCTCCGAAGGGATTCTCTCTGGCATCGTCAATGCAGGAGGTGACTTGAGAGTATTTGGAGATGCCCCTAAACCCGTTCAGATTCGCAATCCAAAAAATCTTTCAGAGCTGCTTCAAATCGGCTCTCTGCAAAACGCTGCGCTAGCTACTAGCAGTCTGTATTTTGCAAAAAGAGATGGGCATGAAAGTCATCTCATCAATCCCCTAGCAACAGAAGAATCTGATATTTATATTCATTCTTCAGACTCCTATTCCATCCTCGCAAAAGAATGCGTTTATGCCGATGCCCTCACTAAAGTGCTCGCTTTATCAAAACAAGCCAATCATCCTTGCTTTGCTAAATTCTCGGCACAAGCTATTCGGATTGCCATATGAGTCGTTTAGGAAAAATGCCAGAATGGCAGAAATGGTTTGTGATACTTGGGATCTTCAGTTGTTCTTTAAGCGGCGGCATTTACTTAATAGGTCACGAATTTCAGATTCAGCGATCCATTTTGGGATCACACAATATTTTAGTGATTCATGGGGTAGCGGCTATGCTGACAATCCTTGCGCTAGGGTCTGTTCTTCCTTTCCACCTCAAGGCCGGACTGAAGTCTAAAAGAAAATGGTGGAGCGGCTTAGGCCAACTGAGCTTCTTAAGCGCATTAATGATTACTGGCTTACTTTTGTATTACGGCCCAGAAGCCATTCGGGAAACGGTAGTCAGTACTCATTGGGGGCTTGGTCTTCTGTTTTTTGCCATTTTCTTAATCCACATTCCCATGGGCCCGAACAAGCAAGCAAGGAGTTAGCAACCCAAACACCTTACTTCTGGATTGATTCACCCTATAAAATCCATAGCAATGGATAACTCATTGCTCATCAGCCCAGCCCTCGGAATTATTGTGGGAGTTCTCATGGGGCTGACTGGCGCAGGTGGCGGCATTCTCTCTGTCCCACTATTAGTATTTGCCCTTGATCTGAATATGGTGGATGCCAGCCCCATATCCCTCTCGGCAATCGCCCTTGCTGCCAGCGTAGGCGCTTTACTGGGGCTAAAAAATAATCTTCTACGCTATAAAGCCGCCATCTTCATGGCTATCTTTGGAGTGATATTGGCTCCTGCTGGATTTTGGTTGGCAAGCCGCATCCCAAATGGTCCGCTACTACTTATTTTTAGCAGCGCGCTCTTTTACTCCGCGTATAGCCAATATAGACAAGCTCGCAATACTGCTTTAGGTATCCCAGAACCTCCAAGGCAGCCACCCCCTTGTTTGCTGAATCCATTAGTTGGAAAGTTTTCTTGGAATGTTCCCTGCGCTAAGGCACTTGCTCTTACCGGCGGCTTGGCAGGTCTCTTATCGGGACTGCTTGGAGTGGGCGGTGGCTTCATCATCATTCCAGCCTTAAAACGCTATACCAATTTATCAGCTCAATCGATCATCGTTACTTCATTGGGCGTACAAGCTCTAATTTCTGGTGGTAGCGTCATCTTTTCTGCGGCAACGGGTAGCTTTAATTTCATTGTGGCTGCACCCTTTTCTATCGGCGCGCTCGGTGGCCTACTCATTGGTCTAGCAATCAGTAAAAAGCTCAGTGGACCGAAGTTGCAGCAAGTCTTTGCAGTCATGGTTTTTGGTGTAGCAGTCAGCCTCACGCTGAAAGGTCTGCATTTACTATGATTTGTATTGATGTGTGAGGTCGTGCAGTAATAAACCATGAAGGCTTCTCGTTCGCTTCAGACTTCTAATCATCTTTGAGTTTTCCAGTAGGGCCAAAACAAATTGACCATCAAGCCCAAGATGACAATACCTGCTGCAAAAATTTTCCATAGGGGCAAAGGCTCACTCAAGAAAAATGCTGCAGAGCCCATACCAAAAATGGGCACCAATAAGGGTGCAGGTGCCACTGCTGCTGCAGGATGTTTGGAGAGTAGCCAGGCCCAAGCGCCATAGCCAAAGAGCGTGTTTCCCCAAGACTGCCACAGAACACCAAGCCAGGCACCTGTTGGCGCTGAAGTGAGTGAGACATACATCGAGTCCCAACCCCCTTCAAAAATCCAGGAGATCAGCAGCAAAGGTGGAATTGCAAAAGCACTAGCCCACACTACATAAGAAAGCATGTTGATAGCACCGGCACGACGACTAGCAGTATTGGCTACACCCCAAGAAAAACCTGCAAATACTACTAAGGCTAAACCCAGAAAGGTGGTAGTGGCATCTGTATGGACTGCAATAATTCCTAAACCGGTCATAGCAATGGCTACTGCAACCGCCTGATAGAGTTTTAACTGTTCTTTAGTAAACAGCATCGCAAAACCAATCGTGAAAAATACCTGTGTCTGGACGACCAAAGAAGCCAGGCCAGGTGAAATATTGCCATCAATCGCAAAATATAAAATCCCGAACTGCCCGACCCCTACCGCAAGACCATAAACACAGAGATTGACCCATGAGACCTTTGGTCTAGGCAAAAAGAACACTGCTGGTAAAAAGGCAAATACAAAACGCAAGGCGGCAAACAAAAAAGGTGGAAAACTCTCTAAAGAAATTTTGATCACTACAAAGTTGGTGCCCCATACGGCCACAATGGCTAATGCCAACAACAAATGGCTGACAGGCAATTGGTAATTATGAGATGGCTTCAATGAATTACTCACGCGTCAGCAATTCCGCTACGCGCTCTGCAATCATCATGGTTGGTGCAGCCGTATTACCCGAAGTAATGGTGGGCATGGCAGAAGCATCTACTACCCTCAAATGATGAATTCCCCTTACTCGTAATTGTGAGTCTAGAACGGCCATCGGATCATCAGACCGCCCCATCTTGCAAGTGCCCACTGGATGAAAAATCGTCGTACCAATATCTCCTGCTGCTTTTACCAACTCTTCGTCACTTTGATATTGAATACCCGGCTTATATTCTTCTGGCGTAAAAGGTTTGAGTGCAGGGCTTTCCACAATCTTGCGAGTTAAACGCAATGACTCTACTGCCACCTTACGATCTTCTTCAGTAGATAAGTAGTTCGGTTGAATTGCTGGAGGCGCTTCAGGATCAACAGAGGTGATGTGTACGCTACCTCGTGAAGTGGGACGTAAGTTACACACACTGGCAGTGAACGCATTGAAGGAATGCAAGTCTTCACCAAAACGTTCAAGCGACAAAGGTTGCACGTGATATTCCACGTTAGCACTCTTTTGAGCTGAAGAGCTATAAGCAAATGCCCCCAGCTGAGAAGGCGCCATCGACATTGGCCCCGAGCGCTTCAAGAGATACTCCAGTCCAATCATCATCTTGCCAAATAATGAATTTGCTTGGGTGTTGAGAGTTTTGATGCCATCCACTTTATAAATCATCCGCAATTGCAAATGATCTTGCAGATTTTCACCAACCCCCGGTAAGTCTGCAATCACCGGGATACCCAGCTGATTTAAATGCGCTGCAGCGCCAATACCGGAACGTTCTAAAATTTGTACGCTACCAATAGAGCCAGCACTCAGAATCACTTCGCCACCTGGATTGATCAATGATTCAGTGACCACACCGTTCCAGCGGTACTCAACCCCGTAACATTGTTTAGTTAATGGATCAATCTTGAGTTTGCTCACCATGGCTTCGGTGAGCACCGTCAGATTACTGCGCTTGACAGCATCTTTTAAGAAAGCTTTTGATGTATTGAGCCTCCAACCCTTACGCTGGCTCACATCAAAGTAGCCTACACCAAAGTTATCGCCACGATTAAAGTCATCTGATGCTGGAATACCAGCCTCTATTGCCGCATCTTTAAATCGGTCCATGATGGGCCAACGCAAGCGTTGCTTCGATACGGTCCACTCGCCACCTTTGCCGTGCCATTGATTGGCGTCACTGTGGTAATCCTCAAATACTTTATAGCGCTTGAGTGCATTCTCCCAAGACCAAGCTTCATCGCCTGTGGCTTGCACCCAAGACTCATAGTCACCCGCTTGACCGCGCATGTAGATCATGCCGTTAATCGATGAACATCCACCAAGTACACGACCGCGGGGATATAACAAAGAGCGGCCATTGAGACCTTTTTCAGCAACCGTCTTAAAGCGCCAATCTGTTTTTGGATTATCAATACAGTAAAGATAGCCCACTGGAATATGAATCCAGATATAGCGATCACTCTTACCGGCCTCTATTAATAAAACCTTCTTTTGTGGGTTCTCAGTTAAACGCTTAGCCAACATACAACCGGCACTGCCTGCCCCAATAATGATGTAGTCGTAAGTGTTTGCTTGAGTCATGTATCCGCTGCTTAAAACATAGTTGCTTCTATTATTGACCAATAAAAAAATCAGGGATTTCTTGGCATTTTTGTTGATTTGTTATAGAATCAATTACGATCTATTATTAGATCATGAGAACTTGCTATAAAAGAGCCTTTGCTCAATTTGTCAAAAGGGCTTCAAAGCCTTTGCAGTTAGCGATAGAAGATAAGGTTATTGAAGTTTGTAACAACCCCAGGATAGGTCAGCAAAAACTTGGTGATCTACAGGGAATATTTGTTTATAAGTTTCGCTTTAATAGACAGGAATATTTAATGGCATATCAATTTAACCATTTTGCAGATGGAAATTTCATAACCTGGATTGAGTTCTGTCAAATTGGACCTCATGAAAATTTCTACAATCAACTAAAACGATCAATTCGTCTCAAATGACAACTCAAAGACACTTGAATAAAGAAAGCGAGGTCAATGAATGACTCCAACGATGACTGCTGAGGATCTATTTGCTCAAGTGCAAAAAATGTCAGCAAAAGAACGTATTAAATTTTTCTCTTTAATTGCAATAAATGCCTTTAAGGAGGCCGATTACACTCACGAACAAGTATTTGGACATCTGAGAAATGCTACCTTTTCGGCAGAAGAGGCTGCAGAATTTTTAGAAATTTCGCTTCCCACTTTGCGTAGATATGTCCAGGCTGGTAGATTACAGCCATCAACCGTCATTGGCCGCAGTCAGTTGTTTTCTAGTGATAGTCTGCGACTTTTCAAACAAAAGATCAGCAAAGAATAATTCGGATCAAATACCCGTCTAAAATACTTAGATGCACATTAATGAGAAAAATCGCACTCCCAAGCTTGCTGAGGAAGATGAAGGCCCTAGCAAGTCGGAGTTAAAGCGCCAAATGACTGAACGCCAGAAATTGGCCGAGGTATTGGCTGCTTTGAGTAGCGATGCCCTCAAAACCATCCCCTTGGATGAAGCCATCAAAACAGCGATTGCAGAAACTAACAAGATTAAGAGTTTTGAAGCGATTCGTCGCCATAAGCAGTATTTAGGTAAGCTCATGCGCTTTCTGGATGAAGAAGAACTTGAAGCGATTCAAAAACGTTTAGATGCCATTCAGGGCGTCAGTAAAGCAGAGACTGCAAAGCTTCACTTCTTAGAGGGCTATCGTGATCGGCTTATCGCCCATGATGAAACTTTTACCAAAATGATTGAGCAATATCCAGATATGGATATTCAGAATATGCGCACCCTTATTCGCAATGCGCGAAGAGAGAAAGAGCAAAATAAGCCTCCTAAAGCTTATCGAGAAATCTTTCGTGTCTTAAAAGAAATGGGGCTTTAGAATTTAATTCTCCGCGCTGGCACTTCTACCCATCGATAGAGATAGTTCGCAGCTTGCCAACTTGCTACTAAGGAGAAGAACATCAGAACTATTGCCATGACTCCATCATGTTGCCGGCTCATACCCCAACCGATATAGAGCGTATTAGCCAACAAGATAAAAGCGAAGTGTATTAAGAAGGCGCAATACGATCTTCTGCTACTCCATAAAATGGCATTCACTAATTTATGTGGACGCAAATATTTTTGATCTCGCCATTGGTCAATGTAGGTCCAATCCCCCCAGAGGATCAAAACTAAAGCGACTACATAAGCCATAATATTTCGTAGCCAAAACTCTTGAAAACTGGCAACTATGATTGCCACACCAATAGCCCCCATCACTACTCTAGCAAAGCGATTGATTAATCGATCAGGATAATTTTTACAAAGTTGAGCCAAGACGCCTAAGCCGTAAGAACCAATGAAGTAGATGAAATAATTTTCGTAGTCAGCATTTCTATTGAAGTACAGCAGCGATAGAACACACAGTACAGCCAAAAACCACACTACTGAACGAAAGGTAGGAAACATTCCCAATATGATTGCCAGAATTGCGTATAACTGCCAATCAATCGCCACATACCAAACGCCAGCAGAAATAGAATCAAGCCCTAAGATGCCCTGCAGAAAAAATAGATGCGCTAAAAACTGACTGAGCGTTTCTGATTCACCCACGAATTCATCTTGTACCCAAAAACGCGCCACCCACGCACAAGCTATGGTGATGATCAGCGCAACAACGTACGGTGCAAACAAGCGCAGATAGCGATTAAAAATAATCCTTAAAACAGTTTGGAGATTTTTTAAGTTACTGGTGCGCGTCAGGGATTGGGCGGCCAAGTATCCGCCCATGACCAAAAAGATCTGTACTGCATAGCGTCCGTATTCAAACAACCAAGTCATTAGTTCTGGCAACACTGTGCGTGCATCCTCTGCGATCTGTCCGTAACTCGACAGATGGTGAATGATGATGATTAAAGCTGCAAAAGTCTTTAAAAAATCAACGAGGAGAAAATGGTTTTTTGACTGCAAAGAAGCAAATTGCTAAAGAGTTCGAAGGATCATTAGATGCTAGTTCAGCGAAGCAGCGTAAGCAGCCAAAGCGTCGATATCATCATCGCTCAAACCTCGCGCTGCGCTCCCCATTGTGCCATCCATGTCCACCCGACTACCAGTACGAATATTTTTAAGTTGAGTCATCACATACTCAGATGATTGCCCAGCCAAACGCGCAATATGCTTTTGTCCTTGTAACTGTGGACCATGACACGAATTGCAATACTGGGCACTGGAGATCTGCTGACCTTTAGCAATTTTTTCTGCATTACCTGATTTAGCCAGCGGCGGCGGTAAAGCGGCATAGTAGACCGCAATATCACGCATATCTTGATCGCTTAAGGGCATCGCTAGAGCCTCCATTGCTCCACCTTTGCGCTGTTGGCCTCTGAACTGAATCAACTGATAGGTAATGGATAGCGCTGGTTGTGCCGCAAGATTTGGTATCTCTGGTGAAATACTAATGCCATTTTCTCCATGACAAGCAAAGCATGTTTGTGCTTTTGCTTTACCTGCTGCTGCATCTGGTGGCGCAGCATATATATTAAATGAGCAGACTAAAGAAGTAAAAAAGGCCACCCCGAGGATGGCCCTAGTGCTAGAGATCAATTTCATTTACCGTATGATACGCGGAAGATTGCACCAGTTTCATCATCGGATACCAACATGGAACCGTCTTTGAGCATCTGAACGTCAACTGGACGCCCCCAATATTTATCACCATCCAACCAGCCGGTTACGAATGGCTCAGCTTTGACAACCTTATTTTTAGAATCAAGCACTACTCGCACCACTTGATAACCAACACGCTGAGTTTTATTCCAAGAGCCGTGTTCAGCAATAAAGATATTGCCTTTGTATTCTGCTGGAAATTGCTTGCCGTTATAAAAACGCATACCCAAAGCAGCTACGTGTGCGCCTAAGTTATAGACAGGCTTATCAAACTCATCGCATGAACGTCCTTTACCAAACTCAGGATCTAAGAAGTCACCCTGATGACAATGAGGGTAGCCGAAGTTCATTCCCTTAGGGCGAACTAAGCGATTTAAGGTGTCATTTGGCTTGTCTTCAGCAACCCAATCACGAGCATTGTTGGTAAACCAAAGTTCTTTAGAGCCTGGTTGGAAATCCATACCAACACTGTTACGAACACCGGTTGCAACTGTTTCTAAAATATTGGTTTTTAGGTTCAAGCGAACGATCGTTGCATGAGTTGATGGTGGCACAACAATATTTGCTGGTGTACCGATTTGAAAATACAAATACTGTCCATCAGGACTGAGCTTCATGAACTTCCAACCATGCGGCTCATCTTTCGGAAGCGCATCAAACACTACTACTGGTACAGGTGGATTATCTAAGTTCTGCTCAATATTGTCGTAACGAATGATGCGCGAGAGTTCAGCAACGTAAAGTGAACCATTGGTGAACGCTACACCGTTTGGACGATGCAAACCCTTGGCGATGGTTTTCACTTCGCGCTTGCCATCTTTAGTTACTACAGCATAGACATTTCCTGTAAAGCGGGTGCCTACAAAAACGGTGCCATTTGGAGACTCGGTCATAGAGCGACCGTTTGGCATACCGGATGCCCACAACTCAATCTTGAAGCCAGCTGGCACTTTTAGCTTGCTGACGGGAATTTCATCTGCAGACATTGCAGAAATACCAGGAGGATTTGGCGCCAAGGATGGATTCATACCATCTGGTGTTCTACCTTGCGCCCATGTTGGCGGAATTGCAGGCGCTGCAGCTGGTGCCGGAGCAGGAGCTTGTGCACTTGCCAAAGTAGCAACTACAATGCCGGCAGCAAACATTAAAGAATTAATAGTTTTTAATTTCACAGATACATCTCCTAATTTTTGTTTTTTATTGCACTTACTCTCATTTACTTCGAACTCAGTTTCGTTAAATCCTAAAGCATTTTCAATATGTTCACACTAAATTCAATACTACTGCACTGCATCAATTTTCTAGAAGATCATCCTAGCCCCAACGGTGATAGCTTGCGGCATGCCAGCCTGATACGAAGAGGCCTGCGATGCAATATTGAAGGTGACATACTGTCGATTCAGTAAGTTCACTGCTGAGGCAAATACTGAGGCCTGGGGGGTGACTTGATAATTCGCCTTTAAGCCAACCACGGCATAGGCAGGCACTGGCAGGGATCCTGTTGCCATCCAGGAGTTGCCAACATAACGCACGGTGGTTGTCAGGCTTGCCTGCGGCACAGGGTAATAAGTAATGGCTGCATTTGCAATATTCATCGGTACACCGCCCACCTGTGAATTAATCGCGTCAGTCGTGGCAGTCCACGTTAATACAGTTCGGGTGTAGGAGTAGCCACCATCTACAGCCCAATTCGGATTGAGATCGTGATGGTATTGCAACTCAAGACCGCGACTCAATAGATTTTGTTGATTGGTGTAGTAGCTGACATTGGTATAGCCTGAGCTTGTACTGGTAGCAGAGCATCCCGAAAGTCCAGCGGCACTACACAGACTGTTTGCATAAGCCCAATTTGCAGTAGTAATTTTGTAGCTGGCGATCGCATTCTGAATGTAATTATTAAAAGCAGTAAGCTGCGCAAAACCATTTTTCCAGCGGTAATCTGTCCCCACTTCATAACCCGTCATTGTCTCGGGCGTTAAATTCGGATTAGCCAGAGAATATCCACTGACAGAGTTTCCATAACTACGCAAAGTATTGTTCATACTCGGCGCATGAAAAGCTTGATAGGCAGCACTACGCAAGTCCCAATTTTGGGTTGCTTTATATAGCAGACCTAGAGTTGGACTCAACTGTGTTTTGCTCTGATTTGGAATGCCTTGATAGATAGGACTTGAACCATTGGCGCCAGCGTTATATGAAGTGGGTGTTTGACTATTCCATGCATCAACCCGCACACCCAGGGAGGTTTCTAGTGGAATTGCGCTAGCCCGAGATTTAACTTGACCAAGAAGTCCATAAAAGTTTTGCTGTCCCTGCGCGTAACTTACTGAGCTTACTGCGCCAGTCGTACCAAGATTATTTGTTAAGTTCGATGCAGAAATATTTCTGGCATCGATACCAACAATATATTGATCAATGCCGGCGGCTTTTAAGTCATGTGTATATTGCGCTGATGCGCCAAGAGTGGAATAGGGATCGGTGTAATTGGCATTGATATACGGCTTATAAGGTGAAGCGGTCAGATTATTAGCAGTTTGTTTATAGAAATTCGTATTTTGATAATAGACATTGACCTGCACTTTTTTATCTACGTCTAGATTTGTAGTTGAGCCACCAGCAACATCAGCTGTCTGAATTAAATTGGGCGCGATAGCGTAGTTGTTACTTAAGTCCGCCATCGTGCTGTAACCCATTCTTAAGAATGCATTGGTATCAGCAGTGGGTTTGAAGTAATTTTGTAGGCGGACATTCGAATTCTTAACGGCATCCGTTCCCATGCCATTTTTAATATTACTCGGCGATCCTGGAGAAATCGTAGCGTAGTTCTGAAAGCCTTCACTTGAAAAGTAATCGGCAGAAAAGCGCATTTGCATTGCATCTGACACGACCAGGTCTTTTGAGGCGGCTACGTTACCTGTCGCAAATGAGCCAATACTGGCAGAAACTTCTTGAGAACTATTTTTGGGTGTTTTGGTGTTGATATTGATCACACCACCCATACCGTAGTTGCCATACAAACTTGATACACCGCCACGCACAAACTCCACCGACTCAATCGAAGACATCGGCACCAAGTTCCACTGTACCGTTCCGTAGAAAGCGTCATTTGCTGGTAAGCCATCAATTAATACTAGGGTGCGGCCATAGCCTAAGCCGCGCACGTTAATGCTCTGGCCGGTAGGATCTTTTTGGTAGTAAGGCACATCATTTAAAAATACGCCTGGCACATTCTTGAGTACTTGATCAATGGTCTGATCTGGAGAAGATTCCAATACTTCTTTTGTCAGAATCGTTGTATTGAGTGACATTTCATCTAGGGGTGTTCCTGAACGAGTGGCATTCACCACCATGTCGTTGAGCTTTTGATCGTAATTTGGGGGTGGTGCAATTTGCGCCCAAGATTGACCAGATTGCAAAACCAATAAGAGAGCTAGAACATTCGCGCTAGATTGCAGTTGCTTACACATAACCATTATTAAGGACGTACTACTGGCATTTTTCTTTTGATTTATTTTTTCTTTGGCTTACTCTTGCCCATCAAAGAAGCCAGCATCGGGTTTGCCTCTGCTAGCTCTTTTTTGGTTTTTGCTACTGCATCGGCAGCTCCAGGCTTGGGAGTCTTGGCAGCATTCTTCATACGCTGAGCAGTAGTCAAGGCTAAGCTCTTGTACAGGTCTGTTTTTTTCATTGCCATGACTATGCTCTTTATATCGAATGATTCAGTGTTTATAGTTTCGTTAATGACTTGGCCGCAAAACCTAAGAACAATAATGTCCAGCCTTGTAGTAGCAATTCGATAGCAATTAACAATCCCGGTAGCCATAAGCTAGAAGAAGGGAAGCTATTCATGATGAGTACGCCCATCAAGATAGAAATGGCTGCAGATAAGGCAAGCCAGAACCACTCAGCAAAATGACGATGCTGAAATGCCGAGACCAAACGCAAGAAGCCAGTAATAAAAAAGATTGCAGCCAACCACAAGGTAATCGCTTCAAGCGCAGGAATCGGAAATGCCCATACATAAATTGCTGCACCAATATACAAAATAGCAAAAATCAGCTGCACGCCAACACTTTTCCAGCCAGTAGATTTAAATGCATGTGCTCCCTGAAGTATGCCGCCTGCAAATAAGAAGATGCCCAGCACATTGACTGAGACCAGAGAGAAGAGGGTTTGACCGGCAATGCCAATCATGCCGAGAATGAGGAACAAAATGCCTAGACCAATGAGTGCCCCCGGAACTTTTGCTGCTGCACCTAATACATTGCCACGGAGTACTTTCATTTGTTCTACTGATAAATCGGCCATGAGGAACCCTTTAGTGATCAATACAAAATAAGAAATATATCTTTAGCATCTTCAAAACTTAAAGATGGCTGTCTACCGAATCAATAAACTCTCGCACCGCTTGATTAAATAGAGCAGGCTGCTCAATGTTCGATAAATGGGCTGCGTCTTCAATAATAACCATCTGCGATCCATCGATCAGGCGATTAAGCACAATACCTTGATCTACGGTACAAGCAGGGTCATGACGCCCAGATAGAACCAGCGTTGGCGCCTTGATCTTCAGCAACATCGTGCTTTGCGCCATATCGCGCACCGCACTTCCGCAACCGATATAGCCTTCCACATTAGTAGCCAAAATCATCTGGCGTACTTTTTCAATATCTTGTGGAGCACGTTCTACAAATGGCGCTGTGAACCAGCGGCCAATCGTGCCGTCTACTAAACCAGCAAGACCTTGTGAGCAGGCGGTTTGAAAACGGTCTTCCCACAAACTGCGGGGTGGCATTTCACTGGCGGTATTACAAAGTGAAAGTGAAAGAATGCGCTCAGGATAACGAGCGCCTAATTGCTGACCAATCATTCCGCCAATCGATAGGCCCATGAAATGCACCTTCTCAATTTTCAATGCATCCAATAAACCAACAGCATCATCAGCTAATTGCGCAATGCTGTATGGGCCAGGCACAACTCCAGACTTGCCATGCCCTCTTTTGTCGTAACGCAGCACGCGGTAACGGTCAGCAAGAGCAGGCACATTCCAATCCCACATACTGCCGTTGGCCATCAAACTATTGGCCACTAACAGTACTCGGCCATCTTGGGGACCATCAAATCGATAGGCAATATCAACGCCATTGACGTTAACGGTTTTGGTGTCTTGCAATTGGGTCATCTGTCTCCGCCTTTTTGGATCTACCGGCCTCTATTTATCTATTTTTGAGACCGTGTTAGATTATCCAATGAAATACCCTAGAAGGTATTTAGACGCCACTAAAAAACGACGCCATAAAAGTCATAGGAGACACGATGTTGACATCACAAATTCAGGGCAAGCGCACCCGCATGCTTGGCAAACTCACTCTGATACTGAGCCTTTCCGTATCTGCAGCCATAGCCAATGCCCAAAGCTACCCCAATCGCACTGTCAAGATGATCGTGCCTTTGACTACTGGCTCTGGGGCTGACATTGCTGGACGACTGGTTGCTAAAAGCCTGACGGAGACTTGGAAGCAACCTGTCATTATTGAAAACCGCCCTGGCGCTGGCGGATTGATCGGGACAGGAGTTGTTGTCAATGCCGATCCAGATGGTTACTCCCTACTCGTTCAATCAGCATCCTATGCAGCCAACCCAGCCATCTATAAAAAATTACCTTATGACCCACTCAAGAGTTTGATTGATGTGGCGATTCTTGGACAAACGCCCTATGTAATGATCACCGCCATAGATGGACCCTATCAGACCATTCGTGATTTAGTGATCGCTACAAAATCTAAACCCGGTGAAATTACCTTCGCCTCTGCAGGCGTTGGCAGCTCATCCCACCTAGCTGCTGAGTATTTCAATCAAATGATGGGTATCAAATTAATCCATGTTCCATACAAGGGATCACCAGAAGCCATCTCCGACACAATGTCAGGTCGTACCGCTTTTTATATGGCACCGCTTGACACCGCAATTGGGCAACTCAAAGGCGGCAAGTTACGCGCATTAGGAGTCACTAGCAAAACTCGTAATGCGGCAGTTCCTGAAATTGCGAGTATCGCTGAACAAGGCTATCCCAATTTTGAAATTGGTCTTTGGTTTGGTGTTTGGGCACCTGCGGGCACTCCAGCTGCAGTAGTTAAAAAGATGAATACCGACATCAATCAATCAATGCAAGATCCTGAAGTGAAAGCTGCTTATGAAACCAAAGGAATCAAAGCAACACCGATGAGCCCAACTGAATTTGGCAAATTTGTTCGTGAAGAAATGGCGAAGTATCAAAAAATTGCTAAAGATGCGAACATCGAACCGCAATAAAGTAACGCAGTAAAAAAGCGGTAAAGCAATTGACCAATCATCCTTCAGCGCCTCTGTGCCAAGCCCCTGATCCAGAAATACGATCACCAAAGATTACGTTTCCGACTGGGGCGGTTGATTGTCATGCCCACATCTGTGGCCCCGCAACTCAATTTCCCTATGCGCAAGAGCGCATCTATACGCCGCCAGATGCCACTGTAGAGAACTACCAATCTTTACTGCACATGCTTGGTGTAGATCGAGCAGTGCTAGTGCAACCGAGCGTGTATGGCTCTGATAATCGTGCGATGTTAGCAGCGCTTAAGGCGCAACCCGTAAAGTTTCGTGGTGTGGCCGTTGTTTCAAACAACGTAAATGAAATTGGCGATCAAGAGTTAGAACAACTGCATGCAGCTGGTGTTCGGGGAATTCGTTGCAATATTGTGGATGTAGCCGATAAGTCTGCTGGTTTACCAATGCAAAATCTAAAAGCTTTAGCAGAGCGCATCAAACCATTTGGTTGGCATATTGAACTCCTCATGCATGTCAATGGGTGTCCAGACTTAGCTCAGGCTTTTGAAAACTTTCCAGTAGATTTAGTGTTTGGTCACTTTGGCTATAGCCATGCAAAATATGGAATTCAGGATCCAGGATTTCAGGGCTTATTAGAGTTACTTAAAAACCAACAGGCTTGGGTCAAAATGACAGGCCCTTACCGCATTTGCGATGGTAATCTTCCTTATGCCGATATGCGCCCTTTTAATGATGCAGTGATAGACGCAAATCCCAAGCGACTGATCTGGGGTAGCGATTGGCCCCATGTAATGGTCAAAAAGCAAATGCCGCATGATGTAGACCTTTGCGACCTATTTAGCGATTGGGTTACAGACCCAAGCTTAAGAAAATCGATCCTGGTCGATAACCCCTGTATCCTGTATGACTTTCCGGCAATCAATTTGTAAATAAGCCAGCAAAACAGAGTAAATACAGTAGAAAGAAGTTTTATATGGATACCACTCTTACCGTCATCTTAGGCATTGTTGCAATGTTGTTACCCCTATTGGTAGGTCGCCTAGTTTGGAAGCGCTTTGATCAATGGTTTGGTCGTAATCATGAAGCTTATATGGATAGCCTGGAATATTTCCTCAAGAAAATTGGCTTTACTGTGCTCGTTGCCTTTGTGCTTTTATGGCTAGGAATGAGCTTGGTCTTTAATGGCAACGGCGCTCCATTAGCCTAAGCAATATGAACGATCAACTTAAAGCTATTCTATCCAAAGCAAAGTTGAACTTTGCGATCTTGGCTAGCATTTTAGCTATTGCTGTATTGGGAAAATTTACCAACCCAGAATTAACCAATGCTATTTTTGTGACTGCGGACCAATTGGTTTCAGAGCTCTACTTAGTATTTATTGCAATCACCTTGGGTGCATTTATACCCAATTTCAAACTGGTAGCGTTTGGATCGATTGGTGCTTTTATAGCAGCTGCGATCATCATCCAACTCAAGGTCTTTAACTACCTCACTACTGAATACCTATTTGCAATACTGATTGTGACCTTAGGATTTGCGTCAATTGCTAACTTATATAGACACTATCGGGAACTCGGGCTTTAATAACCGCTGTTGGTGAAATCGGCTGGTGAAGCCAAATTACCCCCCAGATTTTGCAGCTTTAATCATTTTATCTACATCTACATTCTGATTAATAGCATGTATCAAAGTTTGAGGATTGCGCTTTACAAACACTCTAAATACCTCATCGGCAAAAGCTTGGCCAATCATGTCAACGCCTTTAAAGTCTAAAAGAACTGTTTCAAATTTTTCAATACGATTTAATATTCTTTTAGCCTGCGAACGCGACACCAATCTCTCACCTTCGTATAGGGCTAATTTTACTGGTACTACCGTTTTATTAAATGCGTAGTCTTGCTCTTCATTGCCAGTATATTCATCAAAAACAGCCTTTAATACTCGATTGGTATTTAGAAAAATTTCCATATAGATCTTTGTACCCTTTTGATCCCTTTCTCTATGAAGCAAAAAATCATCCTCATACTCATCTACATGCGAGAACGCCAGATCTCCCGATAGGATAAAAAATTCGTCAAAAGCTCGCGAGGTAAAAAAAATACCCTGGCCAGTATGGTTATCAGGATCGGTTGTAAGCTTTCCTTTGCTTAACTCCAATATTGACTCCCTTGGATCTTGCAAATTCATCAAACGGGCAATGTGGTTAAAAATTCCCTCACCATCATCCATAATAGTAATGGCAATTTTTTCTGCAGTGCGCTCAACGCTGATGAATACCTCGGCCCCAAGGGAATGGTCAATAGCATTATTTAGCATCTCCGTAAAACCATAATGACAAATGCTTTCGATTTCACGAGGCAAATCGGCAAAGATTGATCCAAAATTGTTGTAATAAACATCTGACTCTTGTAAATTTTTAAGCGCAAAGATACTAGACTCAGTTCGATTAACACCTAGTTGATAGGTGCGCCCCTTTGTATTTCCTGCGGCAACTAAATAGCCTTGCTGTATTAAAGCGCTTAAATGGGCATGTACTGCCTGTCGCGAAATCTCAAAGGCCTCCATGGCATCTGAAAGAATATTGCTATTCTTTGACTTGATGCCACTCAACAGGAAGCGGCGAATAACATCGGATCGTTTTGTTCTAGCAAGCGCCATTAGATCGGGAAATCTCTCAAATTATTTGTAAAGTATTCACCTGCTAATTGTAAAATTTAATAAATTAATTGTAAAGATATCTCTCCATACCAAGTCAATATTATTTTTAATGGACTACGTATAGAGCTCTAAACGACGTGTCCCTGACCATCAAAATAATTGCTCCATTCCTCTTGTGTCTATAAGTCTTTGCATCAACTTTCGCTCGCGATCCTCTATATGATCCAAGTCCAAAAAACGCTTGTTTCTCTCATAAATTGACAATGCTTCCGCATCCGTTAAGTATCCATCGTCTTTCAGTTGCCAACATAACGCCTTCAATTGAGGGTAGTCTTTAATGCGGATATGGGGTACCTCGGGACCCTGTAAATTGGCACCCGCCTTTTGACCAGCTATAGGCAATAAAGCCAAATGTAAACCCAAGGCTTCGCAGACCTGTAAATAAGCCCCAATACTCACTGTAGGCTCGCCTTTTTCAATGCGATGTAATGTCACCCTTGAAATACCGGCTACTTCAGCACAAACCTGGGCGCGAACCTTCAAAACCTTTCTTCTAGCTGTTATTTGAGCGCCTAAACGGGCTAACAAAGGCAAGTCTTGGGCTGGGGGTGGATTAATCTTTACTATCATAATGTTTCTTATTATATACAATTTATATTATTTGTATACTATAAGAAACATATTTTATAAAAACCAATGAAATACCCACTCACCACCAAGACCAATTGGCATCATGCTTGTGGCTAGCTTCAAAGACGGGATCAAAGTCATGGTTTCTGAGCCATTGCCTCATCACTCTGTCGTTTCTGGTGCGTCGACGCCGATCAAATACCTTGCGATACCAGCGTGGTGCGCTACTGCCCATAGTGACTTCTTTATAAGAATGAAATAGCGTAATCGCCTTTCTTCCAGCGGGTGAGCGTTGATCATGACGAATACTTGGACCTCCTTTAAGAAATAAATCCCAATCTTTTAAAACCCATACATATTCATGCCGCTGATTTTTACGTCTAACTGTTCGTGACATAACAAATTCCCTTAAATTCTTGTTAAAAAGTTATGTCATATCGATCTCCAGAGGTAAATGTGTTGGATAAAAAAATTAGCGCAAGCATTTTTAGTGCTTGCGCTAATTTTAAAGAAGGGAATATCCACTCAAATGGAGTGGTCAGGTTTAGTAGCTGTTCTTATAACTTTTCATTACTTCTCCAATGCGCCATAAATCACTGCATTCAATTGCTCGCGATGCACCTTACGGATTTCGCCTGGCGCTACACCCATCATGACCACCACCATTTGTTCTTTAGGGTCTGCCCAAAAGATGGTCCCGTATGCGCCGTTCCAGGTGAAATCGCCAACGTTGCCGTTAATCGCTGACAAGCCTCTATCAGTGCGAACTGCTACACCCAAACCGAAGCCATAACCTACGCGACCTGGCTCAGTACCACCGACATTATTTTTAATCTCTTTATTTAAGTGGTTTGATGTCATAAATGCCACCGTCTGCGGACCCAATACTTTCTTACCTTCAAGACTGCCGCCATTGAGCAGCATTTGACCAAAACGAATGTAGTCGCCAGCAGTAGAATAGGCACAAGAGCCGCCACAATCAAACTTGACCTTCTGCGTATGAATATCCACCTTTTGTGGTTTACCAGTAAGCGGGTCAATCAGTAATGGTTGCGCTAAGCGAGCACGATCTTTTTCAGCCAAGTCAAAAGTGGTATTCGGCATTCCAACTTTATTCCAAATACGCTCCTGCATGACTGCGCCCAAAGGTTTGCCGGCAATCTTTTCCTCAATGATGCCGAGCACATCCAAACCAAAACCATAATCCCATGCAGTGCCTGGCTCATATAGCAATGGTGCACTAGCTAACTTATCAATAAATTCTTGCGCATTGTATTGAACGGCTGCGGGCGCTGAACCTGCAGGATAAAACTGATGAACTGGTGTTGCACCACGACCGCCATAAGTGAGACCATTGGTATGGCGCATGAGATCTTGCACAGTAATGGGATTTTTTGCTGGCACGGTAGTGAGATTACCATCAGCATCAATCTTGCCTACTTTCATGTCTTTAAATTGGGGAAGCCAATTGGAGATCGGCGCATTGAGCGGCAACTTCCCTTCTTCATAAAAAGTGAGCCCGCCTACGGCAGCCATCACCTTAGTCATCGATGCCAAATTAAAGATGGCATCCGTTGTCATAGGCTTGTTGTTGGCTTTATCCAAATATCCATAAGGTTTGAAAATGACTAACTTGCCATTCTTGGCAACCGCCAATACGGCGCCGGGCATATTGTTAGCAGCAATTTGATCGGCAAAGAACGCATCAATTCTTTTGAGACCTTCCTGGGTAAATCCTTGGCCAGGAGTGCTACTGAGAGGTAATGGTGCTTTTGAGGTATCTGCGGCAAAACCTATCCCACTCGTCATTAGTCCGAAGCTGAGGGCAGTGGCCAAGCTAATTTCTTGGAATTTTTTCATGCTATCTCCGTATTTGATGTTTTGGGACCTAGCTTGCGCCCTCTTTTTTAAGGTTTAGGCCTATTGAAGCAGACTTTTAGGGATCAGGGTCTATTTCCAGCCTATATATCTATAAGTTATATAAGATCAATTTTTAAGTATTTGGCTGAATATAGAATAACCCTGACAATCGTGGGCTATGTATAAATATGACCACATTGACCAAACCCTTGTAGATCAACGGGTTGCACAATTTAGAGACCAGGTAGCCAGAAGACTCGATGGCAGTCTTGCCGAAGAAGAGTTTCGCCCCCTAAGACTGCAAAATGGTTTGTACCATCAGCGCCATGCGTATATGTTGCGCGTGGCAATTCCTTACGGTCTATTTAATTCAAAGCAATTGCGCACCATGGCGCTCATTGCGCAAAAGTATGACCGTGGTTATGGCCATTTCACGACTCGTCAAAATATTCAGTTCAACTGGGTCACACTAGAAGACACGCCAGATATTTTGGCGGAGCTTGCCAAAGTAGAAATGCATGCCATTCAAACTTCAGGCAACTGCATTCGTAATATTACGAGCGATGCGTTTGCCGGCGTCGCGGGTGATGAGTATGTTGATACACGACCTGTATGTGAATTACTCCGTCAGTGGTCAACACTACATCCTGAATTTGCTCATCTCCCCCGCAAATTTAAATTTGCCATCAATGGTGCAAAAGAAGATCGTACTATATTGCTTTGTCATGATGTTGGTATTGAACTCAAGAAAAGTCCGAGCATCAATCATGGTGAACTGACTGCAGATATCTATGCAGGTGGCGGTATGGGTCGCACACCAATTTTAGGCTCACTGATCAAAACAGATTTGCCATGGCAGCTACTACCAAGCTACCTCACAGCCCTCTTGCGGGTCTATAACCGCTTTGGGCGTAGAGACAATCTTTACAAGGCTCGTATCAAGATCTTGGTTAAGGCTTTAAGTCCTGAAGAGTTTGCTCGACAAGTTGAAGGTGAATGGATCCATATCAAAAATGGTGATGACAATTTCACTAAAGCCGAGTGGGATCGGGTTGCCAAACATTTCACAAAACCAGCTTACAAAAGCCTACCGGCACTTACGATCGAGCAAGTGATTAACCTAGCTAATGATGCAGACAAAACCATATTTACAAGATGGTTAGAGCGAAATGTAAAGTCTCACCAGGTATCAGGCTATGCCAGCGTGATTCTGTCACTCAAACCCCATGGCACTGTTGCGCCTGGTGACGCTACTACCGCACAAATGTTGGCTATTGCCGATTTAGCCGATCAATACAGTTTTGGTGAATTACGTGCAACGCATGAACAAAACTTAGTATTGGCTGATGTAGAACAAGATAAGCTTTATGACTTGTGGCAAGAAGCGAAAAAGCAAAAAGTAGCATTACCTAACGTAGGTCTACTCACCGATATCATCGCTTGTCCTGGCGGTGACTTCTGTTCTTTGGCGAATGCTAAATCTCTCCCGATTGCTAAAGCTATTCAAGAACGCTTTGATGATTTGGACTACTTATTTGACCTCGGTGATATCAGTCTGAATATCTCTGGCTGCATTAACTCTTGCGGTCATCACCACGTTGGCAATATTGGTGTTTTGGGTATCGATAAGGATGGTGAGGAGTGGTATCAAATTACTTTGGGTGGCGAGCAAGGCAATGATGCTGCCATTGGAAAAGTGATTGGCCCTTCTTTCTATGCCGATGAGATTCCGGATGTTATTACTAATGTCATTAGTACTTACGTCAATAACCGCAGTGAAGGTGAGTTCTTTATCGATGCCTATCGCAGAATCGGAGTGACCCCCTTTAAGGAGGCTGCTTATAAGAATGCTAAGAAGAAAGAAAAGGTTGAGTCAGCAGGAGATGCATCATGAGCCTGACAACGAACATCATGGCAGCGCATGATCAAATTTTGCATTTTCCGAAAGATGGTAAACCTAGCTTAGCTGCTAATGAGTGGCTGATTTGGAGTGGTAGCCAGCACGAAGACAGCCCACCCGATCTTGAGCACGGCAAAAAGAAAGTACTTGTGCCATTTACCTGGTGGATAAGCCATCACCATGAGGCTGATATCCAAACCAAAACAAAAAATGGCCAAATTGGCGTTTGGTTTGCAGCTGATGATGATATCCTGAAACATGCCGAGCTAGTTGAGCAAGGCAAGCAAGCATGGTCTCTAGTAGCAGCGCACTTTCCCATCTTTAGGGATGGCAGAAGTTTTAGTACTGCAGCTCTTTTGCGCGATCGCTTTCAATGGACTGGTGAGATTCGTGCGATTGGCGATGTTCTCATCGACCAATTATTACAAGGCGCCCGTGTTGGTTTTGATAGCTTTGCACTACGCCCTGACCAAAAAATCGATGTAGCACTAAAGCAGTTTGATTTGTTTTCTGTAACGACTCAAAACACTTGGCGTGGCCAAAGAACTACACGCTCCACGTTGAGTGCCTAAAAGTGCGAATTCATATGACAAAGCCTAACAACCTTAGAAGCGATCAAATGAATGCCAATACGCCCGGGAAAGTGTATTTGGTGGGTGCGGGTCCTGGTGCTGTAGACCTAATTACTGTGCGGGGCGCAAAGCTTTTAGCGCAAGCGGATATTGTGTTCTATGACGCTCTAGTTGATGCTCAGATGCTTGATCTTTGCCCGCAAGCAGAAAAAATTGCCGTTGGTAAGCGTTGCGGTAAACTCTCTTCCGCTCAACAATTTATCAATAAGCGCTTAGTAGATGCTGCTCAAAAGCACCAAATCGTGGTTCGCCTTAAAGGCGGTGACCCGATGCTCTTTGGACGTGCCGATGAAGAGCTAACCACACTCAAGCAAGCGGGAGTTGAGGTCGAAGTAGTGCCTGGCATTACTGCTGCTCTTGCTGGTGCTGCCAGCATTCAGCAATCCCTGACTCTACGAGGAGTCAGTAGAAGCGTCGCTTTTATAACATTAGCGCAAGCTTCAGAAGGCACTGAAAACGTAAACCCTAACCAACCCATCTCCAATCCAAGCGCTGATACCTTGGTGTACTACATGGGTCGAAAAGATGCTGCCAAGATTGCGCAGCAACTCATTGCGCAAGGTAAAAATCACACCGAAGATACCCCTGTACAAATTTTAGAGGCTGTCAGCACTTCTAAAGAGCGTCAATGGGAAAACAATTTAGGCGCGCTTGCACAAGGTAAGGCGGATAACTGGTTTGATCGCAATTCACCAGCACTCATTATGGTTGGTGAAGCTTTAAGAAGCAAGCAATCGACTACTACAGAATCACAGAGCTCTAGCACCGAAATCGATGATGGCTTGCAAAACGGCAAGATCCTCACCAACGGCAGGCGTCGCGCTTAAAACAATTTTCGGAAATTTTTCCTGGCAAGCAGATAGCAGTACGGGGAAGTCATTCCGTAAATGGCCACCTTGACCAAAAAAGACGGGCACCACCAGAATTTGGTTAGCTCCCTTAGTGCTTAATGAAGTAACCGCTTCCTCTAATGAGGGTTGCATCATCTCTAAGAAGGCTAGCTCAACTAGAGTGCCTGCATGCTGCGCACGCCAGAGATCAGCGAGTCGGTCAAAAGGCTCGCGCCAACGAGCATCTCTAGCGCCATGGCCAAAAAGAATGATTGCCTTCATAAATACCTATAAACTCCAATGAGAAACTTTGATAATCAATTCACCTGCTTATTTACACTGATTTACTAATGATTTGCCACTGATTATTCATACATAAGCTTAACCTTAATTTTATAAAAGCGTATCTATAGGCTCATTCATGGAACTTCTTCACTCCCTAGCCAGTCAAACTTGGTTTATTGCACTGATGTCTGTCATGCTCATTGGTGGCGTTCTTTCTGCTGTTCATCATGCTGAAGTCGTGGCTCATAAAACGGGTGAACCTTATGGTGCTTTAGTGCTTGCCATTAGTGTCACCATTATTGAAGTTTCTTTAATCATCTCCATGATGCTCTCTGGCCATGAGGGCTCTCAATTTATTGCTCGTGATGCTGTATTTGCCACCGTCATGATTGTGATCAACGGCGTCATTGGTCTATGTATTTTTATTGGCGGCCTGCATCATCATGAAATGTCTTTTCGCAATGAAGGCACTAATTCTGCTTTAGCAGTACTAACTGCATTAGCCACTTTCATCCTGGTCATGCCCATTGTGACTACTAGTACACCAGGGCCAGACTTTACCAAGAGTCAGCTAGCCTTTGCTGGCATAGCCTCTTTTGCGCTCTATGCTGCGTTTCTATTCTTTCAAACAGTAAGCCATCGGGACTACTACCTCCCTAAAACTGAGGAGAAGAAAACCGATATTAACTTTCATGCGCCTAAGCCAAGCAATATCAAGACGGGGATTAGCGTAGCACTACTTATTCTGTCGCTCATTGTTGTCGTAGGTCTTGCAGAGTTACTCAGCCCAGCTATCGAGGCAGGAGTCAATGCAGCTGGCGCGCCTAAGACGATTGTGGGTATTGCGATTGCGATGTTGGTCTTACTGCCAGAAGGCTTTGCGGCTGTTAGAGCAACAAAAGCCAATCGCTTGCAAAGTAGTCTGAACTTAGCACTAGGCTCAGCACTAGCCAGCATTGGACTGTCTATACCTGTGATTACAGTGATTGCGATCTATTTCAACCTACCGCTGAGCTTAGGCATCAGTAGCCTGAATATGACGCTGATGTATTTAACCTTCTTCATCGGCGCACTCACCCTTGCCATTGGTAGAACCACCCTACTTCAAGGTGTGGTTCACCTAATCATCTTCTTTGAGTACTTATTCTTAAGTTTGGTGCCTTAGAGTGCTAAGGGGTATTAGCAACCCTATCTTTGGGTCATTTTTGCCCTAAAAATCCCCATTGTTTTTGCCAATAAACTAGCGAAAAATAGAGAAAGCCCAATAATCAAATCTGACTTTGCGGGCGACCAATTGAGAACCAGTTCGTTTTGTAAATAGCTATTTTTGACTCAAAAAAAGGCTACTTCTTTTTAGACTTTGTTATAGCCTTAATTGGGGTAATAACATCCTTGATCACGCCCTGATTTTTACGCCAATTTTGCTGCACTCGTAACTCTTTCAAAGCCCGCGAATAAGCACGGTCTAAATCATCGTGCGCCCTTTGCGTAGAATTTTCTTTGAGAAATTTAAGCAACCTCTTGTCATTTACTTCTTGTTTAGCTTTCAGTAAACGCTCATAATTTTCGATTGCCCAGACCTCACCCTGATAATGTGCAATTAATTTCTCAACCGCATCGGCAATTGGAGTGCTTGGAGCATCCCAATAATATCTAGAGTGTGCCATATCAAAGTCAGAAAGGCTCTCTCCAGATATATCATTCAAAATCTGCTTTAGTTTTTGATAGACATCTGGAAAATTTTTCTCAAGCCCATTCAATAACTCTTCACGTAGGCCGCGCCGTCTAAATACCTCTAGAGCCCAAATTGACTGACGACTTTCTTTAGCGTTTAAGCGAGGAATAAGCTCTGGGCTGGCTACATAAGGCTCCGATGAGGCTGGATAGTTATTGATACCAGCCTTCTGCAGGTCAGACAAGATTGGTACCTTTGCAAGGTAGCCTGCTAAAACACGGGCCTCTATTTTTTCCAGGCGAAGCCTCTTCCAAGAAATCTGCGCCAGTATTTTGACCAATTCTGACTCGACCATCCCAATAGGCTTGAGATCATCTATGAATAATTGCTTAAGGGCGTCGTACTGGCGAACATCATCCTGCGGCAGCAAATCTGCTTGGGCATAAACACCTGCCTTTAAGGAATTTTGTGAGGCAATCGCTTTGCCAGCCATGGTCTTAGGGCCACCAGATCTTGTGGATTTAGGTTGCCCATCCATGGCTACTTTTGAGGTTTATTTAGCCGAACACCAGGGCGATCATCAGGAGCCCCGATGAATTCAACGCCTGCAGTAACAAGGGCCCTTGAAATCTCATCTAAAGTCCTAGCGTGAGATGCAGGAATCCCTGACCCAGCCTCAATTCTCTTTATTGTCGCAACACCCACTCCTGACAAACGAGACAAATCAACCACTGAAATTCGTAGCAATGCTCTAGCAGCTCTAATTTGTTCAGTTGTAATCAATTCTAAAAGTTTATATAATGATACCATAAGTATCGTTTAATAGTTGGATTGCTATATGAATAATACGCTAGACGCACTACAAATTCTTACGAATACAGTTCAAAAAATCGAGGGTGCCTATGCACCTTCAACTATACGTGCCTACAAATCCAGTTTTGAACGATTTATTCAATTTTGCGAAGAAAACAAAGTGTCCGCGTTAGCTGCCGACCCAGAGGACGTAGCACTATATATTTCCAAGTTGACTGCAAGCGGGCTAAAGTCTTCCAGCATCCGAATTATTGTTGCCTCGATTTCTAGCATTCATAAACTGAACTTATTAGACGACCCCACTCAGCATCCCACGGTGAAGATTGAATTGCGACGTATGCATCGAACTCTAGGTCGATACAGTCAACAAGCTTTTGGAATAACAGCACCGATTTTGGAGAAGATGCTGGAGGCTACCACCAATAACCTTAGGGGCACCCGAGATAGAGCACTTCTGTTATTGGCTTATGACAGCATGTGCCGAAGAAGTGAGCTAGTCTCATTAAAGGTGACAGATATCCATCTACAAGAACTAGACAATAAAGGTCAAATGAAAATACGCCTTCGCAAGAGCAAAACCGATCAAGAATTGCAAGGCAGATGGATTCAGCCATCCGAAAGATCAGCTGATGCCATTACTGCATGGATCAATCAAGCAAAAGTAGATAATGGTTACCTATTTAGAGGTATTAATAATGCGATAGATATCACTTGCGAATTAAAGTGCAGTCAAATTAATCGCATTTATAAAAGATTAGCGAAGGATGCCAACCTTCCCAAAGAAGTAATTGACCATATTAGCGGGCATTCGATGCGGGTCGGAGCAGCCCAAGATCTATTGAAATCTGGTGCTAGTATGCCAATGATTATGAATAAGGGAAGGTGGACTAAAACAGATACGGTTATGCGTTATTTAGAGGGAGCATATATTTAACTAGATAAAGCTAGCATTTGAGAATCTCTTTTAAATAACGCTAACCTGGGGGTGTAAATTACTATTCCATTCTTAACCAAAAAATAAGGTTCGCATTCATATTTGGACTATAGGCCCGTTAACTCAATCTGAGCACGCCTAAAGTCTTCAGGTATTCCAATATCGATAAAATGCCCATGCGTCTCAAAACCAAGAAGGGAAGTGTGCATCAAATTTTTAGAGAGGTATTCAGCCTCAAAAGAAAAATTTACTCCCAAAGCAAAAGCATCTAGTGCGAACCGCGGCAATACGTAACAGCCTGCGTTGATTAATCCAGCGCCGGACAATCCTTTTTCCAAAAAGGAAGTAATCCAACCGTCACTTACTTCCACTCGACCAAAGCGAGTGGCATCAAGAACTTCTCGCACCACGACTATTGGCCTTCGGTTACGTAACCAAAGATTCTCAAGTTGACTAACCTCAAGGTCAAGATAAGTGTCCCCATTAAAGACAAACGCATGATCATCGATGCAATGCGTCAGCGCTGCACGTATCGCCCCCCCGGTACCCAGTGGTAGTTTCTCAACCTCATATGTAAGCTCCATTCCCTGGTAACTCTCGCCGAAATGATCAATAATTTTGTCAGCCATAAATCCCAATGACAGAATGGCTCGGGAGAAGCCTTTTCGAGCCAAAGTCGAAAGTAAAATTTCTAAGAATGGACGCCCTGCAATGGGTGCCATGGGCTTTGGTAAATCAGGTACCACCCTCTTAAGTCGGGTTCCAAAGCCTCCTGCCAGAACAATCGCCTCCATCAGTGTGGCGCTGTAAAAATGGCACTTTCAATCAGGCCACATAAAATATGCCCTAGCACTAGGTGGTCCTCTTGAATCTTCGGGGTATCGTCAGAAGGGACCTCAAGTGAAAGATTGCACAGTTCCCGCATGGGTCCACCCCGATTGCCCATGAGCCCAATACAAAATAAACCTTTAGCTTGCGCTTCAGCGAGCGCCTTTAAAATGTTGGGAGATTTTCCTGAGGTTGAATAGCCAATAAATACATCACCCCTATTGCCTAAGGCCTGCACTTGTCTTGCAAAAAGCTTTTCATAGCCATATTCATTACCAATAGCAGTTAGGATAGAGGTATCCGTAGTAAGTGCTATGGCCGGCAAACCTGTCCGATCAAAAGCAAAGCGACTCACAAACTCTCCTGCAATATGCTGAGCATCAGCAGCGCTACCGCCATTGCCAGCCAATAACAACTTACCGTCGTTTTTAAAACAATTGATGCAAGCTTTTGCTGCGGCAACAATCCGATTTTGTAAATTAGAATCTGTCAGCATAGTGGCCATGACCCGCTGGGTCTCGGTAATTTGAGCAGCAATATAGTCGTGCATTAAACCCTCCAGGCTTGAGTTCCACTTTTAGTGAAATGGCAGTTACTCACCTGCCCAGGAAAGGTGTTAAGCGTATGTATTAGCTCCATCCGCCTCGCTGTGGAGACAAAGAACAGCATAAAGCCACCACCACCAGCACCAGAAACTTTGCCGGCTAACGCCCCAGCATTGATCGCAGTATCGTAAATTTCATCGATGTGCGGGTTAGACACAGTTTTGGCCGAGAGCTTTTTACTTTCCCAACCCAGCCTCATCGAATCAACAAAGCCGCTAAAGTCGCCCCGCAGCAATGCCTCCTTCATTACCAGTGCCTCATGCTTAATACCATGCATGGCTGCTAGCGCACCCGTAGATCCAGCTTTCAAGCTATTACTCTGATCGATAATAATCCTAGCGGATTCTCGTGAGATACCCATAAAGAACAGCACCAAGGAAGCCTCTAGTTCACAAAGTATCCAATTCTTTATCCGCAAAGGGTTGATAATAGCGCGCTCGTTTTCATAAAATTCCATGAAATTAAATCCGCCAAAGGTCGCAGAATACTGGTCCTGGCGCCCGCCCTGTAAACCGCAATCAATTCGCTCAATTTTATAAGCTAACTGCGCCATTGCATAGTCGTCCATTGGCAGATTCAGAAGCTCTACAAATGCCCGGATCATTGTCACGACCAAAGTGGACGACGAACCCAAGCCGGACCCAGCCGGTGCATCACAGAAAGTGGTGAGCTTAAGCGGGATAGCCTTGCCACCGTTGAAATGCTGCACCATATGTTTATAGACGGCCTTGTGGAGCATCAAATCGCCTTCGATAACTAAATGTTCTTTTGAAGACATTGTTACTTCAGTCAGAAGATCAGTAGCGGAAAAAAAAATTTTCTCTGAATCTAAAGTCTCAATTACTGCATATGCATATCGGTCAATCGTTGCATTAAGCACATAACCTCCATACTTATCACAATAGGGTGAGACATCAGTTCCGCCGCCAGCCAATCCAAGACGAAGCGGGGCGCGCGCTTTTACAGTTATTGTCATTTCTGCATACCTTAGCGGTTAAGAGGGATCTTGCCCTTAGCAATTTCTTCGCGCCAATGATTCAATAAATCTTCAAACATCTGTATAACCGGGATTTCTGGCTTCCAATTGATAACGGAGCGAATTTTAGTATTGTCGAACATCTGGTAGTCAGCATCAATCGGCCGAAGTCTCTCAACATCTGTAACTACCTTTATGTCATCCCTAGTGCTCATACCCAGCAGGATTTTAATCACTTCTGGCAACTGAAATGCTTCTTCGCCTGCTATATTGAAATAATCTCCGCACTTAATATTGCCCTTGGCACTCTCTTCCATCAAAAGAAAATAGGCTCTAACTACATCACGCGTATCCTGAAACGTACGCGCACTTGCCAAATTTCCCACTTTTAGAATGGGTTCTTGGAATCCGGCCTCAATCAATGCAATTTGCTTAGCCACTGTGCTCTCAAAAAACACATCGCTTCTTTTTGGCCCGGAGTGCGTACCCATTCTCGTAATCAATGTCCGTATGCTATAGGCTTCGCCATAAAAACGACCTAGATAATCCGTTCCAATCTTGCTGATACTATAAGGACTCGCTCCGTGAAATGGAGTGTCCTCCCCCAGCAACTGACCTGGATTTGCTTTGCCATAAACTTCGCTCGAAGAGCAAACATGCACAACAGGGTCGTAGCCATCCAGTTCCTTTTGCTGACGAATGGCCTCCAATAAATTGGCGGTTCCGATAATATTAGTTTGAAGAGTCTCGATGGGAATGTCGAACGAGGTTTTTGGGTAAGACTGAGCGGCTAAATGCGAAATGTAATTCGGCCGGACAGATTTAAGCATCCGTGCAAGGGCCGAGTAGTCATTAAGATCTGCGTAAAATAGATCGATGCGATCTTTCCGATTTATTCGATCTGTTAAGTGGTAAAGATTGTCCATCGACTCTTGCCAGCGCATCATGCCAATAACATCGTAATTAGTGTTTTCAAGTACAAAATCAACTAACTGTGATCCTACCTGTCCCGTGAACCCAGTAATTAATATTTTTTTTGCCATAATAAATTCCAAAGAAGAGTCAAGCTCGATAGGTAGATAAACTACCGTAACCTCTTTCTTCCACAATTTATCTCAACAAAAATAAAGAGCAGAAAACACAATACGCCCAAGACGCTCAAATATATAGAGCGATACAAGATCTTTGGGCGGTACTCAAATGTAATTAATTGGGTACCGCCAACTGAAACTACTCCATTTTGGGTGCCGTTTACTTGGAGGATTTCAGTAGGGCGCCCATTAATGTATGATTCCCAATTCCCATCATTATATTCATTTAAAATGATAGCAGCTCCAGGCGCGCAATCTACTAATAAATTATATTTATTGTAACTTCTGGAAAGCTCCTTGATATTGCAGTCGCTCAATTTTTTTTCTTTAAAGATTATATGGTTTGAGGTAGGCGACCTAACGTAGGCTTGTCGATTATTGCTAGTATTATTAGTTTGCACCTTCTCAATAAAATCTTTAGTATCGGAATAACTTCCCACGATAGGTGCCGCATAAATGCGGGGGTAAGCAGCCTCATTTCTATAAATCTTATATTCACCATAGGCGTTTAGTAGGTTGAAATTAGGATACTGTCCAATATCACACTGCCTACAAATTAAATAGCCGGCCCCTTGATAAGAAAAGAAATGATTGTAACCATGCCATTCAAAGTCAACAGCCTGTTTAATCGGCGCTGGATTTATATAGTAAGTGAAGCTTCGCACCCCATGATAAGCAGCAAGCATTGCAGCCTGCCCTTTGTCTATATTGCCATCAAAAATAAGCCTGTACTCTGAATGCTTATCTCGTTGACGTATATCAAGGATCGCCATTTCAAGTGTTGCGAGATTTTTTTGAACATAAATACTATCAGTAAGCCTGAGTGGGGGTTGCCACGAAACGGTTACAAATAATCCAACGACAGATCCAACTAACCAGAAAAAAAACACCAAACGCTTAAGTGCGACTAACTGGAATATGAAGGCTAAAGCCGTTCCTACAATTAGACCTAAGCAAACAAAAAATAAAATGCAATCTGTACTGTCCAGTTTATATTGATATCCACCAAAAACATTGGTGACATATGCGCCCTCTTTGAATCTTAGAAACCCATATAAAAATGCAAGCGAGATAATTATTGCGGAAAGGAGCAGCAAACCCAATCCTTTTAAGCCAAGTTTCTGACCCTTGCGATAAACAATATTTAAGTTAGAAAGACCAAGCGCCATAAGAATGGCAATACAAAATTGAAATAGGGCAAGGTTTCGCGTTGGCTCGCGAATTTTATTGACGAGCGGTATTTGATGATTTAGATAAGCAAAACCAAGATCATCGCCAAAAGAAGAAAGTAAAGCATAACTTGCCACAACACTCAAAACAATTAAAACCCAAGAAATATTCCTTAGGAAAGCAAAAGCAATCAGCGGAACAGCAAAGAAACCAACGTAGGGGTTACCAACCATTGCACCAGATTTATAAAAAAAGATGCGCCAAAAGTCCTGAATAGGGAACTTATAGTGCACAAATGCTTCAAATGGAATGCGCTGATTTAGAAGGATCGCAGGATAATTGCCGATCCAACGAATTAGCTTTTCAGCCTCTATTACAGGAGGAATTAAAATAGGCGCACACACTAACGCACAAATGCTTGCGATACTTAATAAACGTATCAGTGAAATTGCAACTTCATTACCATGTCCAGCCTTAATATTATTTGCAACGTATCCTATCGTCAAGAATCCCGTTAGACAAAAAGCTTGAATAAGCGGTTGTGATGGGGATGCAGCTATAAGCATGCAAATCGATAGTAATGCAAGCAATTCGTTCTTTACGATTTCCTTGCCCTTCAGGATGCCAAGTAAACCCGCCACGTAAAGGGGCAACCATGCATAAGGTGCCGTTATATTGACCCATAATGCATAGGAATACATATCTGCAGAAAATGTAAAAAAAACAGCGCCTGCAATGGCCGCTAGAATCGTAGCCCCCATTGTGCGAAGTAAATAGCACATATTCACCAGCATTAAAAACAAATGAAATAGTGTAATGTTGTGCAACGCCCTTAAGGTTGATATAAAACCATCAAACGAATCAAGAAAAAGTCCATAAAACGGATAGAATACCGATATTTGCGTAAAGTTATACAAGGGGAAACCGCCAAGTATTGCATCTAGCCGAAGTGGAATGAGGCCAGACCTAAGAATTTTTGAGGTAGCTGAGAAAATTGGACCAAGTAGAAATTCATTATCCTCATAAAGCGAGAATATTCTATCGCTATTAATTGCGCTCGATAAAAATATTAGCCAAACTAAACCCAACAGAGGCCCGACAATGAATATCTGCTTTATGGAACTATGTAGTTTTCGCATTCATTTCAAAAAATAAAAAAATTAAGTCCGGCCAAAGATGCTGGTTTAATTAACACCAGCAAGAGAAAATTCAATACTTAAAATCATAAACATACTATAGGCAGACAATAGTTAGCGCGCATGATTAGCTTTTACCCAATACTGTCCACCTAATGGCAGCCAGCCAAGCTTAGTCTCAAGCGGTAATAGCAACGAAAAAGATGGGGGCACAAATAAACAGTAGGAGTAATTAGATACTGAAAAGCCAGCATTAACGAGTATATTTTTGAGATTTGATGGCTTAAGGAGAACTGCATCCTTATCATATGGACAGTCATTTACAATCTTTCTGGTCACAGGATTGTATGGATTATGCTCGAAGATTAGGATCGTTCCCCCTGGAGCAAGTCGTTGATACAGCATCTTCATTACTCTAGCTCGCTCGACTGGCGGTATATGGTGAAAAACACCTGCAATGAAAATAACGTCATATAAACCCAAAATACTACTTTCTGAATACTCAGTGAAAAATTCGACGCCAGGGTTCTCCTGACGGGCAATATCAAGACTGGCATTCGAGATGTCAGTACCAGTAATCTTAGCCTCGGGGAATGCTGCCCGGAGAAATGGAATATTACGCCCAATCCCACAACCATACTCTAGGACCCGCTTAGCATTTGAGGAAACCTCCCGGCGAAGGATATCCACCTTATACCTTGCGAAGTAAGCCTCGCTCTCAGTAAAAAACCCAGTGCTATCACGAAGTAAGCTATTGTAATTGTCCGTAAACTCATCGAAATCAACCTTAGATTTATTCATATCTTTAAATCTGCTCATCAATAATGTAACGGGGACGGTTTTTCACTTCATCAAAGATACCGCCGATATAGGCACCAATAATTCCGAGAACAATCAACTGAATTCCACTAAACATTAAGAGAAGAACCACCAGAGTTGTCCATCCGCTTGGAATCGTACTATCAAAGAAAAACTCAGCAATCATCCAAATTGACAAAATGAATGCAAATAAAGAAAAGATACAACCCATGAAAATACCTAACCGCAAGGGTTTCGTGCTGAACGAAAGAACGCCAGCCGTAGCCAGTTGCAATACCCTTGAGAGTGAATACTTTGAACGACCGCCAGCGCGCTTATGAGCAACATATTCGATGCCTGCCTGACGAAAACCAATCCAACTAAAAATACCCCGAAGAAACATGTTACGCTCGCTGAAGTCTGTCGATAAAATTTTAGCCACTCGACCTGAGATTAGACGAAAATCGGCTACATTTGAATGCATCGGGATATGAGATAGTTTTGTAATTAGCTTATAAAAGAGATTGCCTGCCATCCGGCGAAAAGGGTTGATTTCCTCAGTATCTTTGCGAACCGTATACACCACGTCAAATCCATTGCGGAAGATATTAATCAGATCCGGTATTAGCTCAGGGGGATGCTGCAAGTCGCAGTCCATCATAATAATCGCATCAGAATCAAGGGCATTATCAATTCCCGCAACCAATGACATTTGGTGCCCAAAGCGTGATGACAATGCTATGACTCTGGTAATGCTATCTCGCTTTGCGAGTACTCGTAAAATCGCAAGCGTATTGTCAGTGCATCGGTCAACAACATAGATGACATTAGCATCAATACCATCGAGAGACGCCAACACCTCGCTTAAACGCGCATGAAAAGCCTCAATGACTTGTTCTTCATTAAAAACAGGGGCAATTACAGTTAGTTTAATTTGTGACATGGCAGCCCCATTTCTTCAATAGCGACATAGTCTTGCTCATTTCCGCATAAATCGATGGTACATCGTAACCTTGCCGATTCGATAAACCAACCCCTTCTATAACGATTGAATCCTCTAACCCATGAGCCGCTAGCTCTTGAGCTAATAGATCGCGCATTGTGATTGGCTCTCCACTAGCGACATGATAAACCTCACCGGCTTCACCATAATCAGCAATAGCCAGTAATTGCGTAACTGCATCATTTACTGAAATGTAATCTCTTACAGCAGAGAGTGGTCCAACTTCGATTTTTTTCCTATCTCCACTAAGCAACTCTTTGATTTGTCTGTGCAAACGCCCTATGAATAGTCGCTCCGATAGGTGAGGCCCAATCAGATTAAATATTCGCGCCATAACTACATTGACACCGCGCGTTGCATACAAATAACCAAGGTCGGTCTGCCAAGCCTTGGTTAAACCATATATTGATACCGGCCGCAATGATCGACTCTCCATTATCGGATTCTCATCTGCCGATACCACCCCATATTCTGCGGCTGAGCCAATCAGCAGGACGCGCGTAGAAAGGGATAACTCCTCAATCGTTTTAAGTATGTGCCAAGCTGAATTCACATTGACTGTAAAAGCCTCATCAAAATCACTTGAAAACGTCGCGGCAAGATGAATAATTAAGTCCGGCTTAGTACGAATGATAGCGTCAAAAATCTGCTCGCAATATCGCAGATCCAATGGATCCAATTCATCTCTACGACCGGGTGAATAAATAACTAGGTCACCTCTAGGGTTTGAACTCAAGCGTGTAATTATCGCCCTTCCCAAGACACCAGTGGCGCCAGTAATAAGAACTCTCCTACTCATTCGATCCCAAGACGCTGAGTGAGCTCATTAAAATTTTCGTCAGCATATTCGTAATCATCTGGACGACCAATATCCAACCAGTAACCATTAAATGGACAGATCTCTACGCGTCGATTAGCAGCCAGACTATCCAGCATTAAATTATCAAAACCATATTTTTTTTCACGTGGCAATTCTTCGATTACAGAACGATTGATACAATAGATACCCATACTAACGTCGAAATCATATTCGGGCTTTTCTTTGAAGCTTTCGAGCCGTCCTGAGGCATCATAATTCAGCACACCAAAATCAATTTTGACGCGCCTCTGGAACGCTGAAACTGAGATCACACTATCAGCAGTTAGGTGAGCCTCATAGAAAGCCCGATAGTCAAGGTCGCAAAGAATATCGCCGTTCATAACAAGGAACGATTCAGGCAAATCATCGATCAAGGTCAATGGGCCTATCGTACTAAGCTCCCCTTCTTCGAGCGAGTAATCGATGCGAACCCCGAGGCGGGCACCATCGCCAAAATATGCCATGATTAAGTGAGAGAGGTGGTTTACTGCGAGTGTTATGTGCGTAAATCCACTGTTACGAAGCTGAAGAATTATAATCTCCAAAATCGAATACTTTCCACCTAACGGAACCAGTGGCTTTGGAATTAGCGATGTGTAAGGACGTAGGCGCGTACCCTTACCGCCAGCAAGAATAATGGCCCTCATGATTTTCCTTTAAATGTTATACAACCAAGCCTTGTAGCGTAAGAAATTTTCTGGTACGCGGAACCAGTCTACCGTAGCCCTAAGCCCCGTATGAAGATCATGAATCGGACGCCAATCTGTGAGTGTGGTTATCTTTTTATTGTCGCCTATTAAACGAAATACTTCAGAAGCATCTGGACGCATGCGCTGTTCATCGCTTATTATTTTTACTTCAGGATTTATTTCGGAAATAAGAAAGTTAGCCACATCTGCTATAGTATGCTCAACACCAGTTGCAATGTTAACCTCCTCGCCTACTGCTTTATCACACTCGGCTAAAGCAATAAATCCTTCGACTGTGTCTCTAACAAAATTAAAATCACGTGTGGGACTCAAATCGCCGAGTTGGAGATTTTTTACTCCGGAAAGTAATTGTGTAATCACCGTTGGTATCACGGCTCGTGCCGACTGTCGTGGGCCATATGTATTAAATGGTCTCGCTATAATCACAGGGGTTTCGAATGACTTAAAAAAAGATTCTGCTAGTCGGTCAGCGCCAATTTTTGTAGCGCTGTATGGTGACTGCCCTTGAGAAGGATGCCGCTCGTCAATCGGAGCATATTGTGCAGTTCCATAAACTTCAGAAGTGGAGGTCACAATAACCCGCTCAGTACCCAGTCGTCGAGCAGCCTGCAAGACATTCAATGTACCCTTAATGTTAGTATCCACATAAGAGTCTGGCGAGTGATAGGAAAAAGGAATTGCAATTAGCGCCGCTAAGTGAAAGACCACACTACAGCCCTCCATGGCCTTTGTCACTCCATTCGGGTCGCGTACGTCTCCTAAAAAAACATCCAGCGAGCGAATCCTTTCCGGAGATAACGTATCGAGCCAGCCCCAACTGTTAAAGGAGTTGTAAAAGACGAATGCTCGCACGTCGTAACCCCTGTCTAATAAAGACTGAACAAGATGACTACCAATAAATCCATCTGCGCCCGTTACTAAAATCTTTTTATTTGATATCTTCATAACCTATATCCCAAGCTATTTATTTAATTGCAATAAACATAAATTGATCGCCACCTAAGTAACCAAATTCTGTTGAGCAATAACAAAGCGCATAAGCATCGCTAAAGCCTGCTGAACGAACCTGGTCAAGCATCTCCCAACCAAAATGTTGAAAGCACAATACACCATCTCCAGATAAGGGGTCTCCATGATATTCCGGGGACTCAATATGAATAATCTCATTATCCCGAATAATCGCCCTCAGTAAATTTTCTTGAGAACTCGGAACGAATGGAGCTGACCACATCAACCTCCCACCATTTTTCAAAACTCGGGCACATTCTTTAAAAGCCTTGCTATATTCGGGTATGTGCTCAAGCACATCAAGTGATATAACCATATCGAAAGATTGATCAGGAAAACTTAAATCACAAAGCGTCTCATTACGTATACCATCGATGTTCGCAGTTCCGAATGGCAATTGCTCACCAAGAAATTCACTACCGATCGTATTGGGAAATTTCTCTGCAAAATAGGTATAGATGGGTGTAATCTGCTCTGTGATGTATAACTTGCTATCTGGGTATGGCTCCATCTCTATATCAAATAAATGAAAAGTTGCGCGCATTCGATTGTTAAAATATGTTTTTGGACAACAAACACGTTCGCGCCAGTTGACTCTATTGCCATCGCCCGAGTGTTGGAAGTCAACAAGAAATTCGACTTGCTTACCAGCTGGATATGAATAGCCAGATACCGTAAATTCACTAGAGCCTGGTGGCGTGACTTGATCTAAATAGATTGTATGCGCATCAATAGAATTTTTATTTCTTAGGGCATGAGCAGCAAACTCATCATAAGACCGAATTCTATATATTTTCATTGATTTAATTACCTTCTAACAATTTTATAGTTTTGTTCATACCATTCATACGTGGAACGCACCCCATCGGCCAGCTTAACGCGTGATGAAAAACCAGTGGATATAAGGCGATCAAGATTGTAGTAGCGAACAAGTTGTCCATCTGGTTTACTAGCGTCCCATTCCACGAGAACTTGAGTGAATTCACTTAGAGCCCTAACAATATCTAGAATAGGATGGCGCATTCCACTCCCCATATTCACAGCCCCTTCCAAATTTCGAAGAATTGCTATCAGTGCATGCGCAGCATCATCTGCATGACTAAAATCACGTATTGCAACACCACTCCCCCAGACCTTTACGGGTGCTCCATTTCGTTTTGCCGCATGAAACTTAGCTATGAGCGATGGAATAACGTGGCCTTCCTCCATATTAAAACTATCATGCGGTCCATATAGATTGCCACTAATTACAAAGGCTGAGGACAATCCATACTGCTCTCTGGCAGCATTAAGTTGCGCAAGCATCAACCGCTTGGAATGCGCGTAAGAATCTTCTGAAGGATGCGGTGGGCCAGTCCATACCTGATTTTCAAAGAGCTCTTCTTGCCCATTAAGTTCCGGGTATACGCAGCCTGAGCCCATGGCAACTATTTTTTTTACACCGGCACGGCGCGCATACTCAATGACATTGGTATTGATAAGTACATTTTCAACCAAAACATCGGATTTGTAACGAGCATTACCACCAATGCCATGCACGCGTGCTGCGAGGTGATAGACGTAGTCGGGGGAAGACTGTGTCATCAGTTGTGACACTGCAGCGCTATCACGTAAATCGCAATCGCGACTGCCAACACTAATAATGTTGATGAAACCATTCTCTTTCAAAACGCGTGACAATGCGCGGCCAACTAGGCCTGTGCCACCCGTAATTAAGATACGTGCAGTGGGATCAATCGTTATTGGATTATTCATTTTTTTGCGTGATTGAAGCGTTCTTTAAATTTTCTTATGTAGGCAGTATTTTTTGAAGTTGAAATCAAAAGTAAGCTCACGAATCTGATCGTGTCAGGCCATGAAACTTTTAGAAGCTCTTTGCTGACGTCAAGCCAACTGGCAGGTTCGTAAAGGAATCTGATTACGTCTGATCCCATTAGCGGGGCAAATCTACTAATGGGCTGACCGCTGCCACAAAACAGTCGATATTTAGTCAGAATAAATTCAGCCTGGGATCGCGCCGACTTAACACGAACGCGCGATGTAACTTCATGCTTGCGAAATCGGTTTAGAGCAGTGTGATTAAACACGACTTTGCCTTGCTTCAATACCTCTCCAACAAATAACCAATCACCTGTGAGCCTTAATCGCTTCAGAAATGGTGTGTAAGCTGTACTGAATGCATTAGCAGTGAAAAGAGCCGAACTCATATTAGGTAACGTCTGTCCGCGCAGCTGAAACTGAATAAGCTCGGCGCGTCCGTCTGCAATAAAGTCGCCATCCCAGCGGGTTTCTTTCCAGATATCGTGAAAGTAGCTGTCGGTATGACCAATAATTTCACCAGCTTCGTTAATAACGTGTGAACTGCTATAAAACATTACCGCATCTGGTTCAGCTGCAAGGCTTGCAACAGCCATTTCCACAAAAGATGATTCTGCAATATCATCGCTCTCACAAACCCAAATGTATTCGCCTGTTGCCAAACTACTTACTCTCTCCCATGCGGAAAAGGGCGTGCCGGAATTCTGCTTGTTACGAAGGTATGCAAATCCATGCTGGGCTTGTAGCCCACGAATTACATCATCTGAATTATCTTCCGAACCATCGTCAATAACGATTAATTCGATATTGACATACGTTTGATTAATTATCGACTCGATCCGCTCCCGGATATAACGCCCATGATTATAAGAAGGTACCAAGACACTTACCTTTGAGGACTGATCCATCATTCAATCCTCACTAAGATTATAAATTTTCTTTATTGCATCCCACTTTGATGGCCATAAATAGCGCTCCATACACAACTTTCGCGCTGCTTGGCCCATACGGTCATTTAACTCTAAGTTAGTCAACAATTGAACACATCTCTCAGCAAAAACCTCTGGCGTTCTTCCGATAAATATATCAATGCCATCCTTGTAAGATAACCCTTTAAGCGCAATTGGTGAGGCCACACAAGGACACCCGAGCGCAGCATATTGATTCACCTTGCCGCGGAAACCTGAGCCGCCAAGCGCTGGGGCAATGCCGACGCGTGCCTTCCTCAGATGTGAGAGAAGATCCGGCACCTCACCAATAAATTCAATCGATGGATCACTGCGGAACTTTGAGAAGGGCGATAGGTCACCGCGACCAATAACAGTAAAAATATATTCCGGAACACGCCCCCTTACAAACGGGTGCACATTTTCCAAATACCAAAGTAAAGCCCGTACATTAGTTTCCGAACCGAAATAAGCTATATAAATTACAGAGGCACTTCTAGCGGCGGAGCTAAGCATTTTAAAATCAGCGCTCAGGACATCTTTGAACTCAAATTCTGATAGCCCCGTCTCAACTCCAGAGATATTTTTGGAAGAGGTTGCCGCCTTCAAAAATCTTGCGTCCGAACGAGATACGCACACGACTTCATCGACCTTCTGCGTCAATAACACCTCCTCTGCTGCAGTATTTAGCGACCTGGCGAACTGACGGAGATTCACAAATTTTTGATGTTTTAATCTTGAATGCAGATCCAGAAATAATGTTTTCGTCGCCGATTCCATAGGCGTAAAAACTACTTTCCGACCAATTTTTCTAAACTCATCTACGTACTTACCAGACTGATGAAATTGTAGGTCAATAACATCATATGTAGATAGCGAACTAAATGGAGTGCCTAAAGAATCTGGGCTTAATTCTTCAGTGGGTGAAAGGTAAACATTATCAAAAAGTATATTTACATCATCCAATGACCAATCAATGGTTGACCTATGATGTGTCAGAAGATCGATTTGAGCACTGGGACATTTCTTGCGAATCATCGAATAGAGATCCAAGATGCGAAGACCGCCAGCATGTGCTCGGGTTGGGTAGTAAAAACTCACAAGAAGAATTCGAAAAGTATTTTTATTTTTGCATTGCTCCTCGCTGTGAAATTTATCGCAAGCAATTACTCGAGAAGAGTCGCTGATTAAATCCTCTTGATAAGGCCCTTTTCTATCAAGAAAGAAAATTGCAACTAACCTTAAACATCGCCAAACAAACCTATGAAGAAAAAGTTTTAGACGCCATGTTTTTGTTTGATACACAGCTGGTAGCTCCCTATTTAAGTTTTCAAGCTCCGCCCTCTGATGGTCACGGTCAACAACCAGCGATTCGATAGTGCTCTTAAGATCATCTCGATCCTGGGAGACGTCGGTGTAATCGCCTCTTAACTTTTCAAGCTCCGCCCTCTGATGGTCACGGTCAACAACCAGCGATTCGATAGTGCCCTTAAGATCATCTCGATCCTGGGAGACGTCGGTGTAATCGCCTCTTAACTTTTCAAGCTCCGCCCTCTGATGGTCACGGTCAACAACCAGCGATTCGATAGTGCTCTTTAATGAACTAATAGCACCTTCTAATCGAGCAGCATGCTCTTTAGCAAGCCTCACTATTGGTGCACTGGTCAAGGGTAGATCAAACAGTCCACACCCCAGCAATGGCAATGGGCCATCCGAGGCAACCGCAATCAAATAAATCGCGTTTGGAACTCCTTGAAAATAACTAGGTATGCCATCTTTCAATACATAGCTTTCCACCCTCTGCGGTATGTCATTAGCCTCACTCAAAATGACCGATCCATATGATACTTTTTGACCATATAGATGATGTTGAGAAAAATACCTAGATAGCAGATGGCAAAATTCTGCGCGATAAAGCTCTTTCACATGAAACTGATTGATATAGCCGGGCTTGTCCGAGTATTCCAGCTTGTCAGGGCAAGAGATAATCAGCAAACCACCGGGGACAAGAACGCGCTTAATCTCCAACAGCATGGCATCATGCTCTGCATGATGCTCAATTGTTTCAAAACTGACAACCATATCCACTGAAGCGTCAGGCAAAGGAATGTCAACGCAAGATGCCTCTAAGAAGCGAAGATTTAAGGCAGTATATTTTTTCTTTGCATGTTGAATAGCCTTCTTCGAGATGTCAACACCAACTACATCATGAGCGTAATCAGCGAGCATTGAACTGCCATAGCCTTCACCGCTAGCTATATCCAATACTCGTTTGCCTGTAGCCAATTTACATACCAAAGCGTATCGATGCAGATGCTCAAGCTCGATATCACCAACTACAATTCCCGGAACAAAGCGTTCGCCAGTAAACTCCAGGACTCGTTTATTCATGAATGTTGCCAATACAAATTAACCAAAGGAGTTGCCTCATAATGTTTCATAGTTTTAATTGAACTATTTCCTAGCAATTAAAATCAATGCTGCAGGATATTCGTACGCATAAATTTCACAAGAAGAAAATCCAGCCATTAATGCCAATTTCCACACATCAACCCCAAATTCAGTCCACACTTTCATATCATTTGTAGGCATATCTGATGGCCCATGGTAACTTGACTCTAGCCCAACACGCGAACGACTCATACGATCAACAATAATTGGAACGGTGAATATACACTTACCACCCATTCGCAATATTCTTAAGCATTCTGCAAGAGCCCTTTCAGGATTTTCTACATGCTCTAAGGTATCAGAGTGAATTATCAAATCAAAACTCTCGGACTGGATATCCAAATCTAACATATCAAACTCTGGATATTCAATGAGTTTATGTTTTGGAGATTTCTGCAAAAAAGATGTTAAATTACACGCCCTATTGATCTCCAATATAGCTAAATCAGCATGATAATCAGAAAATTGCTTGATCAAGCCATTGAAACTATACTCTCGAAGAATAGCAGCCGATAAACCCATCGCCCGCAGGTTGTTTTTACAATTGTCGCAATGAAACCCTTGTTGACGATCAATATATTGAGCTTCCGTTTTTGATAGTTGCCAAGCATCAATAAGCTCAGGCCAAAGCACAAAATTTTCTGTAAACTTTTTTTCACCGCATATAGGGCACGAGATTGGCATGTTTACCCTTTTACTATAAGTCCCTGCCCAGTAGGCAAAGATGCAATTGGTACTCCTCGACTCTGCGCAAAATTATCCATAGCCACTTTTTGATGATGAAACCCAAAATAGGCATAATCATCCAAAAGCACTATTGCACCTGGAACTAATCTATCCCAGAAATAGTCAATGGCTGCAATTTCAGGAGGGGCGCAATTTAAATCAATATGTAAAAAGCTAATTTGATTGGCATCCACGTGCCTCAATGTGTCAGGTATGACTCCTTCAATTATTTTAATATTTTTCCACTGTGAAAAATTTTTCCTCGCACTTTCTGAAGAAGTTAAATAAAAACCGCTTCTAATAAGCGCGGAATTTTTATCTGCAATTCCATCGTTTAACTCCCCCTGGGTTACATGTTTCAAATCAATGCCAGAAAAAGTATCTAGCAGATAGAATGTCTTTCCCTGACTATCCCAATCAAGGTCATGCATTATGCTTGAACTTAAAAAGCCGGCATTCACCCCGCATTCAACGAAGTCACCAATTCGTTTTACCGCGTTTCTTGCGGCCCATAACCCGATATGAACACGCCAATGCCAGTTATAGTCTTTTCCTGCGGCACATACACCTCGTTGATAGGCCGAAGCAAACCTTTCATCAGCCATAAAATCATGGTTATGCATAGAAACCAATCCATCTTGGTTATAACTTTCAATCGGAAAATCTCTATGCAATTTAAACATCAAAATACCTCACTAAAAATATGCACCACAATATAAAACAATCAAAGCGCTAGTAGCTCAATTTTATTCATGGCAACACCCACTAACCCGTAGCACACTGAACTCGAATGTACTTTTAAAATCAAAGCATCATGCAACCAATGAAGCTGAATGTGACTATCTTGTAAGCCGTCAGCCAAAGCAACTGAAATGCTGTAATCGCCCGAAGGTAATACGGGCAAGCGAAAATTAAACTTTGCAATCAGCTCACAACCCTTGCTAACTGGTTGCGGTTGATCACGATAAACCAGGTATGTATTATCTGAAAAAATTACTTGGCCTAATCGATCTTTGAATTCAAAACCAACGATGGGACATAAAATCTCTTTATGAGCTAAAGATCGAATATCAAGAATAATGTCCTCCCCACCGACCGCCCAAGAAAGCCTCATACCGTCTTTATTGAGTAACTGCACTGATGTTATTTCAGCATTACCAGCTCCAAAGCCACTTTCTTCTGGATGGAATTTAAAAATCTCAACGTCATTACGCAATGTTGATGCATTAAATAGGTCCTCACGCATATCTCGATAATCAGTAACCCCCTCAGCATCATCGTCCAATAAAACTGAGTTGCCTGAAATCGTGCCGTCTATATTTTGACTTTCTTCATAGAGCGCTTCAAGATAATGCTTAGTAGCCTCCTTTGGAGAACCTCGTGCGATTATCTGCCCATGGCTCAATAGGATGGCACCATTACATAAATTAAGAACAGCACCCGTGTCATGACTAACAAATAATAAAGTGCCCCCATTACTTTGAAATTCACGAATAAACCGCATGCATTTTTGATTAAAAAAAGCATCCCCTACTGAAAGCGCCTCATCCACGATTAAAATATCAGCATCAACATGCGCTATTACGGCAAATGCCAGTCTAACTATCATCCCGCTTGAGTAGCAATTAATCGGTTGATCAATAAATTCACCAATATCAGCAAACGCACAGATTTCATCATAGCGCTGGTCAATTTCTTCCTTCGATAATCCTAAAATTGAACCATTCATATACACGTTATCACGCCCCGTAAATTCCGGATTAAATCCCGAACCCAATTCCAGCAATGCAGCAATACGTCCCCTGACTTCAATGCTGCCACTACTAGGCTTTAGGATTCCACAGATCATCTGTAGCAAAGTAGATTTGCCGCTTCCGTTACGACCAATAATTCCAACAGTCTCACCTCTTTTAAGGTCGAAGGAGATATTATCAAGAGCCAAAAATTCTCGATAATATTTTTTAGGCGCTTTGCCAAATAAACGAGAGAATTTAGGGAAAATAAATTGCTTTAGCCTGTCGCCAGGCTTTTCATATATTTCATAATGCTTGCTTAAATTTTTAACGCTCAGAACTATTTCTTCAGAGGACATCGGCAAACCCCCTCCTCGTCTTCTGAAACCAGGCATATCCGCACCACATAAATATGAGTGATCCTACCGTGTAAATACTTAGCAGATCCCAATTGGGCATTTGCCCTTGAATCAAAACAGCTCTTGCCTGCTCAATAATGAAACTCAAGGGATTTAGCATCATCCAAAATTGAAATCTTGGTGGCAGTGCATCGATCGAATAAAACACGGGGGATATAAACATCAGGACCGAAGTGAGAATGCCGATTGTCTGCCCCACATCACGCATGTACACACCAAGTGATGCAAAAATCCAAGACATCCCCAATATTAAAAAGATAAGCGGAAGAAATATCAAAGGAATCAATATCGTTGTCCAACTAATGTAGCCATTAAAAATAATCATGCCTGCCATTAATACAAATAGGCTTATTAGGGCATGAAACAAAGAGGCTCCCATGCTAACAACTGGAAGTATCTCCAAAGGGAACATGACTTTTTTTACATAATTGACATTCCCTAGAATTAAATTTGGGGCACGATTAATCGCTTCTGAAAAAAGATTGAAGATGATTAATCCAACAAAAAGCGTCAATGCAAACTGCGTCTTATCCTCATCATTGCTCATCCCCCACTTTGCCTTAAATACTACCGAAAAGACAAAGGTGTAAATAGTCAACATCAATATGGGATTAAAAAAAGACCAAGCCAGACCAAAGAAGGATCCCTTGTACCGCCCTAATACTTCACGCTTTACCATCTGAACAATTAATTGCCAGTTTTTTCTCAAGCTTCTAATCAGCGCTAATAGCGATGTAGGCGGAGTTTGATGGGTGTTCAATAGCTGTGACATGTATTTCGAATTCGTATTTAGCTTTAAATCTTATTGATTAAATTGGCTAGAAATAAGCTAAAAGTGCCGCGTCGTGTCTGTCGATATAAACCACACACCTCCATTAAGCGGAATCGATCTTTGATACCCGCACCTCTCAATAGCTCAAACATTTTTAAAATTTCTTGATGATTTTTTACTAACAAGTGGTTAACTTGCTTTAGCGCATGAATATTTTGCGTATTCCACTTTTGAAAGCGTCCCTGCAATAACATCCAAATTCGTTCCATTTTTGCTGGGAAGGAATCATTCCCGCCAACCAAAGCAAATTCATGCTGGCGGTATAGCAACTGTGGATTGCGATCATAAAAAACATCCCCCTCAACACCTGATATGAGTTGATAAAACCACCAGTCATGTGATGGCACATCAACAGCTCCCACTTTTTCAATTAAATTTTTTGCCGGCCGATTGAATACCATCGTGTTGCCACCGGCTATGCTTTGCACTAAAGCATTTCTAAAGCTTGGCGGAAATACGAATAGTGGCGACATACCGCACGGTTTTAGATTCTCGGTAACGTATTTAGTACGCCCACAATACAAGTAAGGCACACCATCAGATTGATTGGCAACGATATTGCTTAGTGCAACTTCTAATTTGGCTGGCAACCACACATCATCTTGATCACAAAAAGCAAAGTAATCGGCTTTAATTTCCGAATCACAAGCAAGCGATAAAAAATTTTGACAAAAGCCTTTTTGAGGGCCACTACGAATCGTCAATTTCCCGGCAGGCCACTTGGCCTGATATTGCCGCAAGATTTCTAGGGTTTGGTCGGTAGAGCCATCATCACTAGCAATCACCACCCAATTTTGATGAGTTTGAGCCTCCAAGGAATTAAGCTGCTCGGCTAAAAACCTTGCCCCGTTATACGTGCAAAGCAATATAGCCACCAACGGAGCATCGGAAGCGGGGCTCAATAGAGAATTTTTATCAATTAAATCGGTCATTTACAAAAATTTTTACCCAATTTTGACCAATTTATTGACAACTAAGCCGCTCCAGAGGGATTTGACCCCATTTATATATGGCAATTATAACTATTGGGGGGGGTAATTTGGTGCTTATCCGCACAAATTCACACTAAATCTCTCTAATTTAGGGAATAGGACTGCTAATACCGTTTACCGGACAAATACCTATATTTAATTGGTTAGATCATTAATGCATTTTGGGCAGATTAAAATCAATCCATGTACACCCTCATCTTTGGCTTCTTAAGCTCCCTGATTCTTACCCTTGCTTTGGTTAGGTATTCGCATCTTCACTCTCGTTTTAGCGACGATAACCAACTGGCTGGACCACAGAAATTTCATGTCATCCCAGTCCCCCGTATTGGTGGCCTAGGTATTTTCATTAGTCTTTGTATTGCCAGCTTTGTTAGGGCCTTGCAAAACTTGGATGATGGCTTTTTGCTGTTTACTGCGATTGCCTGCTCTTTTCCAGCATTTGCTATTGGCATTACTGAAGATATCAGTAAAAAAATTCGCGTCCTTACTCGGTTATTTGTAGTTGCCATTGGCGCATTACTCGCCATTTATTTTCTTGGGATTCGCATCACAAATTTAGACATGCTCTTTATCGATAGCGCGATCGCACTTCCTGTGATATCAATTATCTTTACTTGCTTTGCGATTACTGGGCTTGCAAATGCATACAACATCATTGATGGGTTTAATGGTCTTGCGAGTATGGTGGGAATCATTTCCTTAATGGCTATTGCCTATGTTGCCTTTAGAGTAGGCGATATTCCCATGGTCATCATGCCCTTAGCGCTCATTGGCAGCATTGCAGGATTTTTCGTCTGGAACTACCCCAGAGGCCTAATCTTCTTGGGAGATGGTGGCGCTTACTTAATTGGCTTTTGGATTGCTATTTCTTCAATACTAATCATTGATCGCAATCAACAAATCTCACCTTGGTTTGCATTGATTATTAACGCCTATCCTGTTTTTGAAACCTTGTTTACCATTTGGCGTAGAAAAGTACATCAAGGAAAAAGTCCAGGAATTCCAGATGCCGCTCATTTTCATTCACTCATCTATCGCAGATTATTACGGTGGGCACATGCCCCCCTCCAACTTCAGGTTGAGAAAGAACCTACTTTTTCAACTAATGCAAAAACATCGCCATATCTATGGCTACTTTCCAGCTTAGCAATAATGCCCGGTGTTTTATGGTGGAATTCTACTTGGGTGTTGCAACTATCATTTATAATTTTTTGTATCAATTACTGGTGGATATATAAATCCATAGTACGCTTTAAAACACCCAAATGGCTCAAAGGGAAATCTTAACTTTGAGCACTTTAGATAACTCATCAAAACTCTTTTGTTTGAGTAGGCTTAGATATTGAGGCGCATTAGCACCCCCTTCTTCAGGTGCCCAAGGTGCCAGCTCTTTAGCTAGAGAAGGGTCAAATGGTCCGCTTTTAACCTCAAATAGAATTGATTCATGAGTCAAAGAGATAACTGTGTGCCAAACCCCAGCAGGTACCTCGACACCTGATGCAATCACCTTTTCTTCTGAATACTTTTCGCTACCAAAAATCGTGATGGAGTTAATGACACCGCAATTTGAGAAAATAATTAGAGAAAATAAACCTTTGATAGCCATCAAACATTCATCTTTAGGGTCAAGGGAATGCCGATGCGGACGAATATAACTCCCAGAATTTAATGCATTAAAAAGTCTTTGGCAGGGATCCTGATGTGATTGATGTAAATTAGCGTGAGCCCTTAACCGCTTTGATTGTCTGGCGGTATTCAATAAATCACTGAGATAATTACTTGAAAATAGCTTCATTTCTTAGAATTTAGTGCAGCAAGAATTTGACTAACTGCCACCTGGGGTGAAAATAAATCCCTTGACAATGCTCTGCATCGCTCGCTAATTCCATTTGCATCTAGCTTAATGTCATCAATGATTGATTCAGCAAGCACTTTAAGATTTTCTTTTGTATAGTCTGAAGTTGCTTTACCTACCTGATATTTCCTAATTAGCAACGCAAGATCATTTTCTTTGTTAATAATTGCCAACACAGGTAAACCGGACTGCAAATAAGAAAGAAACTTGCCCGGAATATTATGCGTTGAATGCCGTGGGTCCAGGGCTATCAGACCAACATGGCATTGTGCATATAAGCCTGGAATCTGATCTGATTTAATCTGATCGAAAAAAAAAGTATTAACTAGTCCTTTATTTTTCGCCTCAAGCTTTAAACGCTCTACATCAGCTCCGCGCCCAACGAAAAGAAATCCAATATCACTTCGATAGAGCAATATCTCAGCTAATTCAATTAGCACCCCCATACCTTGCGCAACACCCATATTGCCCGCATAAATAAAGATTTTTTTATTGGCAATTGGCAGTTCTGAAACCGAGATACTGCAATAACTGACTGGAATAGGGGCAAGCCAATTTTGTAAAACTTGGATTTTTTTCTGTAGGCTAGGCGCACACTTCCTAAAGTAACCCAAATTCCCAAAAGATTGAATGCCAATAAAATCTGCAACTGAGTATTGGAATTTTTCACAACATTTTGCAAAGTAATAAAAAAAACCTTTTTTTATTAGTCCCAAATCTAAGGCCCAAGCAGGAAAAAAATCACGCAAAATTAAGTACACTTGACATGCATTTATTATTTTTAGATAATAAACAAATAGGCTTAAAAAAATACTGGGCGAATACCAAATTATTCCCTCCCATCGCGAGCTTGTCATGCTACTTTTTTGATAATTCCGAATCATAAAAAATGACATAGAAATTTCAGCTAAAGCACGTCTAATAAGGCTAACATCTTTATATCTTAGGGTCTTTAATCGCAATATCTTTACCCCATCCACAGACTCAACCAAATATGGGGACATTAATTCAGAATCAGAGGTGATAACTGTTGGGATAATATCCTGATTTAAAAATTCAATAGCCAGATCTTTTAATTGCTGTGAGGCCGAAGATTGTAAGGGAGGATACGCATCGCCAATAATGACTACGGTTTTAATGGATTTAGAAGGTGTAATAGTATGCAAATCTCATCCGGCTAAAAATTTATGCCTTAGAAATGATTGGTTATTTGAGTACGAAGAGCATTAATCACAACAGCCGAAGGCGATGTATTCTCTTGCAGATCATAGTATCCAGACCAAGGCATTGATGTTGCAGTAACTACGGATTCAACAATATTTACCATGTCCATACCCGATACAATCGTACCGCCACTTTCAACTGTTTCAGGGCGTTCAGTGGCCATCCGCAAGCTCACATTCGGAACTTTATAAAATAAACCTTCTTCAGCTGCTGTTCCAGAGTCAGATAATATACAAAACGCATTTTTTAAAAGCTTATTAAAATCATAAAACCCCAATGGGTCAATGATTTTTACGCCCTTGAGAGCTTCGGCACGGGGTAACTTGCTTCTCGTTCTAGGATGCATTGGGTATAAAACTTCCATATTAAAACGTTCCGAAAGACGCTCAAGCGCCATTAGGATTCGATGTAATATCTCCGGATTGTCGACATTTTCACTGCGATGAGCAGTAACTAATATATAGTCTCGCTTATGTAAACCTTGAGATGTCAATATTTTGCTAGATTCAATCTCATCGCTAAATGCACGCATGACTTCAAAAGTTGTATTACCAGTTACAAATATTTTTGAAGGATGTATATTTTCGCGAATTAAATTTTCACGGTGATACTGGTTGTAGGGCAAGAGGATATTGCTCATGTGATCAATGAGTATTCGATTACGTTGCTCAGGCATCCTTCTATCCCACGCCCTTAGACCTGCTTCCATATGAAAAATTTTAATGCCGCGATGTGATGCAGGCATGACAGACAAACCGCTATAGGTATCCCCCAAAATTAATAGTGCGTCAGGCTTTACTTTTTCCATTACCTCATCAGACTTGATGATTACATCAGCCACCTCCTTTGAATAGCTCGACGTATCAATACCCAGTTGGAAATCTGGTTCTCTTAGATTCAAATCCCTAAAAAAGAAGTCCTTGAGTTCGGGGGTAAAATTTTGACCTGTATGTACCATCACGTGTTCAAAATTGAGATCATCTAATTTTTTTAATGTGCCCCACATTTTGATCATCTCGGGACGGGTCCCAAAAATTGACATAACCTTCATTTCAGCGTTCCCATCCTAAATATCTAAATTTGATCAACACCCTGCTCGCCTATCGCAGAAATAATTTTTACTTTGGGTAATGGAATTATGAATTTACCACCGTTCCTTAAGTATGTAGAAGAACGCAACATTATTTCTTCCAAAAAACTCCACGCAAATATTAATACGTAATCTGGCGGATTACGAGACTCAAGGGCTGTACTTGGACGAATCAGTAAGTGTGAGTTTGGGGTATAAAACCCTTGCTTAATGGGCGCATCATCTACAACATAATCTAAATGCTGTTGCCCTAAGCCACAATACTGGATGAGAGTATTGGCACGCCCAGAAGCACCGTAACCAACAATGCTCTTGCCCGAGTCTTTGAGCCGATCAATCAAAGCCATTAATTCAAGCTTGGTATTATTAACCTGCGTAGAAAAATTGAGGAATGTTTCCTTTCGGTTATAACCGCGCTCAATCTCTTCATTGGCTAAGGTCTGAACTGCTTGTGTTAAATTATTTGCGTTCTCAGATCCTTCTTTGCAAACATAATAACGCATTGAACCGGCATGTGTGCTAACTGGTTCGACATCAAATATGAGCATTCTATATCGCTCAAAATGCTTTTTTAAGGAGAGCAAAGAATGGTAGTAGAGATGTTCGTGATAAATCATGTCGTACTGTAACTCATCCATCATCTTCCCAAGATAATGGACCTCGAAGATGAACACACCTTCTTCATTTAATACCTCATGAATTGCCCAGGTAACATCCTGCATGTCAGAGATATGAGCGTAAACATTATTAGCAATTACCATATCAACCTTACCAAATTGACTAATAACTTCTTTAGCAGTTGCAAGATTGAAAAAACTATTTACGATTTTTATTCGGGGATCATTGATTGTTTTTACTACATTAGCAGCAGGATCAACTCCAATAACTGTACCTATCTTAAGGTCTGCTAAAGGGCGCAATAAGACGCCATCGTTACACCCAAACTCTAGGACCTTTGCATCATTCAGCGGCTTTTTTAGAAATCGAGATACAACCTCAGTCGCATAGTTTTTGAAGTGATTCTTTAAGGTGTTGATTGATGATGAGAAATAGAAGTAATCTTGAAATAGCTCAGCTGCATCAACCTTATCGACCACCTGTAAACCATAGCATTGCTCACAATAAAAAAGTCTTAATGGATAAAAAGTTTCTTTTTGAAAACCATTAGGGCTCAAAAATCCTCCGGCTAATGCTACCTCACCAAAATCCATAACCTTGGTATGTAATTTTGCGTTGCAGAAGGCGCACCTAAGGCCATGTTTGCTGCTTTGCATTATGGTTTTAACGCATTACAAATATAATCTAGCTCAAGTAAAACTTTTTTTACACCCTCAGAATCAAGCAATAGAGTGTTGTGGGAAGTGTAATCATTTGTCTCGCTTATGAGCTCCTCGCCTTGGCTAAAATAAATGTTGTAGTTCAGGCCACGACCATCAGCCGGAATTCGGTAATATTGAGCGCCATTCTGAGCTCTGGCCATTTCTTCTCTAGACACTAAGGTCTCATACAACTTTTCACCATGCCTTGTTCCAATTACTCTTACTTCATTATCTCTTTGAAAAATATCTTTTAAAGCAGTAATTAAATTATTTAGCGTCGTTGCAGGTGATTTCTGTACAAAAATATCACCCTGCCGGGCATGCTCAAACGCATGTAAAACCAAATCTACTGATTCATCCAATGACATCAAAAAGCGAGTCATGTTTAAATCAGTAACAGTTAGCGGTTTACCGACCTTTAATTGCTCCACAAAGAGTGGGATTACTGATCCTCTAGATGCCATTACATTTCCATAACGAGTAGCGCAAAATATTGTTCCGGACTCTTTTTGCATTCTGGACTTTGCAACCATAAATTTTTCCATCATGGCTTTTGATATGCCCATAGCATTAATTGGATAAACAGCTTTATCCGTACTCAGTACAATCACTTTTTCTACGGCATTATCCATGGCAGCCTGCATTACATTTTCAGCGCCCAAAACATTAGTCATCAATGCTTCACGGGGATAAAATTCACATGAAGGAACTTGTTTTAAAGCGGCAGCGTGAAAAACATAACTTACTCCTTGCATCACCTGATATACGCTTCTTTCATCACGCACATCGCCAATGTAAAATTTTAATTTTGGATTATTAAGCTCTAACCTCATTTCCTCTTGTTTTTTTTCATCACGACTAAATATCCTGATTTCTTTGACATCAGTCTCTAAAAAGCGCTTTAACACTTGCTTTCCAAAAGAGCCTGTTCCGCCGGTAATTAATAAAGTTTTATTTTTAAACATTTTATTTAAATTTTTGGTGGGCATTCTTCATATGGCTTATTAATTTTTCCCAAGATGGAGCTGTATATCCAGTATGCAATTTAAATTTAGAGCTATCAAGTGTTCGATTAATTGTAAAACTGTTGTCTGCTATAAGTTCTATTTTTTTTTCATACTCAGAGGCAATCAATTCTAAAACTTCATATTTGGAAATTGGGTCTGCGCTTAAATGATATAAGCCCGTTAAGGAAGCATCGGGTATTATTATATCCTTAATAATATTGGCAATTTCAATGGTTGGAAGACCTGAAAACATAGCATTTATGTAGCCTTTGCAAAAATCTTGTTGGCCCAAAAACCAATCCAATAGACCACTCTGCCCATTTAAACTGTGGCCAATCATAGATGTTCGAAGCGTAATGCAATTCTCGTAATAAACTTCGCCCTGAAGTTTTTGTAAGCCATATTCGTCAATAGGATCTGGTATGTCAAATTCTGAATAACCCCCCTTAATTCCAGAAAATACCCCATCTGTACTTATATGGATCAATCTTGAACCAATTTTTCTACATTCCTTGGCAAGAAAATGCGGTAGCAATACATTAATTTTATAGGCTGCATCAATTTGATCTCTAGTCCTATCAAAATGATTAATAGCAATACAATTGATAACTTTTTCTGGCAAAAGGGATCTCAAAATCTTTCTCACACCTTCCAGATTTGATGCCTCAACCCCATCAATTAATTTTGCACTAAGTTCCGGTGCAAATTGATTTAACAGATTCGAATGCCTTAAAGTCCCATAACTATCGATATTATTTGATTTACTGATAGCCTGAAATATTTCGTTACCAAGCATCCCATTGGCGCCAAGCACTAATACCTTCAAAACAAGCCACTCAATATAGTAGATGCGCTCATTAAATACCGGGTATGCGATATACCGAAATGAATGAAATTGAATTCACCAAAAGGTAAATCCCCTTACATAATGAGTTACCTAAAAGAGGGACCTTACTTAAAACCCAGACCGTATTTGATATGATCTTAAGATAAGCAACCCGATAAGAAAAGGGTCCGGATTTAATCACTTCAAACCTTACTAAATCATTAATCCTATCCGCTGATATCTGCAATGATTTGTTACCTCCGTGCAATCGATGTCCAGCAACTGGCTCACTTAATTCTAACCATGAATATTTCAGATAGGCCTGGTAGAAAAAGATTGAGTCGAAAGCGTAATGACTTTCCGTGTCTAACGGGATGCTTTTGGAAACTTTATTTAACCAAAATGTTGCGGGCTGCAAAACTGCAGTTCGATATCTCATTAATGCAATGCTATCTAATGGATGGTAGCGCATTCTTACTGGCTTAATAATTCTCCCCATTTCATCTAAATAATATCCGCCAAAACTGATAATATCAACCGACGGATAATTTTGAAAGCTTTCAACTGCCTTAGTAATTGCATCTTTTGTAATATAGCAATCATCAGAGTTTAAAAAGCAATAAATTTTTCCATCCGCACACAAAAAAGCTTTATTTAAGCCATCAGATTGGCCACGATCACTTGTGCTTACAAGCTTAAATCTATTATCGCGATTGCAATACTCCATAATTATTTCAATAGATCCATCTGAAGACCCGCCATCAGCAATCAACACTTCGTAATTTTTATAATCTTGCATCAAAATGCTGCTAAGGCAATCCTCGATATATAGCCTATGATTAAAAGAGGGCACTGCAATGCTCACTTTCATTCCAGTCATACGCACTTTCTATATATACTTAATGTTTCTTTTGCACATTTTTCCCAGGAATATAGGCTTGCCTGATATTTACCAAATTTCTTTAATTCTTTAATCTTAGTATCTGAATACACTACTTGCTCTATCGACTTTCTTATATCTTCAATATCTGCAGAATTAAAATAATTAGCTCCATTGCCTAAAACTTCTGGCATGGAACTCGTATGACTGGCAACTACAGGACACCCTACTCTCATCGCCTCCAAGGGAGGCATCCCAAATCCTTCATATAGCGAGGGATATATAAATACAGTAGCTTTTTTATACAGAAATGCTAGATTCTCATCGCCCCCCAGAAAATGTCTGACCTGCCCCTCTCGAAATCCTAAGGCTTTAATAGTCTTGGCTTCTTGATCGGAAAACATCCCGCCACCGTATGCAACGATATCAAAATCGTTCATCAGTCGGGACGATGATGCTGCAGCCTTCAAGAGGCCAATAAAATTCTTATACCCGGCCCGTAATCCAACAAAAAGTAGAAATGGCTTATGTGGCAGGGTCAGGCTCGCTAAAGACGTTGTCTCTATTAAATTGAAATCCTCAAATCCGAGATGAACAACCGAAACTTTTTGAGGATTTACATCATAGAAACGCATCAAGTCATTGCGAGTATTTTCAGAGATACAAATGATTTTGTCAGCCCTTGCAATAGCACTTTTTTTTACATGAATTGTTCTATCAAAAAAAGATAAGCTCTCGCTGTAAACCTCATGAATCATGTCATAAATAGTCAGTACTGTAGGGCATTTATAAGGGGAGGAACCAAACCTAGAGTAATAGGTTTCGTGCACTATATCTGGCTTCCACTTTGCAATTTTATTACGGGATATCAACTGGCTATAGAGGTAATATAACCTCCAGGAGTATCGAGGATAGCTTTGAACAAAGCTGTCATTTTTTATGTTTTTTGGCAACTCATTTAAATAATAATTTCTATGTACATCAGCAAAAATACAGACATCCTGGTCTAGATTGTTTAACTCCAAGCTTAATCGTGTGAAATAGCGAGATATTCCCCCATAGGGCTGAAGAACAAAAGCCTGCGGATCATATGCAATGCGCATCTATCTTACCAAATAACTCTCTAATTTGATAAAGCTGACCATCTTCTATGCTCATTAAGGGTAAATTGGCCAATACTTCTATCCCCTGCTTTCTAGAAATGTATGAAAGCGATCCATCTGGACCTCTAGACTCTCTAAATTTAGATGGCCTCCATACGTCCTGAGTTTTAACGGCACTCAATGCGCCGAGGTTAGTTTTTTTAACAAAAAAGGCATTATTCCCAGCTAAATTTATCCCAACCATTGCATAACCTTTTGAATAAGCCAAATCTTCAAGCGCGCCAAGGGAGGCGCCAAAATATAAATTTGAGTAATGTGCATTGCCTCTAAAAAAAAGGGGGTCATAAGGAGTTGTAACCTTTAAATTTGGGCCCCATAGGTTGTTAAATTCACATATGACAATTTGCGGGTCAATTATATTTATAGATTTCCATACCCAATAATCATTTCCATCAATATCGATTGATAGGAGGCCAATTTCCCCCCTAATTCCATTCTCATCGATAACTTGATTGATATTCTCGCAATCTATAAATTGACTCACAGCAGTAATATCGCTTTTCCAATAAATTTCATCAGATTTAATATGCGCTATATTTTCAAGCGATCCATCTATGATCAGACCACGCCAACCATTATTTGATAACAAAAATCGTGTGTTAGCCTCTAGATATCTCTCGACCCCAAATTCTACGAAAACTGAATTATTAATTTGAATATTTTTTATTAAGTACTGAATTAACCCATCCTCACCAAATTGAGAATAGACCTGAAACTCATAGTCATTAAGATTCTTTGGGGCTACATCACCCAAAAGCTGTCGCGCCTCAATTCTGCCAACGGCAATTTGCAGCTGATTTAGTCTGACATTTAAAGATACCAATAACTTTAAGAGGGTTTTAATTTTTTTAAATTGATTTATAAGTTGTTTCATAATTCAACAATCCAGCCAATACCACGATAGCTTATTTACCTATTTAACGACTTCATTAAACACAGAACTTAGACCAATCAACGAATTTCTATCCACCTCCGGATACATTGGCAAACTGAGGATCGTGCTCTTCAAAACCTCAGTGACAGGCAGCCCACGCTTAGGCAGGACCACCAATTCTTGGTAACCAGGATGTTGATGTGCTGGCAGTGAATAGTGAACACCAGGATTAAAACCCGCATTAATTAACGCATCTCTAAGCTGATCTCTTTTTTTAAGTCCGCTAATTACATAAAGATGAAAAACGTGCCGACTATTTTCACGTTGGACGGGCTGCGTTAAATCAAAATCTTGCAATATCTCGTTATAGAATCTCGCCAATAAGCGTCGATTATTGTTATCCGCATCTAAGGTTTTCAGTTTAATCCTGAGAATGGCTGCTTGAAGCTCATCTAGCCTTGAATTAATCCCCGGCTGATTTGTATATCTATTTTCGTCCCATCCATAGCGCCCAAGAGCCCTTACTTTTATTGCCACCTCTTCATTATTGGTAATTAACATACCTCCATCACCAATTGCTCCTAAATTTTTGGTTGGGTAGAAACTAAAACAGCCAACATCCCCAAGCGTTCCTACCTTTCTACCCTTATAGTCCGCGCCAGTAGCCTGAGCACAATCCTCAATAACATAAAGGCCATATTCTTTTGCGATACTTAAAATATTTTCTAAGTCTGCTACCTGACCATATAAATGCACTGGAATAATTGCTCTTGTTTTTGATGTGATAGCCATCCTAAGGCCTGTCGGGTCCATTGTGTAGTAAATCGGATCTACATCTACCAACACAGGTACTGCCCCACAGGCTAGTATCGCAGATACTGTAGCTAAAGCTGTATGAGATACAGTAATTACTTCATCACCCGCACGAATACCTAATGCGCGAATTGCTAAAATTAGGGCATCTGTACCACTGTTTACCCCAATCGAGTATTTTGCATTAGTGTAAACAGAAAACTCTTTTTCGAATGAATGAACTTCTTCAGACTGAATATAGTTGCCACTATCTAAGACACGCTGTACAGCTTTTAAGATATCCTGTTTTTGACTGAGGTATTGAGCAAGAGGATAGCTACAGTGCAGCATTAGATCACCCTTAGGTCTGGAACAAATAGAACCCAACGACCACCTGCTGCACGAAACTCATCCTCTTTTTCAAAAATCTCTTTAGCATGATTCCAGGCAAATAAGAGAGCGTACTCAGGATAATTCTCATTAAATTTGTCATGCGAAAATACAGGAATATGCATTCCAGGCGTGACTTTACCCTGCTTAATAGGCGTGGTGTCAGAAATAAACTCTATGAGGTCTCCATTAATTTGACAATAATTTAATACCGTTGTGCTTTTTGAAGTTGCTCCATAGCCAACAACCCTTTTACCGTCTTTTTTTAGCTCTTTGAGTTTCTTAACAAGGTCAGATTTTGAACGCTCACAGTTTGATTTAAAGTTTAAATAAGTTTCTGCGAGATTTAATCCCTGAAATCTCTCTTGCTCTAAAAGCTCTTTTACATTTTTCGAAACATTTCGTGCGCCTTTATGTGCTAACACATAACGCATTGATCCACCATGAGTTGATTGTGCTTGCACATCAATCAACTCTAGCCCTTGAAGTCCGAAAGCATAAGCAACGGAAGTGGCTGAAAAAATAAAAACATGTTCATCATAAATTTGATCATATGAGGTTTTGGCAATCATATCCCCCAAATAAGGGTCTTCAAATATTAAAACTCCGCCTGGTTTAAGAAAATGGGAGATACCTGCAGCAACACTTTGAATATTTGGGATATGGCACATAACATTTGCTGCGAGAATTGCATCAGCATGTCCTCGTTCATTGACTAACTTTTTAGCCAACTCTAAGTCAAAAAATTCGCTGATTGTTTCAATTCCATTCTTTTTTGCTACATCGGCTACATTCTGTGAAGGCTCAATGCCGAGATGGCGATATCCACCCTCCTTAAAGTGGCGCAGCATAATGCCATCATTGCTACCCAATTCAACAACAAAAGTATCTTGGGATGCGGCGGGAATTATCTCTTTAACTGCTTTTGCAAAATCTCTAAAATGCTCTTGCATATGCTTAGATAAACTAGAAAAAAAAGCATACTCACTATGAAACATTTTTTTTGGGTCTGGTTGCTCCATTAACTGAAACATGCCACAGTTTTCGCAAAACGCAGGGGCTAATTCAAAAAAATATTCACCCTCAAAATGATTTTTATTCAAAAATCCATTAGCAATTGGCATTTGCCCAAAACTCATAAAAGCCTTTATTTTTGATCTACATACTCTACATTGATTCATTTAGAACTCCATTTAATTTTTACCAAACCCATTCTCCCTCATGGGGCAGAATTTGATTGTCGAATTAGATCAAGCGTTTTTAAAATCTCAGAACGCAAATTTCCTTTAAATTCAAAACCTGTGGACTTAAATTTCTCACACGAGACCTCGTAAGAGAGTTGGTTCATAATTTTGCTGTCAACAAATTGACATTTTAGATTTGGAACAAATTCCTCAATGGCCTTTACAATCATCTTTACAGTTGCATTAAGAGTTAGCACATTATAAATCCTCCCATCTAGCGCCTCCTTCTTAATTACGTGAGTAATTGCCCGGCATGCATCAATCAAATCAAGGTATGGTCTTTTTTGCTCATAAGCAGTTCGCCAGATAGTTAAAGGCTGTCGCATAACTGCCTGCCAGCAAAATTTATTCACAGCGGTATGGAATCTCATCCCAGGAGAAACCCCAAAGATTGTTCCAAATCTCAAAGTCACCGCCTTTAAATCACCTGCAATGACCATTTTTTGAACTAAAGACTCTTCCCGCAATTTAGTTTCTGCGTATGGGCTTTGTGGCCTTAAGTCAGTGTCAAGGCAGGCCTCTGAAACCAAACCCTCTTGAGTTCCATAAACACTGGTGGAAGAGATGGTGATTAATCTGGAATTAGCTCTAATACAAGCTTGGACAATATTAGATGTGGAATTGAAATTATTACTCTCAACCTCGGATGCTTTTTCAAAGCTACCAGCAGCATCAGTAATTGCTGCCAAATGAATCACAACATCATCCAAATTTAATAGAGTGGAAAAATCGAATTTTGTTACGTCCGCCTCTATAAATTTATACAAACTAGATGCAGGCAGAGAAAATAGTGATGGATATCGTTGTGTCAACATATTATCAATCATCACAATTTCAGCATTGGGAAACTCTAGTGGCAGGAACCGCACCAACGAAGATCCTATGTGACCCAATGCACCAGTAATTATTATTTTCATAAATTATCTTTTTGTGGCAGTTAGTCCCAACATATGGTCACGATTACCTTTCCATTGAAACTTTTCTATCTTGACTACTTCAAGATTAATTTTCTTGCATATAGCTCTTAACTTTGCCTCGCTGTAGCAATTTGTATGAAACTGACCATCACCATTTTGACTTCCATAAAAGGTAGCAGTGAGATATCCCCATCTATTGCTGGGCTCATAAGTATGGGTCCCGAACCAATGATTACTGGCAATTGCATCCGCATCATCCCTATAAAAGTCTTGCCAATCATCTTTAGCCAATAACCACTGTTTAGCAGCCATTTCAAAATCCACGGTAGAGATATACAAAATACCCCCTGGTTTTAATATACGCTCAATTTCATAAAAAAATCGCGGCTCATCTTTAAAAGGTAGATGCTCTACCAACCCCTCAGCCCTTATTTCATCGACGGTATCATTCTCGTAAGGCAAATTAAAAAGGTCATATTGAACTAAAACTAAGTCATCCCTAAAATTTTGGTGGGGATATCTTCTCTTGATAGCACTTAGGTCATCCATATCTACATTGATATATCCCTCTAGCGGTCTACCCCCACAACCCAGATTTAGTTTAATTTCATCTCCCAACTTAATTCCGACTTGATTTTGCATACCTTTAATCCACTTAGTCAATTTTGTTTAATTTTGTCTTTAAAAACACTTCATAATTTCGAATGTAGTCTGAAGCGACGTATTTTTTATCACACAATACAGCCAATACAGAATTATCTTCTCGATAATATTGACTGGCCCAAATCCCTGGCGGAATTACTAAACCAACATTGGGATTGCTCAAGCTAAATACCTTTTTATTTTTACCATCATCACACTTAACATCAATACTTCCAGACAGACACACTAACAACTGTGAGCATTCAATATGTGAATGGTTGCCTCTTATTGAATTGCTATCTGCAAGAACAAAAAAAACGCGGGCAATTTCAAATGGCACATTTTTCAAACCCTCTAGCACCGTTAAAGAACCATTTTCGGCAATATGCTGAGAAAAGTTAATTAGCTCCAAACTTTTTATCGCTAAAGTGTTCATTTGCCTCAAGGCTCAATATGTTTTGTTACTTGAATTATAGTGGTTTAGAAGAAGATTTACCCCCTCTTTAATATCAATTTTAGGCTCCCATCCACACACGCTCTTGATTAAATCAATATTTGCTACGTAGTTACGGCGATCTATTTCCTGTGAATTATTCGGCCAATCGATTAATTTTAAATTGACTGTTTCATCCAAAATCTCCTTGATGCAATCTGAAATTAATTTAAATGCGTCATATAAGGCAATCCCTTTGCCACTTCCAACATTCAAAGTTAACCCCGAGGAAACCGATCTAGCCTCAAGCTTCATAAATGCTCTAATAACGTCATCAATGTAGACATAGTCTCGTATATATTTGCCAGTTCCATAAACACTCAAGCTCTTACTCTCAATTGCTATCATTGCTGCCTTATTCAAAACGCCTCTTCCATCAACCTGCCCCATTGAAGGACTTGGTCCATAGACATTTGATAAGCGAACGGAAATACTCTCAATAATTCCCTGTCTATGCGCTAAAGCCAATTTTTCCTCGGAGAAAAGTTTGTACAGATCATAGTTAGTAATTGGCCTTGGCACAGTAGATTCATCTACGGGCAATTCAGTTGTCAAACCATAGACCGTGGCAGTTGAAGAAAAGATTACCCTTACTTTCTTTTTTAAAATGTTAGCAGCCAGAATTAAATGATCAATGGGCTGAATTGCAGAACTCAAGCATTCGAGGGCATGTGATTCTGCATAAGCTACGCTCGTATTGCCTGCAAAGTGATATACGGTATCAATTTTTGGCAAATTATCCAACCAAAAATCTAGAGTACACACATCACCTTGCAACACTCTAAAATATTTCTCAGATGGCAATTTTCTTGAGCTAACTTGGATTGCATTGCCTCCAAAATTATTGATCTCGCGCGCTAATGCTGAACCTAGATAGCCAACTCCTCCAGTAATTAATATTTTTTTATCTTTAAAGCTCAAATGGTTCATATTTCAATAGACTGCGTAGGACAAAAATTTTTATTAAGAGGTCATAAATCGCTGACGCTAACGAACCTTAGGAAGATCTTTTATTTCAATTTGACTCAAGCAAGGGAACTTACCATCCCGATCTTTTATGATGGGGCCCTCCAAGGGCCACGCAACATCAATATCTGGATCACTCCAAAGTAGCCCCCGCTCATCCCCCGGTTCATATTTATGGCTTACTTTGTAGTGCAAGTTCGCCTCGTCAGAGAGAACGCAATAACCATGAGCAAAACCATGTGGCATATAAATCTGCTGTGCCTCACCATCCTCGCCAAGATATGCGCCAAACCACTTTCCAAACGTAGGTGAAAATCTACGAAGATCGACCACCACATCATAGATCAATCCACTGATGACCGTTAAAAGCTGAGATTGTGGGTTTTTACATGTGTAATGCAAGCCTCGCAAAGAATTCTTAACCGCCCTAGAATGATTATCTTGCAAAAAATCCTCTTTGATGCCTATCTTGGCGTAGCGCTCCTTTTGATAAGTCTCGGCAAAAAATCCTCTCGAATCTCGAAAGAGACCTAACTTAATTAATTGGATATCAGATATGCCAACTTTTACAGACTCCACCTAGATCCTCCAGAAATATGAGATACCAACTTACGAAGCCCTTGAATAAGAAGCTTAAGAGAACTTCTTATTGTCATTTTCACAAGAAAGGATAGATATACAACTTTATTTACAGTATTTAATTTGGGAAAATTTACAACCCTTAGGTTGCGTGTAAATATTGATATTTTCTCGAAAAGTTTAACGCTTGGATTTCTTGATAAAATAGCCCATTCATCAACGCTAAACCAGGTCAACATGTTTAAAGTAACTTTATTAACGAGCACTCTAGGAAAGCTTGGCGCTTGGTATAAAAAATCAATTCTTGATAGAAAGTCTTTGCTTGCTGTCCTGTAAGCCTGTAGGTCAGTAGTGCTGCATGAAAGTGATCCAGGGTGCGTTCTTAAAAACAACAATTTGCTGTGGCAATAGATGATTTGTCCGCATTGAGATAATAGCAAGGGCACCAAAGTGTCTCCATATGGCCCAAAAGAACTGCCTAGACATGGCATCCCGCCAATCAGTTTTAATGCTTTAGTTCTAATCAAGCCATAACAACCAATCATTTTAATTTCCCTACCTGTGTAAACCAAAGGAAATGTAAGTTGATCAAAACTGCTGCAATTAACATCTTCATTTGCACTCCAAGATATTGGCGTTTGATTTCCAGTGAAATAATCCGTATAGATTGCAGATAAATAAGATGTATTTTTATTAGCCAAAATAGATCTCATTGTTATGAGGAATCTGGGGTGAAACAAGTCATCATCCCCCAACCATGTAAACCAATCTCCCGTAGCTTGTTTTAAGACATAATTCATATTTTCCAATTCGCCAAGATTAGTTCGTTGATTAACTAATCGAAATCGGTTATCAGAAATAATACCCAAATCTATTAAACTTAGCGGTTCCTCTACATAATCATTAGAAATAATTACTTCAATATTTTTATATTCTTGATCAAGAATAGAATTGATGGCCTCTTTTAATAAACTAATCCTATTATAGGTAACTAAACCTATTGAAATTTTTATATCCTGATTAAACATGATCGCCTAAAATATGCTTCCGATCCAATCTAAAGTCATCAGAATCTATAAAGCTTTTTATTCTTTGCATAATTAATTCATGCTCATGATTGGAAAAATTATCAATCCAATATTTATATACCTTTGGGGAAAATTGATTTTTATATCCCCCTAACAAATTTACCATTTCTGAATAATTATTGAAAAGCCAATTATCAGTATTGTAAATATTATGCATATAATAATACTCATATACTTTTAATTTACTAATTTTTAAATTTAAATTATCAAGATTCAATAACAATTTTCTATACTCATCTATTGATTTCGGGTGAATATTGAAATCATAAGCAATATGAGGATTATTGATTGAACAATTTATCACTGGAACATTTAGCGCGGCATACTCAAATCCAATAGTTCCATATGTTGTTAGCGCAACATCAATTCCCTCCAAAATAATTTGATGATGAGAGCAGTCTGGGGGTAATAACTTAAACTTAGGATATTCATTTATAAATTTTTTGATTATTTCTAATGTTTCATTTATATAATCTGGATGAGTTTTTATATACCAATCATAATTAGTTTGATTAGAAATTTTTCCTAAGAAATCTACCCATTCGTAAAAATCTGGAAATAAATTTTGACCGTAACTATGAGGGCTATCAAAAAAACAATGTGCAGCAATTAGAATTTTTTTTCTTACCGAATCTTTGATCAATTTTTCTGGGTAGATATTCTTAAATGCTGATTTAGTTGAATAGCTCATATCAACGCCTACTTGACCCGAAAATCTGAGATTAATGCGAGCTTTTGCTGTATTTAATCCTTCCTCTTGAATTTCCTTGGATAATTTTTGAAACTTTGTAGGGTAATCAAAAAATTCGTTGTATGCAAAAATTCTATCCCGGGACAAGCGGTATACATGTGTAGCATTAAGTTGATATGCAGGTATTCCATATTTGATTGCAATTCTTGTAGGAATAGCCGTTAAGTAGACGCAGTGACTACATATTAAAGCAGCTACATCTACTTTACTAAAATACTGACTCCAAAATATATATAGAGAAAGCGCTTCAAGTAAAAAAATTTTAAATTCGTGAGATGAAACATTTATAGTTGGCACTTTATATTTTTTTAAAAAAGAATCATAAATTAAGTCACCAACTAGTACTCCATCTATTTCTAAATTTTCAACATCACTTTTATTCTTTATTTTTGAAATAACTTCGGAATATTTTATTTTAGCTAATTTTTTAATTTTATTATTAAAATTTGGTTTTATTATTTTTGAGACTCCAAAGGACTTATATATAGTAAATTCTCTTAAAGATAAATTTGATGAGATATGCCATTCTATTATATGAAAAATTGAATTTATTACATTTGGAATGTAGCCTATTATTTTAGCATTATATTTTTTTGAAAGTGAATCTGAAAAATACGAATAGGCTATGTGATTGGAGCAGCCGGCGTTAAATTCTACTAATATAACTTTTGAGCTGTTAAATTGTAAACTTTTGGGATGAAAAAATTTCTTATTGAATTTCGCATATTTAGAGCTATTAAAAAAATATCTCTTGGCTACATCGAAAAATGAAAACATAGTTTTGAATAGATTTTTTTAAGTTTATAACTTTAAGTCTTCATCTTAAAGCGTTGTAAAATTACTCATTCTTTTTAAGGCGTTATGAAAATTGCAATAATACCCGCCCGCAGTGGAAGTAAACGGATACCCCAAAAAAATATTCGTGACTTTTCAGGAAAACCGATCATCGCATGGAGCATTGCAGCTGCACTAAACTCCAAATGCTTTGATAGAATCATTGTAACAACCGATTCTCCCATGATTGCAGAAATTGCTAGATCCTACGGGGCGGAGACCCCCTTCTTAAGGCCAGCTAATCTCTCAGACGACCACACCCCAACAATTCCGGTTATTCAACATGCAATCAAAGAGGCATCATACAAATATGGAGAGTTTTCTCTGGCTTGCTGCATATATCCAACGGCGCCTCTTATATCCTCAGAAGACATTGCCGAAGGATTAAATGCTCTGCTAAATTCTGATTCCGCAGAATTTTCATTCGGTGCCGCAAGATTTTCATATCCAGTTCAACGCGGCTTTACATTTGATGGAAACAATGGAGTTAGACTCATATACCCCGAACATCGAAACACCAGATCGCAAGATTTGCCTCCAGTTTTTCATGATGCTGGACAATTTTGCTGGGGTTTTTCTTCTGCTTTTTTAGCTGGAAAAGATATCTTTACAGCGACGTCCATTCCAATTATTTTGCCGACACTTAAAGTCAAAGATATAGACACAATTGAAGATTGGGAGGCAGCGGAGTTTGCATTCAATCTTATTAATAAATCAACATAACGGAACCCTGATGAAACTAAAACCGACAATAAGCATTTCCGGCACTTTAATAGGAAGAAACACAAAGCCCTATGTAATTGCAGAAATTGGATCAAATTTTGACCAGGATCTTTCTGTCGCAAAAAAGTTAATCAGCGAATCAGTGATGTGCGGTGTAAATGCTGTTAAATTCCAACTATTTAGCGCTAAGTCTCTGTTTCCCAATATGGATGGCAACTATTTAGACTTTAAAAAAGTTGAGTTAAATCCAAATTGGATTCCTGAGCTGGCTAATTATTCTAAGGAACTTGGCATCACTTTTCTTTGCTCAGTATTTGATCTTAATTCTTTAGCCGTTCTCGAAAATTGCAATGTACCTGCATATAAAATTGCATCTTCAGAAACTACTAATTTGAGTCTACTGAGGGCCGTTGCATCAACAAAAAAACCCGTAATAATTTCAACGGGTATGTGTGACATGGTTGATATTGAGGAATCAGTTAACGCATGCATTGACTCTGGAAACAATGAGATTGCACTTCTTCAGTGTGGAGCAATGTACCCCTTGCCAGAGAAATTGGCTAATCTAAATGTGATTAAAACACTTAGTTCTAGATTTGACTGCCCCATAGGGTTTTCTGACCACACTCTTGGACTTTTGGCTGGTCAAATTGCTGTTGGTGTTGGCGCCACGATTTTTGAGAAACATATAACCCTCAATAAGTCCAATCCTGGTCCTGATCACTTTTACGCATTAACTCCTGAGGAACTAAAAGCTTACGTGGAAAATTTACATCATGCATACTCTATTTTAGGAGACGCCGAAAAAATCATGCTGCCTGATGAAATAAAATTTGGTCGCAGAGATGGAATTTATTTTTTAAGAGATCTTGCTGCAGGGTCCATAATTACGCTTAAAGATATTATGCTAAAACGCCCTGCGACTGGAATAAGATCTAGATATGTAGGCCAAATTATTGGGAAAAAAATTTCTTGTGATTGCAAGAAGGATACGCCACTAACATGGGAGGCTATATCCAATGAATCCGAATAATCAATCACAAAAAATAGTATTCAGCGCTCTATCAAATAGCTTGTTAGACGCAGGTTCGATACTAATTAATGAGCGAGCTTCAGCATTAAAAGCCCAAGGAAAGGACATAACAGTATTATCCTTAGGAGAGGCATTTTTTAACATCCCCATGTTTAATTGGAAAGAATTGGACTTTCAGAAGGGATATCACTATTCCGATTCAATGGGAATGTCTAGTTTAAGAAATAAAATACTTGATTATTACAACGAAACACTTCATTCAGAGATCCGTAGTAGCAAGAATATTCTAATCTCAGCAGGATCAAAGCTTGCAATTTACCTGAGTATGCTTGTACTAATTAATCCGGGCGATGAAATTTTAGTTCAAGAGCCTTATTGGCTTAGCTACCCCGAGCAGGCAAAATTATCAGGCGGTGTAATTAAGCGTATACCTTTTAAATTCTTGGGAAAAAATCTAGAGAAATTTTATTCCGCCAAAACTAGGATGCTCATCCTAAACAATCCCAACAATCCAGCGGGATACCTCTATGACAGAGAAGAGCTTGAATTAATTTATAAACAATGCTTAGAAAGAAATATTTTTCTCTTGGTTGATGAGGCCTATTCGGAATTTTGCGTTGAAGGAAATTTTTATAGCGCAGCACGATTAAATGGTGATTTAAAGAATCTGATCATCATTAATTCTCTATCAAAAAACTTGGGAATGTCTGGGTGGAGATTAGGATACCTAATTGCAGATAAAAAATTAGTCGCAAAAATGCTGCAAGTAAGTCAACATTTGCTTACTTGTGCCCCCACTATACTTCAGCAATATTGCTCTCATTTTTTTGACAAAATACTAATGAGCGCAAAAAATGAAATTAAAAAAACTATGGCCACCAGGAAAATAATCGAAGAAAGATTGAATTCTATTGGTCTAAAGCATTTAAATGGAGAGGCTACATTTTATTTTTTCGTTGATATCAGTGACAGCGGTCTTGATGGTGACAGTTTTGCCCAAAAACTTCTCGAAGAAGATTTAATATCTACAGTCCCAGGATCCTGCTATGGTGAATCAACTAAAAATTTCATAAGAATCTCCTTTGGCTCCGAGCCTATAAAGCGCGTTCTGAATGCCCTAGAAAAAATTCAAGCTAAAATGTTGAATGGATAACATACTATTTAAAATTCAAGGAGCAGGCCATTACGGGCTTGGTCATTTAAATAGAAGTCTAAACATAGCAAAGTTTTTTAAAGCAGGGTTAACTGGGATTAATTGTTTTTTTTTAATAAACAATAACGAGTTTATTGCAAAAAAAATAAAATCCGAAAATTTTCATTTTGAATATGACTGCCATGATTTAATATCAGTCATAAAAAAATTTAAAATAACTAAGGTTATTTTTGATCAATATGATGAAATTGAAGCTGATGTATCATACGTTAAAAATATTGATCCAAAGATTACAGCATGTGCTTTGGATTATTTCAAGACTGATAATAAACATATAGATTTAGTTATCAATTTAGTTAATAGACATAAATTCGAAATCGCTTTTTCCGGACACACGGAATACCATGAAGGATTTCAATTCGTTACGTTAAATCACAATTTTTTAAAGTTTAGATTAAAAAATATTTCAAATTCATCTTTAAAAAATAGAATATTAGTTACATTTGGGGGCTCTGATCCCCAGAACTTTACTGAATTCGTCATAAATTTAATCTCTACATCCAATTTAGATCTTTCTAGATATCACTTAACAATTGTTATTACCTCCATAATGAATTCTGAAGATAAGCTAAAGAGCTTAATATCCAAAATTAACTGTAGGTGCTCTATCATTAAGGATGCAAAAAATATGGCTGAAATAATCAATGAATCTATGATTGGGATATGTAGCGGAGGTACTACTATGTATGAATTTTCAATGCTAGGAGTCCCAGCAATTGTGCTCCCTCAAAATGAAAATGAAATATTGGGAGCATTAAAATTTTCTCTTTTTGGCTCCATTAAAGTTATTGAACGGCAAAATACCTCTTTCTCAAAGGAAATTATTCATAATATACAATTGCTGTTGAGTGATAAGCATTTATGGAGTTGCTTAAGCAAGGCTGGAAGAGAAGCCATTGATGGTTTAGGGGCACTCAGAATTTGCAATATTTTACAAGGGGCTTCAAAAAAATGAATCTTATTTGCATTGATGAACTCAATCGCAATGGCTGGACAAAAATAGGTAAATTACTTACACGGGAAGAAATTCAACTTTATCGAGACAAATTAATCGCCCATAAATTTCAAGATATAAATCAATATGGGGAGGATGCCTTAATTACAAATGGAGATTTTGAAACTGTCAGAGATCTCACTCGCTTCAACAATGATTACCTAGCAATACTCGAAAATAAAAATCTTAATGAATTTTTAAATATTTCTTTGAATGACACTGCAATTGTGCATTCATACAACGGAATAATAACCCAGCCTAGCAAAAAATCTGAAATGCTTGGATTTAAATTTCACAGGGATCAACCATTTTTTGAAAGCACTAGAACTAGTCTGATCATTATGATTCCACTAGTAGACATTTCAAAAGAAAATGGGGCAACTCAAATTTTGCCAAGCTCCCATCTCATTTCAGCCGAGCCGAGTTCAGAGTTCTTTGAAAAACACCATTTTTCAATAGAGGCAAAGGCTGGGGAAGGATTTTGCATTGACTCCACCCTTTGGCATCGAGCCGGTAAAAACGAGAGTAACTTTGAAAGGCCAATGATTGTAATTAAATATACTCTTGCATTTATTAAACAACAAATTAATTTTTTTGAAAATGGAAATTCATCCCTTTATTATTCTAGTCCATTAGTAAAAAAACGTCTCGGCTGGGATTCTCGCACACCCTCTAACTATATTGAGTTTCGTGCACCCCCCGGTGATAGGAAATGGAAGTCTGGGCAATATAATATGCAAAATACAAAGATTAAATAATCAGGTTGCCTGCGCTTAATGAATAAGGATCTATTTGTTGCCGTTACCTTTGACACTGACAGCGATATTTTTGAAGGCGCGGATGTAGCATCAAACCCGTTCTCTCCGTTGCCTTGGAAAGGCATATCCGACGGAATTCCATTGCTTTATGAGCATACCCACTCAATTGTAGATAGCTATGGATCGCCCTTAATTTTTACGTGGCTAGTGAGGGCCGACAATCAAATAAAACGAATTCACGATAGCAGCACTTTCCTGCTTGAAGAATACAATCACATATGGAAGTTTGCTATTCACAGGGGTGATGAAATAGGTTGGCATCCTCATCTGTATAAGCTTGATGACAATTTATGGGTTCAGGAAACTTGCGATGCAACAAACACGCGGATTCTGATGTCAACTTTTGAAGATCTTAAAAAAATCGATACACTTCCGATTTCTGCCAGGGTAGGTGAAACTTATTGTAGCAATGCAATTATTGATACATTCGAAAAACTAGGTGTTATGTGCGACTCCTCTGCAATGCCTGGAAGAAGTAGAAAATTTAAGGGAGGGGGAGTATCTTGGATTAATGCGCCATCAAGACCTTATACCCCATCATATACTGACTACTCAAAGCCATGCTCACAAAGCAGGTCTATACTTGAGGTTCCATTATCAATGGTGCCAATAAAAGCACCCTATGATGAGGACTTTTACCAAAGATATGTTGACCTTACTTTTTATCATAAATTCCTTGAGAATGGGTTAAAAAAACTAGTCAAAGAATCTGACCTAATTGTCACAATTTCTCACCCAAATACTTTATTAAAAAGAAAATTATTGAGACATGGTTTGCTTTCTTTTGACATCAAAGAATTTATAAAGAATCTTAATGTCATAATTTCTGAGTGTAATAAAAATGGGCGAAATTTTCGCTTTATTTCCTTAAAAAATTGCTGTCATTTATTTAAAAACTATGTCAATAGCTAGCAGCGAAAAACTTCAAAACTACTTATGTTCATCTTTAAACAAAAAATACTGTTTATTAACAAGCAGAGCAACTTCAGGCATTTACATAGCATTAAAAACTCTCAATATAAATAAGGGTAAGGTTATTTGCCCAACTTTAATGTGTCCCCATCCTGCTAATGCTATTTTTTATGCCGGATTTGAACCATTATTTTGTGACTCTAATTTATTTGACTTCAATATCGACATAGACGAACTTAATACCTTGCTTCAAAAAACTCCGGATATTGTTGCAATCGTTGCTCCACACTTGTATGGACAGCCATGTCAGATTGAAGTAATTAAAAAAATGGCGATCCAGCATGATATTTTACTGATCGAGGACCTTGCTCAAGCATATGGCGCCTCACTAAATGATGTGCCATTAGGATATTATGGTGACTTTTCGGTAGTTAGCTTTGGACACTCAAAAATAATAGACATAGGCATTGGCGGAGCTTTACTTACAAACGACTATGACTTGTATAAACAATCTAAGGCAATAGAAAAAAATCTTCCACAAAAACCCCTCAACTATAAAGAAATTACTGCCAACTATCGTAGAGAATACTATGAAATACAAAATGCTAATTCGAGTCGCCAGTATCAGATAAGTAGAAAAAAAGCATTAGTAGAAAAATATCGAGAAATGTATATATTTCGATTAGATGTTGATTTTTCCGTAGAAGTTTTAAATTTACTTTTATCACTAAGTGATTGCCTAAAAATAAGAAAGTCTAATTATGCTCAATTTAGAGATAAATTAGAATGTCTAGATATATACATACCACCCTTAAACCGTGGAAGCGCACCCTGGAGATTTAATTTTCTCACTGGAAAGCAAAAATCAATAACTGAAAAATTAAGATTTATGGGTTTAGATGCAAGTAACTGGTATCCTACAACTCACGATCTATTCGTTGAATCCGAATTAAACTTAACTTTTAAAAACGCCATCCGAATCGAAAACGAAATTATTAACCTATGGATTAATCCAGGAACCTCTCAGAGCTACATAGATAATTGCTGTCTAGAAATTAAGCAATTTTTTAATCGATCTCAAATTTAATTTTTTTATTTATCACTTCAGCCTCTCTTCTCAAGCGCTCTTTTGAGAAACTTTGTAAGAGAAAGTATCCAGATCTACCTCTATCAGCTTTAATTACCTCGACTTCATCGCCCTCAACTTTGAAGAACTCAATTGCCCTCAGGCTTTCAAGCCTCATTACATCATTAATTCCATGAATCTTTTTTATTCTCCCTTTAGGTGATTCAAAAAACCCTAATGTGACCGCATTTTTTTCGCGCATAAAGTCCATCAGTACTTTCTCATTAAGAGCGAGCTTGAGGATTGCTTGCAAATGATCAAACCCTGAAACTAAAGGAATAATTTCAGATGAAATCCCAAATCCGCCTCCACGCGATGCTGTTTCTACCATTGCAATGCTTTCATCCTTTAATATGACTTCTGAGTGCGATGGCCCATTCAAGATTCCTAGCGAATTAATCGCATTAATAACAAAATCCTCTATAAGATAGATCTGATCAGAGTTAAGATCTGGCGGGTACTCTAGCATTGATGATACTTGGGGCGAATTTTTAGATTTTGACTTTTGAGAGATGCCTAAAACCTTGGTTTTACCCAAATAACTAAAAGCTTCAATAGTATACTCACGCCCTTCAATAAACTTTTCTGCAATTATCACATCTTTATTATTAGTCGAGTACTCAACAGCTTCCTTATATCCAACTTGTAAATCTTCTTCATTCATACAAATGCAAACCCCCTGACTTCCCATCGAGTCTAAAGGTTTAGTAACTACTGGGTACCCAACCTGGTTAGCAAATTGAATTAATTCTAAATATGAATTAATTTGTTTAAATTCTGGCACGCAGATGCCATCACGCAACCAACGCTGCCGCATTTTTAATTTATTGGTAGTCACGTCTATAACGTCTTGGGGTATAAAAGTCAGCCCTAAGATATCTGCTACCTTTCGAGCAGCATGAATTGGAATCTCAGTCTGATCAATTGCAAGTCCGTCTATATGAATAGAATTGATTTTTTCTAAAATTGCATTATGATCTTTTATATTACAAACCAGTGGAATATCAGAAAATATTAATCCTGGTGCAAGTCTATCTTGATCCATGCAAACTACACGAATGCCCAGTGATTTTGCTTTTAAAATTAATGGGCATTGCCATCTACCCCCACCAAGAATTAAGATAGTTTTCATAGGTTCTTAATAAATAAAAATAGATAAAGGGTTATAAATGTTAAATGTAATGCTTATCGGTTTAGGCAAAATTGGAATGCTAAATGATTACGATCATTCTAATTCTGCCCCGATTGAAACACTTGCTAATGCATTTTCTCAATGCCCAAGCTGCAATTTGGTTTCAGCTGTAGATCCAGACCAAGAAAAAAGGGGGCTCTTTCAAGAGAAATATAATACCAAATCTTTTTCTACTATTTCAGAGGCTGCTAATTTTAAAAATCCTGATATAGCAATTATTGCTACTCCGACTAATTCGCATGCAGAACTTTTTGAAAGCCTTCTAGAAAACTGCAAGCCTCAATTAGTGCTGTGTGAAAAGCCACTCTCTTTTACAAGAAAGGATGGGCTTAAAATCAAACAACTTTCGCAAAAATTAAATGTTCCAGTAGTAGTTAATTATATGCGGAGAACTGACTCTAGCATACTGAAAGTTAAAAATCTAATTGAATCTGGAGAAATTAGAGGTTCTTTCAAAGGTGTAGGGTGGTATTCTAAGGGCATCTTTAACAATGGTTCTCACTTAATTGATATTTTTCAATTTATTTTTGGTGAGATTAAGGAATGCAAAGCAATAAGCAAACCGATGCTCATGAGAGACAATGGCGATCTGGATATTGATATATTCATTAGATTTAATGACGCAGAATTTTATCTCTTAGCAACAAATGAAGTTTATTTTTCGAATTTTTCTTTTACTATTCACTGCAATAATGGGACTCTTAGTTACAATAATAAGACAATTTCCTGGAGCAATCGCTCTTCATTAACTCCTATAGAGTCCAATATCTTGGACTCTTTTATCTTTAATACAGATAGTCCAATTCTCTACTTAAATGTTGCTAATGATGTCTGTAACTTTGTCAATAAAAAAGAATTCTCACTTACATCTCTAAATTCTGCATATCAAATCGTTGATTTGTTAGAAGGCCTAAAGGAATCGATATATGCTAACTAGTAAACTAGCTTTAAATGGTGGTAGTCCAGTAATTAAAGTTAAGTTTCCTCGCTACAATTCCATTGGAAAGGAAGAATTAATTGCTGCCACTGCTGTTATAGAAAGTGGTGTTCTATCAAAATTTATCGGAGCCTGGAATTCTGACTTTTATGGCGGCAGTAAAGTTCAAGAGTTTGAAAGGAATTGCGAACAATATTTCAACGTTAGAAATGCCGTTACCGTAAATTCCTGGACCTCTGGATTAATTTGTGCAGTAGGCGCCCTAGAAATCGAGCCAGGCGACGAAATTATTGTAAGTCCCTGGACAATGTCGGCAACCGCCACATCCATTCTTCACTGGAATGCAATACCAGTATTTGCCGATATCGAAGATATAACCTATGGACTTGATCCCGTATCAATTGAGAAAAATATTACTCAATATACAAAAGCAATAATTTCTGTCGATATTTTTGGTCACTCTGCAAAAATGACTGAAATTTGTAAAATTGCAAAGAAATATAACCTGAAGGTTATTTCTGACTGCGCTCAGTCGCCAGGTGCAATTTATAATAATTCTTTTGCTGGCACTCTTGGAGATATTGGCGGATTTAGTCTCAATTACCATAAGCACATTCATACGGGGGAGGGTGGCATACTTGTCACTAATAATGATGAATACGCTGAACGCATGAGGCTAATTAGAAATCATGCTGAAGCAGTAGTTGGTGATATGCCTAATAATCGACTAATTAATATGCTTGGATATAACTTCCGCATGGGTGAGATTGAGGCAGCGATAGGTATTGAACAACTTAAAAAGTTAAATTCTTTTTTAAAATCAAGACAATCTGCAGCAAAATATCTCACTGAAAAGCTCTCGATTATTCCTGGCTTAAAATTGCCCTATGTAGAAAAAAACTGCACTCATGCTTATTATGCCTACCCAATGCAAATTGACTGCAAAATACTGGGCGTCACAAGAGACAAATTGCATTCCGCACTAGTGGCTGAAGGACTAAATATTTCAAACAGATATCAAAATATTCATTTATTACCGCTGTTCCAGAATAAAATTGCATATGGATCAAAGGGATTTCCTTGGAATTCTGAATTTACAAAACGAGAGGTTTCTTATCAAAAGGGTATTTGCCCCACCGCGGAGTATTTACAAGACAATTCTTTTATGTCAATCGGCATGTGCTTTACTGAAATGTCAAAAAGTGAGATTGATTTGATAGCTGAGTGTTTCTATAAAGTTTGGGCCAACCTAGATGATCTACGCTAAGTGAAAACTCTTTTATGGAAATTGGTTTTGTAGCCCACGATGCAGGAGGAGCTGAATTACTCTCTTCCTACGCTCTTGAAAATTGTTTTTCTGGAAAATTCTGTGTATCTGGCCCTGCCATTGAAATATTCTCACTTAAATTTGAAAAATTTCATAACTATACTCTCGAAGAGGTGATTGCAGATTCTGACCTTATTATGACCGGCACAGGCTGGGCTTCTAATTTTGAATGGAATGCCATAAGAACTGCAAAAATTCATAACAAGCGGGTGATTAGCTTCCTAGATCACTGGTGTAACTACAGAGATAGATTTATTAGAAATGGTATTTCTATTTTTCCTGACAAGATTTGGGTTGGCGATGTATTTGCCTTGAAAATTGCACAGGAAACCTTTCCAAATCTCGAAATCTTATTGGTTGAAAATCCTTTTTTTAAAAGAATTAAAAAATCTTTTTCATCATTCCCCAAAAAGAATTTAACCGGTAATCATAAGGTTTTATATGTATCTGAACCGATTTTAGACGCTGATAAACATGGTTATAGCGAAAGAGAAGCCATAAATTATTTTTTTCAGAAACTACCAGATATTGTTCCTTCTAAAGCTGAAATTATTTTCCGCAAACACCCCTCTGAAAATAAGAATAAATATGATTGGATTTTTGAGTTCTCATCTCAAAATATTAGTTTCAGCAATAATGTAGATCTACTGGATGATCTGAGAGAAAGCGACATTGTCATAGGAAGAAACTCTATGGCTTTAGTTGCTGCGCTAATGGCCGATAAAAAAGTCTTTAGCCTAATTCCTCCTGGAGGCGGTTTTTGTATCCTACCCTTTTCTGAGATTATTCAACTTTAAGTATGCATATACCCCAATACCCCCATCTGAATCTACAATCTAAAAAAATATTTTTAGAGAAATTTAACCACAAGCACATAACTCCCCAATACATCTCTTGGTTAAATGATAAAAATTTAATGCAATTTAGCAATCAACGATTTAACTCACACTCCACTACTACTTGTCAAACCTACTTGAATTCCTTTGCGGAATCTAATTCCTTTTTTTTCTCAATACATGATTTTTCATCCTCTGAGCAAATTGGCACCATAACTGCCAATTTTTTCCCTGCTCACAAAACTGTTGATATTGGCATGCTTATTGGACATCCCTCCTATAAAGGAAAGGGTTTTGGTAAGGAAGCGTGGACACTCCTAATGAGTTGGCTAGAAAAACAACCTTATGTGAGAAAAATAACCGCTGGAACATCCTGCCGAAATATCGGAATGATCAAGATCATTGAGTTTTCAGGCATGACGTTTGAATGCAAAAGGGTTAAGCATGAAGTTATAAATCATATACCAAGCGATGTATATTTTTACTCTAAATTTACTGATTAGGAGATAGTCTAACTTAAGATTTGATGTAGAGTGTTGACCACGAATTGCTGTTGATTTTCGCTTAATCCTGGGTAAATTGGCAAAGTAAGAGCCTCCCTGTAGTAAGACTCAGCTTCAACGCAATATCCTCGATTAAAACCTAATTGTTTGTAATATGGCTGCAAATAAATTGGAATATAGTGTAAATTAATATTGATACCAAGCTGCCTGAGACTGTTATGAACCTCTTTTTGAGATTTGCTAATTTTCTTTAAATTCAATCTAACTACGTATAAGTGATATGTAGAATAACTATTTGGATGGCAATACGGTACAGCAAGAGGAAGTTTTTTGAGAAGATCATCGTACTTATTTGCAATTAGCTGTCTTTTTTCAACGAACTTATCTAACTTTTTAATCTGAGACAATCCTAATGCGGCTTGAATATCAGTCATACGATAGTTATAGCCAAGACCAATTTGCTGATAATTCCAAATCTCCTCGTCTGAAGTCGGGGACATTTCATTTGGAGCGCTTGTTATGCCATGACTTCGGTATTGCCTCATTAATTTAGCCAAATTCTCTTGATTAGTGGTAACAGCACCACCTTCTCCAGTAGTAATAATTTTGACGGGATGAAAACTAAATACTGTTATGTCACTATATTTACATGACCCAACCGAGATATCTTTGTACTTCCCGCCGATAGCATGAGATGCATCCTCTATTACCTTAAAACCATACTCCCTCGATAAGTTATAAATTTTTTCCATATCGCAAGATTGACCAGCCATATGAACCGGAATAACTACTTTGGGTAAGTTATCTATTTTTTTTGCAACCCTCAGCTTTTCTTCAAGCTTATCGGCAGACATATTTAGCGTCAAAGGATCAATGTCTACAAAATCTATATTGGCACCGCAATAAAGCGCACAGTTTGCGCTTGCTACAAAACTTATTGGGGATGTCCAAACATTATCCCCTTTTGATACGCCCAAAGCTAAACATGCGATATGAAGCGCACTTGTAGCGCTATTACAAACAACGACACTCTTTACTTCGCAGTAATCCGCAATCTTTTGCTCAAATCTGGGCACCAATGGCCCTTGAGTAAGAAATTCTGAATTTAATACCTCCATTACGGCATTTTTATCATCGTTAGATAATTCTTGACGCCCATAAGGAATTGGAATAATTTTCATCTTTTCTTACAAGGCATTTATTAGAGCCGAAAAATAATTGGTTTTGTACATATCTTATCTATTATTAACTATTTTCAATTATTTCTTCATAGGTTCCTATTTTTGAAACGGAACCTTTGGATAATTGAACAATTTTCGTGCAATTTTTTAAGGTAGTAAGGCGATGGGCTACGATCAATACCGTTTTTTCATGTCCGATTGTATCAATAGTCCGCATAATTTCGCGCTCTGTTTCGCTATCAAGCGCACTAGTTGCTTCATCAAGAATAATTACATCTGCATCTTTATATAACGCTCTGGCTATACCAATACGTTGCCTCTGGCCACCTGAAAGGCGTATACCCCGCTCACCCACAAATGTTTGATAGTTTCTTGGCCAACTTTCTATGTCATCCGATAATTGGGCTTTTTCAGCTGCCACTCTAACGCGTGATAGATCTATCATATATTTTGGCACTCCGAAGGCAATATTCTCTGCGATTGTGGCATCTGCCAAAAAAATTGCTTGTGGAACATGGGCTATATTGACTTGCCAATCCCGATTATTGGCAAAGGTAACCTCTTCATCATCAATCCTTAATTGCCCAGATGTGGGTTGAAGTAGCCCCATAATAATGTCAAGCAATGTACTTTTGCCGCTACCAGTCACGCCAATAAAACCCACTCGACTTCCTTTTTTTATCGTTAGATTAACTTTTTCTAAAACCTGTGGGCCTTCCGCTAAGTAGCGAAATCCTACACTTTCAAGAGTAATGCAATTAGAAAAATTCATGCGACCTACCGGCTTATTTATATAATCTGGCATCGGCTGGTCCAGCAGTTCAAGAGTGAATTTTAAGGAGGATTGGCCACTATTAATGGTCGTCCATGATCCATAGACTTGTTGCAACATAGGAACTAAACGCTGGGCACCAAGTGCAAAGGCACCCAATATGGGAATTACTCCAACGCCCCCATCAGGTTGGATGTTCAGCCAATAAGCAATCAAAGCAATCAATAACATTCCCAGCGCTTCGATACAGTATCTTGGACTTGTAATAATAAATAAAGTAGTTCCTTGAGCGCGCCTTAGCAAATAATCTGAATTTCTGAAGATTTTGCAGAATACTTCTTGACTACCATCAATTAAGACATCTCGAATACCGCCTAAACTCTCCTGCAAGGACTTGAGTATCTTAGGCGATTCACTGGCAATGCATTCACTATCACGCTTTAATTTTTTGCGAGTCACCATACCAATCAGTAGATAAATAAAACCAAATCCACCAAAGCTAATAATTGCAACCATAGGCTGCATCAGTATTAGCCCTATGAGAATAAAGAGTAACATCACGCTAGAACTAATAATCGTCATAGCCGGAACTATGATGCCGTAAATAACTATGTTTAATTTTCCATTAAGTCCATCAATAATTTCGCTACTGTTACGTAGGGAATGAATTGCATAAGACTGATAAAGCGTACGCCTATAAATTTCAATGCTAAGATCTGCGCCCACAGCAAAAGAGAATTTGTTACTAAACCATAACAAAATTAAGCGCATACCTCCCGCAAGTATTGCCGCCAACCCAAATATAACTGCCAACACAAGGAGAAACTGCTTTGGTTCAGCAATGTTTAATATTTGGGCTATTAATTTAGCAGCAGGCAATTTAAATGCATTCTCTGGGGAAGTTAGTGCACCAAGAAATGGTACGGCAGAACCAATACTAATAATCTCAGAGAAAGAAGTAAGCAGCATTAGTATTAATAACAATTTAAACTGCCTACGACGACACCCGCCAATATGAATCCAAAGACGTTTTAAAAGAATATAAATCGACTGATTTGAATTCATTTTCATGAATTTTGCGTCTTACAGTCTAGGCAAGCTGTAGAAAATATACAAGTAGTGAAAATTAATGCATTAATAAATATTTCCGAAGATAGCTCTTTATTAAAAAAAACTAGCAACATAAAACCTAAAACCCATTTAATAAATTTCGCCCAAGGCAAAACTGCTCCTTTGGCATTTATTAGAACTAAGAGAATGGCTATAAAAATTAATAAAAAACCGGGTATGCCATATCCCAAACAAAAATCCATCCATCCGTTATGGCTCATATTGGTCTGAGACCCTGGAAAGTCTACACTATTTAGGCGTCCAAAAGAAAGGGTCATCAGACCATATCCAAGAGGTTTTTTTAAGATTAAATCAAAGCCCCTTATCGCCCAAGCAATTCGATCATAATTTGACTCATGAACCTGCATTCCCAATTCATTTATAAGTGGTGGGCTTTTCGACCCGGATAAATGCTTCCATTGATCATATTCATTAATCTGAACAGCGAATATTGCATCCGCTTTTAGCGCCCTCCATAAAGGATTCTGAACACTTATCACCACAATGGAAGCCAAGAAAATTAGCAGTATTAATAAAAGAATCAACTGTTTTTTGTTATTAAATTGAAAGTTAGCCACTTTTATAATTGACAGTATCCCAGCAATGATTCCAACCGCACAATAAAACAATCCAGTACGGTCGTGTTCCATTAACATTATTAGTGGGGTACCAATTATTGCAATTAAATACATCCAATTTTGATTTAACTGCCAAGTTTTCTTTCCACATACTTCACCTAACTCTGACATTGCTATGAAATAAGCGGGCAAACAAAAAAACACGTAAGCCGCTCTTGACACACCCCACGGATCAGTTAAATGCGCAGAGGAAAGCATTAAATATATCGGGGTCTCAAAACCCATTATTAAGCATATGTAGCTTGAAATGTATTTGACAAAATAGACGATAATCGGCGCCAAAAATCCTATGTAAATGATTCGCCAATATTTTTCTGTTTTGTAATCGCTTCTATACCATCCAAGAATACTAATTCCTAAGCCAGCACCAAAGGGAATGCTCAAGGCAATCTTTTTCCAAATACGCTGATATTCAAGAAGTTGAGTGCCTTTATCTTCACCAATAAAATATAAATGTATGCTGACCCACAACAATAGAAATACTATTAGCCATAGAGGTAACGATTTTTTTTGAATTAATAAACTCCAATTCCGCGCAATAACCCAGGAGCCTAAAATAGCTCCAATAACTAAACTAAAGTGTCGAATAAAAACAGTGTGGGGTTGAAGCCAAATTCCAAACAAAATTACGAAATTCCAACACAACACTAATGTGATCCAATTTGGAGTCCTAATGAATGAACGCTGATGATGCCCAGGCATCTTGTAGTTTGTTATCTTCATTTTATCTTTTAGATATATGACTTATATTTAGTGCAAAACAGCCCATTTCCAAGCGTCAATACACATTTGTAACAACCCTCTTTTAGCACTCCAGCCCAGAAACTTCTTAGCTTTCTGTGCATTCGCATAATAGGAAGCAATATCACCGCCCCTCCTATCAACAATTTCATAAGGAATTTTTCTTGAACTAGCACTTGTGAATGCATCCACTACCTCATAAACACTATAGCCATTCCCGGTACCTAAATTAAATACTGAAAATCCTGTATTTTCAGAAACGTATAACAAAGCCGAATTATGGCCTTCAGCCAAATCCATCACATGAATATAATCACGCACACCAGTACCATTAGGCGTGTCGTAATCATCTCCAAAAATTTTTAACTTCTCAAGCTTGCCAATGGCTACCTGTGCAACATAAGGAATTAAGTTGTTAGGAACCCCGGCTGGATCCTCGCCAATTAAGCCTGAATCATGCGCTCCCACTGGATTAAAATAGCGCAATGCTACAACCTTCCATTCAGGATCCGAATCAGATAAATCTTTGAGGATTTCCTCCACTTGAAGTTTGGATTTTCCATACGGGCTTTGAGGTCGAGTTGGATGCTCCTCGTCATATGGTAAGTACACCGGTATGCCATAAACAGATGCGCTGGAACTAAAAACAATTGTTTTAATTTCACAATTTTTCATTGCCTTTAGCAGGGAGATTGTTCCGCCAACATTGTTGTCATAGTACATGAGTGGCTCTTGGACTGACTCACCAACCGCTTTTAATCCAGCAAAGTGAATTACTGAATTGATCTGCTTTTCTTTAAGAATCGATTCCACTAAAGCTTGATCTCGCACATCTCCTTTGAAAAACGCAGGCGCCCTCCCCAAAATCTTTTCCAGACGATCTAACACCTCAATCTTGCAATTACAAAGATTATCCAAAATGGTCACTTGATGACCGGCCTCGGTTAGCACCACAGCTACATGGCTACCGATATAACCCAAACCACCCGTTAAAAGAATATTCACAATTGCGACCTAGTTAGGCTTCTAAAAATTGTAAGCGATGTAGATGTGCATAAAGCCCATCTTTGGCAATTAATTGCTCATGCGTACCCAATTCAGCAATCTTGCCTTTTTCCATCACCACAATACGATTCGCACGCTCAATGGTTGACAGACGATGAGCAATCACAATAGAGGTTCTCCCGGCCATCAACCTGTCCATAGCAATCTGAACGTGACGTTCTGACTCCGAATCCAATGCCGATGTAGCTTCATCCAAAATGAGGATAGGAGAATTCTTATAAATCGCCCTAGCAATGACAATGCGTTGACGCTGTCCACCGGAGAACTGATTACCCTTATCACCAATCACAGTATCAATACCATTGGGCAGCTCTGCCACCATATTCGTAAGGTTTGCAGCATCTAGAGCCTGCATTACCCTAGTTCTATCAATTTTTTCTGGTGACTCTCCGTATGCCACATTCACAGCAATCGAATCATTAAAAAGGATAATATCTTGACTAACAAATGAGATTTGACGGCGTAGATCTTTTAACACCAGATCATCCAAGCTAATGTCATCCAAATAAATTTGTCCAGAGCTCGGTCTTAAGAAGCGTGGTAACAAATTTACTAATGTTGTTTTACCAGCACCTGACGGCCCCACCAAGGCAATCACTTCACCAGGCTCAATACTTAGATTGAGATGCTGTAATGCAGCCTCACGACTGGCATCCTGATGGTAGGAGAAAGAAACATCTTTAAAAAGAATTTTTCCTCTTGCAACATCCAAAGATACTTCTTGATCTTTTTTATTGGAGTCAAATTCCACCTCTTGATCCATTAATTTAAAAACCATCTCAGCTGCCGTAAAACCCCGTTGCAATGGCTGACCCACATCTGCGATATGCTTAATGGGCGAAATAATTAGCATCATGGCCGTAATGAAGGAAGCAAATTCACCCACGGTAGTGCCTTGGGAGGAAGACTGCATAAGCGCTATGACTAACACCAAAGAAAGCGCAGTAGACGCTATTAGTTGAGTGATGGGTTGATTCATACCTCCCGTAACCGCTGACTTCATTGAAAACTGATAAAGCAATTTTGCGCGATCCATAAAACGGCGCATCTCATAGCGCTGGCCACTATGAAGCTTGACTAATTTATGGCCAGCCGATGATTCCTCAACTATGTAAGCCAGGTTACCAGTTAATTCTTGTTGCTGCCGATTAATTTTTCGTAAGCGTTTGTTGATCTTATTAGAAAGATAAGCTACCACTGGAAATATTGCCAATACTAAAATTGTTAGGCGCCAATTTAAATAAAGTAGGTATGCCAATAGCCCAATCACAGTTAGCGCATCGCGCAATAAGTTGATAAGTAAGCTACCCATTACTGAGAGGGCATTACCAACCTCAAAGACGACTACATTAATTAAATTAGATGCCGTGCTTCGTAAAAATAGATCTGTTGGAGAGTTCATTAGGCGCGCAAACATCTGTTCACGCATAGTGAGCAAGATATTACTGTTCATGCGAGTAAGCAAATAATTAGATGCAAATTGTGACATACTTCGCACCATCGCTAAGCCAACCAAAATGAAGGGAATCATCCACAGGGTATGATTCATCTTCCCTGTAAAACCATCATCAAGCAGCGGTTTCATGAGTGCAGGAATCGAGGTTTCAGAACCTGCCACAACTACAGTTGCCAAAATAGAGGCGATGAAAAGTTTGTAATGAGGCCGCAAATAGCCCAGCAAGCGAAACAGGATTTGGCGGTCTTGAATATTCATAAAAGCATAAAGGTAGCTAATCCACGCTAGATTGGCATAATATCTTGATTTTAATCGATTAATAGCGGTAAATTGACCTTATTAGAGACTAACGCTCTCCAGCTACCCATATGCCCTCTGAAACCCCTCAAGCTCCCGAAACCGTTTTTATCATCCACCATGGCTCCCAAGACTATCTAAGGGTTGCCGCCCATTTCGTAAAGAAATTTGGAAACCACGCTATTTTGATTGGGGATGATTCTGTCACTGGGAGTATGTGTGATCAATACTACGATGATAGCCAAATTGACCTACCCAATTACGCTACCTTTGTACACAACTATGTGCATATGTCTTCGGCCACGAGAGAGTTCGAATTGTTATGTTTTAAGCGCTACTTTTTTCTTTACGAGATTGCCAAGTCCCAAAGTCTTCATCATTTTTGGATGATTGATAGCGACCTAATTTTATTAAGCGATCTCAAGAGAGTAGTAACGCATCCACTATTTAGAGAATGTATAGCTGCCTTTTCTACACCCTATCAAGATGAAATGGCACTTGCCTCCTCCCCTCACTGCTCCTACTGGACGCTGCAAGGTCTTGAAAGCTTTATTCAATTTCTGGGAAAAATGTACCAAGGAGAAACTCGCAAATCCCTTGATAAGAAATACGCCCATCACCAAAAGTACAGCCTACCAGGCGGTATTTGCGATATGACTGCCTTATATCTTTGGCAAAAAAATAATTCACGAGTAGTCAATTTGGCGGATGTCCATTTTCATGGGCTGCCATTATTTGATAACAACATTAATCATGATGGTAATATGCACGCTAAAGAATTCAAAATGATCAGGCGCGTGAATCTTAAAAAAGTAACCGGTAACTTCCCACAATTTTTTGCCCACAGCATCTCTAGCCAAACACCCATTCCTCTCGCCTGTCTTCACTTTCAAGGTAAAGCAAAATCGTATATGAAACACTTCATGCATAATGAAGCCATATCCTACAGCGTTTACTTTATTGAAATTGCTCAGCTTTATATCAAACGTCGCATTCAATCTTTAAAAAGAATACTATCTTTTAAATCACAATAGCCATGAAACTCTTTCGTAAGTTATTCAAGAAAAAAAACACCTCCTCCACCAACGATTAATGACATCATTGCGGCAGAAATTAAAGATGATCCTTTTTATGATGAACTTCAAAAATATGCTCTCAAGACCGAACTGAAAAAATTCTTAGAGATCGGGTCTTCGAGCGGGGGTGGTAGTACAGATGCATTTGTCAGCGCTATTCGTAAACGAGCTGATAAAGACAGCGTTCAACTCTTTTGCATGGAACTTTCCAAGCCTCGCTATGAGCTATTGAGGAAAACTTATGAGAATGATCAATTTGTAAAAGCTTACAACGTAAGTTCTATTAGCGCCTCAGAGTTTCCGCAAGAAACAGAAATTATCAATTTTTATAATACCCAGCAGACCAACCTCAACCACCACAAACTAGAAACCGTTCTTGGATGGTATCACCAAGATTTGGTATATCTGAGGGATAATCAGTCGAATATTAGCGGAATTGCTTACATTAAATCCACTAACGCTGTTGACCTCTTTGACATGGTTTTGATTGATGGCTCAGAATTTACTGGAGAGAGAGAATTGGCATATGTGATTGGCGCTAAAGTCATTGCTCTCGATGATACCGAAACCTTTAAGTGCTTTAATGCGATGCGGGCCTTAGAAAATAACCCAAATTACCGCCTAGTTACCCATAGACCTTCAGTTCGTAACGGCTATGCAATCTTCGAGCGAATCAATTGATGATTTAAGAAGCTGCCAGATCGCCTTAAATATTTTCCATCAGCTGGGATAGATATTTTTTAAGGCGCTTCTTGCCAAATAAAGCAATACCCGTCTTGCGAATGGCGCTTATCATTACCGCTGATAATACTCTTGGCTTCTTTGGATTCTGGTCAGCTGGTCGTTTGCAATTAATCAGAGCGCTATTGATAAAGATCCGATAACCAGCCTTACGCATATCGGCGCAATGTGCAACATGCTCACAAGCCTCATGCCTGACGCCATCAGAAACTCCGCTACCAACGTAAGTTCCAGTGATATAGGCCTGCTTCTTATAAATAGCGAAACCACCAAACGCAGCTTCAACTTCAATATAACCAGCGGTTATAGGTAACTTAGCTTGTTTAGCCCATACCGCTAAATTAACTGATTGGTCATAGCCCAAAATTGACTCTAGACTACTTTGCTGAACAATACAGTCACCAGGCGACCAGTGTTTGTGACGTAGTGTCCAAACGTCATAATAAAAGTCAAGCTGATTAGCAGTGACAACATCCCAAGGTACATCGGTGTTCCAGCACTCTGCAACTGAGGTAGCATTGAGATGCGTATTGAGACCATCTAAGTCGGCCAGCATCACAAAATCCACTTCAGCATATTTTGGATCTTCTTTGACCAATTTGACAATTTGATTGCGACAATAGGCTATGCGTTCTGTGCGAACAGGAATTTCACCGGCAAGCTTACCTAAAGTGAGATAGTCAAAGTTAGGAATGTTTTTCTTTAATTCCTGCAGAACTTCAACGGTATTATCTGATGAGTCACTCTCAATCACCAATATGAAGACCTTCTTGAAGTTCTTCAGAGAAGACAAAAGATGTTTCATCTCAGAGGCAATATACGAAGCTACATCACGCCCTGTACCAGCTAGCAAGACGGTTGCTTCTTCTATAGGCACTAAAGGTATCTTGAGTTCACTCAAAGCACTATTTCTTTCATTTGATCGAGAGTACATCTTACGGGAGCAAATACTTGGTTAGCCGAATTCAAATTGATTTGCCCAATCCAATGCCGTAGCAAGAGTCTAGAATAATCCATAGTCTGCCCTTGTAATCTCTCAGCCTGTTCTTTCAAAAATAATGGGCTTACTTGCGCCCAATCATCTACCATCAACACTGGAAGGCCCTCAAAAACCTCGCCCATGGGTGAGCGCTTAACAATGGGTACGCAACCAAGAGCTAGAGCCTCCCAGGTTCTATGACAATCTAAACCTGCACCACTTGGGCTTATCACAAAAGCATATTGCGCTTGCTCAACCCAAGTTTGGGTCCGACTTAAACGCTTGCTTTGATAAAAGTATGCTTGAGGATTCATCTTTTGTTTGCATTCCTGGCGATCCCCTCTGTCAACAGACACTCCCCAATTACAATAGGCTAGAACCTTCCGCTCCGACCAGCGTGGCGACTGTTGCAATATCTGACGTAGCTCTGCCTCCTGCATGGCCGGCAAAATAAAACCACCACCCCAAATCTGGGCATCTCGCCAACGAGAATGAAAATCCAGACCAATAGGCAATGCGCGAAGCTTTGTATGCTCACTATCTTTATTTTGGGCAAACCACGCTATTAATAGAGAATGGTCAGCAATAGCTTTCAAGGTTGGGCCCAAAGTCTGCACTGAAATTGACAAATCACTATCGCCACTGACTAATACAAAAGGTATTTGTATTGCTGGTAATACATACTTTGAAAAATAGGGCAATGCATCCGAACAAATATAAATACTGACTGGTCTACCCAAATCATGTAGGGCATTAACTCTGTGTGCAGCCGCGTCTAGAAACTCAAGATCAATCTCTGAAGATTGGGGGTTACTCGCTTTAACATCGCAATTGGCTAGAATTGCACGGCTAGCAACAAGACGTGTATTCGCTATCGATATGACGTAATCATTTTGTAAGCAATACTTCAAAAATTCCTGATGATGATCTAAACGAAAACCGTATTTTGCGCAAGCGCCAAGACCCAACTGGATAATGTACCCATAGACTAAAAGCGACTAAACATGCTTTGACACTTCTTTATGGAAGTCTGTATAGGCGAGAGATAGGCCACGCTCTAAATCTACCTGCGCCTTCCAACCTAAATGATTAAGACGACTTGAATCCATCCATTTCCTAGGGGCACCATCAGGCTTGGATACATCAAATCTAATAGCTCCTTGATATCCAGTGGCTTTTGCTACAGCATGTGCCAGCTCAGCAATAGTAATATCGCTACCAAACCCCACATTAATATGACTTTGCATTGGCAATGTTTGGGCATCATAAGCAGATTTGTCTAATTCCATTACAAATACTGAAGCTGCCGCCATATCATCAACATACAAAAACTCACGTTTAGGCTTGCCCGAACCCCAAATCACAACTTCAGGAGCATTAGCTATCTTTGCCTCATGAAAACGTCTAATGAGGGCCGGAATTACATGACTATTTTCTGGGTGATAGTTATCACCTGGGCCATATAAATTGGTCGGCATGACTGAGCGGTAATCAACTCCATGAGACGATCCATACTGACGGTTATAGCTCTCACATAATTTGATGCCAGCGATCTTAGCAATGGCATAAGGCTCATTGGTAGGCTCTAGTTTACCAGTGAGCAATGCATCCTCGCTCATAGGTTGCGGTGCTAAACGTGGGTAGATGCAGCTAGAACCAAGAAATAGTAATTTTTTAACTCCGTGAACAAAGGCTTGATGTACAACATTGTTTTGCACCATCAAGTTGTCGTAAATGAATTCTGCTGGAAAGGTATGATTAGCATATATTCCACCAACTCTTGCAGCGGCCATATATACCTGATCAGGTCTCTCAAGCTCAAAGAATGACTCTACCGCTGCTTGATTAGTCAGATCCATTTCTGAGTGGCCACGCATAACAATATTGGTATACCCCTTAGCCCTCAGATTACGGACAATGGCAGATCCCACCATACCACGGTGACCAGCTACATAAATTTTTTGATTTAAATCTAAGGCCATTGTTTAATCAATTTTCCTTACCAACAGCTACAGAGTGTCCATGCTTAAGTAATAGCGCATGTTGCTTCGCTTTATCCAAGTCACTAGCCACCATCTCGACGATCATTTGATCGAGCGTAATTTCTGGAACCCAGCCGAGCTTCTCTTTTGCCTTAGAGGGATCACCCAATAGCGTTTCTACTTCAGTTGGACGGTAGTAGCGCGGATCAATTTGCACAATCACATCGCCTACTTTTAATGCTGAAGCCTTGCCCCCCTCAATAGAAGCAACAATTGCTTTTTCATTTTCAGCAGAACCTTCAAACTTCAGGATGATACCGAGCTGCTTAGCACTGCGAATAATAAATTCGCGCACAGTGAATTGAATACCAGTAGCAATCACATAGTCTTCTGGCTTATCTTGCTGGAGCATTAACCATTGCATACGCACATAATCTTTAGCATGACCCCAGTCACGCAAAGCATCAATATTCCCCATATAAAGACACTTCTCCAGACCCTGTGCAATATTAGCTAAGCCACGAGTTACCTTACGAGTCACGAAAGTTTCGCCGCGACGCTTAGACTCATGATTGAACAAAATTCCATTGCAGGCGTAAATACCATAAGCTTCACGGTAATTAACAGTGATCCAGTAAGCGTACATCTTCGCTACAGCGTACGGGCTTCTTGGGTAAAAAGGCGTAGTTTCCTTTTGTGGAATCTCTTGTACTAAACCATACAACTCAGAAGTTGAGGCCTGATAAAAACGGGTTTTCTTCTCCAGCCCTAAAATACGAATAGCTTCTAACATGCGGAGTGGGCCAATTGCATCAACATCAGCAGTGTATTCAGGAGACTCAAATGAAACCGCCACATGTGACTGCGCGCCCAAGTTGTAAATCTCATCAGGCTGGCATTCTTTAATAATGCGCACTAAATTACTTGTATCCGTCAAATCACCATAGTGAAGAATCAAATCTGGGTGGTTAATATGAGGGTCCTGATATATATGATCAATTCGCTCAGTATTAAAAGAAGAGGCGCGCCGCTTAATACCATGAACTATGTATCCTTTTTCCAAAAGAAACTCAGCAAGATAAGAGCCATCTTGACCGGTAATGCCCGTTATTAATGCAACTTTTTGTTTGCTCATATTGACTCTTCTTAATTTACTTTTGAATTAATTTTGACCGACTTTTTGTTCAATTTAACTTCTGCCGTAGGTATCTTCGAAACGGACGATATCATCCTCCCCGAGATAACTACCTGACTGCACTTCAATAATTTCTAATGGCTCAGTTCCTCGATTGGCAAGCCTATGAGTTTGTCCCTGAGGAATGTAGGTACTTTGATTCTCAGACAAAGTAATTACTTGATCACCATTCGTAATTTCTGCAGTACCTTTAACTACAATCCAATGCTCCGCTCGATGATGATGCATTTGTAAAGAAAGACTAGCGCCTGGCTTTACTTGAATACGTTTTACCTTAAAGCGCTCACCCTCATCAACACTGTCATACCAACCCCAGGGCCTAGATACTTTGCGATGCAGATTTTTTTCCTCGCGCTTTTGCGCTTCTAGCTGACCAACAATATTCTTCACGTCTTGACTATTTTTGCGATCGGCGACCAACACTGCATCCGCAGTCTCCACAATAATAAGATTTTCCACGCCAACAGCACTTACCAAACGACTACTTGCATGAATTAATGAGTTCTTTGAATTAGTCAGGAAGGCATCACCATTGGTGACATTACCGTGCACATCTTTTTTACCTACTTGCCAAACAGCATCCCAAGCACCTAAATCATTCCAGCCAGCGTCTAGCTCGACCATCTTAATGGGAAAATTCGAACCTGGGCATTTCTCAATAACAGCAAAGTCAATCGACTCGCTGGGGACCGCGTTAAATAATTCCCTTCCTGGGCGAATAAACTGAGTATCACCAGAAGCGTCAGTAGTTTTAGCTTGCCAAGAGGCCCGGGTTGTCTTCAGAATATCAGGGCGATACTCCTTAAGCACGGTCAACCAAACGCTTGCTTTGAGTACAAACATGCCACCATTCCAAAAATAGCCACCCTCATTTAAGTATCCCTGAGCAGCAGGCTGATTGGGCTTTTCAACAAAACGCTCAACTACATAAGCATTTTTAGAAGGGCCTGTACTAGCATTGCTATTTTCTACCTTAATATAGCCATAACCTGTTTCCGGACCAGTTGGTGTGATACCTAAAATAGCGATCCCATCCTCTTTAGCAATTTCAATACTTTTAGCTAGTACTTTTGTAAATTCTGCAGGATTGATAACCGTTTGATCTGCTGGTGTGACAATCAAAATCGGGTCTTCTTTTTCACCCCCAAGCTCTTTCGCGTAGAGTGCAGCAAGCGTTAATGCAGGAGCGGTATTTCTACCAGACGGCTCCAGCAATAAAGTAGCAGAAATATTTTTCAACTCACGTAATTGATCTAGCGCCAAAAAGCGATGCTCTTCATTCGTTACAATCACCGTTGTACCCAAGTTAACATCATTGCTACCTACCGAATGAATACGTTTGATAGCCTGTTGAAATAGACTTTCATTGGAGCCATCACCAGAGAGCGCCAAAAATTGCTTGGGAAAACCTGAGCGGGACAGCGGCCAAAGACGCGTCCCAGAACCCCCACAGAGTATTACAGGCAAAACTTGCGTCATAAAAAAATAGTTAACTTTCTAAATATATTATGTAATTTTAGAGTTTGATTTTAAAAATGAGCTACGTTAACCAGATTTTATCTCTATATATAAGGTCAAAATCTTTTATAAAATAGATGCGAGCCAAATAAAGGGAGCAAGATTGGGCCCTGGAAGCCAATTATTTCCATGACAACACGTAGGGGCCAATATGACCGCAGAAAATATCCCAAAAAATTAATGCTCAAAACTCCATAGATGAGTGCTCTGAATCACTAAAAACGGAAAATGCCGGAAAGTATCAAAATTACGGCATTTAAGACTATATCGAATTGATTGCAGCTACCAAGATAAGCAATAAAAATCCCAAAATAACCAAATATAAGTCTAATTTGCTCAGAATTAGAGGTTTTATATTTAGTTGAATCAATTTGGATGAATCATGCCTGTGAAATGCTATCAATAAAGATGATTTCATCATGCCAACTCAATAAAAAAGACTGCCGCGGCAGTCTTTTTTATTCATGGGACAAACGATTGCCACGTTTTTAATTGGGTAAGCTTAAGCCTTCTTAGCGTAAGCAGAGCACCAACCTTTAGCAGCAACTTGCTTACCAGCAAATAATGAACAACCGCCAGCAGCAGCATCAGGCTTGCCTTGGAACAATGCGCAGCTAGAGCATTGTTGACCAGCCGCATATTTTGCAAACTTTGCCTTGTCCACCTTAGTAGCGTCTGATTTGTAACCTAAAGCAGCAGCTTGTGGATCAGTTTCTGCAACCATAGCTTGAGCTTGGACTTTACCGTTCAAGGCCAAAGTACAGGCACCAGCAGCAGATAAAATCATAAATTGGCGACGACTATTTTTCATGGATTCTCCAAAATTAAGAAAGTAATAAGACAAAGATTCTCAAAACTAATGAGATCATAGTGGAGATGATTTTTACTTGTTGGTAGCGATATAAGTCTATGATAAATAACACTATTTAGTTGAGAATAATTCTCACCCAATACTAGATCTTAAATTAGATTATTTCCAGCCCTTCAAATTCATACAGCCCTCCCATTGTCGAATGTGAATGCCAGAACCCTGTTCTGGGTAATCCTCCCGACATTCTTTCCAATCTTTACGAAAAGTTGCCAGATTATTCTTGGTAGGATCTTGGTTCTGATCGGGGATGGCACTGCAAGCAGCAATAGTCATTGTCAATAAAGTCGTTACAACAATCCTGAACATAAAGAGCAGATTTAAATTATTTTCGATCAATCAGCGCCAAAAACTCACGACGTAAATTAGAGTCCTTTAAGAAAGATCCGCGCATCACACTGTTAATCATCTTAGAGTCACGATCTTTCACGCCACGCCATTGCATACAAAAGTGATCAGCTTCCATCACCACTGCAACACCAATTGGCTTAATCTTTCTCTCGAGCATATCTGCCAACTCGACAACCGCCTCTTCCTGAATTTGTGGTCTACACATTACCCACTCAGTTAACCTTGAGTACTTAGACAAGCCAATTAATGCCGACTCTTTGCTTGGCAAAACACCAATCCAAATACGACCCATAATTGGGCATAAGTGATGTGAGCATGCACTGCGTACTGTTATCGGCCCAATAATCATGAGTTCATTAAGGCGACTCACATTAGGAAACTTGGTCAAAGTCGGTTGATCAACATAGCGGCCATTAAAAACTTCTTGCACATACATCTTCGCCACTCGACGGCTAGTGTTTCTGGTGTTGTGGTCATTCCGAGTATCAATAACCAAGCTTTCTAGAACGGCTTGCATCTTTTCAGACACCTCATCAACTAAGCCCTCTAACTCACCGGGTTTAATGAAAGCAGCAATACTGTCATTAGCATGAAAGCGCGCCTTCTGCGCCTCGATACGGCGTCGAATGACTACAGATAGAGGCAGCCCGGTATCCTCTTTTTTGTTTATGACTTTCTTTGCTGAAACTTTAGGGGGTAGAGATTTCTTTGCAGCAGTCTTTGCCCTTACTGAGTTAGATGTTTTTTTTGCTGTCATAGTGATGATTTTTCTATTTAGATCTGACAAAAGATAGTAATAACGCAAATCAAACCAAGCAACCAAACTATTGATCTAGTAGTGGGCCAATTAGCGATATAACAAATGAGGTAAGCAATACGAGCAATGACAAAACCAATAGCAAGAAAATCAATTCTTTCCTGGGGTGCATGCTGTATGTGGGCAATAATGACTGCCGCAAAAAAGAGCGGCAAAGACTCAAAGAGATTTGCTTGAGCGGCATTTGCCCTTGCTCTAAAACCAGTTTGTTTGGCCAACCATTGCCTAGGCATGCTGTTGTCGTACTCTTCAAAGCCTTTCTTGGCAATGCCCGCAGCAATATAAGGCAGCAAGCCCATAAATAGAATACAGGCGTAAGCGATTGTCATAATGATTTTTCTTTTCTTTTAAGCAGTTTTAGCTTTTAGTCTTTTTAGAGCCAATACGACTTTCGGTGCCATTGAGCAAATTTTGAATATTGCTACGATGACGCCAAATCAATAACGAACAAACAGCTAAGAGTGCAATCCCCATGGGCTGAAAGCCAAACAGAAAAACAAAATAGATGGGGCCAAATACTGCGGCAGCCAGAGCAGCCAAAGAGGAATAACGCAAAAACACTGCCACAATAATCCAAGTGCTTAGGGTGGCAAGACCAAGAATATCATTCACACCAAACAAAATACCGCATGCAGTGGCAACGCCCTTGCCTCCCTTAAAACCATGAAATACCGGGAACAAGTGGCCTAAAAATACGGCGAGCACTACACCACATAAAACCCAAGAACTAAGTGATGCAGTGAGAGACTGATCCCCTAATAAAACTCGAGCAAGCATGACTGCAAAATAACCCTTGAGAGCATCACCCAAAAAAGTGAGCGCTGCGGCCAATTTATTCCCTGTACGCAGCACATTTGTTGCCCCAGGATTACCTGAGCCATAGGAGTGAGGATCAGGCAAGTTCATGCACTGACTCACCACTACTGCAAATGAAATCGAGCCAATCAGATAGGCAAGTGGAATCAGCAAAATATCTAGAGTGAAAATCATATCGTCATCTTAAACACTTTTAGCATTCCATTCATGTGCCACGTGGATGATGCTGTTGATGAATTGATTTAAGCCGCTCTCTGGCGACGTGAGTGTAGATCTGCGTGGTAGATATGTCTGCGTGACCCAAGAGCAACTGAACTACCCTTAAATCAGCACCATGATTTAGCAAATGGGTAGCAAAAGCATGCCTAAGAGTATGAGGAGATAGCGCTACGGGAATATTGGCTACTGTGGCATAACGTTTAATGAGAGCCCAGAAAGCCTGTCTTGTCAGGCCTAAACCTGTATGACGTCCCACAAAAACTGCATCCGTTGTTTTGCCTTCTAGTAGCGGCGTGCGGGCCTCAGCAAGATATCGCCTCAACCATTGCCCCGCTTCACCGCCAAAGGGCACCAAGCGCTCCTTACCACCTTTACCGTTAACAACTCGCACTACGCCCTCATTTAAGCCTAGGGCTACCGTTTTCAGAGAAATAATCTCTGAAACACGCAGGCCACTGGCATACATTAACTCGAGCATCGTACGATCACGTAAACCCAGCGGAGTTTCTATATCGGGTGCATTAAGCAAAGCGGTGACCTGATCTTCGCTCAGCGTCTTTGGAAAACGTAATGCTTGCTTTGCAGCGCGCAATCCAATACATGGATCGCTCTTGACTAAGTTGATGCGTAAGGCGTGACGATAAAAACGTTTGAAAACCGTAAGTCGTCGATTGGCGGTAGTTGCCTTGTCTGCTCTACGATGCGCTATGTAGGCAGTGAGATCTTTTTCTTGAACCGAGTATAAATCAGCGCCAGATTGCTGATACAGCCATTGCGCTAATAGCAACATATCCCTTCTATAAGCAGACAGACTGTTCTTTGCCAGACCATCCTCTAGCCAGCAAGCATCACAAAAGCGCTCGATCGCCTCTTCGCTTGCTGAGTGTATTTGACCTTTAGGGGTCATATTAGATGAGATTTTTTGGCAAAAAGCAAAGGGGCATCTCCCGATTACTTAGTAGCCTCTTCCAACTTTTCAGCTAGCCAAACTTTCATCAGGGACTGATAAGGCACATCCAACTTATTTGCCTGTAATTTAATATTCTCTAGAAGGCTCTGGGATAGGCGCAAAGAAATTGAGGCCGTTGAAGGCTTAAGATTTGGCATCGTCACTTTTGTTGCCTTGGACAGATCAAAATAATCTGAGGCATCATTTTTTTCCCAAAAAGCACGCTCTTCTTTTTCGTTCTTGAATTTAGGAATAATCTTATTAGGCTTTTTCATAAAACGCCCTTTCTTTTTTGCTCATTGGTCTTGCAGAAACCACTCTAATTAAGGTTTCCTTTTTGCGCAAAGTAAACACTACAGATAATGACACTTTTGCGCTAGTGACTCCAAGTGCAAGATATCGCCGCTCTTCCTCGCTATGCTTTTCATCACCCGAAATTAATAAAGGCTGATTAAAAAATATTTCTTCAGCTTCAACCTGAGTAACTCCATGCTTATCTTGGCTCTTATAGGCATTCCCTGCATCCCACTGAAACCCCGCTATTTGATGAAGATCTATCATTGAATGTATATTATCATAATATACATTAACTTAGCTAGCAAATGGTCTTTAGAGGCTCGCCAGCCTAGCGTTAGTCACGGAAATTATTAAAGCCCAATGGCGCTTCGGTCACGTCTTTTTTAAGTAGAGCCATTGTTGCTTGCAGATCATCTCGCTTTGCACCAGTAACACGAACCGCATCACCCTGAATACTCGCTTGCACTTTGATTTTGCTATCTTTAATAATGCGGACTACTTTTTTAGCAAGCTCTGAAGTGATGCCTTTTTGAATCTTCATGGTTTGCTTACGCTTATCGCTACCAATAGTCTCTTTTTTATCATCTTTCAGATAACGCACATCTACATTGCGCTTAGCCATCTTGCCAAAGAGCACATCCCGTACTTGACCCAATTTAAAGTCATCATCACCAAATAAGATGAGAGTTTCATCTTTTTGCTCTACGCGACTATCAGAACCCTTAAAGTCAAAGCGATTGCTAATCTCTTTATTGGATTGCTCAATCGCATTTTTCAGCTCAACCATGTCTGGTTCGCAAACCACGTCAAATGAAGGCATTTTTTACTCCCTATTTATTCAATTACGTAAGATCTTTAATTATCTGCGCACTTAGCAAACATTCGAATAAGATTGTGGCATGAACTCTGGCCAGAATGAATCCTCACACCCAAAATCGAGCCCAAACCTCGATCTTCAGGATCGCAATACCTTTGGGTTTGATGCCAGCGCAGAACTAGCCTACGAAATTACCGCTGCAGATCAAATTCCAGGGGTAATGAATGAAATTGCCGAGAAGCAATTGACTTGGCGAGTACTCGGCGGGGGTAGTAACGTCATCCTACCCAAGGTTCTACCTGGCGCAACCTTGCTCATGAATATCACCGGTCAGCAGATAAGTACTGCTGATGCCAGCTCAACTTTAATAGCCGTTGGCGGCGGAGTGAACTGGCATGAATTCGTTGCCTGGACCTTAGAGAACGATTTTCCAGGTCTAGAAAACCTAGCCCTTATACCGGGCACAGTTGGCGCTGCACCCATTCAGAATATTGGCGCTTATGGTGTTGAGATAGGCGAGTACATTGATTCTGTTGAAGCTTTTGATTCTAAAAGCCATGCCTTTGTCACGCTTACAAAAGATGCCTGCCAGTTTGCATATCGCGATAGCTACTTCAAGAAAAATCCCCATCGCTATATCGTGACAAAGGTCGTTTTTAAAATCCCCAAACAATGGCATGCACGTATTCATTACGCAGATTTAGCAAAACAGTTTTCAAAAAACTCGTCCCCAAGCCCAGAAGATATCTTTTTGGCAGTTTGTAAGATTCGCACATATAAGTTGCCTGACCCCAAGGTGATTGGTAATGCAGGTAGCTTCTTTCAAAACCCAATTGTTCCAAATGAACAATACGAGACCCTACTTCATAAATACCCAGAATTGGTTTCATACCCAGATGCTGTAGGTAAGCGCAAGCTTGCTGCTGGCTGGTTAATTGATCAATGCGGCTTTAAGGGTCAGCGCATGGGCAATGTTGGCGTTTATGACAATCAAGCGCTTGTCTTAGTGAACCACGGCAACGGCACATCCCAAGATATTTTGGGTCTGGCTCAATGCATCCAAGACAAAGTCAAAAAAGAATTTGGTGTGAGCTTAAAAATCGAACCCAATATTCTGTAGTTTTTTTGAATCTGACCTTAATTCTTTAGTGCGCTGACTTTCTCAAACTGCACTGTCGCCGCACCCTCAGCTAGGCGAATTTCATATTCTGTTGCGGCATGAAGATCGCCTGGTTTACGTGCAGCATGCAGACCTTCATTGATATTGAGCACAACGGCATAACCACGCTCTAAAGTTCTTTGAGGGTTAAGCATTTCAAGTTGGGATTGATAGTGCATTTGATTACGTTTCCAGCTTTCCATACGTACAGCCCAAGCTTGATTAAGGCGCTGTTGCCAGCTTGTCATTTGCTCTCGCATGCGATCTGGATTTGGTAATGCGTGACTTAATCTCAATGCCAATTGATCCAGTGTTTGTGCCTCACGCTCTACCCGTTGATTGATGCGCTGTAACAAGGCTTGCCTGATGGCATCAAGCTCTTGCAGCATTTGATCTCTGCGTGGAGCCGCCAGCTCAGCAGCTCCAGTCGGGGTTGGTGCACGTAGATCAGCTACAAAGTCTGCGATCGTGAAATCCGTTTCATGCCCAACACCACTCACTACTGGAATGGAAGAGCCCGCGATTGCATACGCTAACTGTTCATCATTAAATGCCCATAGGTCTTCAATGCTACCTCCGCCACGCACCAATAAGATTACATCTACCGCTTGTTCTTTTTCAGCAGCCTTGAGTGCAGTAATCATTCCTGCAGGCGCATCAGCGCCCTGCACCAAGGTTGGGTAAATCACAATCGGAATATGCGGCGCGCGTCTTGCCAAGGTGCTTAGAACATCCTTTAATGCGGCTGCTTGTGGCGAAGTAATAATGCCAATGGCTCTTGGGTGTGTTGGGAGCTCTCGTTTGCGATCCTCATCAAATAAGCCTTCTTTTGCGAGTTTGGCTTTGAGCTTTAAAAATGCCTCATACAAACCGCCCATCCCAGCGCGCCGTAAAGTTTGGATCGTCAGCTGAATATCGCCTCTAGGAACATACATGCTTAAGCTGGCGCTGACTTCTACCAAATCTCCCGATTGCGGTATAAAGCCAACTTGGCCATTTCGGCCACGGAACATCACGCAGCGAATTTGACCTTCTTCATCCTTTAATGAGAAATACCAGTGCCCACTGTCATAGGCCTTAAAGTTCGAAATCTCCCCGCTAACCCAAACGGTATCGAAACGATCCTCTAAAGATTGAGCAATGGCGCGGTTTAGATCGCCGACAGACAGAATTTCCCTTGATATTTCCGACATTTTTTCTCTTCGCTCCCTAAGCTATCTAGCCTAGACGGTAATAAATATCCACAGAAGCCCACTGGCTCTTGTTTAATACGAATAAGTAAGTAATTACTGACCCAAAACGTCTGATAAATACTACAGTTAAATGATAAGCATATGATTTATATGCTGAATTTATCCCGACTTCTCATAGTACTTTTAGGAGAATTACACCCAACCGACGATCAATCAAGGACTTAGAGCAGCCCTACAAAAAAGTTTTGCACAGAGTTATCCACAGGCAAGCTTTCTGAAAGGGGCTTATTAATTCAGCTAAAGTACTGGTCATATGTACTCCATCTTACTATCCGCTGGCTGGCCTATTTGGCCTCTTTTAATCATTTCTATTATTGGCCTAGCCATTCTTATAGAGCGCAGCTGGTATCTGCGCCAGGTTCATATTTTCCCAAAAGGGTGCCTAGAAACTGCTTTTACCCTTGCCAATCAGGTAGTTAGCCAAAAAACACTGGCGAGTGAGCAAATCACTCAGTTAGCCCAGTTATCCCCAGCAAGCCCATTGCTTGCCTGCGTTTTGCGCGAGAAATCTGCCGGCAATAACACTCAATCAGCCTTAGAAGAACTGCAAGCGGTTGCACAGGCTACTTGGTTAAAGTTTGACCGCTATTTAGGAGCATTGGCAACGATCGCCACCATAGCCCCTTTATTAGGTTTATTTGGTACCGTTGTGGGCATGATTGAAATCTTTGGTAGTCAAGGCGCTATCAATGGTGCTGGCAGCCCCCAACAGCTTGCACATGGAATCTCCGTGGCGCTCTATAACACTGCATTTGGTTTATTGATTGCGATACCTGCACTGGCAGCCTGGCGAACATTGCGTGCAATCGCCAATCAACGTCAGCGTGAATGCGAAGAGTTCACACGCCAATTATTTAAAAAACTGTATCCAACAGAATCTGCGTAATGAGTTGGTTAGACACCTATTCAAAATCAGGAAAGCAATTTTCCCTAGGAACGATATCAGTTTCTACTGAGCCAGAAATTAATCTGATTCCCTTTATCGATGTGCTACTGGTGATCCTAATCTTTCTCATGATCTCTACCACCTTCACGCGTTATCAAGAGTTAGCGATTACTTTGCCGACTGCAAGCGGCAATGAAACTCAAGTGGAGAGTAAACAAGTTCATATTGCAGTCAGCCGTGATGGCCGCTTTGCAATCAATGGCAAATTGACAGACCCATCTCAGTTAAGCAATGTCTTGACGCAGTTAAGCACTGAATCCAATAAGCAAGCTAACAATAATCTACAAATTAATATCGATGCAGATGCTAAAGCGCCTCATCAATCCGTCATGACGGCCCTAGAAGCAGCGCGTGACGCCAATCTGAGCAATATTGTTTTTAGTAGTCAGACAAAGAAGTAAGTAGAAGAAATTAGCGATGGCGTTATCTATTTTTCGCAATGCCCCCAAGTTTTGGGAGAGGCGTGGTCCAACCAGTCTTGCGCTGTGGCCGCTCTCCTGGCTATATAGCGTGATCTTACGCATTCGCAAGTTAATTCATGACTTGGATATTGGTAGGGCTGAACCCGCTCCAGTCCCCATCATCATTATTGGCAATATTCGGGTGGGCGGCACCGGTAAAACACCCATCGTGATTGCATTAGCGCAACAACTATCTCAACTCGGCTGGAAGCCTGGAATCATTAGTCGAGGTTATGGCTCATCTGTGCAGACGACGCCACTGCAAGTGAAGAGTGACTCTGATCCTGCTGAAGTTGGTGATGAGCCTGTATTGATTGCAAGGCGAACTGGCGACCAATTTCCGATCTGGGTTTTTCCCAAGCGACAGCAAAGCATCAAAGCAATGCTAAAGCACTCCCCTGATGTAAATATCATTATTAGTGATGATGGTTTACAGCATCGCGGCTTGATTCGTTGGCCTGCACGTGAAGGTGGTCGCGATATAGAGCTCGTAGCACGTGATGATCGAGGTGAAGGCAATCGCTTTCTACTTCCCGCTGGTCCACTACGTGAACCAGCTACCCGTGAACGTGATGCCACTTTATTTACTGGCACTCCCAAGAATCAAAAAAGTGGCCTCCTTGATGAATACTTTCTGGGTCGTCGATGTTTCAATTTGGCCAGTCGCTTGGGCATGCCTTATCAACTCATTAATATCTCGAACACTCAGTCGCTTCAACAAATTGCTGAACAATTCTCACCAAAGAATATTACGGCACTTGCTGGTCTTGGTAATCCACAACGATTTTTTGATGACTTAGCAAAGCATGGCATCAGTGGGAAATATATTCCGTTGCCAGACCATGCCACCTTCAGCCCAGACTTTTTCACTGCCATCAAATCAGAATGCATTCTCATTACAGAGAAGGATGCAGTTAAATGTGCGGCTATCCAGGATGAGCGTATTTGGGTTGTACCAATGTTGCTCCATCTACCTGACAATCTGATGGACTGGTTGCAATCCATTTTGCAAAGACCAGATCCTCGTCGATACACTTTATAAGCCCAGTAAGTGCATTAAGCGCTACACTCCTTTCTCATACCCTTCATTTAAATCATTATGGATAAACGCCTACTCAATATCTTAGTTTGCCCTTTGTGCAAAAGCCAACTGCAATTGGATATCGATAAACATGAGCTGATATGCAAAGCGGATCGTCTAGCCTATCCAATTCGTGATGATGTGCCAGTGATGTTGGTTGAAGAAGCTCGCAACTTAAACGCTGATGAAGTTCTCTAATTAAATCAGCATGAGTGACTCTAAAGCTCCAGATTTTTTAGTTGTCATACCTGCAAGGTTAGGCTCTACCCGTTTGCCCCGTAAACCACTTGCTGATATTGGTGGAAAACCTATGGTGGTGCGAGTTGCGGAGCAGGCCAAAAAATCTTTAGCGCATAGCGTAATAGTAGCGACTGATTCGACCGAGATTCAAGCGGCATGTAATGAGCATCGTATCGAATGTTTATTGACGAGTGAGAATCACCCAACGGGGACTGATCGTCTTGCAGAAGTGGTGCAATTACTCAAACTTCCTAATGATGCATTGGTAGTCAATGTTCAAGGTGACGAACCCCTCATACCGCCAGAGCTCATTAATCAAGTTGCGCAAACTTTGGCTGATCATGTGGAATGCGCGATCTCCACTGCTGCCGTTCCAATTGATGATGTTCCTGAAATTCAAAATCCAAATGTCGTTAAAGTAGTTCTCAATCGCACTGGGGAAGCACTCTACTTTTCAAGAGCAGCCATTCCTTTTGTTAGGGATATGCCCCAAAAACAAAAAATTGAGTATTTGCGTCATTTGGGTATTTATGCCTATCGTGCTGATTTTTTACAGGCCTATACTCGCCTAGAACCTGCACCACTGGAGCAAGCAGAAGCTTTAGAGCAGCTTCGCGCCCTTTGGAATGGCTATCGCATTGCGGTATATACGGCCACAGAGAGCCCCCCAGCAGGAGTAGATACTCCCGAAGATCTAGAACGAGTAAGAGCCCTCCTAGCTAAGGCTTGAGAATTCAAGAGCCGATTACTGTTTCTCGGGGATAATCCTAAGCATTAGATACAAAATATCCCGACAAAATACGGGACAATTAAAGATACTCTAAGGGGAAAACAATGCGCTTAATTCTGCTCGGTGCACCTGGTGCCGGAAAAGGCACCCAAGCTCAGTTTATTTGTGAAAAATTTGCAATTCCACAAATCTCTACTGGCGATATGTTGCGCGCAGCCGTGAAAGCTGGAACTGAGCTGGGAGTTGCTGCTAAAAAAATTATGGATGCCGGTGGCTTAGTTTCTGACGACATCATCATTGGCTTGGTGAAAGATCGCCTGACTCAACCTGATTGCAGTAAAGGCTATTTATTTGATGGCTTCCCAAGAACCATTCCTCAAGCACAGGCCATGAAAGATGCTGGGGTACCTATAGATTACGTCTTAGAAATCGATGTTCCGTTTGACGCGATTATTGATCGTATGGGTGGTCGTCGTGTTCACCCTGCTTCAGGTCGTACTTATCACATTAAATATAATCCACCCAAGCTTGATGGTAAAGATGATGTGACTGGCGATACTTTGATTCAACGTGATGATGACAAAGAAGAGACTGTCCGCAAACGTTTGCAAGTCTACGATGATCAAACTCGCCCGCTGGTTGAGTACTATTCTTCTTGGGCAACGCAAGCCAACTCAAGCGATAAAGTAAAAGCGCCAGCCTATCGCAAAGTCAGCGGTACGGGAAGCGTAGAAGACATAACTATCTCAATCTTTTCTGCTCTAAAGTAAATTGACATCCAAAAAAGCGCTAATCATTGGCATTACCGGGCAAGACGGTGCTTATTTAGCCAAACACCTTTTATCTAAGGGATATGAAGTTACCGGTTCATCACGCGATGTGATGTCTTCATCTTTTAATAATCTTAATACCCTGGGTATTCGCTCCCAAGTCAAATTGATTTCAGTATCCATTAATGACTTTAGAAGCGTTTTCAATGCCATTCAAGAGTCAACTCCTGATGAAATCTACAACCTTGCTGGTCAAACCTCTGTAGGGCTCTCATTTGATCAACCAGTCGAAGCCATTGAGAGTATTGCGATTGGCACCCTCAATATTTTGGAAGTGATTCGCTTACTCAATAAACCTGTGCGTTTTTATAATGCCGGTTCGAGTGAATGTTTTGGTGACACCGGAGATATGCCAGCCAACGAGCAAACGCCATTTGCACCACGCAGTCCTTATGCCGTAGCCAAATCCACTGCCAAGTGGCTGATTAACAGCTATCGCGAGTCCTACGGACTTTATGCATGTACTGGGATCTTGTTTAACCATGAGTCACCATTACGCCCTGAGCGCTTTGTCACCCAAAAGATCGTTACTGGTGCAGCAAAAATCAAAACGGGTCAACTCGATAAATTACAGCTAGGTAATTTAGATATTTCTCGCGACTGGGGCTGGGCTCCTGAGTATGTTCAAGCGATGTGGCTCATGATGCAACTAGATCAGCCAGATGACTTTGTGATTGCGACAGGTAGAAAAGAGTCGCTCAAATACTTTGTAGCCAAATCCTTTGAATATTTTGATTTAGATTGGCAAAAGTATGTCGAGATCGAACCTAGCTTCTTTCGCCCTAATGAAATTATTTCTAGTGTAGGCAACCCTGAAAAAGCAATCAAAACTTTTGGTTGGAGTAAGCCGACCGATATTGATGGCGTTATCAAGATGATGTGTGCCGAGCAAGCGAAAAAATACCAGCAATAGCCTGGAGCTTTAAGGCTTTGATCTACTACTTGAGCTCTTTTAGAGCGCTTTCAAAAGATTCAATATCGGCAAAGCTTCGATAGACAGAGGCAAAGCGAATGTAGGCCACTTTATCGAGACGCTTCAACTCTCTCATCACGAGTTCACCTACACGTTCACTAGGGATTTCTTTTTCACCCAGGCTGAGTAGCTTTTCTTCAATGCGCGCAATCGATTCGTCAACTGAATCCGAAGATACTGGACGCTTACGTAATGCCAGCTTAATTGAGCTTACTAGCTTGTCATGACTGTACTCAACCCGGCTACCATTCTTTTTCACAATGGCGGGCAATGCCAGCTCTACCCGTTCGTAAGTTGTGAAGCGCTTATCGCATTTGGCACAACGGCGACGGCGACGAATTGTGTCGCCCTCATCCGATACCCGGGTATCTAAAACTTGAGTATCCTCGTTATGGCAAAAGGGGCAGCGCAATGTGAACTCTTTTCTTTAGTGTTAGCTTGCTTAACCGTAAACTGGGAAGCGCTTCGTTAACTCAGAAACTTGTGCGCGAACCTTGGCGATATTTTCTGGGTCGGTTGGGTTATCTAAAACATCTGCAATGAAATTACCTACCTGTCTGGCTTCAGCTTCTTTAAAGCCCCGCGTTGTCATCGCTGGCGAACCTAAACGGATGCCACTGGTCACCATGGGTTTTTCTGGATCATTCGGAATGCCATTCTTATTGCAGGTGATATGGGCTTCACCCAAAACACGCTCCGCTTCCTTACCAGTCATTTTCTTCGCACGTAAATCAACCAACATCACATGAGAATCCGTGCCACCAGAAACAATGCGAAGCCCACGAGAGATTAATGTTTCAGCCAATGCTCTAGCATTGGCTATCACTTGCTTTTGATAATCTATAAAGCTTGGTTCTTGTGCCTCTTTGAATGCAACCGCCTTAGCAGCGATCACGTGCATCAAAGGGCCTCCTTGAAGGCCTGGGAAGACAGCAGAGTTAATCGCTTTCTCGTGCTCAGCCTTCATTAAGATGATGCCGCCACGCGGGCCACGTAAACTCTTGTGCGTAGTGGAGGTCACGATGTCAGCATGGGGTACTGGGTTTGGATAAACACCAGCAGCAATCAGACCAGAATAATGTGCCATGTCCACCATAAAAATCGCGCCAACCTCTTTTGCTAATTTACCAATGCGTTCCCAATCGATTACAAGTGAGTAGGCAGATGCACCAGCAATAATCAATTTAGGTTTGTGCTCGCGTGCCAAACGCTCCATTTGCTCATAGTCAATTGCTTCGTTTTTATCGAGACCATAGGAAATAGGGTTGAACCACTTGCCACTCATATTCAGGGCCATACCATGAGTTAAGTGACCGCCCTCAGCCAGACTCATCCCCATAAAGGTATCGCCCGGCTTTAAGAAGGCCAAAAAAACCGCTTGATTAGCAGATGCACCGCAATGGGGTTGAACGTTAGCAGCTTCAGCACCATACAGAACTTTGACACGATCGATTGCTAACTGCTCAGCAACGTCGACAAATTCACAACCACCGTAATAACGCTTGCCTGGATATCCCTCAGCATATTTATTAGTTAATTGAGAGCCTTGGGCTGCCATCACTGCGGGTGAGGCGTAGTTCTCAGAGGCAATGAGCTCGATATGGTCTTCTTGACGCTTATTTTCGTTCTGGATGGCTTCCCACAACTGGGGGTCGGTTTTGGCTAAAGTGTTCTGGCGGTCAAACATGGTAATAATCCTGAAGAAGTTGGATTGTTGAGTGAATTAACTTAGTAAAATCAACCTACATCATACAAAATCCATCATGACCACAACACAAGACCTCTCATTCCTTTCCCTCGTCCTCAATGCCAGCCTATTAGTACAGTTGGTAATGTTGTTATTACTGGGGATGTCTATTGCCTCTTGGACCATTATTTTCAAGAAAACGGCTGTTTTGCGTGGGGTAAGACGAGACACCGAACGCTTTGAACGTGATTTTTGGTCTGGCGGTGATCTCAAAACCCTTTTAGAGGCATCACAGCGCAATACTCGCAGTGACGCAGTCCTGGAACATATCTTCGAGGCTGGGATGCAAGAGTTCATGAAAGTGCGTGAAATCGATGCCGCCCGTCGTGCAATGAAGGCTACTTACCAGCGCGAAATGGATACCTTAGAGGCCAACTTGCCATTTTTAGCATCTGTTGGCTCCGTCTCTCCTTACATTGGTCTTTTTGGAACTGTATGGGGAATCATGCATGCATTCCGTGGTTTAGCGAATGTACAGAACGCGACCTTAGCTGCAGTAGCTCCTGGCATTGCTGAAGCGCTCGTCGCAACTGCTATTGGTTTATTCGCAGCGATTCCTGCGGTAGTTGCATACAACCGCGCAGCGACTGATGTAGATCGCCTTGCAATTCGCTTTGAAACTTTCATCGAAGAGTTTACGAATATCTTGCAACGACAAACTTCAGGTCGCTAATCAGCTATGGCCGGATCTTCTTTACGTAAATCAAAACGTCGGGCAATGTCCGATATTAATGTCGTTCCTTACATTGATGTGATGTTGGTCTTGCTGGTGATTTTTATGGTCACCGCACCCATGGTAAATCCAGGCGTTGTCAACCTACCAACCGTGGGTGGTGCTAAAGTGCAATCATTACCACCTGTCTTTCTGACGATTGATGCCAGCGAAAATGTCATCGTTCGCAAAGATGGTGAGCCTGTTCAGACACTGAATCCATTTGAACTTGGTGCATTTGCAAGAGCGCAAGCCGAGAAATCTGCTGAGCAACCAGTAGTACTAGCTGCAGATAAGTCCATCAAATATGAAACTGTGATGAATGTCATGTCTAAGCTCAAAGAAAATGGCGTCAAGCGTGTTGGTCTAGCAGTCAAGAGTCAGTAAGACGCTGATCTAACCTCTATTTGCTTATGAATAGCGCATCTACTTTTCAATCACCTCATTCTTCATTTAAGCGGGGACGCTTTACTAAAGAGGAAAGCACTAAGCGTGCATTTACGTTTTCTTTAATTGCACATCTAGGCTTGCTTGCTTTTTTAGTCATCGGCATTAGCTGGAATAACTCCACCCCTTCTGGAGTAGAAGTCGAGTTATGGGACTCCGCACCTCAAGTAGTAAATAAGCCTGAGCCTGAACTCAAAACAGTCATGAAAGAAGAGGCTGCTGATATTGCAGTCAAGAAAAAGGAAGTAGAAAAAGAGCTCCCTAAAAAAGAGGTGGCTAAAGAAATACCAAAAGTGGTGAAGCCTCCTCCACCGAAGAAAGAAGAGCCGCCTAAAAAAGCAGAAGCACCTAAAGCTCCCTCGCCTGCCGAAACTAAAGCCAATGCTGCCGCAGAAAAAGTTCGCGCTGATCAATTAGCAAGGCTACGAGCTGCCGCTGGCGCTGAAGGGGGTAGTGGTGGCAAGGTCGGAAGCGGTGTTGGTGGCGGTGGCAACGCTCCCCCAGGCTGGACAGATAAGGTCATTAAGAAAGTAAAGCCGCTCATCGTCTTTAATCCCGAATCAGTCAGCGGTAATCCTGCAGCCGTCATTCAGGTGAACCTTGCCCCAGATGGAGCCATTCTCAGTACGAGTGTTTTAACTTCCAGCGGCAATCCTAGCTGGGATCGCGCCGTGCTCTTAGCGCTTTCTCGCGCAGAAAGTCTGCCGAAAGATGACAATGGCAAAATTCCACAACGCGAAGTCAAGTTGACCTTTAAACCCAAGGACTAAAGCATGTTGCAGTTGATGAAAAAAATGATTTTGAAATTGCAATCTTTGTGTATTGCAGTAACTGCCTTACTGATGACTTTGACGAGTCCAGCATTCGCACAAATGAATATTGAAATCACTGGCGTTGGACAATCGCTTTACCCTATTGCCGTGATGCGCTTTAAAGATGAAAACAAATTACCTACTAGCGTTACTGAAATTATTCGCCAAGACTTGGCACGTAGTGGTTACTTTAAAAATACCGAGAACGGCAATGCTGCAGAAAGTGCTGACGATACGCCAAACTACAAATCTTGGGCAGCGCGTGGTGCTGATGCCCTCGTAGTTGGTTCAATCACACAGACTGGTAACGAGCAATTTGAGATTCGTTATAGGCTATTTGATATTCGCAAGTCGCAAAGTCTTGGTGGCTTGAATCTAAACTCTAGCGCAGATAATTTACGCGCAGCAGCACACAAAATTGCAGACGACATTATTTTCAAACTCTTGGGCGAACGTGGCGTCTTTTCTACTCGCCTGTCTTATGTCATCAAAGATGGTAAGCGCTATCGCTTAGTCATCTCTGATGCAGATGGTCAAAATATTCGTAATGCCATGAATAGTAGCGAACCGATTATTTCTCCATCATGGTCACCCGATGGCAAGAAAGTCGCCTATGTTTCTTTTGAAGATCGCAAGCCAGTGATTTATGTTCATGAACTTGCTACTGGTCGACGTATTTCACTTTCAAATCAAAAAGGAAATAACAGCGCCCCAGCTTGGTCGCCTGACGGCAGAAGATTGGCGATCTCACTTTCTAAGGATGGTAATACCCAAATCTATGGCATCAATGCCGACGGCACTGGACTGCATCGCTTAACTCGTGGCAGCACGATTGATACTGAGCCGCAGTACTCAATGGATGGTCGTTATATTTATTTCACCAGTGATCGGGGTGGCAATCCCCAGATCTATCGAATGAGTGCAGACGGTGAACAAGTTGAAGGCGCCAAACGCGTTACCTTCAAGCAAGGCTTTGTGACTTCACCCAGAATATCTCCTGACGGAAAATATTTAGCTTACATCGCCAATATTGGTGGAGCCTATCGACTCTATATTCTGAACCTGGCGACAGGGGATACCCAAGCATTAACCGATGGTACGAGCGATGAATCTCCATCATTTGCAGCCAACGGTCGCTATGTCCTTTACTCAACCAAGGTCAATGGCAAACGTGTCCTTGCAGCCGTTTCAGTAGACGGCAATTCTAAGCAAGTTTTAAGCATCCCGGGGTCTGATGTACGCCAGCCTTCCTGGGGTCCTTTCATGGACTAAAACGCCCTTTTCAGGCTGAAATAGGCACTTTTGATGCTCTTGGGAGCATAATATTAACTATAGGCTATATGCCAACTAAATTACGCATCAAATTCATTACCAAGTTTGTAGGAAAAGGAAAATCATGAACGTTTCTATCGTACGCCGTGCAGCCACATTTGCCCTAATTGGTGCAACTACATTTTTGATGGCAGCTTGCTCGAGCGTGAAATTAGATGATGTTGATAGTGCCAACGGTAGCGGCAGTGGTAACTTTGGCTCGCAACCTTGGAATGATCCTAAGAGTCCGCTTTTTGATAAAAGCGTTTACTTTGGCTTTGACGAGTTCACCGTTCAGACTAAATATCAGAAGATGTTGTCTGCACACGCTGGATACTTAAAGGCCAATCCAAATCAAAAGATCATTATTCAAGGCAATACAGATGATCGTGGTACAGCTGAGTACAACCTAGCATTAGGTCAACGCCGCTCTGATGCTGTTCGTAAATCACTCAATTTAATGGGCGTATCTGATAATCAAATGGAAGCCGTTAGTTTTGGCAAAGAGAAGCCAAAAGCTGAAGGCGATACAGAAGCAGCTTGGGCAGAAAACCGTCGTGCTGACATTATTTATATTACGAACTAAATGATCCACTCTTCACATGCTTTTAAACAAACGCTCTTACGAGCGTTTTGTTTAAGTGCCGCGCTAGTTTGCTTAGGTGCTTCTAATAACGTTTGGGCCCTATTCTCAGATGATGAGGCTCGTAAAGCGATTCTGGATCTACGTAAATCTCTAGCTACGACGCAACTTGAACTTCAAAGTCAAATTGATAAGCTCAAGGCTGAGAATGCAGAACTACGGGGCAAAGTGGAAGTGCTTGAAAAGCAAGGTGATGACATCTCATCTAGCCAAAAAACTTACTACCAAGATTTAGATACCCGCTTAGGTAATTTTGAGCCACGTACAGTCACAATTGAAGGTGTGAGTGGCACAGTGCAACCTGGTGAGAAAAAAGCGTATGACGATGCTCTAAAAGCATTCCAGGCAGGCAATCTTAAAAAAGCAGATGAAGGATTTTCTGCATTTAGCGCTAAATATCTGCAAAGCCCTTTCCTTCCTCTTGTGCTGTACTGGAGTGGCAATAGTAAATACGCAAATAAAAACTACGCGGGTGCTATTAGCCAACTTCAAAGTCTGATTAAGCGATATCCCAACCATCCGCGTGTTCCCGCTGCAATGGTGACATTGGGCAACTCTCAATTAGAGAGTGGCAACAAAGCAGCGGCCAAGAAAACCTTTAGCGAAATCATTGCAAAGTATCCCGATACCGATGCAGCCAAGGATGCGCAGCAACTGCTCGTCGCTACCAAATAATCGAATACCCAAGCTTCATGTCTAAGTTGTCTGCGGCATTTGAGAGTCTCGCGCCACGCAAGTCTGGCGCCCCTGCAGTGATCTTATTTTCTGGTGGCCTAGACTCCACTACAGTGCTCGCATTAGCCAAGGACTTAGGATACTCACCCTATGCTCTATCAGTAGGATATGGTCAGCGTCACTCTTCTGAATTAGCTGCAGCAAAACATATTGCCAGGCAAATTGGGGTCGCTCGTCATGAAGTAGTAAATCTAGATTTAACCCGTTTTGGTGGTTCAGCCCTAACCGACTCATCCATTGCTATACCAACGACTCCAGGCAAAGATTTAGAAATCCCCATTACCTATGTACCAGCACGCAATACGATTTTGCTGTCTCTCGCTTTGGGCTGGGCAGAATCACTTGGTGGCTTGGATGTCTTCTATGGTGCAAATTCAGTTGACTACTCAGGTTACCCCGATTGCCGCCCTGAATACGTTGCCTCTTTCGAAATGATGGCTAACCTCGCCACTAAGGCTGGTGTAGAGGCAATCAATAATGAAAATCGCTTTCGAGTTCATGCGCCCATCATCAAACTCACTAAAGCAGAAATTATTCAACTAGGAAGCACTCTTGGTGTAGATTACTCACAAACTGTATCCTGTTATCAAGCTAATGATTTGGGTGAAGCCTGTGGTGAATGTGAGTCTTGTCGCCTAAGACGAGAGGGCTTTAAGCAGGCTAATTTAGATGATCCAACGCGCTATCGATGAGGTATTGTCTCGTGTGGAAAATTCACACCAAAATCAAAGTCAATATGGCTAATTTAAAAAATAACCAAAACAAAATCACTGGAAGAACTAGAAATTTGCCTTTGGCAGCCCTAAACTGTAAGAAAGCTCAAGCCCACCCTTTATCAGCAAAAGATTATGAGTCACAACTCGACATGGTTGACGACCTTGCCCTAGTTAAAATTATCAAGGCACGCAAAGGTCGGAAAACAGTGAAAGTAAAACTAGAGCAACTTTAGTTTTGACTCTCAAGCATACGCGCAACATAACGCGCAATCAGATCAATCTCCAAATTCACTGCATCGCCCTGCTTTAAGTTTCCAAGAGTTGTACTTTGTAAGGTATGTGGAATCAAGTTGATATCAACAACACAAGCATTGGCACTATCTTCCGTTTTATTTACAGTAAGTGATACGCCATTAACAACGATAGAGCCCTTGTAAGCTAAGAACGGGGCTAATTCTTTTGGCGCCTCAATTCGCAATAACCAAGACCCGTATGCATCTTGAGCGACTTGCGCAAAGTATGCGACTTTACCAACACCATCAACGTGACCACTAACCAGGTGACCGCCAAGACGATCATTAAGTCGGAGTGCCTTTTCCAAATTAACTGGACCCACTTTATCTAAGCCAACCGTTTTATTTAAGGACTCTCGAGAGATATCCAAAGTAAAGGTATTACCTTCTAAATGGGTTGCCGTCATGCAAGCACCCTGAATAGCAATACTATCGCCTAGAGTTACATCATCCAAATATCCCGATGGAACTTCAACGATTAGATGAAGACCATCGCCCTTAGATTGAGCACTTTTGATTTGACCAACGGCAGTAATGATTCCTGTAAACATATGGGTGATTTTAGTTCTTCTGATTGAAATCTTGATTAAGACTTGATTAACCTGAGCCTGAGATCAGAGCCAATTAAACTCTGATCAATGATGTGCCAATCTTGCCGTGATTTCAATGAGGATAAAGCAGGGATATTTGCCATACCAATACCTTCACCCATCAAGAACGGTGAGTAGTAGAGCAAGAGCTCATCTACACAGTTTTCTCTGAGCATGGAGCCATTGAGCTTAAAACCTGACTCCACATGGATTTCATTCATCTCACGCTCTTGCGCAAGAAAAGCAAAGAGCTTTGGTAAATCTACCTTACCAAACTCATTTGCCATCGCAATTACCTCAATGCCTCGAGCCTCAAAGGCCTTGGCTTTTTCTTGGCTTTCTGAGCTATCCAAACTTGCGCAAACAATCATGGCACCAGACTGATCTGCCTTATTCAGAATCTTAGCTTGAGGCGGTGTTTCCAATTTAGAGTCAACAATAATTCGCCATGGCTGACGTTGGGTTTCAACATCACGCACATTCAGAGCGGGATCATCTTCTTTAACCGTACCAACGCCTGTAACAATGGCGCAAGCTTGCGCACGCCAGTGGTGACCATCAGCCCTCGCGAGCGGCCCAGTAATCCATTGACTCTCACCACTCGGCAAGGCCGTTTTTCCATCTAGACTTGCGGCAATCTTTAAACGTACCCATGGCAGACCACGAGTCATCCTGGATATGAATCCACGATTTAAGGCTTTGGCTTCCGATTCCATCAATCCAAATTCCACCTCAATACCAGCCGCTGTCAGCCTTTTCAAACCATTTCCTGCAACTAGGGGGTTTGGATCAGTCATTGCAGCAATCACTTTGGCTGGCTTTGCGGCAATCAAAGTATCAACACATGGTGGTGTGCGTCCAGTGTGGCTACATGGCTCTAAAGTGACATAGACCGTGGAACCTATAGGATCCTTCCCATTTGCTCTGGCATCCGAGATTGCTTGAACCTCTGCATGCGGACCACCAACGCGTTGAGTAAATCCACGACCAATGACTTGCCCATCCTTAACAATGACACAACCCACCCGCGGATTAGGGTTAGCCAAATAAAGTGCTTTTTGAGCCTTGGCTAAAGCCTCGCCCATCCATTGATAATCAATAGCGGTATACATGGGTCTATTAAACCATTCAATGGCAGTGCTTTGCATCCCTAGCTGGGTCACAGATACGCCATCGACCACCACTACCCAGTATCAGCTGGCGCTCCAAGCCAGAAAACCTCTGATGGCCCAAGATTAGACGATTAGCAACAAATCCACCTTGAGCTGTTTTGGCAGCTCCGGCAGCATTAAAAAGAATCCCCATCTTGCCTGTATGTGGATCAATAAAGTGCCTAGCCCCACCCTTAAAAGAAATCGGATCAGTCTTGCCATGCGAGATCCATGTTTTATCGACGCAAGTGGATTTAGGGTTCGTACCAATGCAGCCACTATTAATACTCCACCCATCCTCCCAAGACCTATTCGAGGTAGGCTCTATTTTTACAGACTCACCGAGATGTAAGGCTTGCTGACGAGCAAATTGGGCATGAGCAATAAATCTTCTGGCCACTGATTCAATTTCACGAATAGCAATTTGCTCCTGTAACAGTGGCATCGTGATTGTTGCCGAGATGGCAAGGATTAAAACTACCGCCATTAACTCCAGCAAGCTTGCTCCTGATTCAAGGTGATGATCTTTATTCAAATGCTTGACGCCAATTTAGTCGTGTCACCGCGCCTGATTTTTCATTCACTAAGATGTGCACTTGAATAGTTGGCTTCTCTTTACTGGAAATTAACCATTGATTTTTTCCTGCAGGTTGAATGAAGCAATTATTTTCAGTTAATGCAGATAAGTTAGTGATATTGCTTTGACACTCTAAAACTGATTTTTCTGCTGTTATAAATCTTTCATGCGCATGCTCGATAGTCTGCACCTCAATCATGCGTAAGACTGTCAATCGCTCTAGATACACAATCAAAGACGAACACAAAAGCAATAATGAAATAACCCAAGCCAAAATCATGGAAGATTTCTGGTAGTGAAGATTCGCTCAAAATCCTTCTGAATTGAAGCGCCATCAGTCATTTGAAGCTTGATCTTAAAAGCCCGCTGCCCTAGCCTTGAATGGCTTCCTAACTCCTCAACCCTAAAAGAATTGATGCCATTCATCAAAGTTGTATTTTGAATACGTCCTTGACGATCCAATGACTGGCACAGGAGTGAGCCGCCATTAGTCTTTGCGCCCTTAGGCAAACTAGCCTGTCTATCTACTAGAAAACCTTGAAGAGCTAAGTTATTTTTTGTTCGATCACTCGTTAAAACATTCCCAATGCAATCAAAATCAACACCATCAGATAACTGATGCCTGATCATTAAAGAATCTGATCCTTGGTAACCACTTCTTTTCTGAACTTCAATTACTAGGTTTGAATTTTTCTGATCAATTTTTTGATGGATGGATTGAATATTTTGGTAACCAGCCATTCGAATTGCGCGGCCAATTAATTCTAAGGCGCGCTCCGCTTCTGAAGTCAAGGCGTGCGTTTTTTCATACTCGATTTGTTTGACGAACAGATCAGCGCTCGTTTTCAAAAGAGGATTTAGCAACAGGACGCAAAGAGCGATTCCGACTAGACACTCGAGAAGATTCATTCTTCAAGCCCTTAGAAGAAGTGTTAGGGATACTGGGAGATTTAGTTTGACTGCTATTGGCTCTCACTTGCTCAGTGAGCTCATACACGTCTAAATCCTGCCTCAGTTGTGAACGCTTGCTTTCTTGCTGATTAAGCCGAAGAGCCAAATTCTGATAAGCGCCAATGGAAGTCATCCAAACCCCCAAAATGAGGCTCATTGCTACCAAAACTTCTAGCAGAATGAATCCATTCCGTGATTCTGAGCGCATACGCCATTTTCTAGGGCTTCGAATAGCACCGAAACAGCGTTTAGAGGCTCTTGCTGTCAGAAAAGCGGAAGATTGGCACTGTAGGATAAGGACAAGCGCCTGCTCAGCTTAAAATAGAGGGCTATGCCAAACGCCCTTGCCCATACAGAAGAAATCATCGCCGAGATACGTGCCGGCCGGATGGTCATTCTCGTTGACGAAGAAGATCGTGAGAATGAGGGTGATTTGGTCTTAGCAGCCGATCATGTCAGTGCTGAAGCGGTGAATTTCATGGCTAAACATGGTCGTGGACTCATTTGCCTGACCTTGACCCGCGAACGCTGCCAGCAACTAAATTTACCTCTGATGGTGCGTGATAACGGCACCTCAATGGGTACCAATTTCACAGTTTCGATTGAAGCGGCAAGCGGCGTTACAACTGGCATTTCTGCTGCAGATCGCGCCCTCACCATTAAGACTGCGGTTGCGCCCAATGCTAAACCAAGTGACTTGGTTCAGCCTGGCCATATTTTTCCCTTAATGGCACAACCAGGTGGCGTTCTGATTCGCTCTGGCCATACTGAAGCTGGCTGCGATCTTGCCGCGATGGCCGACTGCTCACCAACATCCGTGATTTGCGAAATCATGAAAGATGATGGCAGCATGGCACGTCTACCTGACTTACTAGAGTTTGCCAAAGAACATCAACTGAAGATTGGCAGCATCGCTGATCTCATTCAGTATCGCAGCCAACATGAAAGCATTGTAGTGCGCGAAGGAATGCGTGAATTTATTACCCCATGGGGCAAGTTTGAAGGCATTATTTATCGTGATACGCCAAGTTCTTGCATTCATATTGCACTCGTTCACGGTAAGCCATCCGAAGGACTAGAAACCCTTGTGCGTGTACATGAACCCGTCACCGTTCTCGATTTTCTAGACGCTAAGGTCAGCAATCACTCTTGGCCGCTAGCGCAAGCCCTGCAGCACATAGCCGCCGGCCCTAGCGGAGTTGCTGTTCTTTTGAATGCTGCTGGTATTGCCGCACCCAATAACGAAGATTGGTTGGCGCAGTTTCAGAAATTGAATCAATCAACAGATGAAGTGAAAAAACCTTTGTCTCGTAAAACAGATTTCAGAAGTTACGGAATCGGTGCACAGATTTTGAAAGATATTGGTGTCGGTAAAATGCGCTTATTAGCAAACCCAAATCCTGTACCCAGTCTTTCGGGCTATAAGCTAGAGGTTACTGGCTATACCCCGTATCAGCCCAAGTAATCTGTATTTATCCTATTGGAAAATGATCATGACCGACTCGAATAATGACTTTGTAGGCGTTTTAGAAGCAGATCTCAATGGCCAAGATTTACGCATTGGTATTGTGCAAGCACGCTTCAATGAAGATCATTGTGTTGCCCTCACAAATGCTTGCATTAGTGAATTAATTTCCTTGGGCGTTTCTCAATCAGACATTAAGTTAGTTACCGTACCAGGTGCCCTCGAAATTTCATTTGCCCTTCAAAAGCTTGCTGAAACAGGAGAGTTTGATGGGCTGGTAGCACTAGGCGCTGTGATTCGCGGTGAAACCTACCACTTTGAACTAGTCTCCAATGAATCTGCTTCTGGAATTACGCGCATCTCGATTGACTCTGGCTTACCAATTGCCAATGGAGTGCTCACCTGCGATACCGATGAGCAAGCAAAAGTGCGTGTGAATGTGAAGGGTGCTGATTGCGCTAAAGCTGTTGTGGAAATGGCCAACCTTGCTTTAGCGCTGACTCCAGATATTGATATCGAAATGAATGTTGGTGAAGAGTAATGGTTCATATGAACAAATCGACTCTTAACCCTTCTCAAGCAAACTCTGCTAAGGATGGTGATACCAAGTCTGCAGTCCCAAAACGCTCCCTGACGCCACGTCGTCGCGCTCGTGAATATGCCCTCCAAGGTGTGTATCAAAGCTTAGTTGTGCGTCGTGCAGGTAGCCTCCCTAATGGTGCAGCAATCTCAAAGCAATTGTCTGAAGATCCTGCTTTTAAGCGTTGCCAACTTGATTTATTTAATGGTATTTTTCAGGGGGTTTTAGAGCGTACTGACGAGCTTGAGGCCATCATTACGCCTGCACTTGATAGACCCATCAATGAACTATCACCAGTAGAGCATGCCGCTCTTTTGATTGGCACCTATGAATTATCTGCCGACCTATCTGTACCTTATAAAGTCGCCATTAATGAGGCCGTAGAGCTTGCTAAAACATTTGGTGGTACCGATGGCCACAAATATGTCAATGGCGTCCTAGACCTCTTAGCTCAAAAACTACGGGTAGCTGAAACTCAAGCGAAATAAATCAGTTCATTGAGTTAGTTGGCGATATCTGCCCCATAAGCCTTAGCTTGTCGGGCTTTTTTACTTCTAGGGATAAAATCATTCTAACAGTGCATACCCCTTTTGATCGGAAAAGTTCATCATGCAAAAAATTGATATTCGCAGCCTTCTAAAAGATCCTAGCCTATTTAAAGAGCAGGCCTTTATTAATGGCAAATGGATTGACTCTAAAGAATCATTTGCAGTCACCAATCCAGCTACCGATGAATTAATCGCATCGGTAAGCAACCTGGGTAGCAAGGATGCAGAACTGGCTATCAAGGCAGCCGAGCAAGCACTTCCTGATTGGCGCAATAGGATTGGCAAAGAGCGCGCCCAAATCATGCGCAAGTGGTTCGATCTCATTATTGAGAACACAAAAGATCTCGCCACCCTCATGACATTAGAGCAAGGTAAACCTTTAGCAGAAGCTTCTGGCGAAGTAGTCTATGGCGCTTCTTTTGTTGAGTGGTTTGCTGAAGAAGCAAAACGTGTTGCCGGCTCTATTCCTACAACCACTTGGGGCGATAAACGTATGATGGTGCTTAAGCAGCCTATCGGCGTATGTGTAGCTATCACCCCTTGGAATTTTCCGATTGCGATGATTACACGCAAGATTGCACCTGCTTTAGCGGCGGGCTGCACGATTGTGATCAAACCAGCAGAACTTACGCCCTTATCAGCTTTAGCTTTGGCAGAACTAGCAGTGCGCGCTGGGATTCCAGATGGGGTCATCAACATCATTACTGCTGATGCCAATCAATCTGTTGTGATTGGCAAAACACTGTGCACCTCACCAACAGTGCGCCACCTCTCCTTTACAGGCTCTACAGAAGTTGGACGCATTCTGATGGAGCAATGCGCTCCAACGGTTAAAAAAATAGCCTTAGAACTAGGTGGTCATGCTCCCTTCATTGTGTTTGAAGATGCCGATATTGATGCTGCAGTCATTGGCGCCATCTCCTCCAAGTTCCGCAACTCTGGGCAGACCTGTGTTTGCGCCAATCGCTTTTATGTCCACAAAAAAGTTCAAGATCAATTCGTTGAAAAATTTGCCAAAGCAATTACAGCGATCAAAGTGGGTAACGGTATGGAGCCAGGCATTACTCAAGGACCACTGATTGAAGCAGCGGCCTTAGAGAAAGTCGAAAAGCATGTAGCTGATGCTATTAGTAAAGGTGCCAAACTTGTTACAGGAGGTAAGAGAAGTATTGCTTCAAAGAACTTCTATGAGCCCACCATCCTATCCAATGTCAATAATCAGATGCTGATTACCTATGAAGAAACCTTTGGCCCTGTTGCCCCCATTATTCCTTTTGAAACAGACGAAGAAGTGATTGCATTAGCTAACAATAGTCAATTTGGCCTGGCTTCCTATTTTTATAGCCGGGATATTGGGCGCATCTGGAAAGTTGCAGAGGCTCTGGAATATGGAATGGTTGGGGTCAACACCGGAATCATTTCTAATGAAGTTGCCCCGTTTGGTGGTGTTAAACAATCCGGCCTTGGTCGCGAAGGCAGCGTCTACGGAATGGATGAATACCTAGAAATGAAATACGTCTGCGTTGGTCTATAACACCTAGGGCTTTATTTCTTTTTATAAACCAAGTCCCACACGCCGTGGCCCAACTTGATGCCACGGTTTTCAAATTTCGTTACTGGGCGATAGCTTGGACGCTCAACATAACCCAGATGCGGTGCACTTAATTGCTCAGCAGTGGGTTTAAATTCATTTAACTCTCTTCCAACCTCTTCTGGCTTAAGGAGATCTTCTACACCAAAGGTTTTAATCTTGGTCTGCTGACTAGAGGTATTTTGAAGAGATGGCTCGGCATTGAGCACTAAGAGCATTTGCTCTGCATAGTTATGCCAATCAGTTGCCAAATGTAAATATCCACCGATCTTTAAACGAGATACCAGCAATCTGGCGAATTCAGCTTGAATCAGGCGACGCTTATGATGACGCTTCTTATGCCAGGGATCTGCAAAGTAAATATGAATACCATCTAAAGATTCTGGTGCAATCATATTCTCCAGAACCTCAACAGCATCATGACGAATCAGGCGCAGATTAGTGAGATTATTTTCTCCAATCAGCTTCAATAAGGCTCCAACTCCCGGAGGATGTACCTCAATTGCCAAAAAGTCATCTTCACTTCTTAAAGCTGCGATCTTGGCGGTGGTCTCGCCCATACCAAAACCAATTTCTAGAATCTTGGGTTTTGTAGATCCCTCAAACGCGCTGTCCATATCAAGCTTCTTTTCTTGATATGGGATCAGAAAGCATGGTCCAAGATCATCGATTGCACGCTGTTGCCCTGCGGTAGTTCTTCCTGCCCTTAAAACAAATGAGCGAATGCGCTCAAATCGTTTTTCTTGTTTTTTTCCTACTTGCTCGATCAACTTAAGCAACAACCTTCTTAAAGTAAGCAATCGTCTCTTTCAGGCCGTCTTCTAGATTTACTTTTGGCTGCCAACCCAGCTTGGCTTTAGCTAATTCAATATTCGGTTGACGTTGCTTAGGGTCATCTTGAGGCAAGGGTTGATGAATTATCTTGGATTTACTACCTGAGAGTCTAAGGACTGTTTGCGCCAACTGCAGCATCGTGAACTCGCCTGGGTTGCCAATATTGACTGGACCAGTAAACCCTTGTTCAGAGTTCATCATTTTGACCATGGCATCGATGAGATCATCAACGTAACAAAAACTACGAGTTTGTTGACCATCTCCATAAATAGTGATGTCTTTGCCTTGCAAGGCTTGCACTATGAAGTTACTCACAACGCGACCATCGTTAGGATGCATCCGCGGACCATAGGTATTAAAGATACGTACGACTTTGATATCTAGATTGTGTTGACGGTTGTAATCAAAGAAGAGGGTTTCAGCGCAACGCTTGCCTTCATCATAGCAAGAGCGAATGCCAATTGGATTTACTTTTCCCCAATACCCCTCTGGCTGAGGATGTACCTCTGGATCGCCATAGACCTCGCTAGTGGAGGCCTGCAAAATACGTGCCCGAGTTCTTTTAGCAAGGCCGAGCATATTAATGGCGCCATGTACGCTTGTCTTAGTGGTCTGTACTGGATCATATTGATAATGTACTGGAGACGCTGGACAGGCGAGGTTATAAATTTGATTGGTTTCTACATAAAGAGGAAAAGTTACATCATGACGCATTAACTCTAAATGGGGATTTGACAACAGATGAGCCAAATTTTCTTTAGAGCCAGTGAAATAGTTATCCACCACCAATACATCATTACCCTCTTTAAGTAATTTCTCGGTGAGATGAGAGCCCAAGAAACCAGCGCCACCAGTAATCAGAATTTTGTTCATATTTTTATATTGAATAAGATGTTTTAATAATTTCTAGGGGCTCTCCAACCGGCGGATCTATAGGCATAAACTACCTCGGCTAGAACAATCAATAAAGATGTCATGAAGGATATCAGACCTAGCACGAAGGTCCAAATCACATAGCTTGTCTGTAGGGAACGGACAGCGCCAGCCTGAAAGAAAAATAGCTCAAGAACGGTAAGAGAGATAAAAACACCGCTTAGGACGTCAAAAAAGATGGCGGCGGTACAGAGTCGTCCACGAATCTTAGCCTCATTAGCCTCAACTTCCATATGCTTTAAAGCCTCTTGATCCTTGAATTTACCCTCATATAAGGCATTCTGAATTGTGCGCATACGATCAACCGTTCTCGCCAAACGACCAGAGATCGCATTGATCAGAGTGGCTACGGCAGTCAATAAAAATACTGGGGCTAAAGCCAGTTGAATATTATTTGTGATTGCGTCTATTGATATATCCATATTGAGCCTTCTAAATTCTTTCAGTAATTATTGTGACCAGGCAATTAAGCCACTATAGGATGTCCCCAAGACCAATAATCCGAATATGATCCGATACCAAGCGAATGGAATGAAATTATGATGCGCGACATAATGAATTAACCAGCGCACACAAACAAAAGCAGATAGAAAGGCCGCTATAAAACCGATAGCAATAGCAAAACTATATTCACCAGAAATTGTGACAGGATTTTTCCAAAGCTTTAATAACTCATAAGCAGTTGCACCCCCAATAACAGGGATGGCAAGGAAAAAAGAGAACTCTGTAGCTACAGCACGCGGCAAACCAAAAAGCATACCTCCAATGATCGTCGCACCAGAGCGAGAGGTGCCTGGAATTAATGCAACACACTGGGCAATACCTACTTTCAAAGCATCGAGGTAGGAGAGATCATCAACTGTATGTATTTGATTATTTGTATTACTAGTTTTTTCCTGACGATGCTCTGCCCAGAAAATAATCAATGCACCAACAATAAAAGCACTAGCAACTGGGATTGGCGAAAACAATACTGCTTTAATGTGTTTGCCAAATACAAAAGCTAAACTCATCGCTGGAGCTGAAGCAATCAAGAGGTTCAAAACAAAACGACGGGAGCTAGCGCTACTACTTAAAGACAAGGTAACCTTAAGAAGCTTTTCTCGCAATTCCCAGCAGACCGCCAAAATAGCGCCAAACTGAATAATGACCTCAAAGGCTTTACCCCGCTCGTCATTGAAATCAAGCAAATCTCCGACCAAGATAAGGTGTCCGGTACTAGAGATGGGCAAAAACTCTGTAAATCCTTCAACTACACCCAAAATAACTGCTTTTAGTAACAATATAAGATCCATAGGACAAATTTTATAGGGATATGAAGTTACCAAAGCTTATTTGGCAAAATTGAGGGTAAATACCCTTCTAAAGCGATTTAGCCTTAAACTTCATGCACCTTTAAAGTAGATGAATTTGATGAACCCAGCACGCTTTCGCCTTTCTCGACTGACCATCTTTGGCTTAGTTCTGAGCCAGGCGCTCGGCCTAAATTCTTGGAGCTCTTTGACCTTTGCCCAAAGCCCTAATGGTTCGGTAAGGCCCGCTTTACCGACCTCAATCAGCGCCTCAACATTAATAGGCTTGGAGCAGCCGCCTCAAATTGCACCTGTGCCAAGTAAAACTGCTCTACCTAGCACTTCTGCGCCATCAAGCGTTAATAGCACTAATAGCAACAATCAAAAAGAGCAATTAACTGATTTGATTCAGCTATACCAAGAGGCGGCATTTAGCGATCCAGTCTTAAATGCGGCGCGCTTTAATTACCAGGCTAGCAAAGAGCTGTACTGGCAAGGCTTATCTCTCTTATTGCCTCAGGCTAGTGCTACACCAGGCGCTACTCGTTACTACCAGCACGGCGTTGGTCAAACTGTAGTGGCCGTAGGTCCAGGTAATTCACGTGTATTTGATCAAAAGAATTACACCGTCACCTTAACGCAGCCTGTTTTCAATATGGGGGCATTTGAGGCATTTAAACAGGGTGACCTCAATACCAAAATCGCAGATATGCGTTTTTACCTGGCTCAACAAGATCTCATTATTCGGGTTTCACAAGCTTACTTTGATGCCCTCACTAGCCAAGATAACGTAGAACTCTATCGCAATAAAAAAAGTCTCATTAAGCAACAATTAGAAATCGCACAAGCAAAATTTGATGCTGGCTTAGCAACTATTGTCGATGTCAATACGGCGCAAGCAGCACTAGATTTAGCCAATTCTCAAGAAATTGCTGCTCAAGCAGATTTAGTGGTAAAGCGCGGAGTTCTAGAGCAGCTCGTAGGAAGGCCAGTTGGCCCTCTTCGCCCATTAATTAAGGAAGCAAAAATCGATGGCGTGCTGAAAGATCCACGCTCTAAAAATAAAGATGTCAAAGGGATTCCGATTGCTGAAAGCGTGAACCCACAGTTGCCGCCAGGACAAACCTTAGATGACTGGGTTAATCAAGCGGAAGCAGCAAACTTTAATGTCCTTGCGGGTCAGCTAACAGTTAGTCTTGCTGAGAGTACCTATCGCGCCTCTCAGGCATTGAACTATCCTTCGCTTAACTTTGTTGGTACCAGCGGTTACAACACTTCGAATGGCACACCAAATAGCTATACACCCGCCAATACCAATGTTTACAACAATACAGTTGCCCTGCAAATGACAATACCTTTGGTGTCTGGCGGCTTTAATAGCTCTGTTATTCGTCAAAATGCTGCATTAGTGGATACAGCAAAAGCTAACTATGATAATGCTCGTCGTACTGCGGCGCAAAATACACGTGCAGCTTTCACAGGTTTCTATGGTGGTCTTGCCAGCGTTAAAGCTTATGAGGCGGCCGAGCGCTCCTCCAACTCTGCGCTCGAATCTAGTAAATTAGGATTCCAAGTAGGCACTTTAATTAATATCGATGTCTTAATTGCACTTGATACCTTAATTACTACTAGGTCTCAATTACAGCAGGCTCGTTACAGCACTATTCTCAATGCGATCAAACTGAAAGCCCACGCTGCTGCATTAAGCGATGAAGACTTAATTGCAATTAATTCTTTGCTCCGCTAAGAAGCTCCAAACAAGCTTTTGAAACCTCGTAAATAGTTGGTGGAGCTTGCATGTCACCAACATTTTGAATCTTGTCTGACCAGTAACCCTCTGTCTTCCACCTTGGTGAATCGCAATAAATCTCAACTGTAGGCTTATTCAATACTGCAGATAAATGGGTCAGGCCAGTATCAACACCAACTACCAAAACTGAATTAGCAATCAACGAAAATGCATTCTCAATAGAAAAAGAATTCGGCACTATTGATCCTGGAATTTGTGCAGACAACTCGTTGCTAATCGCCCTCTCGACGGCGCTTCCCCAAGGAAGCACTACTTGATAACCATGATCTGATAGCTTCTTACCAAGGTCAACCCAATGCGTATTGGCCCAGCGCTTAGCATTTCTTGCGGTTGAATGGAAAAATAAAATATAAGGTTTCTGCAAATCTGTTGCCTGTTTGAAACCAATTGCCTCCACAAAGGTATCGGGATAGAAATTAGGCTTATCAGATCGATCAATCAATGGCCAATTGAGAGCTGAGCATGCTACAAAACGGGAACGATCTACAGCATGACACCTCAGGGGAACCTGAACTGACTGGCTGTAAAATATACGAGAAATTGATTCATATCCAGAAAATTCAGTAGCATTCGCAAGTCCAGCCACTTCTACATATGGACTTTTCTTGGCCAAGGCGGAAACTAGAGCTGACTTTAATAGCCCCTGGGTTTCAATGATGACATCATAAGTCACTTGCTGGAGCTCTCTCTTGAAGGCAAAAAACTCCTTCCAAGAGGTTAGTGCAAGTAATGATTTTTTCCAACGACGCAATCCAAAGGGAATAATTCGATCAATTCCTCGAAAACTACCTCGACTAAGTAATGGCTTTAAGAGGTGTATATAGCTCTCCTCAACAACCCAATCAATTTGAGCATTCGGTAAGCGCGACCGAATATCCCAAACAATCGGTAAGTTATGCAGCACGTCCCCCAGAGAGGACAGCTTTACTAATAGTATTTTGGGGGATGCGCTCGAATTGGCCATTAAAACTTTGGAACTTGTTCCCAAGACAAGCCAGCCAAATCTTTAGGATTGAGATTAGGGGTGAAGCTTGGGGATTTAGGCCATTCAATAGCTACAGTAGGATCGTCCCAAGCCAAACAAATCTCACTTTGTGGGTGATAGTAGTCAGTCGTTTTATACAAAAACTCAGCCATCGGAGTAAGCACTAAAAATCCATGGGCCAGCCCAGCAGGAATCCAAAGTTGCTTGTGATTTTCCGCGCTCAACTCTAAACCCATCCACTTACCATAAGTTGGAGAATTTTTTCGCAGATCTACGGCTACATCGTATACGGAACCAGATACCACCCGCACTAATTTTCCTTGCGCTTTCTCTAGCTGGTAATGCATACCACGCAATGTAGATTGACGAGAAAACGAATGATTGTCCTGCACAAAATTGACATCAAGTCCCACCGCGCCTGAAAAATCTTGTGCGTTAAATGATTCAGTAAACCAACCACGTTCATCACCGAATACTTTTGGCTCAATAATCAATACATCTGCGATTGATGTTGGTGTTACTGAAATTTTAGGATGCTGTTTCAAGCTAGACATTAACTAACCTTCTTGGATGACAAAGAAATAGGTTGCGCACCATTCTTCATCTCATTCAAAATCTTGGTTAAATACTTACCATAACTGTTCTTGCTGAGTTGAGAAGCCACCTTTTGCACCGCCTCTGCTCCAATCCAACCTTGGCGATATGCAATCTCTTCAGGACAGGCAACCATTAAACCTTGGCGTTTTTGCAAGGTTGCAATAAAGCCAGCGGCATCCAATAAAGAGTCGTGTGTCCCAGTATCTAGCCAAGCAAATCCTCGACCCATAATCTCGACACCTAACTGATTTTTTTTGAGATAGATACGATTGATGTCTGTAATTTCTAATTCCCCACGCGCGCTTGGTTTAATCGAGCTGGCGATATCACACACTTGGTTGTCATAAAAATATAGTCCTGTGACAGCATAATTACTTCTGGGCTGCAATGGCTTTTCCTCAATCGAAATAGCTTTATGATTTTCGTCAAACTCGACTACACCATAGCGCTCAGGATCGGTCACATGATAGGCGAACACCGTTGCTCCATTTAGGCGGCTGTCCGCACCCTCAAGATTACTCTTTAAGTGATCGCCATAAAAAATATTGTCTCCAAGCACTAATGCACTAGGATGGTTATTAATAAAGCTCTTACCAAGAGTGAATGCCTGGGCTAAGCCATCGGGCGAAGGTTGTACGCAATACTCAATATTTAAACCCCACTGAGAACCATCACCAAGCAGCTCGGTAAAACGTGGCGTGTCATGAGGAGTAGAGATTAATAAGATATCTCGAATACCTGCCAACATTAAGGTGGTTAATGGGTAATAGACCATAGGCTTGTCATACACCGGCATGAGCTGCTTAGAAACTGCTTGGGTGACTGGATATAAGCGAGTACCAGACCCGCCTGCCAAAATAATTCCCTTGCGATTTTTTGTAAGACTATTTGCCATCTTTACCCCTATTTAATAGGATGAAGCAAACCGTCAATTTTAAGAAAGTTGCTTGACGTAAGTGGAAACTTGCTCATCCCATGGCGTATTCCAATGGGGTAATTTTGACACAAGACCTAGGCGCTCTAGCTCAATTTGAAGCTTATTTGTAGATAAACGAGAATTCATTGGCCTTTGAGCCAGCGAGGGATACTCAGATGTAGATATTGGAACAATTGAAGCGGGGGAGGTTTGCAGTTGCCATCCGGCATCTAGGGCTGACTGAACGGCTAAGCAAGCCAAACCGTACCAACTGGTTTCTCCTGGTGGCACCGCATGATATACACCTGAAGTAAATTGTCTTTTTTGACTACCGTCAAGCACTAGATAACATCCCACTTCTGCCAACCAAGCGGCGCTAGTAGGGGCTCCATGCTGATCATCGATCACTTGGAGCGCTGAACGCTCTTTTGCTAAACGTAAAATGGACCTGATGAAATTATTACCATCGCCATAAAGCCAACTAGCCCTCAAAATGGCATAGCGCCCAACCACCGAAGTGGCAAAAGCCTCCACAATTGCGCGCTCTCCCGCCTCTTTCGATTTGCCATAGACACCTAAAGGACTACAAGGATCGACCTCCTGATGGACACCTTGCTTAAATCCATCAAAGACATAATCAGTAGAAAAATGGAGGATAGTTGCTCCATATTGTGCAGCATACTTAGCCATCAATCCTGGAGCATCTGCATTAACAGCAAATGCAATGTCAGATTCTGATTCTGCTTTATCTACCGCAGTATAAGCAGCGGCATTAATAATCAACTGGGGCCTAAAGTTATTTAATAAACTAGTAATTTGATATGAGTCACTAAGATCACAGTCGCTACGATCAACTAATTTAATTGTATTACCAGCATGAAATGACGAATGTTGAAGCTGCTCCTTAAAAGCTCGCCCTAGCTGGCCATCTTTTCCAAAGACGAGAATATTCATTAGTGAATAGCGACTAGATGAGATATTGCTTTTGAAGCCAGTCACGGTAAGAGCCAGTGACGACACCTTGAACCCAATCCGGGTTATCTAAATACCACCGAACTGTTTTACGAATACCGGTATCAAAGGTCTCAGCAGGCCGCCATCCAAGCTCCTTTTGAATTTTGCGCGCATCAATAGCATAACGAAGATCATGACCGGGACGATCTGCTACGAAAGTGATCTGCTTCGAGTAAGGTTTACCATCAGAACGAGGTCTAAGCTCATCCAAGATTGCGCAGATTATATTGACTACATCAAGATTGGTCTTTTCATTCCAGCCGCCAATGTTGTATGTTTCTCCAAGCTTACCTTTATCCAGCACCACACTTATTGCTGAGCAGTGATCCCCGACATAAAGCCAGTCGCGTATTTGTTGGCCGTCACCATAAACAGGCAAAGACTTACCGGCCAATGCATTCAAAATGACTAGAGGAATTAACTTTTCAGGAAAGTGATAGGGGCCATAATTATTAGAGCAATTAGTAGTTACGACCGGTAATTTATAGGTATGGAACCATGCTCTCACTAGATGATCAGATGCTGCCTTAGAAGCTGAATAAGGACTGTTTGGCTCATATGGTTTCGTTTCTTTAAATGCGGGATCTGATAAAGATAAAGATCCATAGACCTCATCGGTCGATACATGGTGAAAACGAAAACGATCTTTTTCAACATGCTCTAACCCCCCCCAATACTCACGGGCACATTCTAATAGATTAAATGTACCAACAATATTAGTTTGAATAAACTCCGTAGGTCCATGAATGGAGCGATCTACATGGCTTTCAGCAGCAAAGTTGATGATCGCACGGGGACGATGCTCAGCCAACAACTTGTTAACCAACTTCTTATCACCTATGTCCCCATGGACAAAAGTATGCCTAGAATCATTCTTTAGACTCTGCAAATTGGCAAGATTACCAGCGTAAGTTAATTTATCTAAATTGATGACTCCCTCAGCACTTACAGATGAGAGCCAATTCAAAACGAAGTTTGCACCAATAAATCCAGCGCCACCAGTTACTAAAATCATTTTTCTAGATTAATTAAGTTCACCAACTGAAATCTATGGTGTTTGCATCATTTGAAGATATTTATTAAAGCGCTTTTTACCAAATAAAAAGATGCCACATCTTTGCACTAATTTTAGCCCACCCTTGGGCTTAGGCAATAGTGGCTCCTCAACAACACCATCAGGAGTCTTATTGCAGTTAATTAAGGCTGGGTTAATAAAGATGCGATAACCTTTTTTTCGCAATTCACGATGGAATGGAATGTGGTCTGCAACATCAATGCTACCAGCTTGATCATCAGTACCCGCATATCTTCCAGCTAGAAATGCCTCGCGGGTATAAATTCCTAATCCACCAAAAGCAGAATCAACTTCAATTAAATCTGCGCGCGGATCGATGGCAGCCTGCTTGCAACCTACCGCAATATTCTGAGCCGCTTTATCACCGAGGATATTTTCAAGTTTATGTTTTTGCTTCCAGCAATCCATTGGATTCCAATAAGGGTGGCTTAACGCCCAAATATCATAGTACTCGCCCAACTGATTAGCAGTAATAACATCCCATGGCTCATCAACCTCCCAGCACTGTGCAACTTTTTCACGGGTAATCAGTCCATTCATTCCATCCATATCAGCCATGACAATGAAATCAAGCTCTTGATATTTTGGATCATTCGTAACCGCATCAATAATAAGATTTCTGCAATAAGCAATCCTATCTGTTCTTTTAGAAAGCTTTTTACTTAACTCGCCAACACTTATAAATGAAAAATTTGGGAAGATTTTGGCAAATTTTTCTAGCCTAGCGACGGTATCATCACTGGAATCACTCTCCACAATAAGACAAAAAACCTTCTTAAATTGATCAAGGCTGGCCAGTAAACGCCCGAAATCATCATCAATTTTCGCAGAGGCATTACGGACCGGGCCCGCCAACAAGACAGTAGCATCAGCAATAGACTTTCTGGACTTTTTCAGCATTTTTATTAAGGACATAGCAGCATCTTACACGGAACAGGCATCTCAATTACCCACTCAAGTTAATGAAAAATCCTGTTTAATTTTATGGATAACAATGTTGGCAAAGTTTTGCGAAGTAAATGGCGCAAACTGATCGCTCAATAAAAAATTCTTTGCGGCCTGCTGATAATCAGAAAACTGTTTTGACGTGAGCGCTTTTACATATTGATATAGATCTTCATAAGAAGAAAATTGACGGAAATCAATAAAGCAATTTGACGGAATGGATAGCCCAATATTCGCATCACCCCAGTAAATAGGAACGCACCCCGCAAAGAAGCAATCGAATATCTTTTCAGTGATATAACCATCAATGTCACGAGCATTTTCAAAGCAAACACAAAACTTAGTTTTACTTAAGACCTCATATTTTGTTCTAGCAGATCCCTGGTAACTAGGAAATACTGGCTTACCCAAGATCCAAGGCAAAATCTTTTCTAAGCGATATCGCATCTTACCTGCACTGCCAAATCTTTTTTGAGGTACTTTCCAACCATTACCATAGAGCTTAAAGTCATTTAGTGCGTGGGCTTCAAACCACTTGATCGCCTTTACTCGCTCTGAGTAAAGCTCACGCGTATCAGCTAAATTGGCATGTCGATTGCTACCAATTAAACATATCAGATCAGGCCGCTGGTAGAACGCAAGGCTTTGAAAATTATCACCACACTCTTTTGGGATTGGATTGGGATACTGAATCTGAACAAAACGATCACTGGTAATATGCTTGCCAAACCCATCATGTAGCCCACTTTGTAGGAGCTCTTTATTCCACGTAAAGATTGAATCAAACTGATTCAGATAGCTGTAGTCAGAGTTTCTGGGAACAGTTAGCGGAGTCTCATACAAGATGAGGTAGTTTTTTTTAGCAGCGCAGGGAACAAAATTAATCGACTCAACGTAAAGTGAAAAATCTGGATTCACCCGATTGCGCTCGTTCACATCAGAAGTATGTAATGCAACCCCATACTGACGCCCTAAACCCTTCATGAAGCGCATAGGCTCAAGACAATCATCACGGTTGCGATGACTTAGAGGATCGAATATATCGTCCTTACCGATCTCCCACCCATAAATACTGCCTGTTAGCATAAATTACCTATTAATAAAAAAGCGACAAGATACCAGAATCGAATTTGGGAATGAATTCCCATCTAATGCTTTAATTATAGGTATATGAACATTACTACCCAAATCCAAGGAGGCCTCGGAAATCAACTTTTCCAATATGCCACCGGCAAAGCCTTGAGCGTTCGGTTAAAGGGGTCACTACAACTTGGTATTGACTGGTTTAATCATGGCTGGGAAGATGTAACACCTAGGCATTTTTTACTGCCTAATCTCCAGGTTAAATATGAATTAAAACCAGGTAGCACGATAACAAGAGCACCCAAGCTATGGCGCCGAATCGCACAACAATTTTTGCCTTGGACTCCCTATGTGCTTACCGAGCGACCATTTCGTTTTGATGCAAAATTAAATCATATCAAGCCATACGCCAATCAAGATATTTATCTTCAAGGTTACTGGCAATCATTTCGCTACTTTGAAGCAATCCGTGATGCTCTTATTCAAGAAATCAGACCTGTTCATGATTTGTCAAAGCCATATCAGAAATACCTAAATCAAATTCAAAGCAGCTCATCCGCAATGATTCATATTCGGAGAGGTGATTACGTTCATCTACCAGTTGCAGCAAAAATACATGGCTTTCTAGGATTGGATTACTACCAAAAAGGAATGGAAATACTTTTAGCATCGGATCCCAATATACAATTCTTTGTATTCTCTGATGACCTAGAATGGGCAAAAGCAAATCTACCTCATCAAGATAAAATGACATTTATTCAAAGCACTGAAGAGAAAACAGCCCCTATTCAGGAACTCTTTTTAATGATTCAATGTCAAAAGCATTTAATTGCTAACAGCTCATTGAGTTGGTGGGGAGCTTGGTTAAGTAATAGTGCGAATCCTCAAGTCATTGCGCCACTGAAGTGGACCAACGATACAGATAAAAGCTGGGATGATTTACTACCAGCACAGTGGCAAAGAATCTAAAATGATTTTATAAATTGTCCCCAAATGAAGGCTATGAGAGCCACTGTAAATCGCTCTAGACGAGTAAATGGAGTCCACACACCATTACCCCGAAACTGGAATCGAGAATAAATTTGGTAATTAGCGCCAAATGTTATCCCCGGAATCTTTTTATTCAGCTTAATTAAAAAATGGGTTCCAATTTTTAATCTCTCAGACCAATGCAACCTTCTTGGGATGAAATTGGAATCGATGCCAATTGCTGCAAGATATTTTTTCCTGTGCTCATCAAAAATATGATTGACTGTGGCATTTTGTATCTGACTAATTTGATTATCATGCACACGATAGGTAATTAAATTTCTTGGCACGTTGCCAAACTTGCAACCGTTTAAAGCTAAGTTTACCCACATTACATAGTCTTCTGCACCATCATTACCTGGGAGGTATGGCACTTTTTTAAATATCTTTGAGCACCCCATTACCGAAGGATTGCAAAGAGGACTGCATATTGAAATCATCGCACGTATATCAGCATCAGAATGACGCTGCTTAGAGTGCTTAAGTTTGCCATTAGCTTGGTGTAAAACGAGATGATCTGTCCCACAAAGGTCTAAATGATTGGACTCTAAATATTGCAACTGTAGCTCTAAACGCTTGGGATCAGCTAGATCATCAGAGTCCAAAAAAGCGATATATTTTCCTCGAGCCATACCTACCAAAGTGTTTCTTGCACTGACTAGGCCTTTATTTTCCGAAAGAAAAACTTTCTTCATGCGTGGATCTAAATAGGTATCAATAATTTTTGCAGTGTCATCACTCGAACCATCATCCAAGATAATGAATTCAAAATTAGCAAAAGATTGATTAAGAACGCTCTCAATAGCAACAGCAATATATTTTTCAACATTAAAGGCTGGCATTAAAACGCTAATGATTGGTTTTAATGTGAGCTCTGGTGCAGGTTTTTGCATTAAACAAAACTTTGTAGGTAACGGCTGAAGCGTTTGAGGCGCTTGAGTAAATGTGAGGAAAGAGATTTTTGAGATTGGCCTAAGTTAAGCTCAGACTCCCATGCAGACTGATAAATGACCCCTAAGTAATTTTGGGCAACTTTTGCTTTAGTTTCACCCAAGCGCTTCATCAAAAAGTATTGCCAGTCATAGTGGTATGTGCGAAACAAAGGCTCAATTGCAATCAATTGAATAGCACGATACCTTAGAAGGGTTTCACCATAAATGAGTGTCTCCGGAAGTTCTGGACTAATGAGGTCCCACAAACTCATCCCCTTAGGCTCCAAATATTGGGTCTCCAAGGATTGCCATACCTTAGCCGACCAAATAAAAGGGGCAGGGGCGCAATAAAAATTCGGGCCTTTGCGATTAAAAACTGCTTTAACACGCTCAGCTTCTTTTCTTAGATCTCTTTCTACCTTCTCATGTCCCCGATCAGTGGCGAGTTGAAACAGCTCTTTATTCTGATGTAATACCGTATAGGGCATACCATCATTTGCCAAGAAATCAGACTTAAAAAAATTTCTAATGAAGAGACAATCAGAATCTAAGCATAAATAATTTTCCGCATACCTGAGGCGCCAAAATTCCGATTTAATAATTTGCTGAGATAAGCCACCAGGCATAGCATGGTATTTTGCAATATCTGCGTGAGGATTTGCAGTAATAATATCCTCGTCTGCAACCCAGAAATATCCATCCCCACCCAGAGTTTTTTCTAATAAATCTTTATCGACCTTGGGAGTGGAAATATAAAAATCTAAATGATCGGCATTGAACTGATTAACAGACTCCAGCAGGCGCTTTAAGCGTAGAAAATCCCTAGAATAGGATTTGCAATAGAGAACAAAATCTTTCAAGCGATTTTCCTATAACGATTTCTGGCGCGCTTGCACATTAGTCAATATGGTTTTTACTGCCTGATCTACGCCAATCGGATTCCAAATAGGCTCAATTAAGCATTTCGACTGCCAGTCTAACCAAATTCTTTCAAGCGCGATTGAAATTCCCTCAGAGTCTCCCTCGGCGCTTAAATAAGCACCCCGCTCTAATAACATTTGATCAAGCTGTGGATTGCGATGGGTAATTCCCCATATTGGCCTTCCCGTCCATAGGTAGTCATAAAACTTGGAAGGGATATATTCGGCACACCACTCATCATTACCGTGAAGCAAAATCAATACATCAGCTTCTTGCATTTTTTTTGCCACGCGCTGACGACCCGATTTTCCAGTCGTAGGATCAACTTCTAAGCGTCCATGCGCTAGAAGCACATCACTAAACCCCAATTGCTCAATAGCTTCCGCTGATAACGAATCCAAGGGCGCTCCATAAGCATGGACTCGAATCAGATTTCGTGCTTGAGGATATTTTTCAAATAAAGGCACCAAAGCCTTGAGGACAGTTGATAAGGAACGATCATTCGCTAAAGAGCCAAAGTGGGATAAATTTAATTGGTCGGTGTATTTATGCGCCTGATTCGCACTGAGACCACCTGGAGGATGGGCGCCGGGGGTTACTACAAAACCACGTGCATTCGTAGGTGTATTAAGATTAGGATTGCGTACCTTAGCGTAATGTAAAGCACCATCAGTAAACCACCAGACCTTATCAGAGAAGCAGGTAAGCTGATTTTCTAAATAATGCCTAAACCGAGCATCCCGATTAAGAGGTTTTTCAAATCCCTGATCATTAGGATTTCGACGTATCACTAATGGGTCATGTACTTCCGAGATCAATTCAATACCAGTTGCCTTTTTTAGCCATACACCAGCCAAGTGAGCCGACCACGCACTACCAACAGAAAGCACCACATCTACTTTGCCAGCCCGAATTAACCGGTAACCATGAAAAAAAGCCGGTAGAGCCCATGACCATTGACTCGAATATCCCAAGCAGAACTTTTCAATCGCAATAAACGGAGCAAGCAGTATAGAAACTGTTCGAGTCGTCAGCTTGTAGAACCAGCCGCGACCATATTTATTGGCAACCCAATGTCGAAAATCAAAACGAAAACCGGCTGGGGCCCAGGCAATAAATTGATGATGTGGAAAACGTTGATCTTTAATCCCAGTAATTGCACTAAAGACAATAGGCTCTACTCCAGCCTCTAAAAAATAGGGGATCTTGTCTGTAATGGTTAAGCTGGCAGCACGCCCATCCATATTGAAAGCGTGAGACAAAATCAACCAACGCTTTTTTTCAGTGACTACAGGAATTTCAATGCTCACTAGCGATTCCAGTTGGCCTAACTAATTACCAGCAACCATCGACATTACAGCCATACGCACTGCAATGCCAAAGGTAACTTGATTCAAAATGACTGATTGTGGCCCATCAGCTACGACAGAATCAATCTCGACTCCACGATTCATAGGGCCAGGGTGCATGACGATTGCATCAGTCTTAGCGAGTGCCAAGCGTGAAGGCGTTAAACCATACTGCTTAAAGAAGGCCTCACCCTCTGGAACTTGTCCTACTTCCATACGCTCTTTTTGAATACGTAAAGTCATGACTACATCAACATCTTTTAAGCCCTCTTCCATGCTATGAAAGACCTTTACGCCCAACATATTGAGATCGCTAGGCAATAAACTCTCAGGACCAATTGCCCTAATGTCTTCACAGCCCAAAGTAGTCAGGGCATTAATATTCGATTTAGCAACGCGGCTATGGACGATGTCACCAACAATCGCCACTTTTAAGCCTTTGAAATTCTGCTTGAAGTGACGCATCGTATACATATCTAACAAGCCTTGAGTTGGATGCTGGTGACTTCCATCTCCGGCATTAACCACATGTACATGTGCTGGCACATGGTTGGCTATTTCAATTGGTGCTTTTGAAACACTGTGGCGCACTACAAATATATCTGCCTGCATTGCAACTAAGTTATCAATTGTGTCGAGAAGACTCTCACCCTTCGCAGTAGAAGAGGTGGAGATATCTAAATTAATCACATCAGCCGATAAACGCTTGGCGGCAATCTCAAAAGTCGTTCTAGTGCGTGTAGAATTTTCAAAAAAGAGGTTAAAGACACTCTTACCTCGTAATAGAGGTACCTTTTTTACCTCTCTTGATGGATCGGTAATGCTCACAAACTGCTGAGCAGTATCGAGTATATGAAAGATCTGCTCTTTTGGCAAACCCTCTAAAGTTAAGAGGTGGGTGAGCTCTCCAGCGGAATTAAATTGATTCACTAAGCTACTCTCCGAGCCCATTATTCATGCTCCTCAAGCTGAAAGTTAAATTTACCAGCGGTATCTTTTTCTAAAACTAAGATTTGCTTTTCGGAGATGTGGACTTGTTCACTTACAAAGTTTGCGCAAACCGGAAGCTCTCGATTACCACGATCTGCAAGCACCATTAATTCGACTTGTGCAGGACGACCAAAGTCAAATAACTCATTCAAGGCTGCGCGCACTGTTCTACCGGTGAGCAAAACATCATCAATCAAAATAATGTTGGCACCATTCACATCAAAAGGTAAATGAGTCGTCATGGTGCTAGCGGTACGCAGAGCAGTCATTCCTTTCTCAGCATAATCATCGCGATGAAAAGCAACATTAATTACGCCATAGTGAGGCAAGCCCAAATCTTTAGCTAAGCGCTCAGCAATCCAGGCGCCGCCCATTGCTAAGCCAGCAAGCTCAAAAGAGCCTTGCTGCAACTTTTTGTGAAGCTCTTCGAGTAATTTTCCGTATAACAGTTCAGCGTTCATTCGTTTTCCAACACTTCTCAGTTTAAGTCAGCGGTCGTTCCGCAAAATACTGCTCCAAAATCAAAGCAGCAGAGTGTGCATCTAGATTGTCCCGCATCTTGGAGCCCCCCTCCAAAATAACGGACGTATAGCGCTCATCAACCCAAGCAACCGGCAAATTCAGCCTGCCATGTAATTGATTACCAAATCGAGTCGCCTTAGCCGTCATCTCATGCTCAGCCCCATCAGGATAGACTGGGCGTCCGACCACAAGCTGCTGGGGTTGCCACTCCCTAGTCAGCACCTGGATTTCTTGAAAAAGTGCATCAATATTAGGCGCAGCAATTATTTTTAAGGCTTGCCCCGCTTGCGTTACTGAATTTCCGACTGCGACACCAACTCTACGTGTTCCATAATCAAAGGCCATTACTGTAATTGGCTCAGTGAGTGAAGCGTTGGTCATATTAGGCATGCCCCGCTTCACCGGAAAAAGATGCCAAATCAAATCCGAGATGACTCATAGTTTTTTCATAGCGCTGAGTCGATGGTGTATTGAAAATAATTTCCATCATTTGCTCGCGTGACAAAGGGACGTTCATCCAACCATTCAAGATAATCTCTTCTTCTAGCTGACCAGCCCCCCAACCCGCATAACCAAGCGTCATCAAAAATTTTCTGGGGCCATTGCCGATAGCTACTGCCTCTAGAACATCCTTAGATGTGGTCATCGTAAGTCCACCCGGAATAATTAAGGAGGAGCTATAAGCAAGATGAGGGTTGGACTCATGAAGTACAAATCCACGCTCAACCTGAACAGGACCGCCGAAATAGACAGGCTGCTCGAGTAAGGGTGCAATTTCAAGTTTAAGTTCAATCTTGTCAAACAAAGTTGCCAAATCAACTTCAGTGGGTTTGTTCACTACCAAACCCATCGCACCTCGTTCGTTATGCTCAAACAAATAGATGACAGAGTTTGCAAAGTTAGGGTCTACCATGCCCGGCATAGAGATGAGAAACTGATTGGCTAAATGATCGGCAGAATAGGAAATTAAAGACCCTGAGTCTGAATCATGGGGGGCTTTTTTGGCCTTAGACATATAGTCCTATTTTACCGAATATCTAGATTTTTCCGGTAATCCAATAGGCAAAAATGCCAATTACTTCGTGAACTAACTTGTTCCAGTTTTGTGCCCCCTCTTTCAAGTCAAAGGTATCCCAATTGAGACTATTTGCCGTCTGGTAATCCACTGGTAAAGGCAAGACATCAATACCTTGTTTTTCAAATATCTTGACCGATCGATACATATGAGTAGCAGAGGTAATCAGTAGCCAAGGCTTTGAAGCTCCAGCCGCATTCTTTAGGCCGAATTCTTCAATCATGGGCTTCATATAAAGAACGTTCTCATAGGTATTTCGCGACTGATTTTCGTAGTGCGCCATCTTTTCACTCAATCCCTGCTCAGCCACCAATTGCTTGAATGCCTCAGCCTCAGAAGGCCCTCTTGGATTAATACGACCTGAGTAACCACTGAAAATAAAAGGTAGGTCTGGATACTTTCGAATGAGCTCAAAAGCTTTGGTGACACGTTCTGCAGCAGAGCCAATAGATACTTCTCCGCGATCAAGTGCGATTTCTCCACCCTCAATCGCACCACCTAAAATGATGATCCCGCCAATATCATTTCCCGCAAGATTTACTAAAGACGTTTTAGGAACGGCATCCTCAAGACTCCTTAAGCCTAACTCAGAGGTCGGTAGCCACCCCACTATCAGGAGATCCAGTAAAGCCAGTATCAAGAAGCGTTTACACAAGTCGAGCTTTCTGAGGGCTAGAAATAGTAAGCTCAGAAAAACAAAAGTGATGACCCAATTCAGTGGCTCTATGCAGAGCTGCACCACCTTCGAAAGAATAAAAAAGATCGTATCCATCATTAATCAAGATCTTAACCCTTTTAACTAAAGCCCCCTCAACAAATTCTTCCAATTACCCCTAATATAGGAGCTATGCAAAAAGCTCTTGTTTGGCTCCGACGTGACCTCCGCTTATATGACAATGCGGCGCTTCATCACGCCTTAAAAGAAAGTAAGCAAGTCTGGCTGACTTTTATCTTTGATACAGATATTCTCAGACCTCTGATTCAAGGTGAACTCGATGTTAGAGGCTTGAAACATGACCGTCGAGTCGATTTCATTTGGCAGGGTTTAAAACAGATAGACGATGAGCTTAAAAAACAAGGTGGCGGTCTTATCGTTCGCTACTGCAAGCCAACTGAATACATCCCTCAAATCGCCAAAGATCTTGGCGTTGAAACTGTCTTTACCAATCATGACTATGAGCCCTCTGCCATCGCTCGAGATGACATTATCAAGACTTCGTTACAAAAAATAAATATTCAGTTTGCCAGCTTTAAAGACCAAGTCATTTTTGAGAAAAAAGAAATTCTCACTAATTCAAATACTGTTTTTTCTATCTTTACACCCTATAAAAACAATTGGCTAAAAACGCTTCAAGAAAAAGATCTCGCATCTTATGAATGCAGCCCTAAGCCAGGGCAAATTGCTGCTATTCCTAAAAAATTAGACTTGCCATTCCCCTCGCTAGAATCTATGGGCTTTTGTCCTACCGGCATTAAAGCTTATCTTCCACCCGGATCTGAAGGCGGACAGGCATTCTTGGAAGACTTTCTCTCGCGAATTGATCAGTACCAAATGGGGAGAGATTTTCCAGCCATCAAGGGCGTGAGCTACCTCTCTACCCATTTACGCTTTGGCATGCTCTCGATTCGGGACCTAGTACGCGAGGCCCATCGCAGAATGTTGGCAGGCAGCATGGGCGCTACCATTTGGCTGAGTGAGCTCATTTGGCGGGATTTTTATTTCATGATTCTGGCCAATCATCCACGCTTAGCGGATGGTGCTTCATTCAAACCAGACTATGACAATATTGCCTGGGAAGAAGGGACTCATGCTAAAAAATTATTTAAAGCCTGGTGCGAAGGTAAAACTGGTTATCCATTAGTTGACGCAGCAATGCATCAACTCAATCAAACTGGTTATATGCACAATCGCCTGCGCATGGTAGTCGCGAGCTTTCTAACGAAAGACTTAGGAATTGATTGGCGTTGGGGTGAAGCCTATTTTGCGGCACATCTCAATGACTTTGAGCTCTCATCCAATAATGGCGGCTGGCAATGGGCGTCTTCTTCAGGTTGCGATGCCCAACCCTATTTCCGGATTTTTAATCCCATTACTCAATCAGAAAAATTTGACCCAGAAGGAAAATTTATACGCCGTTACTTGCCGCAATTGGAAAAACTTTCTAAGAAATCGATTCATGCACCATGGAAAGCAGGTCATATTGAGCTTGAGACTGCAGGCATCGTACTGGGGCGAGACTATCCGCTACCTGTAGTCGATCACGACGAGGCACGCAAGAAGACCTTGGTACGTTATAGCGTTGTTAAAAAAGTCGGCTAAGTCTACTAATAACTTATCAATCCGCTTTAAGATAGGGTATGAGCAAGATCTATGCTGTTGGTGACGTTCAAGGATGTGCACCATCACTCAAAGCCCTCGTTAAGAAGCTTCCCAAACAGTCGAAAATGATTTTTTTGGGTGACTTAGTCAATCGCGGTCCCAACTCACTTAGCGCGTTGCGTCAACTCAAAAAACTTCAAGAATCCGGTCGAGCTGAATGCATTTTGGGCAATCACGATCTTCACCTTCTGGCAATTGATGCTGGAATTCGTAAAACCAAAAGCCTTGATACGGTGGAAGCAATTCTCAAAGCATCAGATCGCAGAGAGCTTATTAATTGGGTACGCAAGCGCCCTATGGCGCTCAGCAATGGAAAACTACTGGCCGTGCATGCTGGTGTTCTCCCACAATGGGATTTACAGCAAGCGATCGAATGTGCGCAAGAAGTGGAGAAGGCTTTACGTAGCAAATCCTATAAAGAATTTCTGGGAAATATGTATGGCAATACGCCCAATAAATGGAGTAACTCCCTAAAAGGCTACGAGCGCTTACGAGTCATTACCAATGCATTGACCAGAATGCGCTTTTGTACCCCAGGCGGACAAATGGAGTTTGAAAGCAAAGAAGGTCTAGAGAATGGTCCAAAAGGCTATATCCCCTGGTTCAAAGTTCCCAAAAGAAAAACCCGAGATACCTTGATTTACTTCGGCCATTGGTCCACTCTGGGCTTACTGCGTCAGCACAACGTTGTAGGACTAGATACTGGCTGCGTGTGGGGAGGAAAACTCACCGCCATGCAAATCTCAGACAACAATAAAGATATGAAGAAGTCTGAGATTATTCAAGTGGATGGCTATGACCATCCCTTGCGAATGTAATTAAAGCAACTGCTTTATTTCAGTTTTTGGAATGATTTTTCAGCAGCAGTAATAATCGCATCAAGTACATCATTGTCATGCGCAATGGATGTAAAGCCTGCTTCGTATGCTGACGGTGCTAGATAAACACCTTCATCTAACATCAAGTGAAAAAACTTCTTAAAAGCTTCAATATCAGTTTTCGTGACAGCCTCATAAGAGCTTGGAACGGCATTGGCAAAATAGAAGCCAAACATACCGCCAACTTTATCAACCGCAAATGGAATGCCTGCTTTGTCGGCGGCTTGTTTTAAACCAGCCATGAGTTTTTGAGTTTGACCAGTCAGGCACTCATAGAAACCTTCTCTCGAAATAATCTCCAGAGTCTTTAAGCCAGCGGCCACAGCAACTGGATTACCAGACAAAGTGCCAGCCTGGTACACACTACCTAAAGGTGCTAACTTAGACATGATTTCTTTTTTTCCGCCAAAGGCTGCCATTGGCATACCACCACCCATGACTTTTCCAAGACAAGTTAAGTCGGGAACAATACCTTGCAGTGACTGAGCACCTCCAAGAGCCACTCTAAAGCCGGTCATGACTTCGTCATAAATTAAAACGCTACCATGCTTGCTCGTGAGATTACGAATCGCAGTCAAAAATGCTTTTGAAGGCTGAATCAAATTCATATTGCCAGCAATCGGCTCGATGATGACTGCAGCAATTTGATCGCCCTGCTTTTTAAATACCGCCTCGATCGCTTCAACATCGTTGTATGGCAAAACCAATGTGTGCTTGACTAAATCTTGAGGTACACCACCAGAAGATGGCGCATTCTGGGTTGAGTCTGCAAAGGTCAACAGGCCTGAGCCAGCCTTCACTAATAAGCTATCCGCATGTCCGTGGTAGCAACCTTCAAACTTAATGATGAGATCACGACCTGTGTAGCCACGAGCGAGACGTAAGGCGCTCATCGTTGCTTCAGTGCCGCTAGAGACCATACGTACTTGCTCAACACTTGGCATCACAGCGCAAATACGCTCTGCTAATTCAATTTCGCCTTCGGTTGGGGCGCCGTAACTAAAACTCGTTTCAGCAGCTTTTTGAACAGCCTCAACCACTTCTGGATTCGCATGACCGACAATCATGGGACCCCAAGACATAATTAAATCGATATAACGCTTATTGTCAGCATCCCAAAAATAGGGGCCTTTGGCTTTGGTTACAAATCGTGGAGTACCCCCAACCTGACGGAATGCCCGAACTGGCGAGTTCACTCCACCTGGAATTGTCTTCTGTGCCCGTTCAAATAAAACGTCGTTTTGACTCATGTTTATCTCAATCGCTTTTATCTATTTTTAGCTGTTATCAGCCAATTAAATTGCCATCATTTCAAAATCGTCTTTGCGTGCTCCACACTCTGGGCAAGTCCAATTCATTGGTACATCTTTCCAGAGTGTTCCTGGCGCAATCCCTTCATCAGGCAAACCAGCAGCCTCGTCATAGACCCATCCACAAATTAGGCACATATACGTTTTAAATTCCATTTACCTAGTCTCCGCAGTAGTCACGCATTTAGAGGAATAGCTTCTATTTTAAAGCGCATCAATCTTCTAAATCATCGTCTACATTTTTAGTCGCTGGACGCTTTGCATGCATCTCAAACTTGAATAACCGACATTCTAGAGGACCATTAAATAAAGGTGTTCGTTTTGACTCTTTAATGCGCAACTGCCCAGGCAAAGCCATATCCGCCGTCAATACAAAGACATTCCAGCCGCCAAACGTATCCTTAAGGTGCTGCCCAAACTGCCGTAAAAACTCTACAAACTTAGGATCTTGCTCCTCCTGAGCCTGAAGTTTCTTGAGAGACTCACGGCTTGAGCGTTTAGCACTCTGACGCCCCGTTTCTAGATTGAGTTCAAAACGATTTTCAGGTTCTGCAGTTTCATAACTAGCATCGCGCCCATCTTTTTCCTGACCTCTGCCCCCTTTAATTGCCAAACGCTCTCCATAAGGAGGGTTCAATAGCATGACGCCTCCTTTGGTATTGGTTGGTGGCTTACTTGCCATCGCATCGATTTGACGGACAACGGGTTGATCTGGTAACTGAGCTCTTTGCCAATTTCCCCGAAACATAGAAACTAACTTCTCATTAATATCGCTACCACTAATACCAAGAGATTCAGCATGAGGGTGTTGCTTACGCCTCTCCAATATCTCGTTTAGAGATGAGTCTTTTAAAGTAATCCAGCGCTTTTGTTCAGCTGCTTCGTTAAACGGCTTTAGCCTTTGAAAACCAAAACCATGTGCTGAGCTCACTAATGGGCGATACGCAAGCCTACTGGGCTTAGCATCATCACCATACATCCCCGCACGAATCCCGCCTGGAGGAATGGCCAAGGCAATTTGCGCAGCCTCAATCAAGAAAGTGCCACTGCCGCACATCGGATCAAATAAAGTCTGCCCAGGCTTCCAGCCTGTAATAGATAAGATCCCTGCGGCCAGATTTTCTTTTAAAGGAGCATCGCCCTTTTCATCTCGCCAACCTCGTTTAAAAAGTGCCTCACCCGAGGTGTCTAAATAAATGGTGACTTGAGTTGCCGTTAAATGTGCCTGCACCCGAATATCCGGAAAGGCCGTATCAATACTTGGTCGGTCACCTGTGACATCGCGCAAGCGGTCCACAATCGCATCTTTAATTTTGAGAGTCGCAAAATTTAAACTTTTTAATGGCGAACGATGCGCTGTTACATCTACCCGTAAAGTTTGCTTACTGGTAAACCAATCTTCCCAAGCCAAACCACTGGCTAACTTATACAAGTCATCTTCTTGTCGATAGGGCGCTTGCGCCATCTGTAGTAAAACACGACTGGCAATTCTGGAATGAAGATTCAATGCCATTGCCGCAGTAAGCGGACCCGCAAGACCAATCCCGCCGGTAGGACTGGTCGGGGTTGGATCAATCACCCATGCACCCAATGCTTTGGAATCTGGGCGCTGGGAAATTTCTGAAAGCTCCTGTGCAAGCGGTACTTCTAAACCGCCTGGGCAAACAACAAAAAATCTCATGGGGCTAACAGTCTTAAATAGAAAAAAGAGTAGAAAAAGAAATTTGGAATAGTTTTTGAACTTATGGTTTAAAAATGACTAAAGCCACAATTACCAATAGCAAGATGACTGGGACTTCATTAAACCAGCGATACCACACTCCAGACTTGGTATTTAGACCAGCACGAAACTTCTTTAATAAGCTGAGGCAGACATGGTGATAACCAATCACCAGGATTACAAAAAATAATTTAGCGTGCATCCATATATCGCCAGCACCAACTTCAAAAACAAGCCAAAGTGTTAAGCCTAGTAATACTGCTGGCACTGCCAATATGGTCATAAAGCGAAAGAGGCGATTAGCCATTCCCAAGAGACGCTCATAAGTCTCGGGATTTTTTTCATTAGCCAAGTTCACATAAATTCTTGGGAGATAAAACAAGCCTGCGAACCATGAAGTGATCAGCACAATGTGTAAGGTTTTTATCCAGAGGTAAGCATTCGTCATGGTGTATTAGATATGGTGAAGTTAAGTACGAATTTCGCCATGACCCATGACGACATATTTAAGAGATGTCAAACCATCCAAGCCAACAGGGCCGCGGGCATGGAGCTTGTCATTCGAAATACCAATTTCAGCGCCTAAGCCATACTCAAAGCCATCGGCAAAACGGGTACTAGCATTCACCATCACGCTAGCACTATCGACTTCACGCAAAAAACGATCGGCTTGCATCTTATTATTCGTGATGATCGCGTCGGTATGTTTACTACCATAGCGCTCGATATGATTCATGGCCTCATCGATATCGGCCACGGTCTTAATCGACAAAATAGGAGCGAGATACTCTGTGTGCCAATCTTCTTCTGTAGCATCCACTAAGTTTTTAAAGCCACTAGCCTCTAGAGTTGAGCGCGTCAAAGTATCCACGCGCAACTCAACACCTTTATCTTGATAAATTTTGCAAAGCTCAGGCAAGACCTCGGGGGCAATAGCCTTATTTACTAAAAGCGTCTCCATCGCATTGCAAGGTGCATAGCGCTGTGTCTTGGCGTTATCGCAAACTCTGACTGCCATCGCGAGATCAGCATCAGCATCAATATAGATATGACAAATACCATCTAAGTGCTTAATCATTGGGACACGTGCTTCTGCCATCAGGCGAGCAATCAGACTCTTGCCGCCACGAGGAACAATGACATCAATATATTGGGTCATCGTGATCATTTCACCAACAGCGCTACGATCCGTGGTCGTAACCACTTGGACAGCATCTTTAGGCAGGCCCGCAGCAGCAAGACCTTCTTGAATGATTTGGGCCAACACGGTGTTGGAATCAATTGCCTCAGATCCTCCACGCAATATCACTGCATTGCCAGACTTTAAACACAGTGCTGCCGCGTCAATCGTCACATTTGGACGTGACTCATAAATGATGCCAATGACACCAAGTGGTACGCGCATCTGAGCAAGCTCGATACCAGAGGCCTGCTTTTTCAAGGCAGTCATTTTTCCGATTGGGTCTTCTAAGGAAACAATTTGCTCTAAACCTAAAGCCATTGTCTCGATGGTCCTAGGAGTCATTGTTAAGCGATCGATAAAAGCAGTATCTTGACCATTTTTCTGAGAACGCTCAACATCAATCTGATTTACTTTTTGAATTTCACTTGTCTTTTGACGAACTAAGTTTGCGATATGCAATAAAGCTTGGTTCTTCTGCTCACTCGATGCACGAGCCATGGCACGCGACGCACTGCGTGCTCGCTTTCCAATGTCCTGCATCATTTCTTGAATCTCTTTACTCATTGACTTTGTTCTTTAAATTACCGCAATAAGTTTCCAACCAAACGCAATCCATCCCAAGGATCTGCAGGCAATTCAGCTGCAGAAAGACCTTTAACCTGACGATCTAGGCCTGCAGCAACCTGCATTGCCCTGCGCAATTTCAGCGGCTGAACTCTTCTGAGCGCAGCTGGATATAAACGCTCTTTGTTACCCCAGATCCGATTTGCCCGCATCAGCTGTTGCACAGACTCTCCAGCATCACTAGCTACCTTCAATTTAGATAGTAGCCTAAGCTCTTCGGTCACGCTCCACAGAATCAATACTAAGGGCTCGCCCTCGCCTTTTAGACCATCTAGCATGCGATTTAGCCTCGGTAAATCACCCGCAAGCATTGCCTCAGTTAACTCAAAAACGTTATAGCGAGCTACTTTTAGAATGGCAGACCGAATTTGCTCTTCAGTTAAGACGCCTGTGGGATATAGGAGTCCTAGCTTCAGAATCTCTTGGTGAGCAGCAATAAGATTACCCTCAACCTGGTCGGCAATAAACTCCAGAGCACGTTGACCTTCAGTACCACTCTCCACTTCTTGATTTTGCATCTTCAGTCGACCTGCAATCCATCTTGGCAAGTGACTGCGATCTAAAGAGTCAATCTGAATAGCCATCCCAGCATCACCTAAAGCGCTAAACCAAGCCGAAGTCTTCGTCTTGCCATCTAATCTAGGCAGGACAATACATACCACTGTGTCCGGGCCATCTGGAGAATTTGGCTGTGACTCTATTTGCGCGGCAAATTGTTTTAAAGCATCAGCACCATCACGCCCCGGCTTACCAGTAGGAATGCGTAGCTCCACCAAACGCTTATCTCCAAACAAAGACATCGTTTGACCGGCGCTCATGAGTGCACTCCAATCAAACCCTCGCTCCTGCAGCATCACCTCACGCTCGGTAAAGCTCAGTTTTTTAGCGGCTAGACGTAATTGATCCATTGCTTCCATCATCAGCAGTGGTTCGTCGCCACTAAAAATATAGAGAGGGAGCATCGCACCCCCTGAACCTAGGGATTTAAGGTGCACTTGCAAGGCGTCAACTTTGACCATGCGAGCTTTACATACCCTTAGAAAGTTCTACTGCGTGGGGCTTTTGCAGCCGCAGAAACACGGCGCAAGATCTGCACTGCCAAGTCTTTACGCATTAAGGATAAGAATTGTTGCTGCTGAACATCGGTCGCCAACACAGTCGTATTTGAGAAGTCCATATCACGCGTCATATAGATTTCGCTATCAGGAATAATCTCTGCGCCAGCAAGATCGTAAGCTCTAAAGCCCACTCGAATATTTAAGCGATATGCAGAAACTTGACCAGCAGAGTTGTAAGCCAATATCTCGCGACCACTAATGTCGTTCGTAATCTCTAAAATTAAGTCGGCATCTTTTGGATTAATCGCAACCTTGACGTCTGTACCCGTCAAAATAGAGGTTTGAATATCGGCACGTAAGGGTGGCGATGGATTGCCAGTAATGGCAATTGCCTGAAATGGTAAGTCCACCATGCCGCGTAAGCGATAGCCACAAGCCAGCAAGCCCCCGATTGGCGCACTGACGATTAATCCAAGCATTGCACGTCGCAGTCGATTTGTGCTCATATCCTTAGTTTCTCTCATTAGCCTCTATACAGCTATGCAACGATATTTACTAAACGGCCAGGCACGACGATCACCTTTTTAGGAGCTCCGCCGTTCAGCGCTTTAACCGCTGGATCAGTTTGTAAAGCCAAAGATTCAATTTGCTCTTTGGTAGCCTCTGCTGGCACCCTGATATCACCTCGCAACTTACCATTAATTTGGAGCATCAAAATAATCTCACTTTGAACTAGGGCAGATTCATCTACAGCAGGCCATGAGGCATCCAAAAGGGGGCCAAAGGTCTTGACATAAGCCATATCTTTCCAGAGTACATGCGTTAAATGTGGCACCACTGGGTAAAGCATTCGCAATAAGATGCTAAGGCACTCACGTAAAACAGGTGCACTAATAGCGGCAGCTTGATCCAATTTAATGGGTTCAAGCACATTGAGCATCTTCATGGCGGCAGATACCACTGTGTTGTACTGGCGACGCTGGTAGTCAAAATTCGCCTGCTTCAAAATCGAATGGACTTCGCGACGTAATTCTTTCTCAGCATCATTAAGATTGCTCGGTATAGCATCCTGCGCATCACGAATCCAGTTAGCTTGACTACTTGAATACATCCAAACACGTCGTAAGAAACGGGAAGCGCCCTCAACCCCAGCACCCGACCACTCCAACTGTTGCTCTGGTGGTGCCGCAAACATCACAAACAAGCGTGCAGTATCTGCACCGTATTGATCAATCAAAGCCTGCGGATCAACGCCATTGTTCTTGCTCTTAGACATCTTCTCAACGCCACCAATCATGACCGGTGTGCCTGAGGTATCGCCCTTTAGCTTCGCGCCTTGAGGACGACCTTTTTCATCGAGCTCTAACTCTACGTCCAAGGGATTAAGCCAAGTCTTTTTACCAGAAGCCTCTTCTGAGTAATAGGTCTCATTGAGTACCATGCCTTGCGTCAACAGATTTTGGAAAGGCTCATCAAAAGTGATCAAGTTCAGATCACGCATGACCTTGGTCCAAAAGCGCGCATACAGTAAATGCAGGATCGCATGCTCGATACCGCCAATATATTGATCCATTGGCATCCAGTATTCATTGCGCCCATCCACCATCGTCTTCGCGTCAGGACCGGTATAGCGCATGAAATACCAGGACGAATCTACAAAGGTATCCATCGTGTCAGTCTCACGTCTTGCAGGCTTGCCACACTTGGGACATTTCACATTCAAAAAGTCTGCACGCTTATTTAAAGGATTACCACTGCCATCGGGCACACAATCTTCTGGCAACACCACTGGCAAATCAGCCTCTGGAACAGGTACTGCTCCACAACCAGGGTGACTCTCATCACCACAATGAATAATCGGAATGGGAGTGCCCCAATAACGCTGACGTGAAATACCCCAATCACGCAATCGATAGGTAGTCTTGATCTCTCCAATACCCATCTTCTCTAAATCTTTGGCAACGGCACTGACTGCTTCTTCATGTGAGAGTCCGTCATATTTGTCGCTGTTAAAGCAAATCACATCTTCTTTTTGGGCATACCAATCTTCCCAACGCGTTGCATTAAACATGGGTGATTCCCCTTTGAGGGCGATCACTTGTTTGATTGGCAAGTCATATTTGAGGGCAAAAGCAAAATCACGCTCATCATGTGCTGGGACACCCATCACGGCGCCATCACCATAAGACATCAAGACATAGTTACCTACCCAAACAGGCACTGGCTCATTCGTCAATGGATGCGTGACATATAAACCGGTAAACATACCCTCTTTTTCTTGAGTAGCTAGGTCAGCTTCAATCACGCTACCGGTTTTGCACTTCTCAATAAATGCGGCTAAGGCAGGATTATTAGCGGCAGCTTTAGTGGCTAACGGATGCTCAGCTGCCACGGCGCAGAAAGTAACGCCCATAATGGTGTCAGCCCGGGTAGTAAACACGTATAGCAAGCCATCCTGAATAAAGTTGCCATGATCATCTGCGACCTCATGCTTAAAAGCAAAGCGCACGCCACGACTTTTACCAATCCAATTCTGCTGCATGGTTTTGACACGCTCAGGCCAACCCAAACCATCTAAGCCAGTCAGCAATTGCTCTGCGTAAGCAGTGATATTGAAGTAGTAGCCTGGAATCTCACGCTTTTCAACTAAGGCGCCTGAACGCCAACCACGACCATCAATCACTTGCTCGTTTGCTAGAACAGTTTGATCGATCGGATCCCAGTTGACTACTTGAGTCTTGCGATACGCAATCCCTTTTTCCAGCATCTTCAAAAAGAGCCATTGATTCCAGCGGTAATAATCAGGACTACAAGTGGCAACCTCACGAGACCAATCAATTGCTAAGCCCATCGCCGCCATTTGCTTTTTCATATAGGCAATGTTGTCGTAGGTCCACTTCGCTGGCGGCACTTTATTCTGGATGGCTGCATTTTCTGCAGGCATACCAAAAGCATCCCAGCCCATCGGCATCAAGACGTTATAGCCTTGCATGCGGAGTTGACGCGCCATCACATCATTAATGGTGTAGTTGCGCACATGACCCATATGTAACTTGCCGGATGGATAAGGCAACATGGAGCAAGCGTAATACTTCGGCTTCTTCTTGCCGTCTATACCGAGAGTATTTTCTGTTACTTGGTAGACTTGCGCACTTTCCCAATCAGCTTGTGCTGCTGCTTCAATGCTGCGGTAGTCGTAATCCTTACTCATTCAAAACAACTCTTTTCTGTCTTATTTTTTGGTTTTTTATTAATGTAGTTATTTGCGTAAGCCAAGCACGTCTTGCATGTCATAAAGACCTGAAGTTTGGTTCTGCAAGAAACGCGCGGCCCGCAAAGATCCTTGGGCATAAGACTGACGGCTTGAAGACTTGTGGCTAATCTCAATACGTTCGCCATCGCCAGCGAACAGCACAGTATGGTCTCCCACAATATCGCCACCACGAATCGTTGCAAAGCCAATTGACCCCTCTTTGCGCTCGCCAGTATGGCCTTCGCGTGCATACACAGCCAGATCATCTAGCTTTTCACCAAGTGCATCTGCAATAACCTCGCCCATCTTCAAAGCAGTGCCGGAAGGCGCATCTACTTTGTGACGATGATGGGCTTCGATGATTTCAATGTCGTAACCTTGATTAAGCATCTTAGCTGCGATCTCCAGTAACTTGAATGTGGCATTCACACCAACACTCATATTGGGCGCAAACACAATAGCTAACTTTGCAGAAGCTTTTTTAAGATTTGCAATTTGATCCGCACTCAATCCCGTTGTACCAATAATCATCTTGGTGCCCGTTTTTTCTGCCACAGCCAAGTGCGCCATAGTGCCCTCTGGCCTTGTGAAATCAATCAGAAAATCAGCGTTCGCTAATACCTTAGACACATCAGCAGAAATGAGCACACCCGTCTTTTTACCCAGGAAAGCGCCCGCATCTTCTCCCAATTGAGGGCAATCTGAATGCTCAAGAGCACCTTCAAGTTGCGCATCAGATGCATTAAGAACAGTCTCAATCAACATCTTGCCCATACGACCGGTTGCTCCAGCAATTGCAATCTTCATCATGTGTTTCTTCGCTTCTTATTAAAAGTTTCTAGAGACGTCCAGGATTATTTATCTGGCATCAATGTATCAATCATTTCTACTGCTTTTTCTCAGCCGCTGGCGGAGTATTCATTGCGCCAGGGCCTAAAGTTTCTGGCTGGGATACTTTGCCATCTGACGACTTTGAAAAAGTAAAATAGTCCCAGAAAGATCCTGTACTTGCAGCAGGGACCGGTGGTATAGCAGCCCCCTTAGGCAAGTTATCGGTTGGACTTGGCACCAATAATTCTGGTTGTTGCAAAGGCGGTGTTACTGGCGGTTTATTTGAACCCGTCATCACATCCCAAAACGAACGCTTCGTCTTAGCGTAGTTATCAATCTCAGCCACCAACTCCACATCTGTTGGCAAAGCATCACCTTCAAACTTCACCACTTTATCGCCATCAAAAAATACGGTGACATGCCGCTCTTTGCCAACACGCTGACCTGAGCGTTTAAATTCAAAAACATAATCCCAGCGATTGGCATGGAAGTAACTTGCTAATAATGGAGTGCCTAAAATTTGACGCACCTGCTCACGCGTCATACCTAACTGCAATTTGGCATATTGCTCACTGGAGATAAAGTTACCTTGAACAATGTCAGGAACATAAGGTCTAAAAATTTTGTTCATCCAGGCGCGCTGGGTTTCATCTACCGCGGTAGTACACCCCGCAATACCTAGCAAGCCAAACAAAGCAAGAGCCAATACACCCCCTCTTGAAGAGGCAAAATACCTCTTCAGAAACGGGTTAAAAAAACGACTAAAAAGTTCAAGGCAATTTTGCATGGCTGGCCGTATCATTAAGACATTGATTTTAGCTCCCAAAGCCATGAATACGAACCAAAACCCTACTCCTGAAAATTTGCGTGATATTGGCCTCAAAGCCACTGGCCCACGCATGAAAATTCTCGATTTTTTTCATCAAAATGGCGGCACCCACTTTAGTGCTGAGGACATCTTTATGGCCCTCACTAAAGAAGATCAGGAAATCGGTTTAGCCACGGTATATCGAGTGCTTACCCAGTTTGAGCAGGCAGGGCTTTTGCTCCGCAGCCATTTTGAGTCTAGCAAGGGTGATAGCAGGGCCATCTACGAACTTAATGAAGGTAACCACCATGACCACTTGGTTTGCCTAGACTGCGGGCATGTAGAAGAGTTTGTGGATGAGGCCATTGAAAAGCGGCAACGGGATATTGCCAAGAACCTCGGTTTTAAGCTTCAAGAGCACTCTTTAGCAATGTACGGGCATTGCCAGAAGAAAAACTGCCGAAATAAGCAAAAATAAGCACTTTTCTGAGGTTTTGAGTTGATTCTCAGGACTGCAGATATGAAAAAAAACCTCAATTTGAGGTCTTTTTTGTTTTTTAAGCTCTTTTAACTACATTTAATGACTTTTAATCACTTTACAGCCATTAATGCTTCAGCCGCATTGAGCATTTGTACTGAATAACCCCATTCGTTGTCGTACCAAGCCAAAACTTTGACTAGCTTGCCATCAGCAGAAACACGGGTTTGAGAGGCGTCATAAATACTTGGGCGTGGATCATGGTTAAAGTCGATTGAAACCAAAGGCAAAGTATTAAAGCCCAAGATACCTTTGAGCTCGCCCTCGCTAGCAGCCTTCAAAATAGAATTCACTTCATCAATGCTCGTTGCACGACTTGCTGCAAACGTCAGGTCAACCACTGAGACATTGATCACTGGCACCCGCATCGCAAAACCATCAAAGCGACCTGCTAAAGCGGGCAAAACTAAGCCGACTGCTTTTGCTGCACCAGTCTTCGTTGGAATCATGCTGCTCACAGCAGAGCGCGCACGACGCATATCCTTGTGATACACATCGGTCAACACCTGATCATTCGTAAATGCATGAATCGTTGTCATCAAGCCAGACTCAATACCAATTTTTTCTAACAATGGCTTAACTAATGGCGCCAAACAGTTGGTAGTACAACTTGCATTAGAAACAACCACGTCACTTGGCTTTAATACATTTTGGTTCACACCGTACACAATGGTGGCATCGACATCTTTTTCGCCAGGCGCAGAAATCAATACTTTCTTAGCACCCTGTTGAATATGAATCATCGCCTTTTCTTTAGAGGTGAACTTACCAGTGCACTCTAAAACTAAATCCACACCTAACTCACCCCATGGGGTTTCAGCAGGATTGCGTGTACAGAACATCTTGATACGATCACCATTCACTACCATGCAATCGCCATCTACAGATACCTCGGCAGGGAAACGGCCGTGGGCAGAGTCATATTGAGTGAGGTGGGCGTTGATTGCAATATCACCCATCGCATTAATCGCAACGATCTTGATATCACGACGTGGCTTGCCGTTTACCTGATCTTCATACAAGGCGCGGAGTACCATACGGCCAATACGCCCGTAACCATTAATTGCGACACGAATTGTCATTTATTTCCCCTTACTAATATTAAATTTATTGCGCTAACTTTTATTTATTTTATTTATTTGATTTTTTCGAGATGCATTGCTTAACAGTCTTTGCAATTTGATCGACCGTTAAACCAAAATATTCATACAGCTGAGCGGCGGGTGCTGACTCACCAAAGGTATCGACACCATGCACGGCTGCGCAACCATACTTCCACCAGAAATCCGTTACGCCTGCCTCAACAGCGATGCGTGGGATATTGGCCGGCAATACTTTAGATTTATAGGTGGCATCTTGCTGATCAAATACCGTGGTCGAAGGCATCGAAACCACTCGAATACCGATTTTTCCAGCACTCTCTTTTTCTAAATGTTCGGCTGTTTGCAATGCAAGTGCAATTTCAGAACCAGTAGCAATAATGACTGCATCGATCTTTCCTGATTGAGGATCACGTAATACATAGCCACCACGTGCAATGTCTTTAATCTGCTGGCTGTTACGAGCAACAAATGGGCAGTTTTGACGACTAAAGATCAAAGCGCTCGGACCATTCTGACGTTCAACCGCCGCGCCCCAAGCAACAGCGCTCTCGGTAGTGTCACAAGGACGCCAAACCATCAGGTTAGGAATCAGACGTAGGCTAGCAACGTGCTCCACAGATTGATGGGTTGGGCCATCTTCTCCTAGACCAATTGAGTCATGGGTGAAAACAAAGATGCTACGTAACTTCATCAAAGCAGCCATACGAATAGCATTACGACTGTAATCGGAGAAGGTTAAAAAGGTGCCTCCGAATGGAATATAACCACCATGCAAGACAATCCCGTTCATGATGGCGCTCATACCAAACTCACGCACACCATAGTTAATGTGATTACCCCATTGATCGCCGCGTACAGGTTTGCATGCCGACCAATTAGTTAAGTTTGAACCGGTTAAGTCTGCGGAACCGCCCATGAATTCTGGTAAAACGGGTGCTAAAGCTTCAATCGCATTTTGACTCGCTTTACGAGTAGCAATCGTTTCTGCTTTAGATTGGCAAGTTTTTAAATACGCATTGAGTGTGGCTGAAAAGTCTTTTGATAAATCACCTTGCATACGGCGCTGTAATTCAGAAGCAAGTTCTGGAAATTGGATTTTGTATTTTTGGAATTCTTTATTCCATTCGTGTTCAGCAGTTTGGCCACGCTTTTTAAAATCCCAAGCAGCATAAATATCTTTTGGAATTTCAAATGGTGGATAGGGCCAATTCAAGGCCACACGAGTCTCAGCAATTTCAGCAGCACCTAGTGGCGAACCATGTACCTTATCGCTACCAGCCATATTAGGAGAACCCTTACCGATCGCTGTCTTGCAACAGATCAGGGTTGGCTTAGCACTCTTTTTAGCCTGAGCAATCGCCTTCGAAACTGCTTCCGCATCATGGCCATCCACATCAGGAATGACATTCCAGCCATAAGCTTCGAAACGTTTTGGCGTATCTTCGTTAAACCAAGAAACCACCTTGCCGTCAATCGAGATACCGTTGTCATCCCAAAGTGCTATCAACTTGTTTAGCTTTAATGTGCCAGCCAATGAACAAACTTCATGGCTGATACCCTCCATCAAGCAACCGTCACCTAAAAATACATAAGTGTAGTGATCGATGATGTTGTGACCGGGACGATTAAATTCTTCAGCCAGCAACTTTTCAGCAAGCGCCATGCCAACCGCATTTGAAATACCTTGACCCAATGGACCTGTAGTGGTTTCTACTCCGGCTGTAATTCCATACTCAGGATGTCCTGGGGTTTTACTATGCAATTGACGGAAATTTTTTAACTCTTCAATGGGTAAGTCATATCCAGAGAGATGCAACAGTGAATACAACAACATCGATCCATGACCATTAGATAAAACAAAACGATCGCGATCGATCCAGTGGGGATCAGTCGGATTGTGTTTTAAATGTTCATTCCATAATCCAACAGCAATATCTGCCATTCCCATCGGCATACCAGGGTGCCCTGAGTTTGCCTGTTGAACTGCATCCATGGATAAGGCGCGAATGGCATTCGCCATACGAATTTGAAGGTTTGACATCGTAAAAGTGGTCTCGAGGAAAATAAATTGGCTATATTTCAGTAATGCCTCAATTTTATCTTCCCGGACCATGGGAATCCCAAAAGCCCACCCTCCTCACCTCTGAGGTTTGCCACCATTTACGGGTTCGGCGCGTTCAGGTTGGCGAGTCGTTTCCCATATTTGATGGAAAAGGGCAAATCGCTAAGGCAGAGCTCCTTTCCTTAAGTGGAAAAAGCGGTTTAGCCCAACTGAGCGATATCCGCACTGATACCCACCGTGAGGCCCCATATGCAATTACTTTGGCCCAAGGCTTGGCAGGCGGTGACAAAATGGATTGGATTGTTGAAAAAGCCATAGAAACAGGTGCCCAAATCATCGTGCCATTACAGTGTGAACGCTCCATTCTCAAACTGACCCGCTCAAGTGACCAGGATCGCGCCCAAAAGCGTTTAACCCATTGGAATGGGATTATTCAAGCTGCTTGCGAGCAATGCGATAGAACAGTATTGGCGCACATTGAGCCTATCCAAAATTTTGCAACTTACCTCAAAGTAAGTTCAAAGCCTGCACTCAAACTTCTACTGAGTCCCGATGCCAGCAAAAGCATGTACTCCGTCTTAATAGAAAATACACCTCAAGATATTGTTCTCATGATCGGACCAGAGGGTGGTCACTCACCAGAAGAGGAAGCGCAAGCTCAAGCCGCGGGGTACCAAATTGTTTCTTTAGGAGAGCGCGTATTGCGCACTGAAACCGCAGGCCTTGTAGCCATTACAGCGGTACACAGCATTTGGAATCCTGAAATGCAAAATCGCCTCAAATAGAGGCGATTCATTGGTTTGCGGTCTTTTAGCGATTAAGCAAAAGAGTAGAAAACCCGATATGGTGTGCGACGCTCAGCCCAATAATCTACGGCATCGCGGAAGACATCTAACAGAGTCTCGCGTGCTTCTTTATCAAACTTTTGAGTACAAGGTAAACCTTCGAGCACCACTACAAATCCGGGCTGTTGACCAGCCTTATCTGTAGTTGTGGTCAACGCATCCAATAAAGGATCAAAGTTTTTTGCTTGTTGCTTGGTAAAGGTGTAAGCAATGGCGATTGCTTCAAGAACCTCACCCTTAGTCATTGCATTGACGCAATTGGCATAAATGAAATGTTGACCGAGCTCTGTAGCGGCTTCCTGTAAATCTGGTGTACGGAAAGCACGAATAGATTGCACGATATTAGTGCGCACACTGCGCAACATGGCCGGCGGTCCGGCATCACGAACGGCCAAAGCGGCACGCCAAGAAGCTGTCACTTTTTTCCCCGAAACTTGATTTGCTGCATAGGTTTGTAAACGAGATAAACCGCCTTGGGCATAAATATTGGCAGCAGACGATTCGGTCTCGAGTCGATCATTGCTATCCCAACTTTCAGCGCGGCTATGTTCTTCGAAGCTTGCTAGATTGGTATTTTCAGAGCGATTATTCATGATGGGTAGTAGGTTACCCTTAACACGTCATCAAATCAAGCCCAAATACAGTGCTTTTTATATAAGTTATTGATTAATATAGGATTAATTTATGTAAGTAATTGCTTACTTACATAAATGATGAGCGCTCAGGAGATGCCTCTTGCGTTACTAGCAGCCTCAACCACAGCCAAAGTAGTCACATTCACAATCCTACGAACCGTCGCTGCTGGCGTCAAAATATGAATTGGTTTAGCAACCCCCAGCAACAGAGGACCGATAGCAATGCCATTACCTGCAGCTGTTTTTAACAAGTTGTAAGAAATGTTGGCGGCGTCAATATTTGGCAGAACTAATAAGTTGGCATCGCCTTTTAATGGCGATGAAGTGACTGTGCCAGCGCGAATGGTTTCATCTAAAGCGCTATCCCCATGCATCTCACCATCAACCTCTAAGGTGGGATCTGCCTTTTGAATTAAAGCCAAGACTTCGCGCATTTTGATTGCAGATGGCGCATTACTAGATCCAAAGTTTGAGTGTGAGAGTAATGCCACTTTAGGAATTAAACCTAACTTACGCATTTCGCTAGCGGCCATCAAAGTCAATTCTGCCAATTCTTCGGCAGTTGGATCTAGATTGATATGCGTATCTACCAAGAACACTTGGCGACCTGGAAGAATTAATCCAGACATTGCTCCATAGACGTTTGCACCTGGCTCACGACCAACTACTTCATCAACATACTTCAGATGAGTAGCTGCATTACCAATCGTTCCACAAATCATGCCGTCAGCCATTCCCTTAGCAATCATCATGGAGCCAATTAAAGTATGACGGCGGCGCATTTCTAATTTAGCAAATGACTCTGTCACTCCCTTACGCTCAGTCAAACCAAGATAGGTTTGCCAGAAGTCACGAAAGCGTGAATCACGCTCTGGATTCACAATCTCAAAATCATCGCCCGTCTTCATCCGCAAGCCGAACTTCTCAATACGATGTTCAATCACCTCGGGGCGACCAATCAGAATTGGGGTAGCTAAGTGCTCGTCGATGATAATTTGTACGGCACGCAATACACGCTCATCCTCACCTTCGGCAAAGACAATGCGTTTTTGATTTGCTGGAACTCTCTTCGCAATACTAAAGAGCGGTTTCATCAAAGTACCGGAGTGATACACAAATTGTTGTAGCTGATTGCGATACGCATCAAAATCTTTAATCGGACGTAAAGCAACGCCGTCATCCATTGCAGCCTTAGCCACAGCGGGAGCGATGACGGTAATTAAGCGCGGATCAAATGGTTTTGGAATCAAATACTCAGGACCAAAAGAAAGGTTCTCAATTCCGTAAACCGATGCCACTACTTCGCTTTGCTCAGCTTGGGCAAGCTCTGCAACGGCTTTTACGGCCGCTACTTCCATACCGCGAGTAATGGTGGTTGCGCCAACATCGAGTGCGCCACGGAAAATAAATGGGAAGCACAAAACGTTATTGACTTGATTTGGATAGTCAGTACGGCCCGTTGCCATCACCGCATCGGGACGAACTGCTTTTACTTCTTCAGGCAAGATTTCTGGGGTTGGATTTGCTAAGGCGTAAATCAATGGCTTGTCGGCCATCTTCTTCACCATGTCTTGCTTCAATACACCACCAGCAGATAGACCTAAGAAAATATCTGCGCCAGCAATCACTTGATCGAGAGTACGCAAATCAGTCTCTTGGCAGAAAGGCTCCTTCTCAGGATCCATTAATTCTTTACGGTCTTTGTAAGCAACACCAGCAAGGTCAGTTACCCAGATATTTTTACGAGGAATGCCAAGGTCCACCAACAGGTCTAAGCAAGCCAATGCAGCTGCGCCAGCACCAGAGGTAACTAACTTCACATTGCTAACGTCTTTTCCAACCACCTTCAAACCATTGATAATTGCGGCTGCAACTACAATCGCAGTGCCGTGCTGATCATCATGAAAGACTGGAATCTTCATACGAGCTTGCAGCTTGCGCTCGACAATAAAGCAATCTGGAGCTTTGATATCTTCTAAATTGATGCCACCAAAAGTAGGCTCAAGTGCCGCAATAATTTCGACTAATTTTTCTGGATCATTTTCATTGACTTCGATATCGAAAACATCAATGCCAGCAAATTTCTTAAAGAGAACGGCTTTACCTTCCATCACTGGCTTACTTGCCAATGGTCCGATATTTCCCAAACCTAAAACAGCAGTACCGTTTGTAATCACGCCAACCAAATTTCCACGGGCGGTGTACTTAAAAGCATTAGCTGGGTCCTTCACAATTTCTTCGCAAGGGGCTGCGACGCCAGGAGTATAGGCAAGCGCTAAATCGCGTTGATTAGTCAGTTGCTTAGTTGGAGCAATCTCGATCTTTCCAGGAACTGGAAACTCGTGGTACTGAAGGGCAGCTTCTCTTAAAGCTGCAATTTGTTGCTCTTTACTATTTTCTATGCTCATCAACTAACTCGCTTACTCGTTTTGTCTAATGCTTATTAAGGCTTTAATTCTATTCCTCTCTCGCATTGCACTGCCAAGGGTCATAAAATGAGGTATGCATTCTCAATCCGGCCCAATCGGCGAATTCGATCTCATTGAACGTTTTTTTAAAACGGGTAGTGCCTCAAACGCTTCAAATACGACCCTCAGTTTGGGCATTGGGGATGATTGCGCACTCATCAAACCCCTGCCAGGCGAAGAAATTGCTATTACCAGCGATATGTTGGTTTCGGGTAGACATTTTTTTGCCGATGCTGACCCTGAGAAATTAGGTGGCAAAGCCTTAGCAGTCAATCTTTCTGACCTTGCCGCAATGGGTGCTAAGCCACTGGGGTTTACATTGGCCATTGCCTTGCCTGAGGTTGATACAAAATGGTTGGAAGCATTCTCTAAGGGCTTATTTGCGGTTGCCAATCAATTTTCTTGCCCCCTCATCGGTGGCGACACTACTGCTGGCCCCCTCACCATTTCGATTACTGCATTTGGCAGCATTCCTACTGGAAAAGCCATTCTTAGATCAGGGGCAAAGATTGAGGATGAGATTTGGGTTTCAGGCACTGTTGGCGATGCAAGACTCACTCTTGCTGCACTGCGTCATGAAATCACGCTCTCGGAAAGCGACTTAAAAGCAATTGACCATCGCATGCATCAACCCACACCCAGAGTTGGGCTTGGTATGGCACTGAGGGAAGTGGCAAGTGCCGCCTTAGATGTATCGGATGGCTTGCTTGGTGATCTAAAGCACATCCTGAAACAATCACAGCTTGATGCAGAAATTATTTTGGAGCAACTTCCCACATCAGCAACATTGCAAAAACAAAGTAAAGCAATTCAAAATCAATTTGCTGCCAGCGGTGGCGATGATTACGAACTTTGCTTTACTGCACCTAGTAGCAAACGTGATGTGATTCTCAATATCAGCAAAGAACTCAAACTTCCCCTCACATGTATTGGCCGCATTACGTCCATGAAAAATAGTAGTACCCAGATTTGCATCCAGGGCACTGATGGTAAGTTACTTAGTGATGCGGATACCGCTGCACTACTCCGCTCTTTTGACCACTTTGCAAAATGACTGATCAGAATCCATCCTTTGTGAAGCCCAGTTTCAAGTGGATGTTCCAGAGCCCAAGTCGTACCCTAGCCTTTGGCTTTGGAAGCGGTCTAAGCCCGGTAGCGCCTGGCACTGCAGGCACTCTCTGGGCCTGGGCAAGCTTTTTGATTGCTGAGCATTTCCTCGCCACAGAACATTTTCTATGGATCACTGGTGGCGGTATTTTGTTGGGCTGTTGGATCTGTGGCCATGTCAGTGAAGAGTTAGGTAAGAAAGATTTTGGCGGCATTGTTTGGGATGAAATGATGGCTTTTTGGTTGGTGCTGTTATTCATCACACCGACCAGTATTTGGATGCAGATCCTTGCGTTCGCTCTCTTTAGATATTTCGATGCTGCTAAACCGGGTCCTATCGGCATGATTGATCGCCACTTTAAAACGCTCGAGAATACCGATACCCCTTCACACTTCCTGCAACTCCTGTGGCGTGGGTTTGGCATCATGGTGGATGATCTTGCGGCAGCTTTCTTCACACTCTTGGTGATTACTCTCTTGCAAGTAGTCAGCACTCAAATGGGTTGGATTTAAATATGCATTCACTCGATACCGTCCAAACCTTGGCAGAAATTTTGCGCTCGAGAAATTGGAAAATGACGGTTGCAGAGTCCTGTACTGGGGGCTTGGTCTGCGCCACTCTCACTGAATTAGCGGGCTCAAGCGAATGGTTTGAGCGGGGCTACATCACTTACAGCAACCAAGCCAAAGAAGAATCCTTGGGAGTGCCAGCAGAGCTTATTCAAAGCTTTGGAGCAGTGAGCGAGGAAGTTGCTAAAGCGATGGCTAAAGGCGCTCAGCTGAATGCAGATGTCAATGCCGCCATCTCAATTACCGGTATTGCAGGTCCCAGCGGTGGCTCAGCAGGCAAACCTGTGGGAACAGTATGCTTTGGCTGGTCAATTCAAAATGAAGCTGGTGAAAATAGAGTGCTCGCAAAAACGATGCACTTTGCTGGAGACCGCCAAGCGATTCGAGAACAATCTTGCAATTACGTACTGAGCGAATTGGCAAAGCTACTCGAGAATTAAATTACTTCATCCAGCCTTTGCTATGGAAGTAGCCCAGCGGAATAATCGCTGAAATAATCATCAAACCGATTGCCATTGGATATCCCCAAGTCGCATCCAATTCAGGCATGTGCTTGTAGTTCATACCCCAAATACTCGCCAGCAAAGTAGGCGGCATTAAAGCGACGGAGACCACCGAGAAGATCTTGATAATTTTAGATTGATTCAAATTAATAAAACCGACTGTCGCATCCATCAAGAAGTTGATCTTGTCGAATAGGAATGCTGTATGGTTTTCAAGTGAGTCAATATCACGCAAAATTTGGCGCGCTTCCTCTTGTTGCTCATCCGATAGTAACTTGCTGCGCATTAAGAAAGACAGGGCTCTGCGGGTATCCATCACGTTACGACGAATGCGTCCGTTGGTATCCTCTTCCTTTGCAATCGTCTCTAAAACCTCTGCAGCATCGGCATCATTAATGCTATCAGACAGCACTCGCTTACCTGCTTGCTCAAGGTTTTCATAAACCTCTTCTAAAGCGTCGGCTGAATACTCGGCATCCGTGGAGTAGAGGTCAAGCAAGACATCTTTTGCATTGCTGACTGAGCCGGGGCGCAAACGCGCACGCAAACGGACTAAGCGGAATACTGGTAAATCTTCATCATGAATCGAGAACAGCACTTGCTTAGTCAGCACAAACGCCACACGCACGTTGCGAGAAGTCTCTTCTTCATCCAATAAAAAATCGGTGCGGATATGGAGATGACCGTCATCCGCTTCAAAATAACGAGCAGAGGCTTCTAAGTCGCCCAAGTCATCTAACTCAGGCAAAAGCACACCAAAAGCCTCTTTAATCCAAACGAGCTCTTCTTCCTCTGGATCAACTACGTCAATCCAGATAGGATTAGCGTATTGCAATAATTCATTGCGATCTTCCACTTGCTCTTGAGAGAGGCGGCCATTTTGCAGGACGAACAAGTTGATCATGGTGAACTCCTAAGGAATGTGCGCTAGTTTATCCTATAGATCATGACTGTTTCACTAAAATAAGCTAAATCCAATGAACCCTCGCTCAAATACCTTTCACCAGCAACTCCAGTCTGCATGGGCTTCCCAAGGCAGCATGCTGTGTGTTGGTTTTGACCCAGACCCCAAGCGCTTACCCCCATCCCTGCAAGGAAAACCTGAGGGGATCTTTGAGTTCTGTCGCGATATCGCTGATGCCACCGCAGATTTGGTCAGCGCCTTTAAGCCTCAGTTTGCCTACTTTGCCTCACAACGCGCTGAAGTCCAACTAGAAAAACTGGTACGTCACCTCAAAGACAAATACCCCCATATCCCTGTCATCCTCGATTCCAAGCGTGGTGATATTGGCAGTACCGCAGACCACTACGCTCTTGAGGCCTTTGAACGCTATGGTGCGGATGCCATCACCGTCAATCCCTATATGGGCTTTGACACGATTGAGCCCTATCTAAAACATGCTGGTAAAGGTGTCATTGTCCTGTGTCGCACTTCTAATCCAGGTGGCTCAGATTTACAGTTCTTAAATGTTTCCCCAAATGGGGAGCCTTTGTATCTGCATGTAGCCAAACTTGCAGCCACTCAATGGAATCGCTCGGGTCAAATTGGTCTTGTTGTGGGCGCAACCTTCCCAGAAGAGATCGCAAAGGTACGAGCAATTGTTGGGGAGATACCTTTACTCATCCCCGGCATCGGAGCCCAAGGTGGAGATATTGAAGCCACCGTTAAAGCGGGCAGTATTTCAGGGAAACCTGGAACAGGCATGATCATTAATTCTTCAAGAGCTATTCTGTATGCAAGCTCTGGAAATGATTTTGCGCAGGCTGCACGAAACGTAGCACAGTCCACGCGTGATGCGTTAAGAGCGGCTACTTAGCAGTCTTAGACGAACTCTTGGGCTGAGCTATCGGCGCTAAAGCGACACGCCCCATATTCTCCAAAATAAATTCTTGTCTGGTTGGAAAGTGGATCCTGGCCTTGCGGCAATATTGCTCTTTATCAAAACACTTGGGTGCTGGCAAAGCGGAAGCTAGAGCCGCAGCCTGATCTAGATCTAGTCCTGCTGGCGTAGTTGCGTAATAGTGCTCAGAAGCAGCCCCAATACCAAAAATGCCTTCACCCCACTCTACTGAATTAAGGTAGATCTCAAACAATCTCTGCTTAGACAGCGTAAGCTCTAAGAGTCCGGTAATGATGAGCTCTTGCCCTTTACGAAAATAATTTTGCTCGGAAGATAAGAATAAATTTTTTGCAAGCTGCTGAGTAATGGTTGACCCACCACGCAGCACGGTTTTAGATTTAGCCCCCGTCTGAGGTTTTTGCTGATTTTGCTGTTGATTTTTTTGCCATGCTTTTTGCATGTCTTCAACACGAACCCCTTTGTGTTGAAAAAAGATGTCGTCTTCGCTAACCAAAACCGCACGTTTGAGATTGTTTGAAATCTTATCGTAAGGCGTCCACTTTGATTGTACGGAACAAGTCCAATGCCAGGAACACAAGCGCCAGCGCTCCGCTCTCTGAAAGGCTGTGCTGCTGGGATCTACACTAATCCATAGGCCGATCTGAACGGCAAAATATACCTGCATGGCTATGAAACCAGCCAAGAGACATTTGACTAGGTAAGCAATCCAGCGCATGAGTGAGAAATTAACTGCAAGTAAATTTGATCAACTGCGCAACTTAGCGAGCACTGCTCGCGAATCAATTTGTGTTGCTAGATCGGTTCCCCGCCATAACAAGAATGCATCTGCAGCTTGCTCCACCAACATACCAAGGCCATCGCTAATGCGTGCCCCACGCTGTAAAGCTTGCTTCATAAAGGCCGTTGTTTTACCGTAGACCATGTCGTAAGCAAATGAGCTTGGCGTAAAGATGTTTGCTACCGCGGCAATGCTCAAAGGAGACTCATCTGCTAGTCCTGCAGCAGTTGCATTAATCACCAGGTCAAATGGATAGGGTGTTTTTTCAGAACTCTCTAATTGAGCTAATGTGCGAGCTTCCAAGGCAACCTCTTTTGAAGCAGCTACGTTGGCAAATAATTTGATCAATTCATCAGCCTTTATGCTTGAGCGATTAGCAATCACTAAGCATTTAGGTGAATGCTCCAATAAGGGCCCGATCACTCCACGTGCTGCTCCACCAGCACCTAAAAGCAAAATACGCGACTCATGGACGGCGATACCCTGCGCCAATAGGTCGCGCACCAAGCCAGCGCCATCAGTATTGTCACCATAAATCTTGCCATCCTGAATCCATAGCGTATTGACTGCACCAGCCAACTGGGCTCGACTAGTTAATTGATCAGCAAAAGCTTGGGCATATAACTTAAATGGCACGGTGACATTCATACCCTTACCGCCAGCAGAAAAGAATGTTTTAGCAGCTTGAGCAAAACCATCTAGCTCCGGCTGTAAACGGCCATAGTGCATAGCTTGTTTAGCTTGCTCTGCAAAGCGCTGGTGAATGGCGGGCGACTGACTATGGCCTATTGGATTGCCCGCTACCGCATAGACATCTAGACCCGGGTGAAGACTTGGATCGGTATGCAAATCAACGGAAGCGTTTGAACTCATGATGGCTACAGAATAAGCGAATTTGCGATTTTAAGAATAAGGAGTGCTGCACTAACGTTTGAGTTCCAGAAGATCATTCCCATCGCGAGTAAAGTCAAAGGTGGAGATCCAATCGAGCACATCAATTTGATTACGCATTTCTGAAGGGAATGGGCCAAATGGGGCTGATGCACGAACAATGGCTAGGGCCTGTCGATCCAATTCAGGATTACCTGAGCTTCGCCCTATTGACACCCCATCTTTACCTTGCGCATTGGTAGTAATTCGGCCTTGAGAATCGATACTCACAACGATAATCAAGCTGCCGTATAGCGGTCGACCATTGGCACGCGGAAAAAATGTACTACCGTAAGCCTCAATCTTTTGGCGCATACCATCAAAGTAATGGGCAAAAGTCACTGCCCTAGTATTAGCGCCGGTGAGCACCTTACGGCGAGGCTCACGTCCATCCGCTTGCAACTGCTTCGCCAACTCTGCCTCTAGAGAATTCAGTTGGGGGGCAATCTTTTGCTCATCCCCACTTTTCCGTCCACCAGATTTAGCTCGCTGCTCGTCTAACTTGGCCAGCATCTGTTTTTGCTGTTTCTCTAAAACCTCAAGACGTGCCTCCGCTCCCAGTCTGGCTCGATGTAGTGCTGTGGCATCTTGATTTTCAGACTTACCTCCGCCCTGAAGATCTGCCTGGGCCAATTTGTTCACCTGCTTTGGGGGCGTCTTGTTACTGGCATTCACGAGGACAACACTCAAAGGCGTATTCAGTCGGCGATTTTGAATTTCACCAATACCCCAACGAAACGATAGAAACAGTGCATGAATAATGAGTGATACGCATAGTGCGAGTCGAAAAGGATAGCGTCGCCAGGTATTCTGAAAAAAGATCACAGCTCGGTTGAATTTTTCTGAGCGAGGAATCTGAACAGGATTAATCTGGGCTGGCATCTTCTTCTGCATCCTCGGGCAATGCATCGGTCAATTCTTCTACAGTCTTTACTTCTGGCTCTGCTTTGGCTTCAATCTCTAGTACTCTCACGGCGGCACTCAATTGCAACAAGTCGACATCAGCTACCGCGACTTCTGCACGAGTCATGCGGGGGTGACTTGCCAACTCTGGGATAGGTAAGTGTAGAGGTACTAGTTCTACCCTAGACATCCCCTCTTTTAAGTGACGTACATAAACGTTTTTGGAATCTCCATCCTGCGCAATCCAACGCAAGCACCAATACTTTTCTAGGCGATCTTGAAATTCGCCATAAGCTTGATAACAAGATTCAAAGTCTGCAGCGATTCCCATCAGAGTCGCATCTCGTGGTGGAAATGGTGCCATCATCTTCGCAGTCACCCCATGTTTTGCTAAGGCGATTAACTGCCACTGATTGACGAGATCGGAGTAGCGACGTAGCGGTGAGGTGCACCATGCGTAGTAGTCAAGCCCCAAGCCTTCATGAGGCCCCGGGGTAGTTTGCATACGAGTACGCAATGGTCCCCAACCCTTTTGGGTTCGGAACAAACCCGGCAAACCATGATCCGCTAGCAATTTACCAGATGCGCTATTGCAAAAGATCATCCACTCTGCAACGATCGTATCGAGAATAGAACCACGCTGACGCGGAATAATTTCTACACGTTGAACTCCATCCACATCTTGAATTTGAAAATGAAAATCTCTTGCCAAAGCATTGGGATCAATCACACCCAACTGTTCAGCACGTAGACCATTGAGGATTCTTTTTTCTTGTCGACCAGCATGCAAGAGTTTTGCGGCACGCCACAAGATAGCTAACTCTTTTCGATAGGGATAGCTAACGCCTTCATCTAACAAACTCTCTTCGCTCACCAAATGCTCCACATCTTCTAGACGAAGATTAGCAGTCATCGGCACCATCTCTGCCCGCATTTGCAGGGTATCTCGGTTTACTATTCCATCCGCATCAAGATCTACATAGATGGATAGCGCGGGTCTAGGAGCACCCGCATCCAGGGAGAATTGCTCAATGACCGAATCAGGCAACATCGTAATTTTGTTGCCCGGAAAATAAACGGTAGACATACGATTGCGAGCCACTTGGTCCAATGGATCATCTTTACTAATCGCCAAACCTGGTGCTGCAATATGAATACCGATGCGATGACTACCCTCTACAAGTTCTGTTACCGAAAGCGCATCATCAATCTCAGTAGTTCCTGAGTCATCAATCGAGAAAGCATTTACTTCGGCCAAAGGCAGTTCTGCAATCGCCGCATCATAGGCTGCTTGATCAACTCCGATATTGACATGATGAGCAGCGCCATTTGGAAAATGGGCTTTCAAGAACATTCCCTGGTGATAGGCTAATGGAGATTCAATTGCAGCACAACGAATCATCAACTGCGCCGGGGATTCACCTGTTTCTGTGCATGCGGCTATGAGGGCCTTATAAGCTGAAGAATTCTTATCTGGGGAGAACAGTAGTTGCTTAGCTGAAGACTTCAAGGTGTCAGGGAATATGCCTGCGACTAAATCTTGTTGCCAAACAGATTGTTGCTCTAACTCTTTTTGCTTGCGCTCCAGTGCAGCTAAGCCTGCTTGCAATTGCTCAAGGGGCGCTCTTTGAAAGCGCCCTCGCCCTTTGCGACGGAAAAATACTGGAGCATCTTGTAAGGCAATCGCTAATGCTACTTGCTGAGGGATCGTTGCTTGCGAGCCAAAATATTCAAGAGAAACATCTACCAGACCAAACTCTTCTTCAGGCGCGCAATCCCAGAGCAATTGCAAGTCAATATCCTTAGATAAAACGAGCGCTTCATCCATCGCAGCTTGTGCCTCGGGCTTTTCAAAGCGCAACCAAACCTCTTTCGCCTTGAGTTTGATCTTCTTGCCAGAAAGACTGGTCGCCTGCCAGGATTCAGCATCGCCTGTTCCTGTTGCAGACTGTACGGTAGCAATTTTGATATCGCCACCCTCTTCATATAAGAGATTCATGCTTAGAGGGAAATCCCACCGCTAGCTTCTAATGCAACTCCATTAACGTAACTCGCTTCATCGCTGGCAAGGAATAGATATACGTTGGCCATTTCTTCAGGCGTGCCCAAGCGACCTAGCCAACTGCGACGCTCAATATCTTGCAGAATATTTTCTGGCATGGCTTTAACCATTTCTGTCGCAATAAATCCAGGACAAACTGCATTGACTCGAATGCCTTTAGGACCAAGCTCACGAGCCCAAGTCTTGGTAAAGCCAATCACACCAAACTTTGTCGCTGAATAATTAGTTTGACCAAAGTTCCCATACAAACCGACTACGCTAGAAGCATTCACAATCGCGCCAGTACCAGCTTCCAGCATGTGTGGCACTACCAATTGGGTGCAGTTGAATACGCCCTTGAGGTTGACATCAATCACGGTATCAAATTGCGCCTCAGTCATCTTGATCAAACGTGCATCTTGCGTAATACCAGCGTTATTAATCAAAATATCAATGCGGCCATGTTTTTGGATGACTTGATCAACTACCGCCTGAATGCTGGCACGATCAGTCACATCCATTGCATAGGCCTCAGCATGAGGAATTTGGGCTGCAGCACTCTTTACTGCCGCAAGATTAATATCAGCAACGATCACTCTTGCACCCGCTTCTGCAAAGCGCTGGGCCGTTGCAAATCCAATCCCTTTTGCTGCGCCTGTGACAATGGCGACCTTATCTTCTAATCGATTGCCCATATTTTGCTTTCAGTATTTATTTATTAGGTTGCGGTAAGTTACATTAAACAGATATGGCTTCTAATATTTTTTGATGCACTCCACCAAAGCCGCCATTACTCATCACTAGAATGTGATCGCCTGGTTTAGCTTCTTTGGCAACTGCATTCACTAATGCACTAAGGTCATCGAAGGCATGGGCTTTACCAGCCTCTTTTGTATTTAGTGGGGCTAGGGCTTCTGCCAAATCCCAGCCCAAAGATTCCTTGCCACTAGTGGCTCCATAAGCAAAGACCTTATCAGCCTGCTGCAAGCTATCAGGTAGTTGCGCCTTCATTACACCCAGTTTCATCGTATTCGAGCGTGGCTCCAATACCGCCAAGATGCACGCCTTACCCACTCGACGACGTAAACCATCAACCGTGGTGGTGATCGCCGTTGGATGATGCGCAAAGTCGTCATACACCGTAATGTCGTTTGCCACACCAATCGTTTCAAGACGACGCTTCACGTTTTTAAATGCCGCCAAGGCGCGTGCAGAATCTGCTGGTGAAATACCAATGTGATTGGCAGATGCAATTGCAGCAAGTGCGTTGAGTTGATTGTGTCTGCCCATCACACCCGAATCAGGAGCCCATTGCACGGTGGCCACCTCTTTACCTAGCTGACGCACAATAAAGCCATCACTCTCTTGTGAAATCAATGACCACTGGTTAGCGGCATCCTGTCCAAAACGCTCTACCGGCGACCAAGCACCACGGGTGACAACCCGCTCTAGCGCAGGTTCCTCGCCATTGACCACCAATAAGCCATCACTGGGCACTGTGCGTACTAAGTGATGAAACTGAGTTTCGATAGCAACAAGATCCGCAAAAATATCTGCATGATCAAACTCTAAGTTATTTAATAAAGCAGTGCGTGGTCTGTAATGGACAAACTTACTGCGCTTATCGAAAAAGGCAGTGTCATATTCATCGGCCTCTATTACAAAATATTGACTTTCACCCAAGCGTGCAGATACTGTGAAATTCAGTGGCACTCCACCAATTAAATATCCAGGCTTGTAGCCATTAAATTCCAGAATCCAAGTAAGCATGGCTGATGTAGTCGTCTTGCCATGCGTGCCGGCTACCGCTAAAACATGTCGGCCATATAAAACTTGTTCCCCTAGCCATTGAGGTCCAGAGATATAGGGCAGCCCTTGATTCAGAATGGCTTCCATTAAGGGATTGCCACGAGAAACGACATTGCCAATCACAAATAAATCGGGCATGGTCTCAAACTGCAATAATTGATCTGGCGAGAACCCCTCAATGAGCTCAATACCTTGAGCTTCAAGCTGTGTGCTCATTGGTGGATACACGTTGGCATCACAACCCGTTACACGATGTCCGGCTTGCCGAGCGATTGCGGCAATGCCGCCCATAAAGGTACCGCAAATGCCCAAGATATGAATATGCATTAGCGAATTTTAGCGAAGGAGTTGTAATGAATCGAAGACAGTGGATCATGATTGGCGGAATTAGTCTTCTGGCGCTCCTTGCTGGAGTCTTTTCATCTCAGTGGATTTCGCAAACAGGCTTGGCGAACGACCCATCTATTAAAGCTTTCTTTGGCAACCCTTGGCAAACACCCGATGGTAAATCGGCAAACTCTGAAAATTGGCGAGGAAAAGTACTCGTTGTGAACTTTTGGGCCTCCTGGTGCCCCCCATGCGTAGAAGAAATGCCTGCTTTAGACAAAATTGCCCAAGAATATGCCGCTAAAAATGTGTTAATTGTCGGTATCGGTATTGATTCACCATCCAACATACGCGAATTTCTTGAAAAAACCCCAGTTTCTTATCCCATTGTGATTGGTGGATTAGAGGGCAGCAATCTCTCCAAACAAATGGGCAATACCCAAGGTGCCCTACCCTTTACAGTCATCATCAATTCAAAAGGTAAGTCTATTTATAGTAAATTAGGGAAGATAAGCGAAGAAGAGCTCAAAAAAGTCATTAATTCAGAGTTATAAAGATTTTTAAAGACTTTTAACCCTAAGAATTCTATTGAAAATTGCTTAAATATTAAGCAATTACACCCATCATTTTTATATTTACCCTGAAAAGCAGTAAAAAATTTGCTTCCTAAAGGCATTTTTGGGCATTTTCAAGACCCCAGAGGGTATACTCGCATCCTTAGCAGGTAATGCATCAAGTTGCTCTACTTACAGATTAGTGGCCTAAAGCCAAATTAAACCATTGACATCTAACTGCCTCTAAAAATAGGGATCTATGTCTAAAAAAGCATCAATTCTGGTTATTCAAGGCCCCAACCTCAATCTATTGGGAACCCGTGAGCCTGAGGTTTATGGGAAAACTACCCTAGAAGATATCCACCAAAAGCTCGGAGATCTCGCAAAAGCCGAGTCTGTCGATTTAAGTACCTACCAAAGTAATCATGAAGGCGAGTTAATTGACCGCATTCAGAAGGCTAAACAAGATTGCGTGGATTTCATCATCATTAATCCTGGTGCATTTACTCATACCAGCGTTGCCTTGCGTGACGTTTTAGCTGGTGTAGCCATTCCGTTTACCGAGGTGCATCTATCAAACATTCACCAAAGAGAAGAGTTCCGCAAACACTCTTATCTATCAGATATCGCTACCGGTGTGATTTGTGGACTTGGAGCTATTGGCTACGAATTAGCCCTGCAAGCTGCGATCGCCCGCATACAAAAATAAGCTAATTAAAGAATTTCAAGAGAGGACTCACTCATATGGATCTAAGAAAACTCAAAACCTTGATCGACTTAGTTTCTGAATCAGGTATTTCCGAATTAGAGGTCAACGAAGGTGAAGACCGTGTTCGTATTGTGAATGCTGGTACTGCAGTTCCTACTGGACACGTGGTTTATACCAATCCTGCTCAGACACACACGATGCAAGCAGCGCCTGCTGCTGCAGCTCCCGCATCACCCGTACTAGATGCGCCTGCAGCTGAAGCCGGATTTATTGCACGCTCACCCATGGTGGGCACTTTCTATCGCGCCCCAAATCCAGAATCGCCTAACTTCGTCAACGTTGGTGACACTGTTAAGGTTGGTCAAACACTGTGCATCATTGAAGCGATGAAATTGCTTAACGAAATCGAATCAGAACAAGCGGGGGTCATTAAAGAAATTCTTTGTGAGAATGGTCAGGGCGTCGAGTTTGATCAGCCCTTATTTGTCATTGCTTAATTTCTCTGCCTTTCTTTCCAATCTTTATTACCTAACTCAGAGCCTACATGTTCGATAAGATTCTGATTGCCAATCGGGGAGAAATTGCTCTCCGTATCCAACGCGCATGCCGCGAGTTGGGAATTAAAACGGTGGTGGTGTATTCCACTGCAGATAAAGAAGCCAAGTATGTGAAGCTTGCTGATGAGGCGGTCTGCATTGGGCCTGCGCCTTCGCCACTAAGTTATCTCAATATGCCTGCGATCATTTCTGCAGCAGAGGTGACTGATGCCGAAGCGATTCACCCTGGATATGGCTTCCTCTCTGAAAATGCCGATTTTGCAGAGCGTGTTGAAAAATCTGGTTTTGCCTTTATTGGTCCCACTGCTGCCTCAATTCGCTTGATGGGCGACAAAGTTTCGGCTAAGCGCGCCATGATTAAAGCCGGTGTACCCTGCGTACCTGGTTCTGAAGGTGCGTTACCAGATGATCCAAAAGAAATTATTGCTACCGCTAAAAAAGTGGGTTACCCAGTCATCATTAAGGCTGCTGGTGGAGGTGGTGGACGCGGTATGCGTGTTGTCCATACTGAAGCTGCGCTAATCAATGCTGTCAATATGACTCGCGAGGAAGCTGGGCGCGCATTCGGTAATCCAGAAGTCTATATGGAGAAGTTTTTAGAAAAACCTCGCCATGTTGAAATTCAAATTCTGGCCGATACCCATGGCAATGCTATTTGGTTAGGTGAACGTGATTGCTCAATGCAACGTCGCCATCAAAAAGTGATTGAAGAAGCACCAGCTCCTGGCATTGACCGTCGCTTGATTGCCAAAATTGGTGAGCGTTGTGCTGAAGCTTGTAGAAAAATTGGCTATCGTGGTGCCGGAACTTTTGAGTTCCTCTATGAAAACGGTGAATTTTTCTTTATTGAGATGAATACTCGCGTTCAGGTTGAACATCCAGTCACAGAAATGATCACTGGTGTAGATATCGTTCAAGAACAAATTCGAATTGCCGCTGGTCTCAAATTGGCTTATCGCCAAAAAGATATTGTGTTCCGCGGCCATGCAATTGAATGCCGTCTGAATGCAGAAGACCCATTCAAGTTCACGCCGAGCCCAGGAAAAATTGGTTCATTCCATATGCCTGGCGGTCCTGGTATTCGCGTAGATTCTCATGCCTATAGTGGCTATGTAGTCCCCTCAAATTACGATTCCATGATTGGTAAGTTAATTTCTTACGGCAATACTCGCGAGCAAGCGATTCGCCGCATGCAAATTGCCTTGTCTGAGATGGTGATTGATGGGATTACTACTAATGTTCCGCTTCACCGCGAACTGATGCTAGATCCCAACTTCATGGAAGGTGGCACCAGCATTCACTACTTAGAGCATCGCTTAGAAGAGCAAGCTGCAAGTCGCGGTAAATCCTAATTCACTCCAAATTCATGCGAGCACTCCATGTCTTATCGTGAACTGGTATTCACGGTAGCCGCTGAAACTGCCGAGCCCTTAGGCGATGCCTTACTCGAACTAGGAGCACTCTCTGTCACTGTAGAAGATGAAGCCGCAGGGGGGAACGATGAGAACCCTCTTTACGGAGAGCCCGGTCTTTCGCCCAAAGTCCAAGCATGGGATAGATCTGCCGTTACCGCTCTTTTTAACCCTGAGATTGATCACTCAGACAGAGCAGAATTCATTCCCGAACTGCTCGCCACTCTAAATGAAGCAGGCTTTGCATTAGCCCCGCCCCAAGAAAAAACCGTTGAAGAGCAAGATTGGGTCCGACTGACACAAAGCCAATTTACACCGATCCAAATTGGAAAACGTATCTGGGTTGTACCCTCATGGCATGAAGCTCCAACTGATCCTAACGCAATTTGTTTAGCAGTAGATCCTGGACTTGCCTTCGGAACTGGTAGCCACCCTACAACACACCTGTGCTTACTTTGGCTTGAGGAGTACTCCAATTTAAAGAACCAGAGTTTGCTTGATTATGGTTGTGGATCTGGGATTTTGGCGATTGCGGCTGCAAAACTGGGTTGCAATCCAGTCGTTGGTACGGACATAGATCCCCAATCCATGATTGCGGCGCGCAGTAATGCAGAAATTAACAATACGGTTATTCGCTTTGTTTTACCAACCGAAGACGCACCAGAGCTAGCGGCAGAAACGAAATACGATATCGTGATGGCCAACATCTTGGCCAATCCCTTGCAAGTGCTTGCCCCCGCTCTAGCCAATAAAATGCGTGCTGGCGGACATATCATTTTGTCTGGCGTGCTGGCGCGACAAGCGGATGAGGTAATTGCGACCTATAGTCAATGGCTCAAACTTGCCATTTGGAAGGAAAGTGAAGGCTGGGTATGCTTACATGGAATCCTCGAGCAAGACAAACAAAGTACTGAACCCATTCCCGATGCTGTAGCCGCTCTTGCAGCGCCTAGTCAAAAAAAAAGTCTTAAGCGAATCCTTTTAGCTTGCTTTTTGACTTTGCTCCTCATTTTTGGCGAGCATTTATCTAGGAATTCTCTGCTACCTTTACTAGCGCCAAGAGTAGATGGCTCATCAAATTCATTTTCAGTTGGTGCATTTTCGATATTGCAGCAGATTGATGAGAAATTGTGTAGCGCACTGAAATGCTTTAATCGCCCTGTAAGCGATTTTGCTGCATGGAAAATAACTTCTGCCGCACTAACCCCAGAAAACGCAGGAGAGGGCCTTAAAAACGCCCTAAATCAATCAATATTACAAATTGAAATACAAAATCGACTGGCAATTCCAATTTTGTTGCCAAATTTAGAAATTTCTCTCACTGATGCAGAAGAATCTGAGTTGAAATCAATTCGGTTCAGCCCAAATGAATGGTTACCACTATCTTGGCAAGAATCTCATCCTGATTTTTTGAAAATTGGTGCACCTGCTGGAGAAATGATTCAAGCAGAACTGCCGATTATCCTGCCGCCGACTACTGCTGGGTATCGAGTACGTATTCTTTATCCTGAATAATCTCCTTTTATTCATTTTTTATTACCTTACCCATTACAGAAAGTAATTTATGGCTAGCTTGATCTGCGGCTCTATCGCTTACGACACCATCATGAACTTTGAAGGCAAATTTGCCGATCAAATTCTCCCTGAGCAGATCCACATCTTGAATGTGGCCTTCTTAGTACCAACCATGCGCCGAGAATTTGGTGGCTGTGCAGGCAATATTGCCTACAACCTCAGCCTTTTGGGAGGAGATCCCATCATCATGGCAACTGTTGGTGGCGATGCAGCGCCCTATATGAGCCGCTTAAAGCAACTGAATATTGATGCGAGCCATATTCGCCAAATTGAAAATGCATTTACGGCACAAGCAATGATCACTACTGATCAAGCCAATAACCAAATCACGGCATTCCATCCAGGCGCGATGGACGAGTCGCACCTTAATCTAGTTTCTGCAGTGATCACTGAAAGAAGCAAAAACTCCAAAGGGGCAGCTAAATTTGGCATCGTTGCGCCTGATGGTCGCCAAGGAATGTGGGAACACTGCCATCAATTAGTAGAAGCCAATATTCCGTTTGTCTTCGATCCTGGTCAAGGATTGCCAATGTTTAACGGGCCAGAGCTCTTAGAGCTAGTTGATATTGCCAGCTATTTGGCTGTTAACGACTATGAAGGCGAAATGCTTTCGCAGCGAACTGGCTTGAGCGTGCCAAAGGTTGCTGAGCGTGTCAAAGCACTGATCGTGACCAAGGGTGCAGAAGGTGCTGATATTTATACCGAAGGCAAATGTATCTCGATTCCTCCAGTACCGGCAGGAAAAGTAGTCGACCCCACTGGATGCGGCGACGCATTTCGTGGCGGACTCTTGTTTGGTCTTGAGAATGAAATGGATTGGGAAACCACTGGTCGCTTGGCCAGCCTAATGGGTTCGATCAAGATTATCCATCAAGGACCACAAAATCATCAACTCAGCAAAGCAGAGATCGCAGACCAATTTAAAGCAGCATTTGGCTTTAGCTTTTAACCTTGATTCAAAATAATCAAAGCCTATACTCAATAAAAAAGGGGTCTCGTGAGAGACCCCTTCTAATAACACCCGTCTGATTAAGGACGTGTGCCAGTTGGGAAGGGCCAAGCAGCAGCAGGATTCAACGCACTAGTCGCTGGTGCAGCTTTCTTAGCCACGGGCTTTTTTACAGCAGAGCCCGCTTTCTTCGCAGCAGGCTTACTTACTTTTTTTTTGCTACGCGCTTTTTTGCAGCTGGACGCTTCTTAGCAGCTGGCTTCTTCTTTGCGGCAGCTTTTTTAGCAGCTGGACGCTTTTTAGCGGCTGGCTTCTTTTTAGCGGCTGGACGCTTTTTAGCGGCTGGCTTCTTTTTAGCGACTTTTTTAGCAGCTGGTTTCTTAGCAGCTACTTTTTTCTTAGCAGCTGGTTTCTTTGCAGCAGGTTTTTTCTTGGCGATTGCCATAGTCATACTCCTTCACGTGAGGATTAGTTCAAACTACCGATTAAGAAGACCCGACCACTCATTTCCGCCTGGTTTTGCAACCTTTTGGAATTGGCGAGCGAGCCATTCATCGGCGCGCGGCTTGATGCTAAGTGCTGCACGCTAATGAATCCTGGAAAAAAAGCCGTGGCCCCAAGGGACAACGGCTTCTTAAATGTGCTGGAAAAAATGGAGAGAATAGCTCTGGCACCCTTGAGTAAGGGTTTGCGGATTTGAGTCTGTTTCTGCTGACTTCTTAAACTATCCAACCGTCTAATCTCCTATTTAGCCAGTTGTGCGCTTACTTACTGCCAACTACTCCCAACTCAGCGCACCACCGGTTTGATACTCAATAACGCGTGTCTCAAAAAAGTTTCGTTCTTTTTTCAGATCAATCATTTCTGACATCCATGGAAATGGATTCTCTTCATTTGGGAACATCGCGTCAAGTCCTATTTGCAAACATCTGCGATTACAAATGTATCTTAGGTACCCTTTGAACATCGGAGCGTTCAATCCGAGCACTCCACGAGGCATCGTATCTTCGGCATAACGGTACTCTAATTCGACTGCTTTTTCGAAGATGGATTTGATCTCGTCTTTGAACGCGGAAGTCCATAACTGCGGGTTCTCCAGCTTGATTTGGTTAATCAAATCAATACCAAAATTGCAGTGCATAGACTCATCACGAAGGATGTATTGATACTGCTCAGCAGCACCCGTCATTTTGTTTTGACGACCCATTGCAAGTATTTGCGTAAAACCAACATAAAAGAACAAACCTTCCATTACGCAAGCAAAAACAATGAGTGATCGGAGTAACTTTTGATCGTTTTCTAATGTGCCAGTCTTAAAATTTGGATCAGTTAAGACATCAATAAACGGAATTAAGAACTCATCTTTAGCGCGAATCGAGTCAATCTCGTGATACGCGTTGAAGATTTCGGACTGATCTAAACCTAAAGATTCCACAATATATTGGTATGCATGGGTATGAATTGCTTCTTCAAAAGCCTGGCGCAATAAGTATTGGCGGCATTCTGGAGCAGTAATGTGGCGATACGTACCCAAAACAATATTATTAGCCGCTAAAGAATCGGCAGTTGTAAAGAAACCCAGATTGCGCTTAATAATGCGACGCTCATCTTCTGTCAGGCCATTCGGATCTTTCCAGAGCGCGATATCGCGGTTCATATTGATCTCTTGTGGCATCCAGTGATTTGCACAACCAGCCAAATATTTCTCCCAAGCCCATTTGTACTTAAATGGCACCAGCTGATTAACGTCAGTCTTAGCATTAATCACACGCTTATCAGCAGCATTAACACGCAAGGCTGCACCACCAGCCAATGAGACGGCTGGTGCAGGCGTACTTACCTGAGGCGCTGCCATTGCTACTTGATCAGGCTGTGGGCGTTGTGGCTCCACTGCAACCGGCTGCGGTGCAAGACCAGCTTTCGCTAGTGCTGGAGCAACTTCCTCTTCCCAATTCAACATAACTTTCTCCTAAATTCTTCTATTTCTGACCAATAAGCAAATGGCTTATTGGCATGCTTCACATTCTTCAAAGCCAGCATCACCTGGGCGCATTGTGCAAACTGGGCCATCAGCCTCTACTGCACCAGTTGCATTTGCAGCAGCTGTCGCATCAGTTCCATTTACGCCACCACCACTCGAGACTGAGTTCAATTGACCACTAGCCACGGTTGATTTCTCAACGTGGGTTGCGGCCATCGTGCGGAGGTAATAAGTGGTCTTTAGACCACGCAACCAAGCCAGCTTATAGGTGTCGTCCAATTTCTTACCAGATGCACCGCCCATGTAGATATTCAATGACTGAGCCTGGTCAATCCATTTTTGACGACGGGAAGCCGCTTCAACCAACCAACTTGGCTCGACTTCAAAGGCGGTCGCATACAGATCACGCAAATCTTGTGGAATACGATCGATCTTCGATAAAGTGCCATCAAAGTACTTCAAGTCGGCAATCATCACTTCATCCCAAAGACCACGATCCTTCAAATCCCGCACCAAGTACTCGTTTACCACCGTGAACTCACCGGATAGGTTGGACTTCACAAACAAGTTCTGGAAGGTTGGCTCGATACAAGCAGAAACACCAATGATGTTGGAGATCGTTGCCGTAGGCGCAATAGCTACGCAATTGGAGTTACGCATACCGTGTTGTTTGATCCGGGCACGCAAACCGCTCCAATCCATAGTGGATGAGTTATCCACTTCTACATAACCACCGCGCTCAGCTGCCAATAAGGCCACTGAATCTTGTGGGAGGATGCCACGATCCCATAAAGAGCCTTTATAGGTGCTATAAACACCGCGCTCTTCAGCCAACTCACAAGAAGCTTGATAAGCGTAGTAGCACACTGCTTCCATAGAGGAATCTGCAAACTTCACGGCTGCATCGCTAGCGTAAGGAATACGTTGCATATGCAAGCAATCCTGGAAGCCCATAATGCCCATGCCAACCGGACGGTGCTTCAGATTGGAATTACGTGCCTTAGCAACCGCGTAGTAGTTAATATCGATCACGTTATCGAGCATGCGCATTGCAGTGCGCACAGTTTTCTGGAGCTTCTCGTGATCTAAGACCAATTTACCGCTTGCATCAGTAGTCATATGCGCAGTTAAGTTCACAGAACCCAAGTTACAAACTGCAATCTCTTCCTCATTGGTATTGAGAGTAATTTCAGTACACAGGTTAGATGAGTGAACCACGCCAATATGTTGCTGTGGGCTACGGATGTTGCAAGGATCTTTGAAAGTGATCCATGGGTGACCAGTTTCAAACAACATACCAAGCATCTTGCGCCACAATTGTTGCGCTGGAATTCTGCGGAATGGCTTTAACTCACCACGATCTGCTTTTTGCTCATAGGCAACATAAGCCTCTTCAAACGCCTTGCCAAACTTATCATGCAAATCCGGAGTATTAGAAGGTGAGAACAAAGTCCAGTCACCGTTTTCCATGACACGCTTCATGAACAAGTCAGGAATCCAGTTAGAAGTATTCATGTCGTGGGTACGACGACGGTCATCACCAGTGTTCTTACGCAATTCTAAGAACTCTTCAATATCCAAGTGCCATGTTTCTAAGTAGGCGCAAACTGCACCCTTACGCTTACCGCCTTGGTTCACAGCAACTGCAGTGTCATTCACCACTTTGAGGAATGGCACAACACCTTGCGATTTACCGTTAGTACCTTTGATATGGCTTCCTAGGGCGCGGACGTTAGTCCAATCATTACCCAAGCCACCAGCAAACTTAGATAACAAGGCATTTTCTTTCAACGCTTCGTAGATGCCATCAAGATCGTCTTCAACAGTTGTCAAATAGCAGCTAGAGAGCTGTGGACGAGTCGTTGCTGAATTAAACAAAGTTGGTGTGCTGGACATGAAATCAAATGTAGAGAGGATTTCATAGAACTCAATCGCACGACTCTCGCGATCCAACTCATTCATTGCCAAGCCCATTGCAACACGCATGAAGAAAGCCTGTGGCATTTCAATACGACGATCTTCAATGTGCAAGAAATAGCGGTCATACAAAGTCTGGAGACCAAGGTAGTTGAACTGCAAATCACGGCTCGCGTTCAATGCAGTAGCCAATTTTGGCAAATCAAAATCACGCATGCGTGGGTCTAACAATTCTGCAGAGATACCTTCATTGATGTACTTAGCAAAGTAGGTGCTGTATTCAGCTTGGGTATCGCCTTGCAATACTTCCTTACCAAAAATTTCCTTACGGATCACGTGCATCAGGATGCGTGCAGTTACTTGACTATATGCAGGATCTTTTTCGATCAAGGTACGTGAAGCCAAAATAGCGGAGTCATAAACTTGCGCCATAGGCACGCCATCGTACAAGTTCTTGATAGTTTCAGTAATGATTGGGCTTGCATCAATGTGATTGCCCAGGCCTTCACATGCGGCTTCAATCACAGTGCGCAAAGCTGCCATATCGAGATACTTCTCAACGCCGTTATCAGTCACCTTAATGCCGGATTCACCAGCTTGATGAGCCGCTTGCGTTTCTTGATTGATTTCTTGTTGGGCAGCACGCTCTTGATTGCGCTTCTCGCGATAAAGAACATAGGCACGGGCAACGTTGTGCTCACCACTACGCATCAAAGCCAATTCAACTTGGTCTTGAATATCTTCAATGTGGAAAGTACCGCCATTAGGACGGCTACGCAATAGAGCGCGCACTACTGCATGAGTTAATTGCTCAACTTGCTCGCGCACGCGTGCTGATGCCGCACCCTGACCACCATTAACCGCCAAAAATGCTTTAGTTACCGCAATCGCAATCTTAGAAGGCTCAAAAGCTACCACTGAGCCATTACGGCGAATAATTTTGTAGTCAGACAACTGGGTAGCTTGGGCTCCACCAACACCGCCAGCTACAAAGCTAGCAGAAGGGGTCTGATTAATCGCCCCCGCAGGACTCATTCCTGGGTTATTTGCTCCCGGTGTTTGACCTGCCGTCTGTGGATTTGCGTATGTCATGTTATTCCTACGTCTCTATATAGTTATTTGGACAAAATATCGTTAAAAAACAATGGTGTATTGCTGGATTCAAACACTACATCTAGTGTCTCGAAGGGCATTGGGTACTAAGTATAGGGAAATATTTACCCTTTGGTAAGCTTTTTCTAACAAAATTTCATAAGTATTTTTACTAAGGAATCTAATGATCTTGGGGGCAATTTGGTGCATGATTTTTAGCCCTTTTAGGAAAAGGCTAAAAAAGTAAGCGTACGCTTACATACTTAAAACAGACTAGCGAGAAGCAATCCCATAAGGAAGGTTTTTGGTAGAGGCACCTGTCTCATTTTGGAACTTTTTCCAATCAAAAAAGATTCCAGGATCGGTTTTTCTATCGGGCGCGATATCGCTGTGTCCTGCAAATTGAAGATGGGGATAACTTACTTCTAATTTTTTTATTAGGCCTGCCAAAGTTTTGTACTGAACTTCTTCAAAGGGCGTATCTCCATCGCCCTCCAACTCAATGCCAATAGAAAAGTCATTACACTTTTCCCTACCCAAAAATGAAGAGACTCCAGCATGCCAAGCCTTGTTTCGGGTTGAAACAAACTGAATCAACTCACCAGAGCGGGTAATCAGAAAGTGACTAGATACTTTTTGCTCGGCAATTTCCGCAAAATAAGGATGCGCATTTGGATCAAGCTTATTTTGGAAAAAATCCACGATGTAAGAGCTACAGTCTTGGGATTTAAATTGTCCCGGCGGCAAACTAATGTGATGCATGACCACAAGATCTGGTTGTGTGCTGTCTGGTCTCACATCTTGATGCGGTGAAGTACGCCATTGAGCAGAACCTATCCACCCCTCTTCATCCAGTGAATTAAGATGCTCATGAGAGCAATAAAAACGTTGCTCATGAGCGATTGCTTCAGATTTTGGAAGGTGTACTTTGCAATGCTGACAAGGCACCATGATCTCGGGCTCAAAGGTCTTGTGAGCTGTATCTGGCTTAGGGTTCGCTGCAGCTGCCTGATTTGCCTTGATTTGCTTTTTACCCTTTATCCAGAGATAAAAAAGATATGCGCCAGCAAATAAAAGAAGCCACTTAAACAAGGATCATGCTCGCTGAAGAATCACTTCCAATACAAAACGGCTACCAACATAAGCGAGTAATAGGGCAACATAGGCACTCAAGACCAAACGAATTGCGAGTCTACCTCTGAGCCCAACTCTCCAGCGGGCAATAATTAATCCAGCAAATAGAAGCCAAGACACTACGGCAAAAATTGTTTTGTGGTCCCAAACAAAGGGTTTACCAAACAATGCTTGAGAAAATAATAGACCCGAAAATACGGTGAGCGTCAGCAGACCAAAACCAACATATAACAGGTTAAATAAGAGACTTTCAATAGTCATCAAAGGTGGTAGATCATCCAGCCAAAAAGCCACGCGGCTATTGGGCAGAATCCCAAGCTGTTGATGTAAGGCGCGGTCATAGGCACTCATTAACATTGCTTGCATTGCCGCCAAACTTAATAAGCCCACAGAAACAGTTGCCACAATAAAGTGCGCCTTAAACCAAGGATCTGAAACAGCCTCTGGAGAAATCAAGGTACCTGGGAAAAAGAGTGGCAGCAAGGAACAAAATAAAGCAAATAAAACCGACATCCAGAGCAAACTGGCGATTGGTAAAAACCAAGATTGGAACCAATAAAATGCCAAGCCTACCCAGGCAGTCAGGGATAAATCTTGGGCAAAGCCAAATACAAAGCCTTCTGGCGTGAAAACGGATTCATGAATCTGAATACCATGCACTACCAGTAATGCAAATATCAGCGCTCTCACCAGTAAAGATGACTGGGAGGATTGGCTCTCTCTTTTCTTGGACCTTAAGCCCAAAAAGATCAACAGAATCAAATAGCACAGGGGGATAAGGGCGTCGAGACTTAAGTAATCTAAAATGTTCATCATCAAAGTCTAATCGATAAATGCTACAAAACCTTACCGACCGCCTATCTCGCGTTGTTAAAACCATGCGGGGTCAAGCCCGCCTAACGGAAGAAAACACTGCAGAAATGCTGCGGGAGATCCGTTTGGCCTTATTAGAAGCCGACGTAGCCCTCCCCGTTGTCAAATCTCTCCTGGAACAAATTAAATTTAAAGCCCTTGGCGAGGAAGTGGTTGGAAGCCTCAGCCCTGGTCAGGCGCTCGTTGGCGTAGTTCAGCGCGAGCTGGCCCAAGTCATGAGGGGCGATGTTCAGCAAAGTGGTGAACTCAATTTAGCCACTCAACCGCCCGCCGTGATTCTGATGGCAGGCTTACAGGGTGCTGGTAAGACTACCTCCGTCGGTAAGCTAGCCAAATGGCTCCAAGAAAAAAAGAAAAAGAAAGTTCTCACCGTTTCTTGCGACGTATACCGCCCAGCTGCTATCGAACAGTTAGAAACGGTTACCAAACAAGTTGGCGCAGAATTTTTCCCCAGCAGTATCAATCAAAAACCAAATGACATTGCAACTGCTGCACTCGACTGGGCACGCCGTCATTATTTTGACGTAGTCATTGTTGATACGGCAGGACGCCTGGGCATTGATGAGGCACTCATGCAAGAAATCAAAACTTTGCATGCGAGCTTACATCCGATCGAGACCTTATTTGTAGTGGATGCCATGCTTGGTCAAGATGCCGTCAATACTGCTAAAGCATTCCATGAAGCGCTCCCACTTACCGGCGTCATCCTCACTAAGTTAGATGGTGACTCACGCGGCGGTGCAGCCCTCTCTGTTCGTCAGGTGACTGGTGTGCCACTCAAATTTATTGGGGTGGCAGAAAAGATGGATGGCCTTGAAGCCTTTGATGCTGAGCGGATGGCTAACCGCATCCTTGGTATGGGCGACATCCTAGCCTTGGTTGAACAAGCCCAGCAACACGTGGATGTTGCTAAAGCAGAAAAATTAGCTAGCAAGATTTCTAAGGGCGGTTTTGATCTCGAGGATTTTCGCGATCAACTTCTGCAAATGCAAAAGATGGGTGGTATGGCTAGCTTGATGGATAAACTCCCAAGCCAAGTAGCTCAAGCGGCAACCAAAACCAATCTGAGTAATGCCGATAAACAAACCAAGCGGATGCGCGGAATCATCGACAGTATGACTCCGCGTGAGCGCAGTAAACCTGAGTTACTCAAAGCGAGTCGCAAACGGCGTATTGCTGCAGGTGCTGGCGTAGAGGTGCAAGAAGTAAACCGTCTACTTACTCAGTTTGAGCAAATGCAAACCATGATGAAGCAATTCAAAGGCGGGAAGATGGCGCGCACCATGGCAACGATGGCCGCTAAAGGCGCCGCCAAGGGTATTGGCGGGCTCTTCAAAAAATAAATCGCTAACTAAAGTGAATTAACTGAACTCTTTGACGCTTGAACCGCAGTAATTACTTTCTCTTTGATTTGCGCTAGCGGGATATTTTGTGATTCCGCATCAGTGCGCCCTTTGAATTCCACTTGAGAATCTGCCAAGCCACGATCACCAATAACAACGCGGAATGGCGCGCCAATCAATTCCCAGTCAGCAAACATTGCACCCGGACGCTCATTACGATCATCCAAAATCACATCGATCCCAGCCGTCAGTAATTCATGATGCAACTGATCGCATGCTACTTTTACTTGTTCAGATTTCTCGTAACCCATTGGGCAAATCACGACTTCAAATGGCGCCATCGAGATCGGCCAAATAATGCCGCGCTCATCGTGACCTTGTTCAATTGCAGCGCCTAGCAATCGAGTAACACCGATACCGTAACAACCCATCACCATCGGCTGTGCTTTACCTTGTTGATCCAAGTATGTACAACCCATGGCTTCGGAATAACGAGTGCCCAACTGGAAAACGTGACCGACTTCAATGCCGCGGCAGATATCAACAACACCTTTACCGTCAGGCGAAGGATCGCCAATGACCGCATTACGAATATCTAAGACGAGTGGCTCTGGTAAATCACGGCCCCAGTTCACGCCAGTTAAATGGTGGCCAGCCTCGTTTGCACCACACACAAAGTCAGCCATATTGGCAACTGTACGATCCGCGACCACTGTGACGTCAGCACTGACGCCAACCGGACCCAAGTAGCCGGCAGGTGCATTACAAGCTTGTTTAATTTCTGCTTCAGTTGCAAAGCGAGATTCGACCATCCCTGGAATCTTGCTTGCCTTCACTTCATTAAGCTCATGGTCCCCACGCACTAACAACATAAAGAGTTTGGCTGGACCTTTTTCTTGATCAGCAGCAAACAATAAAGTCTTGACGGTCTTTTCTAATGGAAGCTTGAGAAACTGGGCAACATCAGCACACGTACTCTTATTCGGTGTTGGAACCTTATTCAATGCAGTACTTGCAGCAGCACGTTGAGCAATCAATACAAGGGATTCTGCCGCCTCTAGGTTGGCTGCGTAATCTGAACTCGGGCAATAGACAATCGCATCTTCACCGGTATCGGCAATCACATGAAACTCTTGGCTACCTGAGCCACCAATCGCGCCGTTATCTGCTGTCACCGCACGGAACTTGAGTCCCATTCGCTTAAAGATACGGGTATAAGCATCAAACATGATTTGATAGGACTTCTTTAAGCCTTCAGCATCTCGATCAAATGAGTAAGCGTCTTTCATGCTGAACTCACGACCACGCATGATTCCAAAACGTGGGCGACGCTCATCGCGGAACTTCGTTTGTATTTGATAGAAGTTGACTGGTAACTGCTTGTAACTCTTGATCTCGTTGCGAGCTAAATCGGTAATAACTTCTTCCGAGGTTGGCTGAATTAAGAAATCGCGATCGTGACGATCTTTAATGCGGAGCAACTCAGGCCCCATCTTTTCCCATCGACCAGTCTCTTGCCATAATTCAGCAGGCTGAATTATTGGCATTAGCAATTCAATTGCGCCAGCACGATTCATTTCTTCGCGAATGATATTTTCAACCTTGCGGATCACTTTTAATCCCAGCGGCAAGTAGTTATAAATACCGGCACTCAGCTTACGAATTAAACCTGCTCGCACCATGAGCTTATGCGAAACCACCTCAGCGTCAGAGGGGGCTTCTTTTAGCGTGGCGAGAAATGATTGTGATGCTTTCATGTATGGATATAATCAAATCATTGATTTTAAAGGATTTGGGGCACGATCATGCTTGACCGTGAAGGGTATAGACCCAATGTCGGCATTGTCCTCCTCAACAGCCGTAACGAGGTTTTCTGGGGAAAGCGCGTTGGGCAGCATTCGTGGCAGTTCCCGCAGGGCGGAATATCGCATGGCGAGAGTCCTGAACAGGCAATGTACCGCGAATTGCATGAAGAGGTTGGCTTGCTACCGGAACATGTCCAGATTATTGGACGAACCAGGGACTGGCTTCGTTATGACGTCCCTGAGGAATATTTACGTCGTCAACATGCCACCCGCGTTCACCGTGCCGCCTACCGTGGTCAAAAACAAATCTGGTTTCTACTTCGTCTAGTCGGCTTAGATAGCGATATTCAATTAAGAGCTACGGAACATCCTGAATTTGATGCTTGGCGCTGGGTTCCATTTTGGATTCAGCTTGATGCTGTTATTGGTTTTAAACGCGAAGTTTATCAACTGGCTTTATCTGAGCTTGCCCGCTATCTTGCTAAAGGGGTCCGCATGCAACAATTAGCCTGGGGAACGCCTTTAGATCTCCTGCAATCTTTTTACTCCAAGGGCGACGAGATTCATCAAGAGTCTACTAAATCGGATAAGCAAAAATAATGAGTTCTTTCTTTCGCACCCTTAGCCAATATGTCTCTTGTATTTGTGCTGCCTTAACTTTACTGGCCTGTGCTGGTGATCCCATGCAAAGCGGTCTTGATCCTTTCGCGCCGATGGTGTTTAAAGAAGGTGCGACCAAAATGCCCCTGAACCCGCCCAATCCATTAACTCTGCTCCCTTTTTACGTGTCACAACACACTATTTTTAAATTTGCGGTCGACACCGACTCGATTTTGATTGGTGCCGATGGCGTAACTCGCTACATTGTTGTGATGACAAATCCCAGCGGTGGTCAACAAGCACAATATGAGGGCATCCGTTGTGATTCATTCCAATGGCGCCTATATGGCAACTTGGAAAATAGTGCTTGGAGAGAAAATCCGCTTTCTAGCTGGAGGGGGATCCAAAACAATGTTCCCAATCGCTACCAAGCGGCTTTAGCGCAAGGTGCATTTTGCAATTTCAACTCGCAAGAAAAGAATATCAAGACTATCCTTCAATCTCTAAATCCCAATGGATTTACAGGTGGCACCAAGCCAACCAACTCATTTGGTATTCAATAAAGTGGCAATGCAGTTTATTTAGGGCTTAGGCAAGTACCAATTTTCTCGCCAGCTAGAAGGCGTGTTAACACCTCTGGCTCACGACCTGAAGCAATCACCGTAGATGCGCCAGTTTGGACTGCAATTTTTGCCGCTAATACTTTAGTCAGCATGCCGCCTTTACTCAGCTCACTTGCCGCCCCGCCAGCCATTTTTTCCAGGGCAGGATCCCCAGCAATCGCATCGATCAAGAGGGTTGCATCCGGATTTTGACGAGGATCAGCGGTAAATAAACCACCCTGATCAGTGAGAATCACTAAGAGGTCTGCATGCACTAGGTTTGTCACCAAGGCAGCGAGACTATCGTTATCACCAAATTTAATTTCGTCAGTAACGACGGTGTCATTCTCATTGATGATAGGCACTACGCCTAATTTCAACAAGGTGTCTAGGGTACCTTTTGCATTCGCATTACGTTCAGTATGGGCTAAGTCTGCGTTGGTAAGTAAAACCTGGGCACTACGCAAATTAAAGCGTGCAAAACAGCTCTCATATACCTGCACTAAACCCATTTGACCAACGGCAGCAGCAGCCTGTAATTGATGAATTTCTTGTGGACGCTTAGGCCAACCCAAACGCTGCATACCTTCAGCAATCGCGCCCGAGCTCACCATTAAAACTTCATGACCAGCCTCTAGTAAACCCGCAATTTGTTCTGCCCACATGCCAATAGCAACATGATCTAAGCCCTCACCATTATTTGTGACTAGGCTAGATCCAACTTTGACAACGATACGTTTAGTTTGTTTAAGGTTCATAGCAAATGAAGATGCTCAATTAACTTTTAATCTGGAGTTTTATCTTTGTCTTGCGCTTGATCTTGATAGCGTGGGTCTGCTGCGCGCTCCTCAGCATCATCACGATCACGACGTACAGAATCCAAATAATCTTGCAGGGAATAACAAAGCTTGTCGCAACCCAGCCCAGTTAAAGCAGATATCTCAAATACAGGACCTTTCCACTTAAACTTTTTGATAAAGTCAGCAACAACTTTTTGACGATCCTCTTCAGGAATCATGTCGACCTTGTTTAAGACCAACCAGCGTGGCTTTTCAACCAAAGCCTCATCGTATTTACGTAATTCATTCACGATCGCCTTGGCATCCGCTACTGGATCTACATTCTCATCAAATGGGGCTAGATCAACTAGGTGCAAGAGAACTCCAGTACGTTGCAAGTGACGCAAGAAACGATGGCCTAGACCTGCACCCTCTGCCGCACCCTCAATTAACCCAGGAATATCTGCGATCACAAAGCTCCGCTCATTACCGACACGCACTACACCCAAATTAGGATGAAGCGTTGTAAATGGATAGTCCGCAATTTTTGGGCGCGCATTGGATACGGCGGTAATCAAAGTAGACTTACCAGCATTTGGCATGCCCAACAAACCCACATCAGCCAATACTTTTAATTCGAGTTTGAGTTTGCGACGTTCACCAGGCTTGCCATTGGTCTTTTGACGTGGCGCTCTATTTGTACTGCTCTTAAAGTGAATATTGCCCCAACCACCAACACCACCTTGTGCCAAACACAAACGCTCACCATGAGTTGTTAAGTCTGCAATCGGCTCACCGGTTTCATAGTCAGAAATGATGGTGCCTACTGGCATGCGCAATTCAATATCATCACCTGCACGACCATAGCAGTCAGCGCCTCGGCCTGGCTCACCATTTTTTGCAGTATGTGTTTTAGCGTAGCGGTAATCAATCAAGGTATTGATATTTCGATCAGCCGTTGCCCAAACGCTCCCGCCCTTACCACCATCACCGCCATCGGGTCCGCCAAATTCAATAAACTTTTCGCGGCGCATGGAAGCACTCCCGGCGCCACCCTGGCCAGCTATGACTTCAATACGTGCTTCGTCTATAAATTTCATGAATAAAAAAGGCCTCGCTTAGCGAGGCCTGTTCCTAAGAGTTAAATTCGGAATGAATCTGAATCAAACGAGTCTCAGTCAGGCGCCTTATGAACGAGGCAAAACTGAAACTTGGGCCTTCTTCAAAGCACCCTTAACGCCGAATTCCACTTGACCGTCAATTAAGGCGAACAAAGTGTGATCTTTACCAATACCAACGTTAGCACCTGGATGAACACGTGTGCCACGTTGACGAATAATGATGCTGCCAGCATTAATATGCTCGCCGCCAAATACCTTAACGCCTAAGCGTTTCGATTCCGAGTCGCGACCATTTCGTGTTGAGCCGCCGCCTTTTTTCTGTGCCATATCTTTCTCCTACCCTGAATTAGGCTTTAATCGTATTGATCAAAATTTCAGTGAAATTCTGACGATGGCCTTGGTGCTTTTGATAATGCTTGCGACGGCGCATCTTAAAGATTGTCACTTTATCGTGACGTCCTTGGGAGACGACAGTGGCCATCACAGCTGCACCATTAACCATTGGATCACCTAACTTCAGTGAAGCGCCTTCGCCAACGGCGAGGACTTGGTCAAGAGTGATTTCGCTGCCGATTTCCGCTGGTATCTGTTCTATTTTCAATTTTTCGCCTGCGGCAACTTTATACTGTTTGCCACCGGTTTTTATGACCGCGTACATGGTTTGAAACCTCAATTAATATCTAACATTTAAGCTAATCCACCCTGGATAAGCTAAGCCGATTATTATATCTTGCATGACCAGCACTGTCAAAATCAATGAGTTAAGCCAAATCCTGGCCCCTATTTCCTTAGAATTCAAGGACTTAGATGGGGTGATTCGTGAGCGTTTAGCCTCAAAAGTAGCCTTAATTGACCAAATTTCGGCTTATATCATTCAGGCTGGCGGCAAACGCGTGCGGCCAGCGCTCTTGATGTTAGTTGCCAAGGCTCTGAGCAATGGCAAAGTATCTCCTCATACCCAAGAAATGGCTGCTGTAGTTGAATTCATCCATACTGCCACCCTCTTACATGACGATGTAGTCGATGAATCCACGCTGAGAAGGGGTCGTGAGACAGCAAATACCGCTTTTGGCAACGCCGCTAGCGTATTAGTGGGCGATTTTTTATATTCCAGAGCCTTTCAGATGATGGTCAAGCCAAACGATCTGCGGGTGATGCAAATTCTGTCAGACGCAACCAATACGATTGCTGAAGGAGAGGTGCTGCAACTCCTGAATATGAATGACCCTGAAGTTGACGAAGCGAGCTACCTACAAGTCATTCGCTACAAAACTGCCAAATTGTTTGAGGCTTCTACTGAGCTTGGCGCCATTTTGGCAAATGCCACAGACGTTCAACGTGAACAAGCAGCAGCATTTGGTCGTCACATTGGCACTGCATTCCAGTTGATGGATGATCTTTTAGATTACACAGCCAATTCCTCACAGATGGGGAAAAACGCTGGCGATGATTTGCGCGAAGGTAAGCCCACTTTACCGCTCATCTATCTGCTAGAAAATGGCAGCAATGAAGAACGTTTATTGGTCCGCGCAGCGGTGGAGCAAAACCAAGATTTACCTGATGATGTATTTGCACAAATTCTCAACGCAGTGCAAAGTTCTGGTGCGCTTGATTACACCCAAGCCGCAGCAAAGCGTGAAGCAGATTTGGCTTTGGAATGCATTCAGGATTTTCCAGCGAACGAGGCGACATCTGCACTGCAAGCCCTCTGCGAATATTCGCTCTCGCGCCAGACCTAAAAACGCTTAATTTCCAACGCTTTTCATTCTAAGTTCACGCGCTGTAATGCGCGCCTGTTCAGCTTCATCTCTCAATCTTTCAACTTCTTGCTTAGATAACTTTTCCAGATTGGAATAGTCCAATTTCCAACTAGGATCCACCGACCAAACGAGGGGTGATTGCATCGTGGTTCGAGCTGCAGGAGCAGACTCCAATAGGCGCAGTGCTAATTCAAAATTGAGAATCTGAGACTCGGGATCCTTGAGTTTTGCAGCGGCATTTCCTAATGGGAAATCGCTAAACAAAAATCTGGGAACGCCACAATACTCAACAATATCTTTTGCTGCGCCCATCACTACTGTTGAAATACCTGCTTCCTCCAGATATCTCGCTAATAAACTTTGGCTCTGATGGCAGACAGGACAATTCGGAATTAAAACAGCGACCTCAACATGATCTGCACGCAACATGTCCAAAATGATTGGGGCGTCTATCTCGAGAGTATGACGTTGACTGCGATTAGTAGGTAAACCATAAAAATGGGGAGAAAGTGCTTGGATCCTGCCCGCCTTTACAGCCTGCTGAGCTGCTGACAATGGAAACCAACAAGGCATATCTTCCATATTGGCATTTTTACGATCAATACCGACATGCGCAATTCTTAAATCGATATCGCCATCTATTGAATGTTGATAGGGCTGATAAAACTTTGCTGCCGCGTTATAAGGGGCACCAGGACCTTGATTCCCTTTGCTAGCATCAAAGGGTACTGCGGTAGTAATTAAACCCAAAATAGATTGATTGAGGAGTTTCTTGAGCGGCGTAAATGGCGCATCAATATAGTGAGCCCACACATAGGGATTGTCGTATCCCAAAGCTAAATAATAGCTACGGGTGCGTTCCATGTAACGAACGGGCTGATCCAATTCTGGTGCAAAAACGAGCTCAGAAGTCTTAGACATCAACTCACCCCTGTAAGATATTGACTATCAAATATTTAATTCATAGGAACTCATTATGGCTCAATGGCTCAAATTTCATCATCAAGGAAAAAGCGGTTTAGGACAAGTGCAGGGTGACCAAATCGCGGTGTACTCAGGCGACTTGTTTCAAAACCCAAAACCGACTGGCGAAACCGTAAAATTGGTCGATGTCACCATTGACATCCCATGTATCCCATCCAAGATGGTTGCCATGGTGGATAACTTTCATGCGCTCGTAACTAAGCTTGAGCACGCCGTACCTGCCGAGCCGCTGTATTTCCTCAAAGGCAATAATTCCTTTCTGGCTACCAATCAAGTGATTCGCACTCCCAAGTCCTATTCAGGAAAAGTAGTTTATGAGGGAGAACTTGGTATCGTGATTGGTAAGCGCATCCATGATGCAGATGAGGCTGAGGCAGCAAAAGCGATTTTTGGTTACACCTGTATTAACGATGTCACTGCCATTGAGATTCTGAATCGTGATCCTGGTTATGCACAGTGGACCCGCTCCAAGAGCTTCAACACTTTTGGTGTCTTTGGCCCTTACATCACTACCGATGTTGACCCAAGCAAATTAACTATCAAAACTATTCTCAATGATCAAGAGCGTCAGAATTACCCAATATCAGACATGATCTTCCCACCAGCCAAATTGGTAAGCCTAATTTCCCAAGATGTGCCTTTAGAGGCAGGTGACATCATTGCATGCGGCACTTCAGTAGGCGTTGGCTCCATGAAACCTGGTAGCAATGTCAGCATCATCATTGATGGCGTGGGTCGACTCGATAATCGCTTCGAATAGTTGACTCTCTACAAGACAAAAACCCTTGCTATGTTAAGTAGCAAGGGTTTTTTATTTACTGAAAGAACTAAAAGTTTTTAGTAGCCTGATACCGATGGCAATGCCAAGCTACCTTTAGAGGCCTGCACGTTTTCATCCAAATATTTCGTTAAAGCAAATACCGTATTCAAACAAGGTGTAGGTGTCTGAGTAATCTTGCCTAACTCAATTACTGAGCCCAAGAGTGCATCGATTTCTAAACTACGACCAGCCTCCAAGTCCTGCAACATTGAAGTCTTATGCTTGCCCACCTTCTCAGCACCCGCAATGCGACGCTCGATATCCACGCGGAAAGTAACACCGAGTTTTTCAGCAATCGTTTGTGCTTCAGCCATCATGCTGCGCGCTAATTCTTTGGTTAATGGATATTGGCAAATGCCTTCCAAAGTGCCGTGAGTCAATGAACTGATTGGATTGAATGTCATATTGCCCCACAGCTTGAGCCAAATTTCAGAACGGATATCCTCCAAAATGGGTGACTTAAAACTAGCTGCACCCATCATCTCAGACATCTTCTGAATACGTTCAGTTACCTTACCATCCAGCTCGCCCAATGGGAAACGATTGCCTTCTACGTGACGAATCACACCCGGAGCTTGAGTAAAAGTTGCTGGATACACAACACAACCAATGATGTTGTTTGGATTAATGGCCTTCTTTGCTTGACCACCAGCATCAACTGTTTCAACAGAATGATCTTGAAATTCGCCACCCAGTTTTTGGAAATACCACCAAGGAATTCCGTTTTGCATCGGGATCAAAATCGTTTCTGGTCCCATGATCGCAGCTAAGTCATCAATAATCGGCTCAACTTGATGGGCCTTCACTGCCAAGATCACAACATCTGGTGTTTCAGCATCTCTAATTTTTTCTACTGCTTTTACTTCTGCCACTAAAGGCTCGGGTTGGTCATCCATAATTAATGCCAAGCCACGCTCTTTAATTGCCGCTAAAGTTGCACCGCGCGCAACAACCGTTACATCATTACCCGATCGCGCCAACATGACAGCTAGGTAACCGCCAATGGCGCCACCTCCTCCGATCACACAGATTTTCATAGGAACCCCAGAAGAATAGAAAATTTAGTATTACTGTCATATTAGAGGAGAACATTTTGGGCTACAACACATTTGAGTGCCTAATTTTTAGGCACTACTGAAGCTAAACTGCCTTTAAGAGGTCTTTGGGTACTAGACTACCCAAAATCATGCCAGCAATACTGGCCAGTAAGCCAGCCAACTGAGGCGGCATGATGGCATTAGGGGCTAAGATTTCACAGCTAATCCAAATAGTCAGGCCGCCAACCACGGCCAATAGACCGCCCAAAGAATTAGCCTTAGACCAATAGACCCCGAAGGCAAGGGGCACAAAAGCTGCCACTAGAGTCACCTTGTAAGCGCTCTCCACCATCTTAAAAATAGACAACTCAGAATTCACTGCAAAGAAAGTGACTATTACGGCAAAACACAACACTGTGATTCGCATGATTTTTAGTAAATCTTGATCGGATAGATGCTTGAAAAAGCCTCTCACAATATTTTCTGCAAAGGTCACTGAAGGTGCCAATAGAGTTGCACTGGCGCAACTCTTAATTGCCGAGAGTAAAGCGCCAAAGAACATCACCTGTGCAACGATGGGGACATGATTCAGAATCAGTTTTGGCAAAATCATTTGTGGATCGGTATCTAAGTATTCTTTTACCAAATCAGGATTAATCAAGGTCGCCGAATAGGCCAAGTACATCGGTACAAAAGCAAAAATAAAGTAAAGCACGCCACCGAGAATGGCAGCATTGACGGCAATGTTGACGTTCTTACTCGAGGTAATGCGCTGGAAAACATCTTGCTGTGGAATGGAGCCTAGCATCATGGTGCAAAGCGCTGCAACAAACCCGAGAATGGATGCCAAATTCATCTCAGGCCAGAAATTACTAAATTGCCCCGCAGCAGCAGCATGTTCAATGACTACGCTAAAACCACCTGTTTGCGCTGTCATCTCGCCGCCGATGTACAGCATACCAATCACAATAATGATCATCTGAATAAAGTCGGTAATGGCTACTGACCACATGCCGCCGAAGAGGGTGTAGATCAAAACGCTGGCAGCACCAATCATCATGCCACCTGTTTGAGAAATGCTGCCCTCAGACACCACGTTAAAAACTAAACCCAAGGCTTTAATCTGAGCAGCAACCCAACCCAAATACGAAACAACGATACAAAGGGTTACCAAGACCTCTACAGTGCGACCATATTTTTCCCGAAAGAAATCACCAATGGTGAGCATACGACGGTTGTAGAGATGTCGCGCAAAAAAGAGGCCAACTAAAATCAAACAAAGAGAGGAGCCAAATGGATCTGAGACAACGCCCCCCAAGCCTTCTTTCAAAAAGGTGGCAGGAATGCCTAAAACTGTCTCGGATCCAAACCAGGTAGCAAAAACAGTGGCCGTCACAATTGGCATTGGAAGGCTATGACCTGCTGCTGCAAAGTCCGCAGTATTTTTTACGCGCAATGCAGCCCATAGGCCGATGCCAACCGATATAACCCAGTAAATGATGACGAACCAAATCAGCACGCCTGATTTCTCCTTGCAGAATTTGGTGAAATTATATGGCTATGTCACTTTTGTTACTAAGGAAATAAGTCCCAATTCAGGGCAAGTTCGTCTGACATAATTGACGGGTGCAATCACCTAAATCTAACCCTATCGAGAATCTAGATATTGATCTAGCCTACCAAAAAGCCATTTTGGGCTCGGTATCGCGAACCTTTGCACTCACTATCCCCTTGCTACCACCAGAGATGGAAAAGGTCGTTGGCAATACCTACCTGCTTTGCCGCATTGTCGATACGATTGAAGATGCCGCAGACCTCAGCCCAGAGACTAAGCAAACATTATCTAAATTATTTCTCGATGCTGTTCTGGATAAATTACCGGTACAGTTATTTGTCGATCCCTGTCTCCAAGAGTTAAAGGGCTATGACAATCAAGATGAGCTTGATTTAATTACGCATACCCCAGCCGTCCTCAGAATTTTGCATACTTGCTCAAGTGCAGATCAAGCGGCAGTGAGTCGCTGCGTTTCTATCATGTCTGAAGGCATGTCGCATTTTCATGGGAAGCAAACTGAATCAGGTTTAAGGGATCTGCAAGAGTTCGAGAAATATTGCTATGTGGTCGCCGGAGTTGTTGGCGAACTCCTGACAAGCATCTTTAGTAATCACTCTGCTAAGTTTGCAATAAATATTCAGGGACACGAGGCTCTCTCGGTTGCTTTTGGTCAAGCTCTGCAAATGACTAACATTCTCAAAGACTCGCCCGAGGACAAAGCACGTGGCGTCTCATGGAAGCCATGCAATATGACTCAAGCTGAGCTGCTCAAGATTGCGTATCAAAAACTTCAAGATTCGATGAGTTACATTCTTCTGATTCCGAAAGAAGAGGCTGGGGTAAGGCGCTTTTGTTTTTTAGCTTTTGGCTTAGCAGTGATGACGCTCTCCAAAATAGCTGCTCGTAAACAATTTGATCACAAAGATGAAGTAAAGCTTTCTAGAAAAACAGTAATGGCTTTTTATGCTTTTACCAAAGTAGCTGTTGGTAGCGATGCCCTCATGAAGCTCTTTTTTCATAATGCATCAAGCCCACTTAGAAAAGCCCTTTAAAACTTAAAGCACTCCCTCGTGCTTTAAAAGCCATATTTTTATTTGGCGATAAAGACCTGGTGAATTTTCTTTCATAAATCCGCCAATACCTTGCGCGGAAACGACGCGATGACAGGGTGTGATCAAAGGAAAAGGGTTGGCGCCACATGCAGTGCCCACCGCACGAGGACCGCTCTTGATAACGCTAGCTACCTCACCATAGGTTTTTGCCTTTCCGGCCGGTATCTCCCGAATCTGTTGCCATACCTTTTGCTGGTGAACACTACCCATAGGCTTCATAGGTAAATCAAATTGGAACCTTGGATCCTTAAAGTAGGCTGTGCATTGCTGAGCCACCTCCTTAGCCAGCTCATTCTGAGGCTTTGATAAAGCGGCTTTAGCTGGCAGGTAGTCGATCTTCGATAGCATGAGACTACCATCGACTAATTCAGTCAAAATCCCCAATTTTCCAAAAGGGGCGTCGATGACGCAGTAACGCGCACTTTCTGAAAGAGGTGATTTTTTAGAAGAAGGCATGGGGATAATTCTCACATAATTCGGTAAGGCAGATTACAAGCCTTTCTACCCTAGCCATAGCTTGTGAATATGGCTTGTGAAAGCCTACTTTGCTATATTGAATCATCCTTAATTTTTGCAGGCAAACACCATGGACAATTTTTTTGACGATTGGCCCCTTTATAGCCAGGCTGCCTTAGTCCTATTTTTGCTCGCGCTTTCTGGCTTCTTTTCGATGGCCGAAACCAGTATGTTGTCATCGAACCGCCATCGCTTACGCGCCATGGCCAATAGCGGTAATGCAGGCGCCGCTCTAGCAGAAAGACTTCTCAAGCGAATTGATTCCCTTTTATCAGTCCTACTGATATCCAACAATCTCATCAATACCATCCTCCCTATTCTGGTAACTGGTATTGCTCTCCATCTATTTGGTGATAGTGGACTGGTTCTATCAATTGCCACTCTGGTAGTTGCATTACTGATCATCATCTTTAGCGAAATTACTCCCAAGGTCATTGGCGCCGCCTTTCCCGAAAAGATTGCCTCCAATGTCGGCTGGCTCATTCTGCCGCTGACTTTCTTATTAAAGCCCTTGCTCTGGCTGATTAACAGTTTTGTTTCTGGTTTGATGAAGGTTTCTGGTTTGCAATCATCCTCAGATAGTAGGACGATGAGCAAAGAAGAGTTGCGTAGCTTGGTTTTGGAATCCAATCGCTTTGTTTCTAATCACCATCGCAATATTTTGCTCAATCTATTTAACCTAGAGAACATCACAGTGGATGATGTCATGACACCAAGGTCAAAAATAGAAATTTTGGATCTTGCTAGACCCATTGATGAAGTAGTTCAGCAATTAGAAACTTGTTATCACAACAAATTACCTGTTTGCGATGGCGACTCCGAAAGAATTGTAGGCATCCTATCGGTTAAGAAAGCCTTGTCTTTGTTGGGTGATTCAGACCTAAAGCACGAAGACTTTAGATCCTTGGTTAATGAGCCTTACTTCATACCGAGCGGTACACCGGTATTACAGCAGATGCAATTTTTCCAAGACAACCAGCAACGCTTAAGTCTAGTAGTGAATGAGTATGGCGAGGTTCTTGGTCTAGTTACCTTTGAGGATATTGTGGAGGAGCTCATTGGCGAATTTACAACCTCATTCTCCAGCCTCTCGACCGATCCGCACTGGCTTTCAGACGGAACCTATCTGGCTAGTGGCGGAGCGTCCTTGCGAGACCTCAATCGTCTTTTGAATTTGAATCTACCGCTCGATGGGCCACGAACTTTAAATGGACTGATTTTAGAAAACCTTGAAGCGATTCCTGACCACGATGTCAGTATCAAAATTGCTGGCATTGTCATGGAAATCGTACAGTTTGATGATCAAGGAGTGAAGACTGTCAAACTCTATCGTCCTACCCTCAATCAAGATCAAGATTGAACCTTTCTCAAGATGACTCACTCATTATTCGCACCTGGTATGAAATCGCAGCACATGCACTTCACGCCAGGGCGAGTGACATTCACATTGAAGCGTGCGCCCTAGGAACTCAAGTTCGCATTCGAGTGGATGGCTTACTCCAAGCTCAGTCACAATACCCTGCCGAACTGCATGAGCGTCTCATTACGCGCATCAAGATATTGGCGCGTTTAGATATTGCAGAAAAACGCATTCCTCAAGATGGTCGTCTCTGCATTGGCTTAGATTTTTCAAAACCCACCATTGATTGTCGCGTCTCAATACTTCCAACCCTTCATGGTGAAAAAGCAGTTATTCGCATCCTTCCCAATCGTCTTGAGGAACTCTCCCTAGAGCAAACGGGTTTACTACCTGAGCAACTGCATATTTTTCAAAAAGCGATTGCAAGACCTAATGGCTTAATACTGGTAACGGGCCCGACAGGCAGCGGCAAAACGCGTACGCTTTATAGCTGCCTGCACGCACTCAATCAAAGCCATCGCAACCTTTGTTCGATTGAGGATCCCATCGAAATCCGTCTCCCTGGCGTTAATCAAGTGGCGTATCACCCACGCGCAGGCCTTGATTTTCCAGTCATTATCAAAGCACTCCTCAGACAAGATCCTGATGTCATCATGATTGGAGAGATTCGGGATGGGGCTACTGCGGCACTTGCAATTCAGGCTGCACAAACAGGACATCTTGTTTTAAGCACCTTACACACGCGCAATGCCAGAGCTGCACTCACTAGACTCAAAAGTCTCGGGATAGATCAAGAATCGCTTGAATCTTGTTTGCAAAGTGTCAGCTCTCAGCGTTTAGTTCGAACACTCTGCCGTGAATGTAAAAACTGCACTGCTGGCAATGTCTCTGAAGTTTGTAGAGTTTGTAAGGGCATTGGTTACTTTGGTCGCATCGGAGTACATGAGGTTCTAGGTCGTCAGCAATTATTTGACCCATCCTTGCCCTACCTCAATATGGCTGAAGCTGGATTACATCATGTCAAAAAGGGGAACATTGATCAAGCCACCTTAGATACTGAGGTATGTACATGGCACTAAACAAGCAATCGCAATTAGATTTCGCTCAGCAATTACTGACCTTGTTTAATGCTGGGCTAGCCCTCTTGAATGCCATTGAACTCATTCAGTCTTCAGCGCCTAAGGACTGGCAGCATTGGCTCAGGGATGTACAGGCTCATTTAAAGAAAGGTAACAGTTTTTCTCAAAGCCTCATGGCACAACACAATCTGTTTTCGATGGAGTTCATTAATCTGATCCGTGTGAGTGAACGTACAGGAGATATTGAGCTTGCACTCAAGACTATTTGCCAACAACTAGAAGCTCAAATTGAATTAAGGCGCAAAGTACAACAAGCACTAAGCTACCCCATCATTACCTTAAGCAGCTCGCTTCTATTGGTCATCGTCATGATGATTTGGGTAGTGCCAGTATTTAAAGATGTCTTTGGTCACTTTCAAGCAGAATTACCACCGCCGACCAAAGCACTCATTCAAATATCGTCCATCATGAATCATTTCTTTATAGAAATCTGTGCCTGCCTTCTTACTAGCACTCTCATCTGCTTACTTGCTTGGATAAAATCTATTTACGTACAAAAAATGTGTGACCAATGGAGCTTTCGGATACCGCTACTGGGTAAATTGCTTCGCTTGGCTGCCCTGACTTACTGGTGTCGAACTCTGGGCCATCTTCTAGAGTCAGGTTTACCACTCCCTGATGCGCTACGCGTCACCGCGCAATCCTCTAATCACTGGCTCAGTCATGATCTCAGTGCAGAAGTTTTTAAACACCTGACCCGAGGCTGGCCATTAGGTGCGTCCTTGAAAAAGGCTGATCCAAAACATTCTTTTTTCGATACTGAGACTTTGCAATTGCTTCATATTGGAGCAGAAAGTGGCTTTCTTGCACAGATGCTAAGTAAGCGCGCCAACACTTTAGGCTCTCAACTCAGCGGCAGCCTCAATAGTCTTAGCCAGACCCTAGAGCCCTTGCTCATCATGCTAGTTGGCATCATCATTGGTGGACTAGTCATTATTCTGTATCTACCAATATTTAATTTAGGGCAAATCGTTTAATGCATGCTTTAACGATGATTGATTTAGTTCGCACCTTGCTGATCTTGGCTTTGGTATATCTAGCCTATATTGATCTGCGAACTTTGCGCCTACCTGATGCCATGACTATTCCCATCATTGCCGCTGGCTTAGTCTTTAATTACTTTCCAAATTTAGGATTGACCAGCTTTCCAAATGCGATTGCAGGTGCATTCCTTGGATATGCATTTTTATGGGGGCTCAACTTCATTTATAGATGGGCTAAAAAGCAAAATGGGGTCGGCATGGGCGATGCAAAACTACTAGCTGCACTTGGAGCATGGTTTGGCCTCAGTGCTTTACCAGGAATTTTATTAGTGGCATCCATCAGCGGCCTGCTTGGGGGGCTCATCTGGCTTCGATACCAAAAGCAATCTATTCGCTCAGCATTTCCTTTTGGGCCATTCCTGGCTGTTGCTGGCATCATTGAGTTGTTATGGCCACAGATCCTCCAAACATGGTTTCTAAACAATCCGATTTAAGCGGACTCAAGGGGCGCATTCCCCTGATCGGTCTAACCGGAGGCATTGGCTCAGGCAAAACTGCAGTCAGCGATTTACTGGGCAGCTTAGGAGCAGGGATTGTAGATACGGATCTCATAGCCCATCAGATCACCTCGCCAAAGGGAGTGGCAATAGAAGCTATAAAGGAACAATTCGGCGCCGACTATCTCGATGCAGCCGGAGCATTAAATAGGGGCAAGATGCGCGCCCTAGTATTTGCTAAGCCTGAGGCGAGAAAGAACTTAGAGGCGATTACCCACCCCCTCATCCGCCTAGAGACTATCAAGCAAGCCAAGCGATTGGCTGCTGAAGGTGTGCCCTACTTAGTCTTTGTCGTTCCTCTCCTGCTTGAATCAGGCTCTTGGCAAGGACTGATTGACCAGTTGGTGGTGGTGGACTGCCCTGAAGAAGTCCAAATTACCAGAGTGATGCAGCGCAGCAATTTACCCCGGGCAGAGGTGGAAAAAATTTTGCAGGCTCAAGCAGCCAGAAAAGATCGTCTTGCTAGTGCGGATATCGTTATTGAGAATCAAGCTAGCTTTGAGAAGTTGAAAGCTGAAGTAAACCATTTGCACGAAAAAATCCTACAGATTAAGTAAGAACAGCTCAGTTCGTCATAGAATATGGGCTTGTGATTGTCTACGAATACCCCTTCAATGAATTAGTTCGAAGCATGCTTCGACTGGAGTACTTGTTCGCCCGCTTCAATCATTTCGTACGCTCCGATGACCCCGAACTTCATCACAATGCAATCGCCATGTTGTTTGACCTGGGAGATATTGGTGCACGTGGCGATATCAAATCACTTCTACTAAAAGAATTTGAGCGTCAAAAATATGCCCTCAATGGACTAAAGACCTCACAAAAAGTAGATCAAGAAACTCTTTCTCAAACACTAGCAGAAATAGATTCTGTTGCTAGCAAGATTAATCAATCAACCGGCAGACCAAACTTAGCAATTTCTGAGAGCGAGTGGCTCAATAGTATTCGTACACGCTTAAATATTCCCGGCGGTACAAGTCCGATTGATTTACCCAGTTACCATGCTTGGAAAAATAGTCCATCGAATGAGCGTCGCAAGTTACTAGAAAATTTTGCACACCCCTTGTTACCATGGCAAGATGCCTGTCAATTATTTTTACGCTTACTACGTCAGTCAGGTGAAGCAAAAGATGTCTTGGCTCATAACGGCTCATTCCAGCAGGCACCTTCTGGGAAAATTTATCAGCTGATGCGAGTTGCAGTAGAAGATGACACGCTCTTCTCCGAGATTAGCGCCAATAAATATTTACTATCCGTGCGCTTTATGCAAACAGATCGTGATAAAAAATCGCAGCCTGCAAATAAGGATGTGTCATTCAAGCTGACGCTCTGCCACTTCTAGGTCAAAAGGGCTTTCAGCCTCTCCAGCATTGGCCAAGCGGCTGGTAATAGCGGTTCCACACTAGGCTTTTCTGAGCTTAATAATTGCCAGGACAGGGACTGGCCTTCGCAGCCTTTTGGAGTACCTATCCATTCTCGAATAATGCTCACATGTAAGCGTACATAAGCATGCGGATAGTCATACTCGAGGATGGTTAATTCTTCACTCGCATGAATGTCGATACCAAGCTCTTCTTGTAGCTCACGTTTCAGCGCCTCGAAAACAGATTCACCTTTTTCAATCTTGCCGCCAGGTACTTCCCAATAACCTGCATAGGGCTTGCCTTCTAGTCTTTGTCCCAATAGATAGCGCCCGGATTGATCCAGCAATATTCCAGCGGCTACTTCAGTAACGGGTCGATTAATTTCACTCACCAGAATCAATCCATCTTAGGCGTGTGATCCAGCCCAATGTTTTGCAAACTGCCAAGCCACACGGCCAGAACGAGAACCGCGCTCTAAAGCCCAAACGAGCGCTTCTGCACGAGCAGCCGCAATTTGCTCCGCACTCAAACCAAAATGTGCCAACCAGTGAGCCACAATTGCCAAATATTCATCTTGCTTAGGCGGATAAAACGAGAGCCACAAACCAAAGCGCTCTGATAAAGAAATCTTTTCTTCCACCACCTCACCAGGATGAATTTCACCATCATCTCCGTGTACATAACCTTCGTTATCCTTCATATACTCCGGCAATAAATGACGACGATTAGAGGTGGCATAGATCAAAATATTGTCGACTTGAGCCGATACTGAGCCATCAAGAGCAGATTTCATAGCCTTATAGCCTGACTCACCATCTTCAAAGGAGAGATCGTCGCAGAAAATAATGAAGCGCTCGGGACGATCAGCCAGAAGCTCCGTGATATCGGCCAAGTCGGCAAGATGCTCTTTTTCCACCTCTACCAGACGCAGGCCTTGGCTTGCAAACTCGTGCAAGCTGGCTTTAATCAAGGAAGACTTACCCGTTCCTCGGGCGCCAGTAAGCAGAATATTGTTGGCTGGTTTTTTCTGGATGAAATTTTTAGTGTTATCCCGAATCGCATCTCTTTGACGATCAATATTTTGAAGGTCTTCAAAGGTAATATCAGACACATGCTTGACTGGCTGTAAAAATCCAATACTGCCAAAGATACTGTCTCTACGACGCCATCTAAATGCAGTGGAAGATTTCCACAGTTCATCAGTTAATGGCTTGGGTAAAAAGGTTTCGAGATGATCTAAAAGACGGTCTAATTTTTCATTCATATGATTGATATCTTTAAGAGCGATAGTCCGCATTAATCGAAACATAGTCATGCGACAAGTCACAGGTCCACATCGTTTGAGTAGCAGCTCCGCGCCCTAGATCAATCTTGACTGTAATTTCTGGAGCCTGCATTACTCTTTGACCATCTGCCTCTTGATAACTTGGATTGCGCCCACCATCTTTAGCAACCCAAACATCACCCAGCCACATTTGGACATGATTAACGTCTAAGTCTTTTATGCCTGCGTAACCAATAGCCGCAAGAATACGACCCAAATTAGGATCACTCGCGAAGAATGCGGTTTTAACCAATGGTGAATGAGCTACTGCTTTTGCTACTAGACGGCATTCTTCAGCAGTCTTGCCACCAACCACTTCAATTGTCATGAACTTAGTGGCACCTTCGCCATCACGCACAATCATCTGCGCTAATTTTCTAGCTAGGGTAATTAAAGCCTCGCGCACGATGGTGTAACTGGGGTCGCTGGTCGACTTGATGTGTACTGACGATTGATCAGTCGCCATGATGATGAAGGAATCATTAGTCGAGGTATCACCATCAATCGTGATAGCGTTAAACGAAAGATCAGCAACCTCGCGAGTGAGTTCGCTCAATAAGCCAGGGGCAAAACCAGCGTCAGTGGCGATAAATCCCAACATGGTTGCCATATTGGGATGAATCATTCCTGCGCCCTTACAAATACCCGTCAACACAACTTGACCAGCTGGCGTTTGAACCGTGACTGAACTTGCCTTTGGCTGAGTATCTGTAGTCATGATTGCTTGGGCCGCATCAAACCAGTTGTCCTCACCCAAATTAGCTACTGCCTTGGGAAGCGCAGTAATGATTTTCTGAATCGGTAAAGACTCCAGAATCACCCCTGTTGAAAATGGCAAGATCTGCTCTGGATTGATCTTGAGATCCTTGGCTAAAGCAGCGCATGTTTCTAAAGCATGTTTCATACCCTGCTCACCTGTGCCGGCGTTTGCATTACCAGTGTTGACAACTAAGGCCCGAATTTCGCCATTTCGACCCTCTTGCGCCAGATGCTCGCGGCAAACTTGAACAGGGGCGGCGCAAAAACGATTCAAGGTAAAAACACCAGCGACTTGTGAGCCAGGAGCAAGAGTCATCACCAATAAATCTTTACGATTGGCCTTCTTAATTCCAGCTTCAGCGATACCCATCTCAAAACCTTTAACAGGCTTCAGATCGGCTTTTTGGGGGAGAGGTAAATTAACTGTCATAGTCCGATAATTGTAGATGAGGCGTATCAAAAACAGGGGGAGATATCAATTTATCTCCCATTTCGGCATTGAAATAAAAATAGCCAAAAAAAAAAGGCTCTGCATTAGCCGAGCCATTTGATGATTAACGCATTCAGGGCGATGGTTAAGTTAATGCACCACAGCAGTTCTTGTACTTCTTGCCACTACCACAAGAACAAGGATCGTTTCGACCAATCTTCGGACCAGTACGGACTGGCGCTGGTTGAATATCAATTGCAGCGCCGCGATCACCAGTAGAGCCAGCAACTTCCATATCGGCATCTGCATGCTGGTACTGAAGATCTTTTAACTTAGCTAAATCTTCATTCATCGATTCTGCTGCGCGATCTAATTCACTCGCACTACGAATTTGTACCGTCGTGATGCTCTTAACAACATCATTCTTAATAGTACTCAAGAGTTCGCCATATAGCTCAAAGGCTTCGCGGCGATACTCTTGTTTTGGATCTTTTTGGGCATAGCCCCGCAAGTGAATTCCTTGGCGCAAATGATCTAAAGCAGCCAAGTGCTCACGCCAATGGGTATCTACGCTATAGAGCAGTACAGAGCGCTCAAAGCCAGCAAAAGATTCACGTCCAGAGAGATCAACCTTCGCATCATAAGACTCTTTAGCAGCAGCTAATACACGTTCCACGATCTCTGCGTCATCGACACTTTCCGCGCCCTCAACCCATTTCTGCAAATCAACCGCCAGACCCCACTCATTAGCTAGGGCATTCTCCAGTCCAAGCAAATCCCACTGCTCTTCCATAGACTCTAGGGGAACATAGAAAGAGCAAACGGAACGCAATACATCCTCGCGCAAATTAGCAATCAGCTCGCCAATATCCTGGCTCTCAAGTACTTCATTTCTGAGGCGATAGGTTTCTTTGCGCTGATCATTAGCAACGTCGTCATACTCGAGCAACTGCTTACGAATATCAAAGTTACGACCCTCGACCTTACGTTGCGCAGACTCAATAGAACGTGTCACCATACCCGCTTCAATCGGCTCGCCGTCAGGCATTTTCAAGCGCTCCATGACAGACCTTAAGCGGTCACCAGCAAAGATACGCAGCAATGGATCATCTAAAGACAGAAAAAAACGTGAAGAGCCTGGATCACCTTGTCGGCCAGAGCGACCTCTTAATTGATTGTCGATACGACGACTCTCATGGCGCTCAGTACCAATAATATGCAAACCACCTGCAGCTAACACTTGATCATGAATGCTTTGCCATTCATCTTGAAGCTGCTTAATCTTGCTCGCTTTTTCTGAATCTGATAAAGCCTCATCAGCTTCAATCAAGGTGGACTGCTTGCCCACATTACCACCAAGCACGATGTCGGTACCACGACCAGCCATATTAGTGGCAATCGTAATCATCTTCGGACGACCTGCCTGCGCAATGATTTCTGCTTCACGGGCATGTTGTTTTGCATTCAAGACTTGATGCGGCAACTTACGCTTGTCTAATAAGCCAGAGATTAATTCTGAGTTTTCAATCGAGGTTGTACCAACCAATACTGGTTGACCACGCTCATAGCAATCTTCAATATCTTTGATAACAGCGTCATAACGTTCGCGAGAAGACTTATAGATTTGATCTTGTTTGTCTTTTCTTTGGCTAATACGATTGGGTGGAATGACTACGGTTTCAAGGTTATAAATTTCCTTGAACTCATATGCTTCAGTATCAGCAGTACCAGTCATACCAGCCAACTTGCCATACATCCGGAAATAGTTCTGAAAAGTAATCGTTGCTAAGGTTTGATTCTCATTCTGAATCGGCACACCTTCTTTAGCCTCGACTGCCTGATGCAAACCATCAGACCAACGACGGCCTTGCATTAATCGACCAGTAAATTCATCAACAATGATGACTTCTTTGTTTTGCACAACATAGTGTTGGTCTCGGTTGTACAAAGTATGTGCACGTAAGGCTGCATAAACATGGTGCATCAGGGTGATGTTCTGTGGCGCATAGAGAGAGTCGCCATCATTTAAAGCGCCAATCTGAACCAATACTTGCTCAGCTTTATCGTGGCCCTGCTCAGTTAAATAGACCTGCTGAGATTTTTCATCTACCCAATAGTCACCTGGCTTTTCAACACCAGTACCATCCGCTTTCTCTTCACCAATCTGACGCTCTAAATGAGAAGGCAGCGCATTCATTTTGATATAGAGATCGGTGTGATCATCCGCTTGACCAGAAATAATTAATGGCGTGCGAGCCTCATCAATCAAAATCGAGTCAACTTCGTCAACGATCGCATAAGCTAAGCCACGTTGCACACGCTGATCCAAATCTTGGACCATGTTGTCGCGCAAGTAATCGAAACCGAATTCATTGTTGGTACCATAAGTAATGTCGGCTGCGTATGCTTCTTGCTTGGTGTTGTGATCCATCTGCGATAGATTGACACCCACCTTCATGCCTAAGAAGTTATACAACTTCGCCATCCATTCAGCGTCACGTTGCGCCAAATAATCGTTCACGGTAACAACATGAACACCTTTACCGGTCAAAGCATTCAAATACACTGGGAGTGTGGCAGTTAAAGTTTTACCCTCACCCGTACCCATCTCAGCAATCTTGCCTTGGTGAAGTGCCAGTCCACCCATGAGCTGAGCATCAAAGTGACGCATTTTCATAACGCGTACGCTAGCTTCACGCACTACTGCGAATGCTTCAGGCGCAATGTCATCTAAAGACTCGCCAGCAGCCAGTCGAGACTTAAATTCAGCAGTTTTAGCGGCAAGCGCAACATCATCCAAAGATTGCAGGCTTGGCTCGAAAGCGCCAACCTTGGCAACGACTTTGCGATACTGTTTTAAGAGGCGGTCGTTACGACTGCCGACCAGGGTTTTAAGAAGACCGATTACCATGGGATATTGAAGAAAATGAAGACCTTGAGTTTATCACCCGTAACCCCATTTTTTATGAACTCTGCCCCTAAACCATCCCGCAAGCACAAGGCCTATGACTGGCTTGATTACCTACGCAAATCCAATGGTCTTGGGGGAATACTGGCTAAGACCGAAGATCTAGCCAGAATCAAGTCCGCCTTAGGAATAGCGCTGGATAAACTGGGTTTGGGCCATCTCAGCCCCAAAATTGATGCTGGGTGGCACTCTGGAAGCCAAGATGAACTCTTTTTACTGGTCAGTAGTGCCAGCATCGCCAGTCGTTTGCAACAAAATTTACCTAGCTTAATCAATGAGTTATCAAAATTAGGGCTGAAATGCAGCGCTATTAAAGTCAAAATGAAGCCAGCGCCCGCAGGGTGGGAAGTAAAAGCTCGCGCCAAAGATCAACAGCATCGTAAATCCCAAGGTTTTAATGCCATTGCTAAAAAATCATGGGAAGAGTTACTAGAAAAGCTTGCTCCAGACTCTGAACTGCGGAAGACGGTAGAGCGATTACTGCAGCATAAGCCGAAGTAATTCAACACTCAAAAGAATAAAGGTTGGCTTTCTTGAGAGAAAGCCTCAGGGGCCTTATTTTCAGCAAAGCTGCTAATTTCATAAGAACTGGGATCTTCTAAGAGCTTACGTAATAAAGCGTTATTGAGTGCATGACCTGATTTTTCAGCCACATAAGCTCCCACAATGGGATGACCTACTAAGTAGAGGTCGCCAATCGCATCCAAAATTTTGTGACGCACAAACTCATCCTCATAACGAAGTTCTTCGTTATTCAAAATACGGTGCTCATCCAAAACAATCGCATTATCTAAGCTACCGCCTCGTGCTAGGCCCATTTCTCTTAAAGCCTCTACTTCGTGAGCAAAACCAAACGTGCGTGCCCGTCCAATTTCACTACGATATGCATGCTCTGCAAAATCGACAATAAATCGCTGACCCGTTTTATCAACAGCGGGATGTTTAAAGTCGATTGTGAAATCCAACTTAAACCCGAAAAAAGGTTCAAGGCGAGCAAGTTTGTCGCCATCACGTACTTCAACTGGTTTTTTAATGACTACAAATTGACGAGCAGCCGCTTGCTCAACAATACCAGCAGATTCAATCAAAAATAGAAATGAAGCAGCACTTCCATCCATGATGGGGACTTCTTCACCATCAAGCTCAATCAAGAGATTATCCAAACCTAAGCCAGCACAAGCCGAGAGCAAGTGCTCTACTGTAGAAACTCTCACACCATCTTTTTGGATCACAGACGCAAGCCGTGTATCGCATACAGCCAAAGCAGTTGCGGGTACTACCGACTGCTCTGGAGTATCAACACGGACAAACTGAATCCCTGAATCAACTGGCGCAGGTTTAATAGAGATCGTCACCTTGCTACCAGAATGCAAACCAATTCCCACGGTTTTAACCGGAGTGGCAATCGTTCTTTGCTTCATCATGATGACGTCTCTAAATTCAGGGGTGGTTAGTTAATCAATTGAATTACAGTTTTTTCAGAATAGAAGCGGCATCACTGACTTCAAATTTACCTGGCGCTTCGCGCTCCAAAGTTTTTACTACGCCATCTTCCACAATCATGGCATAGCGATCAGAACGCACACCAAAACCACGGGCAGTCAAATCCAGCTCCAAGCCTACCTTTTTGGTGAACTCAGCACTGCCGTCACCCAACATGCGAATTTTTTTACCTACCTTTTGGTCACGGCCCCATGCGCCCATCACAAATGGGTCATTCACAGAAATACACCAAATCTCATCCACACCCTTTGCTTTAATCGCATCGTAGTGCTCAACATATCCAGGGACATGCTTTGCAGAGCAGGTCGGCGTAAAGGCGCCAGGCAATGCAAAGATCACAATCTTTTTGCCAGCCATCAGCTTTTCAACTTCAAAAGCATTAGGCCCTAACGCACAGCCTTCAGTCTCTTCGTTAAAAAATTCATAAAGAGTAGCATTTGGTAATTTTTGTCCAACAGCAATCATGATGTCTCCAATAGGTAATTGTTAGTAAGCATGCCAACGCAAGCGCGGGATTCGTCGTCCGGAGGGGCGCCGCGCTGGCATTTCGCAATGACCTATTGTATTAAGCAGTCAATTAATCTGCTTGCTTACGTAAAAAAGCAGGAATTTCATAGTAATCAGCCCCTTTATCAAGCAAGGTCTTTGCTTGAGGGGAGCTATCGGCACCTAAAGTCGGCGCAGCGCTTGCCTCACGAGAGCTACGAAATACTCGTGGCAAATCATACTGACTATAATCAACACCGCTGCTAGCTGGTTGCGCAGCTGTTGCAGGCGCACTGCCAGAACCTGTCAAAGCCATACCCGCGCTAGTACTCAAAGCAGAATCTAAGCTAACTTTGCTCATCGCTGCTGATGCACTAGCAGGAGCAAAGCTATTGAGATCTGCCATCGTTGGCATTGCATCATGCGTACCAGTCGCTTGTCTCCACACCACTTCTGGTTGGTGATTTTGGCGGGCTTGTGGATTATTCAAACCCGTAGCAACTACGGTGACACGCAATGCATCACCTAAGCTCTCGTCATATACCGTTCCGAAGATCACAGTTGCATCATCAGCAGCATAACCACGAATAGCAGCCATGACTTCACGTGTTTCAGACAACTTCAATGAACGATTAGCAGTAATGTTGACCAAAACGCCGCGAGCACCAGATAAATCAACGCCCTCAAGCAGTGGAGAAGCAACAGCAGCTTCAGCAGCCAAGCGGGCACGATCCATACCTGAAACCGTTGCGGTTCCCATCATTGCTTTACCTTGCTCGCCCATAACAGTCTTCACGTCTTCAAAGTCAACGTTAATTAAGCCTTGAACATTGATGATTTCTGCAATACCAGAAACAGCGTTGTGTAATACATCATCAGCACAAGCAAAGGCCTTATCAAACTCAGCATCTTCACCCATCACTTCAAAGAGCTTTTCATTGAGCACCACAATTAATGAATCCACATAGGACTCAAGTTCGGTTGCCCCATTCTCTGCCACTTTCAAGCGCTTGACGCCCTCAAAATCAAATGGCTTGCTGATCACACCAACGGTCAGAATGCCCATTTCTTTTGCCACTTGAGCAACGATAGGTGCCGCACCTGTTCCAGTGCCGCCACCCATACCAGCAGTGATAAACACCATATGTGCACCTTGCAATACATCAGCAATGCGTGCACGAGCTTCTTCTGCAGAAGCTGCACCAATTTCTGGTTTAGCGCCCGCACCCAATCCGCTAGAGCCCAGTTGCAAATTCACAGATGCCTCAGAGCGCTGTAATGCGCCAGCATCGGTGTTCATGCAAATGAACTCTACGCCATTAACACCGCGACGGATCATGTGCTGGACTGCATTACCACCAGCCCCACCGACTCCAACCACTTTAATAATGGTTTTACCGGCTGTTTCTTGATCTAACATTTCAAATTCCATATACCCTCCTAGGTAAAAAACGGACTACATTGACGACGACGAAAAACTTAAAAATTTCCTGCAAACCATTCCTTCATGCGTGACATCACACCTTGCAACGCGCCTGATTGAGAAAAACGGCGGCCACGCAATAACTGCACCTGACCTTCCATTAATAAACCGATGCTGGTAGCAAATCTCGGACTACGTAAGACCTCATGCAAATGACCGCGATATTCTGGAGTACCAACACGAGCCGGTCTCAAGAACACTTGCTCGGCTAGCTCAACCATTCCTGGCATCAATGAAGTACCGCCAGTCAAAACAATTCCAGAAGAAACCATGTCTTCATAGCCAGAATCACGCACAACTCCTCTAACCAAAGTAAATAGCTCTTCAACCCGCGGCTCGATCACCGCAGCTAAAGCTTGTTTAGACATTGGCCGTGGGTCACGATCACCCATACCAGGGACATCGATCATGGCGGTTGGATCGGCCATTTCTTGACGTGCAATACCGTGAGCAATCTTTAAATCTTCGGCATCAATTGTTGGCGTACGTAATGCCATCGCGATGTCATTGGTGATTTGATCACCAGCAATAGGAATTACCGCCGTATGACGAATCGATCCTTGGCAATAGATTGCAATGTCGGTTGTGCCGCCACCAATATCCACCAAGACAACCCCAAGCTCTTTTTCATCTTCAGTTAAGACTGCAAGGCTCGAGGCCAAAGGCTGCAAAATGAGGTCATTGACTTCAAGACCGCAGCGACGTACACACTTCACAATATTTTGCGCGGCGCTTACGGCACCCGTGACAATATGTACTTTGACTTCTAAGCGAAGGCCGCTCATCCCAATCGGCTCGCGAACATCTTCCTGTCCATCGATAATGAATTCTTGAACAAGAATGTGCAAAATTTGTTGATCCGTTGGAATGTTGATTGCTTTGGCTGTCTCTAGAACGCGCTCCACATCACCTGCTGTAACTTCTTTATCGCGGATAGCCACCATACCGCTCGAGTTGAAACTCACAATATGGTTACCTGCGATACCCGTAAAGGCCTGAACGATTTGACGATCAGCCATGATCTCGGCTTCTTCTAAAGCCTTCTGAATCGATTGAACAGTAGCTTCAATATTGACGACAACGCCCTTCTTCAACCCTTTTGAAGAAGTTTGACCAACACCCACCACATTAAATTTGCCATCGGGTGCTAATTCCGCAACTAGGGCAACCACCTTGGAGGTTCCAATATCTAAACCAACCAATAGGTCGCGATTGTCTTTACTCATTCCCATTCCTTCATTGCTTCAACTCGCTTTTCTTGCCATCAATATCATTTTTTTTCACACTTGCAGACGCTAGATGAACTGCAAAACCATTGGGATAACGTAAATCCACGGCATCAATTCGGTTGGCCCACTTTTCTTGAACTTGTGGCCAATACTTAAAAAGACGCGCAATACGCTCTTCCGTTAATGTTTTGTCTGAATTCTCTTCATCACGCCCAAATTCGACTCTCATGCCGTTGGATAGCTTGATATGCCAGGCATAGCGCTCAGTCAAGGCAAGACTGACAACCTCAGCACCCCAAGGTTTAAACCAGTTATTGGATCGCTCATAAAGACTCATCACTTCCTTACTCGCATCATCCGGACCATAGAAATCGACCAATCGAATGTCATCACTAATCTCAGAAACGCGACCAGCAAAAATTTCTCCGTGATTGTTAATTAGCACATGACTATCGGAACCGCCCCATGTACCAAATGGTTTCTGTTCTTCAATACTCACAATCAGGCCGTTAGGCCAAACTCGGCGCACATTGGCATGTCGTACCCACGGCATACTTTCAAAGCCGCGCTTTACTTCCTCAAGACGCACACTAAAGAAGTTTCCCTGCACAGTTTCATAAACCTGGCGCTTCACAATAGCTTTATTGATGTGTTTTAGTGTTTGACCAGCAACTGGTTCAATCTGAATTTGCTTTAGCGCAAATACGGGGCGCTGACTAAGCCACACCAAGGCCCCTAGCACCATCATTAATACGAAGCAACTCATTAAGAAACGACTGAGCTTTTGCATCCGATCTGGATGATTCCAGAGTGGTGACATCAACATACCGAAAATTTCGCCGAACCGATCCATGAAATTACTCATGCAAGGGCACCCTCTTTTTGTTCTAAGGTTTGACTGAGTAACCAAAGAACTAAATCTGCATACTCAATGCCGGCAGCTTTTGCAGCCATTGGCACCAAAGAATGGGAAGTCATGCCCGGAGAGGTGTTCATCTCAAGCAAATAAGGTTTACCGGTTTTTTGATCTAACATCACATCGGCGCGACCCCAGGTACGGCAACCGAGTGCTTTATAGGCAGCCAAAGCCAGCGCTTGAACTCGCTCGTTTACTTCTGAAGCAAGTCCAGTGGGGCATAGGTACTGCGTTTCATCTGAAAAATATTTGTTATGGAAATCGTAATTGGCTTGCGGCGGAATAATTTTGATTACTGGCAAGGCTTCGGCATTACTACCCTGACCAACTAAGGGGCAAGTCAACTCATCACCAATGATGCATGTTTCTGCAATAACCTTCTTGTCCAGTCCTGCAGCCAATTGATAAGCAGCCGGCAACTCATCGACGGATCTCACCTTGGTTAAACCGAGCGAAGATCCTTCATGAGCAGGCTTCACAATCAAAGGTAAACCAAGATACTTCACTACTGCATTCCAGTCACTATTGGCGGTTAACTCTTCAAATTCAGGAGTAGCGAGCCCATTGCTAATCCACACTTGCTTGGTGACAATCTTGTCAATTGCTAAGGCCGATGCTAAAACACCGCTGCCGGTATAAGGTAAATCAATTAGATCTAGCAAGCCTTGAATAGTTCCATCCTCACCATATCGACCATGCAAGGAAATAAAAATACGATCAAATTTCTCAGAAACTAATTCTGTCGGATTGCGCAATCCTGGGTCAAAGCCATGGGCATCAACTCCCTTAGATAGAAGGGCTTGCAGCACACCATTGCCAGACAACAAAGAAATTTCACGCTCACCGGAGCGACCGCCAAGCAAAACCCCTACTCGACCGAGAGACTTCACATTTAAGCTTGCTAGCCGTGATTTAACACGGCCGCCCCATGCGCTGAGAATATGCTCAGACATTTTTTGTCTCCAACAAGGTGTGAGGCAAAGCAGAAATTGAACCTGCGCCCATCGTAATTAATACATCCCCATCTTTTAAAACTTGACTTAATTTTTCTGGCATCTCAGCAACATTGGATGCAAATACCACTGCGGGAGAATTGAGTGGTGCTTTCGAATTTTTCTCTTCAGCTAAAGTAGCTTTCATCAAACTCTTACCATCTGCGCCTGGAATCTTCGCCTCTCCAGCGGGATAAACCTCAGTTAATACCAAAGCATCAAAATTTCGGAGTACTTGTACAAATTCACCAAAACAATCCCGTGTTCTTGTAAAGCGATGTGGCTGGAATGCGAGAACTAAGCGACGACCTGGAAATGCGCCACGTGCTGCGGCTAAAGTAGCAGCCATCTCTACCGGGTGATGACCATAGTCATCGATCAAAGTAAAACTACCTCCAGAGGCAAGTGGAAGCTCGCCATAACGCTGGAAACGTCGACCAACACCGCCAAATTCAGACAGTGCTTTTGTGATCGCTTCATCGCCAACACCCAATTCAGTAGCAATACCAATTGCCGCAAGCGCATTTCGCACGTTATGCAAGCCAGGCAAATTCAGCTTCACATTGAGTGGTCCAGGTTTGTTGCCATGACGCCGAACAGTACGACGCTCAACCGTAAAGTGCATGCTGGTGCCATTAGCACGAATATTGCTTGCACGAATATCTGCATCTTCTGAGAGGCCATAGCGTAATACAGGCTGCGAAACAAAAGGAATGATGTCGCGTACATTTGCATCATCAATACATAAAACAGCTACACCATAAAAAGGCATCCGCTGGATAAATTGCACGAAAGCTTGTTTCAATCTCGCCATATCGTGCTGATAGGTGTCCATATGATCAGCATCAATATTGGTCACCACTTCCATTGCGGGGAATAGTTGCAAGAACGAAGCATCGGATTCATCTGCTTCAACGACAATGAAATCACCCTGGCCTAAACGGGCATTGACACCAGCAGAATTCAGCTTGCCACCAATCACAAAGGTTGGATCCAGGCCGCCCTCAGCCAGTACGGAGGCTACTAAACTTGTTGTCGTTGTCTTGCCATGCGTGCCAGCAATCGCAATACCTTGCTTCAAACGCATTAACTCACCTAACATCACAGCACGCTGGATCACAGGAATTTTCGCTGCGCGTGCAGCCAATACCTCAGGATTATTCCCAGCTACTGCCGTAGAAATAACCACCGCTTCTGCAGTACCTACATTTTTTGGGTCATGCCCAATATGAATCACCGCGCCCAAGTCTTTTAAGCGCTTCGTTGTAACGCTCTCGGCTAAATCAGAGCCCGAGACTTGATAGCCTAAATTCAAAAGTACTTCGGCGATACCGCTCATACCGGCGCCGCCAATACCAATGAAATGAATTTGTTGAACGATATGTTTCATACGCCCACCCCCGCACAATCAGCACACACTTCAGCTACGCGCTGAGTTGCATGTGGCTTAGCCAATGCATGAGCACGCATGGCCATTTCTTGAAGATCATCACGATTGAAGTTTTGAATCATCAAAGCCAAATCCTGAGGATTGAGATATTGCTGAGGTAACAGGACTGCTGCATTAGCATCTGATAAAAATTTGGCATTAGCGGTTTGATGATCATCAATCGCATAGGGGAAGGGAATCAAGCAAGAAGCTACACCGCATGCTGCCAACTCTGAAACTGTCATTGCACCAGATCGACAAATCACTAAATCCGCCTGCGCGTACGCAGTTGGCATATCGTCAATGAACGGACGAATATCAGCCTCAACGCCACACTCCGCATAACGTTTTTGTAAATCGACTAAATGCTTATCTCCCGCCTGGTGGATCACTATTGGTCGAGCATTTTGTGGTATCAACGCTAACGCAGCTGGAATATTTTCATTTAGCGCTGCTGCCCCCAAACTACCCCCAACAACTAAAAGGGATAAGGGGCCTTGGCGTTGCTGATAACGTAGATCTGGTTTTTGTATGTGGTCAAATTCTTCACGAATAGGATTACCAACCCACTCTGCTTTTTCCATGGTGTTAGGAAAGCCTGTTAAGGTACGCATGGCAATTTTTGTCAGCGCACGATTAGCGCTTCCCGCTACAGAGTTTGATTCATGTAGTACCAATGGTCGCTTCAAGAATTTTGTCACCAAGCCACCCGGAAAAGTAATGTATCCACCCATCCCCAAAACAACGCTTGGCTTTAAACGGCGCATGATCTTCCAGCTCTGAAAGCATGCTCGTATCAAATTGATCGGCAACATGAGCTTGGCCCTCAAGCCCTTACCACGCAAACCGCCAAACTCAACTGCTTCAAACGGAAAGTCACAAGACTTCACAAGCCGATACTCCATGCCACTTTGATTGCCCAACCACGACACATTCCAACCACATATCCGCAAATATTCAGCCACAGCAAGGCCTGGGAAGATATGCCCACCAGTACCGCCAGCCATGACTAATATTGAGGGTTTGGTCACAGCTTCCCTCCGCGCATCAGAATGCGATTCTCATAATCAATTCGCAATAGCATCGCAATCGCTACTGCATTCATCAAAATTCCAGATCCGCCATAACTCACTAATGGCAGAGTTAAGCCTTTTGTAGGGAGCAAACCCAAGTTCACACCCATATTGATAAATGCCTGCCAACCAATCCAGATGGCTACTCCTTTTGCTGCTAAGCCTGCAAAGCTTCGATCTAATTGCAAAGCAGTACGGCCAATGATGAAGGCTCTACGCACAATCCAGTAGAACAAGAAAATCATCACGACAACACCGACAAAGCCGAGTTCTTCACCAATCACCGCCATGATGAAGTCGGTATGCGCTTCCGGAAGATAGTGAAGTTTTTCCACGCTTCCGCCTAGACCAGTACCAAACCATTCACCTCGACCAAAAGCCATCAGCGAATGCGTCAATTGATAGCCCTTATTAGCAGCGTTATCCACTTGCCATGGATCCATAAATGCCAACATGCGACCACGCCGGAATGGTGAGAGCGCAATCATGGCTGCACCACTCATTAAGCCGACCAGAATCAAACCACCAAATAATTTTGCGTTGATACCACCTAAAAACAAAATACCGAATGCAATGATGGCAACAACTACAAAGGCTCCCATATCAGGCTCTTTCATCAAGAGTCCGCCAACCAGCGCAACTGCAATACCCATTGGCAGCATTCCTTTAGAAAAAGAATGTAGATACTCTTGTCGCTGAACCGTATAACTTGCTGCAAAGATCACCGCAGCAAATTTCATTAATTCGGATGGCTGGAAATTCATCACACCTAAGGATATCCAGCGCCTTGCACCATTCACCCCCTTACCAATGCCAGGAATCAAAACCAAAATCAGTAATAGAACGGTAAAACCAAAAATTACCGGTGAATAGCGATCCCAAACCTTGGTCGGTATCTTAAAAACTGTAATGCCAACAACAACAGCAATAGCTAATGAGATCAAATGGCGAATCAAAAAATAGTTACTACTGTAGTTGGCATATTTAGGACCATCAGCCAAAGTAATCGATGCCGAATAAACCATGACTAAACCAATCAGCATGAGCGATAACACTGCCCATACCAATAATTGGTCATATTCCATCATGCGTGAACGAGTTTGCTCTACCCCAGAGACTGCGTCTCTTAAGCCAGTTCGGAAATTATCAATACCGCCCCTAGAAAAATTCCAAAAGCGATCTAAGCCAAGACGGTTTTCAGGAGATAGTTTTTCTCTAAAGTTCATACCTGAACCCCTTCAAAACGCATTCCCAATTCTTCAACCTCTGATGCAAATACCTGTGCCCGCTCCTTATAGTCTCGGAACTGATCGAGGCTCGCACATGCTGGCGATAGTAAAACCAAATCACCTGAGACCGCCTTTGCTGCAGCCGCTTGCACGGCCGCTGCTAAATTACCACTATTGGTAAAAGAGACATCGCCACCGATTGCTTGGGCAATCTTTTCACCATCTTTACCAATTAAGAAAACACCCTTAACAAAACGTAATGCAGGTTCACGCAATGGGCTAAAGTCCTGACCCTTGCCATCGCCCCCTGCAATGAGCCAAATTCTTTTACCGGCTTCGTTACTACCCAAGCCATTTAAAGCGGCGACTGTAGCGCCAACGTTAGTGCCCTTACTATCATCCACATACTCAACATCATTCACAATTGCGATACTTTGTACACGGTGCGGCTCGCCATGGTAATCGCGCAAACCATGGAGTAATACATTCATCGGTAAATTAGCTGCGCGTGCTAATGCTAGGGCAGCAAGCGCATTCAAAGCATTATGACGACCCCGAATGCGTAATGCATCTGCAGGAATCAAACGCCTCAAACGCAATGGCTCATCTTCTTGAACCATTGCGGACTTGCGACGACGCTTCGGTTTGGGATCAAGATCTTCATCGACCTCAGCCCATACCAACCAATCAATGCCACCAGCGCGCAAATCGTGCTCAATGCCAAATGCACCTTGTTCGTCAGGGCGATTCGAACCAAAAGTGACCAGCGCTTTTTCTACTTTTTGCTCATCAGTTAATAAACCCATCACTGCTGGGTCATCGCGATTCAAGATACATATCGTGTCAGAGCCAAATATTTTGGCTTTAGCCTCTGCATAGGCGCCCATATCCCCGTGCCAATCTAAATGATCTTGGGTGATATTCAGAACGGTTGCCGCAGTAGCATTTAAAGAATAGGTATAAACCAATTGGAAGCTTGAAAGCTCCAATACCCAAACGTCTGGCAAATCCTTAATCTGATCAGCACCATTCAAACATGTCATGAGCTTATCGAGTGCTGCAGGACTGATATTGCCAGCAACTGCTACTTTCTTGCCAGCGCGTTCACACAACTGACCGGTTAATGCCGTCGTAGTTGTTTTGCCATTGGTGCCCGTAATAGCCAACACTGAAGCTGTATAACTAGATTGCTTATCTAATGCCATGCGCGATATAGCAGCGATTGCGCGGGCAAAAAATTCAATTTCACTCCAAACATCTACTCTTGCTTTACGTGCTTTGACCAAGAATGATTCTGTTGGCTCTTGTAAGGGCGAAAGTCCGGGGCTAATACCAATCACATCAATATCCGTCAGTAGTTCATCACTGAGAGGGCCAAACTGAGAGGCTTGTAATCCGACCAACTCAAGCTCGGCAAGCCATGCTAGCTGACGCTCTGATAACTGGGAACGATCGCGTGTATCAACTAAGTGCACTACTGCACCATTACGCAAGCACCACTTTGCCATGGCAACGCCAGACTCGCCGAGACCCAAAATCAAAAAGCGATGTGGGGCTACGTAGCTAGCATCAGCTACAGCAGTGGGATTAGCGAAAGTATTTTCTATAGTCAGCATATTTACTCTGTGGTTCACCGTAATTTCAAACTTGATAAACCAATTAATACCAAGAGGATCGTGATAATCCAAAAACGAACCACCACTTGTGTTTCTTTCCAACCGCCTAGTTCAAAATGGTGATGTAAAGGCGCCATCCGGAAGATACGACGACCCTCACCAAAATGTTTTTTAGTCAGCTTGAACCAAAAGACTTGCAACATCACTGAAAGCGTTTCAGCAACAAAAATACCGCCCATCACAAAGAGAACAATTTCTTGACGCACAATCACTGCAATTGTTCCAAGCGCGCCACCGAGAGCTAAGGCACCCACATCACCCATAAATACTTGCGCTGGATGCGCGTTGTACCAAAGGAAAGCTAGACCTGCTCCACCCATGGCGCCACAAAAGATCAATAACTCACCAGCACCTGGGATATACGGAAACAATAGATATTTGGCATAGATAGCATTACCCATCACATAGGCAAAAGCACCCAATGCAGCGCCTACCAAAATCACTGGCATGATTACTAAGCCATCAAGGCCATCAGTCAAATTGACGGCATTACTACTGCCGACAATGACGAGATAACTTAAGATGATGAAGCCCATCATGCCCAAGGGATAGCTCACTTCTTTCATAAAAGGTATTAGCAAATTCGTTTTGGCTGGGAGATCTAAAGCAAAGCCACTTTTGAGCCACTCATAAAACAATTGCAATACCTTGAGGTTATTCACCTCAGACACTGAGAACGCTAGGTAAATCGCTGCAAACAAACCAATCAAGGTTTGCCAGAAAAACTTTTCTCTTGATGCCATGCCCTTAGGGTCTTTGCGTGCGACCTTGCGATAGTCATCCACCCAGCCCACAGCCCCAAAACCAAAAGTCACGATCATCACAATCCATATAAAGCGATTACTGAGATCAGCCCAGAGCATGCAAGAGACAAAAATACCAATGAGAATTAATACGCCACCCATCGTTGGCGTTCCCGATTTCACTAAATGGGTTTCTGGACCATCCGTACGGACGGCCTGCCCCATCTTCAATGTAGTTAACTTCCGAATCACCCAGGGACCTGCAGCCAAGCCAATTAACAATGCAGTAACGGTCGCCATTACCGCTCTAAAGGTGATGTAATTAATTACTCGGAAAAAGCCGAAATCCTCTTGTAACCATTGGGCCAAAATTATGAACATGTCTTAGCCTCCTCTAACAAGGCTTGTACTACACGTTCCATGCGCATAAAACGGGAACCCTTAACCAAAATATTGAGATACTGATTACTACCTGCGTTCTGTGCATGCAATGCATCTCTTAATTGAGCAATCAAACTATCTATATTGGAAAAATGTATGGCTTTTGATGCTGGATTGGTTTTTACGACGCTATCAAAACCTTGAATCGCAAACTGGCATTGCTCACCAAGAGCAAATAACTGAGCAACTCCCTGCTCAGCTGCATAAGCACCTACTTCACGATGAAACTCAGGGCCCTGATTACCAACCTCTCCCATATCACCCAGAATCAACCAAGCAATATTTCCAGACTGCTTCAACGCATCAATGGCAGCCCGCACTGAATCTGGATTAGCGTTGTAGCTATCATCAATCAATGTGTAATTTGGATGAATCTTTTTAGGCTGCATCCGTCCATTCACGGGCGCAAAAGCCTCCAGGCCTTGCTTGATTTTTTCAAGACTAAGTCCAGCAGCCAAAGCTACAGCACTTGCAGCCAAAGCATTACGTACATTGTGGCTACCAAGAGTATTCAGCTGAATTTCAACCGATCCCATATCGGTAATCACCTCTACGAGACCATTGTTTAATAAACAACCTCTTACTGAAGCATTCGTGCCTGCTTGAGCAGACAACAAAGCGAAATCAATCACCTTTCTTGCGCCCGCAGCTACACGCCATACCGAAGTGAACTCGGAGTCTGCGGGAAACACAGCAATACCATCTTTAGGTAAAGCGCGGATCACATCGGCATGCTCCTCAGCAACCGCAGCAACCGTTGCCATAAATTCTTGATGCTCGCGTTGGGCATTATTAATGAGGGCAATATTCGCTTGAGCAATCGCCGCTAGTTGTGCCGTTTCGCCGGGATGATTCATACCCAACTCCACTACTGCAAGGCGATCTGTCGAACGCAGCTTCAACAAGGTCAAGGGCAAGCCAATCTCATTATTGAGATTACCTTTCGTGACTAAGGTATGAGTCTCGCCGGCTGCCACTTTAAATATAGAGGCAATCATCTCTTTAACCGTAGTCTTACCATTGCTACCGGTAACCAAGGCTAATGGAATCTCATGATTTGCGCGCCAAGCTTTCGCTAAATCACCCAAACTAATGCGTGTATCCGCAACACAAACTGCCGGTAAATTTCCTGGGCACTTCTCTGCGCTGCTCACTAGTGCAGCTCCAGCACCAGACTTTGCAACATCGACTAAAAAATCATGGGCATCAAACCGCTCGCCTGACAAAGCAATAAATAGCTCACCAGCATCAATTTGACGGCTATCTGTGCCAACCCTCGATAGGGCAATAACTCTTGCAGCCTCATCAGAAACATTCAGCAATCTACTTCCTGGCAACATGGTGTGTACTTGGGCTAATGTCGTCATCATCAGACTAGACCTCCGGCAGCCAGACGAATATGCTCTTGATCAGAAAAATCAAAACGCTTGCCTTTAATCTCTTGCGAAGTCTCATGACCTTTGCCGGCAACCAGCACCACATCCTTTATATCTGCGTGTCGAATAGCGGCCATGATTGCTACTGCACGATCTGCAATCACCTGCACATTTGCACTAGACGAGTGAATTCCTTGACGAATCATCTCCATAATCGCCTCAGGATCTTCAGAGCGCGGATTATCACTGGTAATGATGATTTGATCGGCAATGTTAGCAACAACGGTACCCATTTGAGGACGTTTGCCACTATCGCGATCACCACCGCAACCAAATACACACCATAACTTGCCACCGCGTTGCTGAGCAATCGGGAGCAATGCCTGCAAAGTCTTCTGCAAAGCATCCGGCGTATGTGCGTAATCCACAACTGCCAAAGGACCTTCAGACTTTTGACTCTTACCTAATGAGATGAGCTCCATGCGGCCGATGACTGGCTGCAATTGACCGACACATTTACTTGCTTCATCCCGAGTGAGGCCTTGCGTCAATAGCGTTGTCCACACTGCCAGCGCATTGCTTAAATTAAACTCGCCAAGCAGAGGAATATGGAGAGAATTTTTACCCACACCTTCGTATGTGAAAACAGAATCATATCCAAAGCCATTTAAGACACTATCTACTGCATAAATACGTTGTAGACGATCACCAAATTTTTCAAAGCCTTTGAAAGCTGATGAATTTAAAGCGTAAGCCCAAACTCTCAGTTCATCCCTAGCCAACAGATTCATCGCCAGCTCACGACCAAAAGGATCATCTAAATTTACGACGGCATGCTCTAAACCAGGCTGACTAAATAACTTTGCTTTTGCTTCAGCATAGTTAGCCATACTTCCGTGGTAGTCGAGATGATCTTGGCTTAAGTTGGTAAATACTGCGCAATGAAATGTAGTTCCTGCGACGCGCTCCTGTTGCAATGCGTGAGATGACACTTCCATTGCCACTTGTTTAGCACCAGCGTCTAATAACTGCTTTAACTGAGTCTGTAGCTTTGGCGCGTCTGGGGTTGTGTATCCAGTCTTCTCCAGCGAACCTGGAAAACCCGTTCCCAAGGTGCCCAGTACTGCTGTACGGTGATTCGGTTGATCCAATGCGTTAGCTAACCACTGAGTAATACTGGTCTTACCGTTAGTACCCGTAACACCGATCACTTGTAATTGCTTGCTTGGCTCGCCATACCATTGGGCGCAAAACTTACCTACTTTCTCTGCAAGATTTTCAATCGCAATACATTGGGGATGATCCAAATAATCAGCATCAGCACTAACAGAGTCAAATACGACTGCTGCTGCGCCTTTTTGTAAAGCAGTATCAATAAATTGGCGCCCATCACGCAAGGCGTTTCCGTGGCCAACAGGGTATGCAAAAAAGATATCGCCAGATTCAATCTGACGACTATCCGCGCTCACCTTTGCTGAAGAATTTGCTAGGGTGTGCAAGTGGTCAATCAAATGATTGGGTTTCATATTCAATGCCACCGTCATCTTTTCAGAACCACATGCTGTGTCTGTACATTAGCAGTACGAACCTCTGTAGGGCTCTTATCATCTAATGCCATTAGATTTGGTCTTGTATCAGGCGCAACATTTAAAGCCCTCAATGTTTCACCAACAATCGTAGAAAAAACAGGGGCTGCCACATCTCCACCGTAGTGGCTACCACCAGTAGGCTCATCAATCATGACCGCCACAACAATCCTCGGTGCGCTAATAGGGGCAAGTCCAGCAAAGTAAGCACGATAAGAATTTCCGTACCCCTTGCCAACAAGCTTATGCGCTGTGCCTGTCTTACCGCCAACCCGATAACCTTCAGTCTGCGCCTTGACAGCTGTGCCGCCAGTCTCAGTTACCGTTTCCATCATTTCCCGCATTTCAATGGCAGTTTTTGCTGAAAGCACTTGCGTACCATTTTTCACGCCCGGACTACGCTCGATGGTTAGTGGAATCAACTCACCATCGCGCGCAAATATCGTATAAGCACGCGCAACTTGAAAGAGCGAAGCAGAAATGCCGTATCCAAAGGCGATACGTGCCTGGTCAGTGGGCACCCATTTTTTAAAGGGATGCACTGTGCCAGCAACAGCGCCTGGGAAACCAATTTTTGGCGCTTGTCCTAAACCTACTGATGTATAAAAATCCCACATCTCTTCTGCGGAGAGATTATTCAATGCGATCTTTGCAGTGCCAATATTGCTTGACTTCTGAATTACTTGGGAAACAGTTAAGTTAGCAAAAGGGTGTGAATCTGTAATTGGCTTAGGTCCAACCAGATACTTTGCACCAATCACCATATTAGTATTTGGTTTAACTACTCCCTTTTCTAAAGCAATGGAAATCGTCAAAGGTTTCATTGTTGAGCCAGGCTCAAAAGTATCTGTCAGCACCCGATTACGCAGTTGCTCGCCACTTAAATTCCGACGATCATTTGGGTTGTAGCTTGGGTAATTTGCCAAAGCCAGGATTTCACCGGTCTGCGTGTCTAAAACAACGGCACCACCCGCTTTTGCATGATGTTGCTCTACTGCACTCTTTACCGCGTTATAAGCAAGATATTGAATTTTGCTATCGATCGATAATTGCAAATCTTTACCATTCTGCGGCAACTGCTCAATAGCGATGTCCTCTACTACACGTCCTAGGCGATCGATTACTACACGTCTTTGACCGGGATGAGCTGCAAGCTCTCTTTCTCTAGAGAGCTCCATTCCTTCTTGACCCTTATCCTCAACGTTAGTAAATCCCACAACGTGAGCCATCGCCTCGCCTTCAGGATAAAAGCGTCGATATTCATTATTCAGACCAATGCCTGGAATTTCTAGTTGCTTAATCTGTAGCGCAATTTCTGGATCGACTTGACGCTTTAAGAAGACTTGCTTCCGATCGTCTTTTAGCTTTTTACGCAATTCAGCTTCGCTAATTTGCAACAAGCCAGCCAGTTTTTTTACCTTATCCGCAGCTAAGTCATCTGGCACAGTATCGTTGTATGCAATCACCGATTTTGCTTCAAGGCTAGTTGCAATCACCTGCCCATTGCGATCCAAGATCTTTCCGCGACTAGCTGGCAACTCTAACTCACGCTGTGTACCTCTCACGCCCTTTGCCTCATAAAAGGCATTACCCGGACCTTGAATCCAGAACGCGCGCAGCAACAGCAACATGAAGACAAAAAACAAAAGAAATAGCATCAAGCGCGACCGCCACATAGGCAGACGCAATACTAAGTTTGGCGTAGTTGAAAATCCAACCGTTCTCATGGGGCCTCCTTGATGTACAAAGTACGTTCAGGAGAAATCGGTGCCATATGCAATTGATTACGCGCTACGCTTCGTATACGCGCGGATTTTGAAAGATTGCGCTGCTCGTATTCCAAACGCAACCACTCTTGATTCAACTTACGCTCTTCAATTTGAGTACGTTCTTGGGCGATAAATAATTGACGAGCACGTTGCTGCGCAGCGACCAAAGATAATGCGCAAAGCAATAACAAAGCTAATAAGGTCAAGGTTGCGCGATTCATGCGAATGCCCCAAATCGCTTTTCTGCTACTCGCATAATGGCTGAGCGAGCGCGCGGATTTTCCGCAACCTCTTCATCACTGGGCTTTATGCGTCCAATAATCTCAATCATACTTTGGGGTAAATCTTTTTCACGCACCGGTAACCCACGAGGTATTTCTACTTTTGCATGAGCCTGTAAAAATTGTTTAACAATACGATCTTCTAATGAGTGAAAACTAATCACTGCAAGCCTTGCGCCTGGCTTCAATAATTTCAGGGCCGCCTTTAGGCCTAACTCCAAATCTTCCAGCTCACGATTGATAAAGATACGTAAGGCCTGAAAAGTTCTAGTGGCAGGATCTTGTCCAGCCTCGCGGGTACGCACTACACCTGCAATGAGACTTGCTAATTGCGTAGTCGTTTGCGGCGACAGGCCCTCTTCTCGCTTAGCCACAATCGCCTTTGCGATTTGAAATGCAAAACGCTCTTCCCCGTAAGTCTTAATCACGTGCGTGATTTCCTCCTGCGGTGCTTGCTCTAACCACTCTGCAGCCGTCAAACCTTGATTGGTGTTCATCCGCATATCGAGTGGACCTTCGCGCCGAAAAGAAAATCCCCGGTGCGCTTCGTCCACTTGCGGCGAACTGATCCCCAGATCTAACAAAATTCCATCGACTGATTCTGGTGCTGCGTACTGATCCATCTGCGCAAAACTGTCGTGTACGATCCTTAAGCGTGGATCGTTGATTTGTTGTGCTACGGCAATCGCATCCAAATCCTTGTCGAATGAAATCATGCGAGCTGAGGCTGGTAATTGCTTGAGCAGTGCTTGTGTATGACCGCCGCGCCCAAACGTTCCATCGATGACTAGCATGTTTTGGGTTGCGCTTTGATTCTGAATGAGCGGACCATTGACTAGCGCCGTCACCGCCTCGGCCAGTAACACTGGGCGATGAGTTATGTTCATAGCACCCTGTCATCAAAAATTAAATTGCTTGAGCGCTTCAGGCATACCTTGCGAAATCGCAGCCTGTTCTTTTGCGGCGTATGTAGCTGCGTCCCACAATTCCAAGTGACTGCCCATGCCGAGCAAGATCACTTCTTTTTCGATTCCTGCAGCAGCACGCAATTCTGGACTGACCAAAACACGACCTGCGCTATCAAGATCAATCTCAGCAGCATTGCCAAGAAAAATTCTGCGCCACCAATGAGCGTTCATGGGCAGTTGCGCAACCCTAGCTCTGAAGCCCTCCCACTCTGGTCTTGGGAACAAAAGAAGGCAGCCATCGGGGTGTTTTGTGAGCGTGACACGGCCGTCACCCTGCACCATTAGGGCGTCACGATGCTTTGCCGGAATCGACATCCGACCTTTTGCATCTAAATTGAGAGCTGACGCACCTTGAAACACCATTTACCCCACTTTTTCACACTTCCTCCCACTTTAGAGGATTGCAATAGGGGGGTCAAGTGTTTTTGGCTATTTTTTGGGAATTTCTCTAGTGTTTACAAACACTTAGCGTCGTATGTTCATAAAATGGTGATAATAAAATAGCTACTTGAAACAATGGCTTGGAAAATATACTTAAGAATACATCTTAGCTATAGAGCTAGATAATGGATAAAGATACTGTTTTTATAAACAGTATCTGTAAAAAATAAATCAAAAAAAATTATTTTCAAACTCTTCAGTACCACTATCAGGCAACTTAAATTTTGTAAGCGGTTGTAGTCATCACTTTAGATGCGGCCTGCATCATTTTATGAACTGGCTCAGGCAAGCTTACTCCGCCAGCATGCAAGGCAGCTTGTCCGTGCTCAATTTCATCGATCCGCATTTGATCAACAATCGCGCGTGAGCGGTGATCTTCTGGTGGTAATTTTTCAAGATGACTCTGAAGATGATTTTCAACTTGCTTTTCTGTTTCAACCACAAAACCTAGACTCCATTGATCACCCGCTAAGCCAGCTGCCAAGCCGATTGCAAAGGATCCTGCGTACCATAATGGATTGAGATAACTGGTATGCGAACCAAGCTCTTGCAGGCGAGTTTCGCACCATGCCAAGTGGTCCATTTCTTCTTGAGCGGAATGATTGAACATCTCTTGAATTTGCGGATTTCTGGCAACTAATTTTTGTGATTGATAGAGCGCCTGCGCGCACACCTCGCCAACGTGATTGACGCGCATGAGACCTGCAGCATGTTTACGTTCCGCTGCATCCAAAGAATGGCTTGGAGTCAATGCTGACCCTGGTGTTGGTCGCCCAGCATTTGCCCCACCAAAGACAGATCGCAAGGCGGTATCAAACTCAATAATCAGCTTATCAATGGGCGAGGTCATGGCCATAAACTTAAACTAAAACCTCGGCTTTACAGCTTTGCTTGGTCTTGAGGCCCAGCTCAGCCAAAAGCGCACGGTCTTGCTCAGCCTCAGGATTAGCGGTAGTGAGTAGTTGCTCACCATAGAAAATGGAATTGGCGCCGGCCAAGAAACACATAGCCTGAACAGCCCTGCCAAGCTCTTGTCGACCAGCAGATAAACGCACGCGTGCCTGAGGCATCGTGATGCGGGCAACTGCAATTGTTCTGACAAATTCAAGGTGGTCTAGAGGCTTTTGATCCGCCAATGGTGTACCTGCAACTGGCACTAAATGATTGATTGGCACTGACTCGGGATAAGGGCTCAAGTTAGCTAAACGGGTCAAAAATGCGGCACGCTGTTCACGGGATTCGCCCATCCCCACAATGCCGCCACAACAAACGGACATGCCTGCTGAACGAACATGAGAAATCGTATCTAAGCGATCTTGATAGTCGCGGGTAGAAATCACGGAGCGATAAAAATCTTCACTCGTATCAAGATTGTGGTTATAAAAATCTAAGCCCGCATCTGACAGGGCCTGGGCTTGCTCAGCCTCCAACATGCCTAAGGTGGCGCAAGTCTCAAGACCCAAAGCCTTAACCCCCTTAATCATGGCGGTCACTTTTTCAATGTCACGATCTTTGGGTTCGCGCCAAGCAGCGCCCATACAGAAACGGTTCGAACCAGCCGCCTTAGCCGCCTTAGCCGCCTCTAAAACCTCCTCTAGACCCATAAGCTTTTCAGCCTTCACATCAGTGTCATAGCGAGCAGCTTGGGGGCAATATGCACAATCCTCTGGGCAGCCACCAGTCTTAATCGACAGCAAAGTGGCTAACTCCACATCACCCTCAGGGAAATAAGCTTTATGGGTCTCTTGGGCCTTGAGCATTAACTCATTGAAAGACAAGGCAAATAGGGCCTCAACCTGAGCAACCGACCACTTACCAGATACATCAAGCTCTTTTCGCAAATCAGCTTTCGATTTGACTTGGGTCAGGGGTTTTTCTACGGTTTGAGCGTACTGCATCGGTAAATTCCAGAAAATAGGTCAATCCAAGGCATAAACATAACAGATACAAGCCTGAATTAGGAAAAACTAGTGGTCAAATATCAAACATGAAGGTTATTTCTGATTTAAATCAAACCAGCTTAGTAGATCGCAGCCTAGCTGCTGTTTGGCATCCCTGTACGCAGATGAAACACCATGAATCTTTTCCGCTGGTGGCGATCACTAAAGGCAAGGGAGCCTGGCTGTATGACGAGCATGGAAATGCCCTACTCGATTGCATCAGCTCATGGTGGACCAATCTCTTTGGACACTCGAACCCTCACATCATTCAAGCCATCACTAGACAACTAGAAAAGATTGAGCATGTCATGCTTGCCGGCTTCACACACCCTCCAGTAATAGAGTTATCTGAAAAACTAGCAGTACTGACCAAAGGGAATTTAGGTCACGTCTTCTACGCATCTGATGGCGCTTCCGCAGTGGAGATTGCATTAAAGATGAGTCACCACTTTTGGCAACTCAATGGCAAACCACAAAAGAAAAAGTTTGTTTGTCTTGAAAATGGCTATCACGGAGAAACGCTTGGTGCACTTGCGGTTACCGATGTTGCGATTTTCCGAGAGGCTTACGGATCGCTTTTGCAGGATGTCTACACAGTAAGCTCACCCGATGTGCGTAAAGCAAAAAATGGTGAAAGCGTAGAGGATGTTGCAAGACAGGCAGCGAATGAGCTCGAGCAATTATTTGCAAAAGAGCATGAACAGATTGCCGCAATCATTATTGAACCGCTCGTGCAATGTGCTGGCCAAATGGCGATGTATTCCCCCGAATATCTACGACTCATTAAAGATTTATGTGAACGCTATCAAGTCCACCTAATTGCGGACGAGATCGCGGTAGGATGCGGTCGCAGCGGAAAGTTCTTTGCCTGCGAACATGCTGGAATTTGGCCTGACTTTTTAACGCTCTCCAAAGGAATTAGCGGAGGGTATTTACCCCTGTCGCTTTGTATGACTACCGATAAAATTTATCGCGCCTTTTACAACGATCAAACCAAGAATGGATTCTTACATTCGCATTCTTACACTGGTAACCCACTGGCTTGCGCAGCAGCGCTAGCCAGTCTCGAGCTCTTTGAAACAGAACAAGTTCTTGAAAAAAATATCATTCGCTCACAAGATTTAGCCAATGCATTTGCTTGGGCTAAATCAGATGCCCGCATTGAGCATTGGCGCCAACAAGGGATGATCTTGGCGTTTGATGTCAAAGCTTCTAAGCTCACATATGCCAATACTTTTCCTCGCGAGATGTTTGCAAAGAGTTTGAATGAAGGTATTTTGATGAGACCAATTGGTAATACCGTTTATGTAATGCCTCCCTATATTTTGTCTGCACAAGAAACTGAGCAAATGGGTCAGGCAGTACAACGTGCACTCAATCAGGTTGTAAATGTCTAAATCTTTTAATGCGCTCAAATTAGCAGAAGAGCAAATTGCAGATTTAGATCTGCAATTACTTAAGCGCAAGCTGCGTATTACTTCATCCCCTTGCGATTCCAAAGTATTGATAGAAGAACGAGAACTGAAAGCCTTTTGTAGTAATGACTATCTTGGTCTTGCAAACCACCCTGAGATTGCCAATGCATGGTCTGAGGGCGGTCAAAAATACGGCGTAGGAAGTGGTGCCTCCCACCTCATCAGTGGCCATAGCATTGCCCATGAGCTACTAGAAAAAAGACTGGCTGCATTTCAGAGCCACCACATTCCTAAGCCGCGTACATTATTTTTTAGTACCGGCTATCTTGCAAACCTCACGGCTATTACTGGCTTGGTAAGGCTTGCTTCTCCGGGTAATGCCAGTATTTATTCAGCAAAACTCAATCATGCTTCTTTGATTGATGGTGTTCGCTTAGCGAGCGCACAAACCAACGCTGTAGTGACGCTGTTTGATCACACACAACTAGACTCTTTAATTGAAGCAATCAAAAAGGATGCCAGGCCTTTTAAATTGATTGTGACTGATGGCGTGTTCAGCATGGATGGTGATCTCGCGCCTATCAAAGAACTGCTAGCTATTGCTGAGCAATACGATGCCCTCTTGATGGTAGATGATGCTCATGGATTTGGAGTGCTAGGTAAACAGGGTCATGGCATTTTGGAGCAAAAGAATATTTGCTCGGATCGTATCATCTATATCGGCACGCTAGGCAAGGCTGCTGGGGTCAGTGGTGCTTTTATCTGCGCACAAGACTCTTTTATCGAGTGGCTGATTCAAAAGGGTCGTCCTTATATCTACAGCACAGCTACGCCCCCTGCGATTGCCCATGCACTTCTCAAAAGCCTAGAGATCATTGAAACAAATGAAGGCAAACAACGCCGCACTCACTTAGATAAACTGATTGATATCTGGCAAAAAGAAATGCATTTCTCAGCATGGAAAAAGATTTCTTCAAGCACACCCATTCAGCCACTGATTCTTGGTAGCAATGCCAATGCTTTATTAGCGGCTCAGTTATTGGATGATGCAGGCTATTGGATTCCGGCAATTAGGCCGCCCACCGTTCCCGCAGGCAGTGCACGCTTGCGTATTACGTTTTCTGCAAACCATAGCGAAGATGATCTGCGCGCCCTGATCAACACACTACAGTCAATCGAACAACAAGTGATTGAAAAGAGTCTTTGATGAATCAACATCCTGGGTTCTTTATTACCGGCACGGATACTGAAGTTGGCAAAACGCTAGTCAGCGGCGCCATAATTCTCAAATTGCGTAAGCAAGGTAAACATGTTCTTGGCTTTAAGCCTGTGGTTGCTGGCACCTATCAAAGCAATGAAGGTCAATGGCTCAATGAAGATATAGAGACTTTACGTATCGCTTCGAATTTAGCCCCAGGTCAACTAACTCTATGTCCTTATGTTTTAGATACTCCAGCAGCACCCCACTTAGTTGCTAAATCTAAAAATATTCAGCTTGAGCTTGACACAATGATGAGAGCTTACAGTGAGATTCAGAAGCAAAGCGACTGTGTAGTGGTGGAGGGGGCTGGTGGTTTTTTAACCCCACTAAATGATCATGAAGATTTGGGAAACTTCGCAGAGCGAATCAATTTACCGGTTATTCTGGTTGTAGGCATGCAATTAGGCTGCATGAATCATGCTTTACTCACCATAGAAGCAATCAAGGTGCGCCACTTAAAAATTGCTGGCTGGGTTGCGAATACCCTTTTTCAAAAAATGCATTTACTCACTGAAAATATCGAATCGCTGCAATCTAAGATAGATGCTCCTTTTTTAGGGCTGATCCCTCAATTGCCCGCTGCAATTCAAAAGCCTGATAACAGCCCCTACTCTGTAGAAGCGCTCGAATTTGCTGCACAGCACATTCAACTACCCAATGCATAAATACATTCATAGCTATCTGTAATCGCCCCATTAAGCCCAGCTAGGGTGCGCCTAGAGCCACTTTCAGATAAGATAAAGGCATGCATTTACTTCCTGAAATCGTCGCATCCACAGAAGCAATCCAAGATATTCGTCGCAATATTCATGCTCATCCTGAATTGCGTTTCGAAGAAAACCGCACAGCTGATCTTGTTGCAGAAGCTTTATCAAGCTGGGGCATTACTGTCTTTCGTGGCATGGGCAAAACCGGGGTGGTTGGACGACTAGATGGAGATTTAGGCGCAGGCAAGATGATTGGTTTGCGTGCAGACATGGATGCACTCCCACTCCAGGAACACAACAACTTCGCGCACACCTCTCGTAATCCTGGAAAGATGCATGCCTGCGGTCATGATGGTCACACTGCCATACTCTTGGGCGCAGCACAATATTTATCGAATCATCGCGACTTTAAAGGTGCGGTGATTTTTATTTTTCAGCCGGCCGAAGAGGGTGGTGCCGGTGCTCGCGAAATGATCAAAGATGGCTTGTTTGAGCAGTTTCCGTGTGATGCTGTATTTGGATTGCACAATTGGCCCGGTTTGGCTGAAGGTCATTTTGGCGTGACTGCTGGCCCAATGATGGCATCGAGTAATGCTTTTGAAATTACTATTACTGGCAAAGGTGGTCATGCCGCCTTGCCGCACAACAGCGCTGATCCCGTGCTTACGGGTGCACAAGTAGTGCTGGCCCTACAGAGCATCATTACCCGTAATAAACGACCTGTAGACGCAGCTGTGCTTTCAGTCACACAATTTCATGCAGGCGAGACCAGCAATGTCATTCCTGATAGTGCGTTCATTGGCGGCACTGTTCGCACCTTTACGCTTGAGGTCTTAGATTTAATTGAGCAACGCTTGCGAGATATCACCCATCAGGTCGCAGCTGCATTTGATTGTCAGGCGGAAATTCAGCTCTCAAGAAACTATCCGCCATTAATCAATCATGAAAAGGAAGTCGTATTTGCCAGCGAGGTGATGAGCGAGTTAGTTGGTGAGCAAAATGTAAATACCTCGATTGACCCAACCATGGGTGCAGAGGATTTTGCTTTTATGTTGCTAGATAAGCCTGGTTGCTACGTTTTTTTAGGCAATGGCGATGGTGATCATCGCTCTGTAGGACATGGCATGGGACCGTGCCATCTTCATAATCCTTCATATGACTTCAATGACGCTTTGATACCAGTAGGTGTGAGCTATTGGGTCAAACTAGCTCAACGCTACCTAGAAAAAAATTAAGCAATTGAATCGTTAAGAATTCGTAAATTTGGCAGGGCGTTTTTCAATAAATGCTGCCATGCCTTCTTTTTGATCATTCGTTCCGAAGCAAGTATGGAACAAACGGCGTTCAAAATGAATGCCTTGTGACAGTGTAGTTTCGTAAGCAGTATTCACTGCCTCTTTCACCATCATTGTGGTCAATAAAGGCATATCAGCAATGTCTTTAGCAATTGCTTTCACCTCTTTTAATAAATCCGCTTTGGGAAAGACGCGGGATACCAAGCCTGAACGTTCAGCTTCTGCTGCATCCATCATGCGACCTGTCAACGCAAGATCCATCGCCTTCGCTTTAGATATCGCACGTGGCAAACGTTGTGTACCACCAGCGCCTGGGATGATGCCTAATTTAATTTCTGGCTGAGCAAACTTAGCGTTATCGGCCGCCATGATGGTGTCGCACATCATGGCCAGTTCACAACCACCACCTAGCGCATAGCCTGATACCGCAGCAATTACAGGCTTGCGTACTTTTTGCATATGCTCCCAGTTGCGCGAAATAAAGTTATGACGATAGACATCTTGCAAGTTACGCTTTGCCATTGATGCAATATCAGCACCAGCGGCAAATGCTTTTTCACTGCCTGTAACGATGATGCAAGCAATATTGTCATCCGCGTCAAAACTCAATAATGCAGCGCCAAGCTCATCCATTAGTTCATCGTTAAGTGCATTGAGTACCTCAGGACGATTCAAAGTGATGGTGGCAACCTTGCCATCTACCTCAGTCAAAATAGTTTTGTAGCTCATAGTTTTCTTTCTAATGTGACATTCATTAACGCGGCAACAATAACCACATCTTGCCATTTTGTTTCATGCGCCCCGCCATTTCTTCGGCAGCCTCACCCGATCCCCAATAGTAATCAGCTCTGACGCCGCCCACAATTGCCTTGCCAGTATCCTGGGCCATTACCAGCTTTTGCAGGGGCTGGCTACTTAAGGGTTTGGTGGTGGCCAAGAATACAGGCGCGCCTAAGGGCATTGCCTGAAGATCGATCGCAATACTCCGCTCACTCGTTAAAGGTACTCCTAGCGCACCATTGGGGCCCAAATCAGCCTCTACATTACCTGGCAGCTCTTTGAAAAAGACAAACCGAGGATTAGCGTTGAGCATTTCATGCACACGCTCTGGGTTGCGCTTAGCCCATTGTGAAATTCCCTGCATCGTTGCCTCGCTACGTGTAATTTCTTTGCGATCAAGCAACCATTGTGCAAAAGATTTAAAGGGTTGGTCATTAGTACCCGCGTAGCCTAAACGCAGAACGCGACCATCCTCAAGGCGAATTTTTCCAGAGCCCTGTATTTGCATAAACGCAGCCGCAACAGGGTCTTGCACCCATGCAATTTCAGATCCCTTCAGCATTCCTGAGCTCATTAACTCTGCTCGCGATGGTCCTGGATTTGGCTTAGATTTTTTCCAAGCATTGGGGTAGGCATAGAGCGGCACGCTGTACATACCGGTTCTCGTTTGCGAACCATTCATGACTGGCTCGTAATAACCTGTGATCAAGCCTGTCTCACTTCCAGAGCTATTGCGAATTTCATAAGCCTGAAAATAATTTTCAAAATAGCGACGAATCGCTTGGCCATCGCTGCTCGAGACACCGTTAGTTTGATTACAGACTTGGCGCCAGTTGGTTTCGCCACTGCGTCTGCGCAAGGCCTCGCAGCTCTTGAGCCAAGCTGGCCATGCCAGCGCCATATCATCTTCCTGCCAACCCGGTAAGACTTGCCAAGATACGGCGCTAAAACTGGCAATGGATGAGCTATAGGTGGATGGTGCAGTACCCGACCCACTGGATCGATATCCCGTACTTCGAGTAGGAGGCGTTGAACAAGCAACCAGCAAGCTGGCAACAACAATAGCGAATACACTTGTCTGGAACAATTTAACTTTAGAAATCATGATTGCCAATTTACTCGATGAATACCCAATGCTACTGTTTGTCCTTGAGGGTGCTATTGCCTTAGGACTTTTATTATTCATCGTCCTTTGGACTGGCAAAGGCAAAAAGTAAGCCTCCAGAAAATAAGGCCCCTTGCTTAGTGGAGGGTGCGGGGCATTACCAGTGCAAATTCTGGGATGGGCGCCTGAAAAAACTGCGCATCCTCGGTTACGCAAAAATACTCGCCCCGCATCGTTCCGGCGGGCGTTGGCAGGGTAGCCCAACTGGTGTACTCAAAATGCTCGCCGGAGCGCAATAGAGGTTGCTGACCAACAACCCCCAGACCGCGCACCTCTTGAACGTCGTTGTCCCCGTCTGTAATGAACCAATGGCGGGCAATCAACTGAATACTGGCTGATCCCGTATTGCGGATGATGACCGTATAGGCAAAGGCAAATTGGCGATTATCTGGGTCAGATTGGTCTGGAAGGTACTGGGTCTTAACCGTAATGCTGATTTCATGGGGATTCATGCTCGAATTCTGCTCCATCCCAAGGCCAACTGCAAGCTAGAATCTAGGGATGGAAAGCCAAAAAACACCATCTGATCGTCAATTTCTGATTGCCCCCTCCATTTTGTCGGCTGACTTTGCCTGCCTTGGCAAGGAAGTACAAGATGTTTTAGGGGCTGGCGCTGACTGGATTCACTTTGATGTGATGGACAACCATTACGTACCTAATCTGACTATTGGCCCCTTAGTGTGTGAGGCCATTCGCCCCTATGCAAATAAAAATGGCACATCTGCGCTTATCGATGTTCACTTAATGATTGAACCGGTTGATCGCATTGTTCCTGATTTTGCAAAAGCTGGGGCCAATTTGATTAGCTTTCATCCAGAGGCAAGCCCTCATGTGAATCGCACATTGAATTTAATTCGTGATCAAGGCTGTCAAGCAGGGCTAGTTTTCAATCCCGCAACACCACTTGATCATTTGGATCACACCTTAGACCTGCTAGATCTTGTACTACTCATGTCAGTCAATCCTGGCTTTGGTGGTCAATCATTTATTCCAAGCACTCTTCAAAAGATTACTCAAGTGCGTTCCCGTTTAGATCGCTACGAAGCAGAGACAGGTCGTCACATTCGTCTTGAAGTAGATGGTGGGATTAAGGTCGATAACATTGCGCAAGTTGCACAAGCAGGTGCAGATACTTTTGTTGCAGGCTCAGCCATTTTTGGTCAAGAGAATTACGCCCAAGTCATTGACGCAATGCGCGCAGAGTTAGGAAAGTCAGGAAAAGCCTAATGCTGCGCGAGGAATTCAATGCCCTAGCAAAGCAGGGTTTCAATCGCATTCCTCTGGTGAAAGAGGTTTTGGCGGATTTAGAAACGCCGCTATCGCTCTACGTCAAGTTGAGCCAAGCTTTTGGCAAAAAAAATACCTACCTTTTGGAATCAGTTTTAGGTGGCGAGCGCTTTGGTCGCTTCTCCTTTATTGGTCTTCCTGCCAGGACTGTTATTCGTACAGTAGGCACCCCATCTAAACCCATTAACGAAGTGCTTACTGATGGCAAAGTAGTTGAGACCAATACAGATAATCCACTAGATTTTGTAGATGCTTATTTCAAAAGATTTAAGGTTGCAGTAGAGGCGGGGCTACCGCGCTTTTGTGGAGGTCTAGCTGGCTACTTTGGATATGACACAGTTCGTTATATCGAATCACGTCTTGCCAAACATTCACTACCAGATGAGCTGGGTGTTCCTGATATTCAACTCATGCTCACTGAAGAGTTGGCTGTCATTGATAACGTCGCAGGAAAAATTTATCTCATCGTCTATGCTGATCCAAGCTTGACTGATGGCTTTGAAAAAGCACAGGCTCGCTTGAAAGAATTACTGGCCTGTCTGAGCAAGCAATTCAACATGCCGCCTTCTTTGGCAAGCAGTAAAACCGATCTGATTCGTAAATTCAAGGCGGTAGATTTCGAAGATGCCGTTCGTAAAACCAAGGAATATATTTTGGCTGGCGATTGCATGCAGGTTGTCATTGGTCAGCGCATTAGCAAACCCTTTACCGATTCACCGCTTGCGCTCTACAGAGCATTGCGCTCATTGAACCCATCGCCCTATATGTATTTCTATGATTTTGGCGATATGCAGATCGTCGGCTCTTCCCCAGAAATCTTAGTACGCCAAGAAAAACGTGCGGCAGAAAAAATTGTGACGATTCGGCCGCTAGCCGGAACACGTCCCCGTGGCGCCAACCCAGAAGAAGATGAGCGCCTAGCCAAAGAGCTATTGGCAGATCCAAAAGAAATTGCTGAGCACGTCATGCTGATTGATCTTGCTCGCAATGACGTCGGTCGTATTGCTAAAACAGGCTCGGTCAAGGTGACTGACTCTATGTCTATTGAAAAGTACTCTCACGTACAACATATTGTGAGCTCGGTTGAGGGTGATCTTTTAGACAATATGAGCAATATGGATGTCTTGCGTGCCACTTTCCCTGCAGGCACCTTATCAGGCGCCCCAAAAATTCGGGCAATGGAAATCATTGATGAAATGGAAATTGTGAAGCGGGGTGTTTATGGTGGCGCAGTAGGCTACCTCTCTTTCTCCGGTGATATGGATGTAGCAATTGCGATTCGTACTGGGGTCATTCGTGATGGTATGCTGCACTCGCAAGCTGGCGCTGGTGTCGTAGCTGACTCAGACCCCACAGCTGAATGGAAAGAAACTGAAGCTAAGGCACGCGCAGTATTAACAGCGGCCGATTTAGTACAAGGAGGACTCGATGCTCCTAATGATTGATAACTATGATTCATTTACCTACAACCTCGTGCAGTACTTTGCTGAGCTAGGTGAAGACGTCAAAGTATTTCGGAATGATGAACTTACCGTTGAAGCGATTGCAAAACTCAATCCTGCACGCATTTGCATTTCACCGGGACCATGTAGCCCAGCAGAAGCTGGTATCTCTGTAGAGACTATCAAGCAATATGCTGGAAAGATTCCTATCTTGGGTGTGTGCTTAGGTCATCAAGCGATTGGTGAAGCTTTTGGAGGCAAGGTAATTCGCGCTCAGAAAGTAATGCACGGCAAGACGGATAGCATTCATCACACTGGCGTTGGTGTATTTAAAAACCTACCAGACCCATTCAAGGTCACTCGCTATCACTCTTTGGCAATTGAAAAAAGCTCTTTGCCAGCATGCTTGGAAGTTACTGCCACCTCCTCTGATGGAGAGATCATGGGTGTGCGTCACAAAGAATTGGCAGTTGAAGGCGTCCAGTTTCATCCAGAATCAATTCTTTCTGAGCATGGTCATGCCCTGCTCAAGAATTTTCTAGAAAACAAGTAACTCAGCAAACATATAAAAGCGTCATGCCAATTACTCCACAAGAAGCCCTCCAACGTTGCATCGAACATCGCGAACTCTTCCATGATGAAATGACGGCAATGATGCGCCTCATCATGAGTGGCGAAATGTCACCCGAGCTTGTAGCCGGTCTCTTAGTTGCTCTACGCACTAAAAAAGAAACCGTTGGTGAAATCGCAGCCGCCGCACAAGTGATGCGTGAGTTTGCTACTGCGGTTCATGTAGATGACCGCTCTCATTTAGTTGATGTTGTGGGTACTGGTGGCGATGGAGCCCATACATTCAATATTTCTACTGCAGCAATGTTTGTTGCAGCGGCAGCAGGTGCAAAAATTGCTAAACATGGCAATCGCAGCGTAAGCAGTAAGTCTGGTAGCGCCGATGTATTAGAGGCGCTTGGCGTCAATCTCGCACTTTCCGCAGAGCAAGTGGCAGCATGTATTTCTCAAGCTGGCGCTGGTTTCATGTTTGCACCGAATCATCACCCTGCCATGAAAAATGTTGTACCGATTCGTAAGCAATTGGGTGTGCGCACTATTTTTAATATCCTGGGACCATTAACTAATCCAGCAGATGCTAAACGTATTTTGATGGGTGTATTCCATGCAGATCTCGTTGGTATTCAGGCGCGCGTATTAGAGGCACTCGGCATGGAACATGCTTTAGTAGTGTATGGTCGTGATGGCCTTGATGAAATTTCACTTGAAGGCCCTACTCTTGTAGGCGAGCTTAAAGACGGGCTTGTGCGTGAATATGAAATTCATCCAAAAGACTTTGGATTAAATACCGCTCTCACTAGTAGTTTCAAGGTTGCTAATGCTGAAGAATCCAAGAACATTTTGCTTGATGTCATCGACAATAAGCCTGGTGCAGCAAGTGATATTGTCTGCCTTAATGCAGGCGCCACACTGTATGTAGCTGGCGTTGCCCCTGATATTGCCAGCGGTATTGCAAAAGCTAAAGCTGCCATTACATCAGGCGCTGCCCGACAAAAATTAGATGCCTTCGTTGCAGCAACTCAATCTAAATAAATCACGGTTCATGAGCGATATTCTCGAAAAAATTGTTGCAACTAAAAAGATAGAGATTGCACAAAGCTTAAAACAACTCTCGCTCGCAAATCAACGCGATCAAGCGCAGGCAAACAATCAAGATCCAGCGTTAAAGCCTAGAGGCTTTATTCGCTCCATTGAGCAGAAAATCGCAGCGGGTAAAGCTGGCGTGATCACCGAAATCAAGAAAGCGAGTCCAAGCAAGGGTATTTTGCGTGAGAACTTTATTCCAGCCGAGATTGCTCAGTCCTATGAAAAACATGGTGCGGCCTGCTTATCCGTCTTAACAGATGTCGATTACTTTCAAGGCTGTAATGACTATCTTCAGCAAGCGCGTGATGCTTGCAGCATTCCAGTATTGCGGAAAGATTTCACGATTGATCCCTACCAAGTTTATGAAGCGCGAGCGATTGGTGCGGATGCTATTTTGCTGATTGTGGCTTGTCTTGAGTTAAACCAAATGAAAGAGCTTGAAGCTTGCGCTCATGAATTAGGTCTTGATGTCTTAGTAGAGGTGCATAACGCTGCTGAACTTGATCAAGCGCTGGAACTCAAGACACCATTGCTGGGAATCAATAATCGCAACCTTAAAACATTTGAAGTAACACTACAAACTACTCTCTCGCTCCTACCTTCTATTCCAAGCAATAAAATATTAGTCACTGAATCGGGAATACTGAGTCGCGCAGATGTTCAACTTATGCGTGCCAATCATATAAATGCATTCTTAGTTGGCGAAGCATTTATGCGCTCACCCGATCCTGGCGTCGCCCTCAGCGAGCTGTTTTCCTAGGCTGCTTTTGAATTTCATTGTTAAAAAGCCCTTCAAGAAGGGCTTTTTTATTTAGGGCTCAAACGAGTAATGCGTCAAGATTTATACATTGAACAAGAAGTTCAAGACATCGCCATCTTTTACAACATACTCTTTCCCTTCAGCGCGCATCTTGCCAGCCTCTTTAGCGCCTGACTCACCCTTAAATTGAATGAAGTCATCATAAGCAATAGTTTGCGCCCGAATGAAACCACGCTCAAAATCGGTATGGATCACACCAGCGGCTTGTGGAGCAGTATCGCCTTGGTGAATAGTCCAAGCGCGTACTTCTTTAACACCTGCCGTGAAATAAGTATGTAGACCCAACAATGAATAACCCGCACGGATGACGCGATCTAAGCCCGGCTCTTCCATCCCTAAATCAGCTAAGAACTCCGTTTTATCTGCATCATCTAAATCGGCAATTTCAGCCTCAATTGCTGCACATACAGCCACAACCGGGGCTTTTTCTTTAGAAGCATGTTGCTTGACAGCCTCAAGATGAAGATTATTTTCAAAGCCATCTTCTTTTACGTTGGCTACATACATCGCAGGCTTTGCGGTAATCAAGCAAAGGGGCTTAATGAGGAGTTTTTCGTCATCAGATAAATTCATACTGCGCACCGGTAAAGCAGAGTCTAAATGCGCTTGAACTTTTGTTAGGACTGCCACCAAAGCAGCAGCCTCTTTATCATTACCTGACTTTGCAGCTTTAGTAGAACGATTGAGTGTCTTTTCCACTGTCGCTAAATCAGAGAGTGCTAGCTCGGTGTCAATGACACCAATATCAGCAATCGGATCAATCTTGCCTGCGACGTGGATCACGTTAGGATCTTCAAAACAGCGCACCACATGGGTAATAGCGTCAGTTTCCCGAATATTGGCCAAAAATTGATTGCCAAGACCTTCGCCTTTTGAGGCGCCCGCCACCAATCCTGCAATATCAACAAACTCCACTGCGGCAGGCAGAATGCGCTCAGGCTTCACGATCTCAGCCAAAGCAGCCAGACGGGGGTCAGGAACCTCAACTACGCCTACATTAGGCTCAATCGTGCAGAAAGGATAGTTTTCCGCTGCGATCCCAGCCTTGGTAAGCGCATTAAAGAGGGTAGATTTGCCGACATTAGGCAGGCCGACGATGCCACATTTTAAAGACATGGCTTTATTGTAAAGGGGCTGGTTTCGATATCATCGAGTTATGTCAGAAGCTCACTCAAATCATTTATCTAAGATGCCTTCCCGTTCCCCACAAATTCGCTCTGTTGATGTTGTTGTGGTCGGTGGAGGCATTACTGGCAAGGCTTGTGCCCTTGGCATGGCTCAACTTGGGCTTCAGACCCTAGAAATTGCCCCTGATTTAGGGCAAACCGTCCCTAACCCTCAAGGAAGCCAATGGGGCCAACGAATTTATGCCTTTTCACCGAGCACCCAAAAGCTCCTGGCCCATTTACAGATTTGGGATGCACTAGACCATAGTCGCCTACAAGTGGTCCGCGATATGCGGATATACGGTGATCGCGGTGAAAAAAATGATCAGCTTCATCTTTCTGCATTTGAAGCTGGTACACCACAACTCGCATGGATTGGTGAATCGAATTTGATCGAGCACACACTAGATCAAGCATCGCGTTTTCAAAATAAATTAGAGCGGATTTCAGATACTGTAGAAAAAATTAAAGTTGATATAGAAGGAAGTTCATTACATTTAAAAAATAGCGGCATTGTTCGCGCATCGCTCGTGATCGCTGCTGATGGCGCGAACTCACCGATTCGATCTGAGATTGGTATCAGTGCTAGCGAAGAAAGTTATTCACAAAGTGCTGTTGTAGCCAATTGGACTTGTACTTATCCTCACCTAGAAACTGCTTTTCAGTGGTTCCTACCAGGTGGTGATATTGTTGCCATGCTCCCCTTGCCCAATAAACAAGTATCTATGGTGTGGTCTACTTCACCGGAGCTGGCTGCAGAACTCTTGCAACTGAGTCAATCCCAGTGGTTAGATCGTTTCGCATCCATTGCAAATGGTGCGATTACTAAACAATTGGGCGAGCTCACCCTTAACTCCGCTCCTGCCGCATATCCACTAAGAAAGATTCGTGCCGCTCGCTTTATTGGCCCAGAAACAAATCCAAAAGTGGTATTGATTGGCGATGCGGCTCATGTTATGCACCCACTAGCAGGCCAAGGCCTGAACTTAGGATTGAGAGATGTAGCCGTACTACTCAATATTTTTAGCAAACGGGAATCTTTTCGCTCACTAAGCGACCTGAACTTATTACGTCGCTATGAACGTCAGCGACAAGGCGACACTAGCGCACTTTTATGGGTTACCGATAATTTGAAAAAATTGTTCTCTGGTAGTAGCAGTACTGAAAAGCAGTTACGTAATTGGGGGCTAGGCTTGGTGAATAAAAGTCACTTCATTAAACAGCGCCTCATTGAGCGCGCATTAGGAGAAATTGATTTTGAATAAATTTTTATCTGTAGCCTTATCCATGCTTGCATTCATGTGCACCAGCATGATTTTTTCTGGATCAGTTCAAGCCCAAGTTGATCAGCAAATCAAGGCAGATATCCAGAAAAAACTAGGTGCAAATGCTAAAGTACGCAGCGTTACGTCTGCCCCAGTACCCGGGCTATATGAGGTGCTAGTGGGCAATGATATTTTCTACACTGACAGCTCAGGAAAATACCTGATCCAAGGTGAAATCATTGAGCTCGCTACTGGTAAAAACATTACGGAGCAAAGACAGGCTGACTTAAACCGAATTAAATGGACTGATCTGAATCAAGCCAATGCCTTCAAGGTAGTACGGGGCAATGGCACTCGCCAATTAGCTATTTTTTCAGATCCAAATTGTGGCTATTGCAAGCGCCTCGAGAAATCGTTGCAGCAATTAGATAATGTCACTATTTATACTTATCTCATTCCGATTCTCTCGGCAGACTCCGCACAAAAATCTAAGCAGATATGGTGCTCAGCCGATCCTAATAAAGCTTATATTGATTGGATGGTTAATGGTATTGCGCCTAGCGGGAAAACGGACTGCAGTAGCCCACTAGATAAAAATCTGACCTTTGCTAAAACCTATGGCATCACCGGCACCCCTACGCTCTTCTTTACCGATGGCAGCCGCTTCCCTGGCGCAGTTCAGATTGCCGATATTGAAAAGAAATTTGCGTCTCTGAAATAATTACTTCAAGAATGATGAATAAAACCGATCTGCCAGCAATTCAATACACTGTCTGGCCTGCAGACCCTCATGGCCATCGTTTTCAGGTAAAGCTTCATATTGCTCACCCCGATCCTCAAGGACAAATTCTGCAAATGCCTGCATGGATACCGGGCAGCTATTTGATTCGGGACTTTTCAAAACATATTGAAACCATCGAGGCGTTTAGCGCAGAATCCACTAAGAAAAAAATTACTCTGGAGCGCATTGATAACAATCAATGGCTTTTACCAACAGCGGTTGGTGCCGTAGATATCCTGACAACAGTTTATGCTTTCGATAACTCTGTTCGAGCAGCTTACCTTGATACAGAACGTGCATTCTTCAACGCAACCAGTCTCTGCCTGACAGTCAAGGGGCAAGAAAATATTCCCTGCTCTTTAGCAATCGTCTCGCCTGAAGGTGGATTTGCTGATCACTGGACTGTGCAAACCACTTTGCGATCTGCAAAAACTGATGGGCGTGGTTTTGGGTTTTATCTTGCCCAAAACTATGATGATCTGATTGATCACCCAGTGGCTATGGGCGAGTTTCAGATGGTGCACTGGAAATCAAACAATACGTCTCATAGCATGGCGATTCAAGGATGTATACATCCAATTGATGCAGTACGCCTAGCAAGTGACTTGCAAGCAATTTGCTCTTGCACTATCAATCTTTTCGAGCCCAAAATAAAAAAAGCGCCATTCACTAACTACTTATTTTTAGTCAATGCTGTCTTAAATGCTTATGGTGGTCTTGAGCATCGCAATAGCACCGCACTATTGTGTCGTCGAGATCAAATCCCGCAGAAGAATATTCCCTTAGATGAAGCGAGCTATCGTGAATTCTTAGGCTTATGTAGTCATGAGTATTTCCATGCATGGTTAGTAAAGCGTATTCAGCCGAAGGCTTTCCAACCCTACGCACTAGGAGATAGAAATCACACTCGCCTTCTTTGGTTATTTGAAGGCTTTACTAGCTACTATGATGATCTGCAACTATTCCGTAGCAAACGCATTGATCTAAGCACGTATTTGAAGCTGGTTTCTGATAATTTGAACAGCGTCTTACGTGGACCAGGCAGATTAAAGCAAAGCTTGGCTGATAGCTCATTTGATGCTTGGACCAAGTACTACCAAGCAGATGAGAACACTCCTAACGCCGTTGTGAGCTATTACGGTAAAGGGGCTTTGCTAGCCCTAGGCTTGGATTTACAAATTCGTGCATTCTCCAAGAATAAAAAATCTTTAGACAATCTCATGCGCCTGATTTGGCAAAGACATGGCGTCACGCTGGATGGCATCTCTGAAGATAGTTTAGATGAATTGATAAACGAGCTACTAGGAAGTAACTTTAGAAAAATATGGAGCGACATCAAGTCTCGCTATATTTTTGGTGTCGAAGATATTCCAATTCAAACATGGATTACTTCAAAGCTAGTGTTAGTGAAACCAAAAACACAAACTAAGCTGGAGAAAATAAAGTTGCAGCTAGGTATACGCCACACTGATGTCAATGGCTGGCTTAAAGTCACTCATGTGTTAGATGGTGGTGCAGCACAAGCAGCAGGCTTAGCAGCAGGTGACTTAGTAGCAAGCATCAATGGTCAACGCATCACGAATGCACGCTGGGATAAGGTACTCCAGGGTCTTTCAGAAAACGAGAGCATCAGCATATCGTTTTATCGCGACGATCTCGAACATGAACGTATCTTGGTTCTAGAACCTACTCAGCTCCCAGCACAATATGAGCTGATTTCGGCGACCACTAGCTCCAAACAAAACTAATGCCCTCTTTTTCTAAAGATGATATCCCGCAGGACTGGCGTAAATTATTGGGTGACTATTTCGCTTCACCGGCTTGGAGTAATTTAGAAAAAAATATTCGAGCAGTCTTAGATGCTGATTTTGCAAGTGTCTGCCCTGAGCCACAGAATTTTTTCAAAGCGCTCAAGTTAACCCCATTAAATTCAGTAAAAGTGGTGATTATTGGACAAGATCCCTATCACTCACCCGGGCTTGCTCAAGGGCTTGCATTTTCAATTCCCGAGAGCATTCCAACAAATTCTCGTGTGTTTCCGAGTTCGCTGCGCAATATTAGCAAGGCACTAACACTTGAGGGCTTTGGTAGCCTGCCCAATGGTGACTTACACGCTTGGAGCAAGCAAGGAGTACTGCTGCTCAACACGGCACTCAGCGTTCAATTAGGTAAAGCCGGTAGTCATACTAAGCTCGGATGGCAAAATCTAATTGATCGCTTAATTTCATCGCTTGCTCTAAAAAAGCCATACTTAGTCTGGATGCTTTGGGGAGGACATGCTCAATCTAAGTTACCCCTCATTGAAGCTGGAAAAGATCAGTTGATTTTGCAATCCTCACATCCTTCAGGTCTAGGAGTCTATAAAACCGATAAGCCGTTTTTAGATCCGGGTGGCGCTGGTAGTTGTAATCACTTCACCAAAACCAATGAATGGCTACTAGCAAATAAGCTTGCTCCTATTGAATGGATTCATAGCTCTGCGAAAGCCCCAAGAAAAGGGGGGCAAGTCGATCTATTTAGCGAAAGCGGTATAGATGCACCCAATGGTGCAAGAGGCCAAGATAGCCACAAGCCACTCTAGCATTTGGCCGGATTGAAAAAAACCGGTGTATTGACCCAAGTAAGAGCTTGCTGCCGCTGCAATAAAGCCCATCAATGCAGCCATGAGGAAGCCTAAAGTGTTTGGGCCTCTGGATCGACCAGGGTAAAAAATCCAGGAAGAAGCCCCAGATAAACCCCCAATTAGCAGAAAAGCCAAAAACCCCATTCTTACCTCCAATAATGACATCATCAAATCTATAATCACCATTATGAAGTTGTTGACACTCGGCATCAATCATCACACAGCGCCGGTCGCCATTCGGGAAAAGGTCGCCTTTGATCCTGAATTTCTTCAAGAAGCGTTGCACGATCTTCGCCAGCATTTGCTTGGGGCGAATCAATCCGGCCTGCCCGAAGCCACCATCCTATCAACCTGTAACCGCACCGAGGTCTATTGCGCCGCCAATGATCCTCATGCTGCCGACATTCTTCACGAAGCAACGTTTGATTGGCTAGCCAAAACTCAGCAGCTTGCCCCAAGCAGTCTTGAACCTCATATCTATTCCCTTCCCCAATCCGATGCTGTTCGTCATGCCTTTAGAGTAGCCTGCGGTTTAGATTCGATGGTGATTGGTGAAACCCAAATTTTGGGTCAGATGAAAGATGCTGTCCGTACTGCAAATGATGCTGGTGTTTTGGGCACTTACCTCAATCAGTTATTTCAAAAAACGTTTGCTGTTGCCAAGGAAGTTCGCGGCTCTACTGAAATTGGCGCGCACTCGATTTCTATGGCTGCTGCATCAGTGCGACTTTCAGAGCGGATTTTTGAAAAAATATCTAATCAAAAAGTTTTATTTATTGGCGCTGGTGAAATGATCACATTATGCGCAACCCACTTTGTTGCTCGTAAACCAAAAAATGTAGCTATTGCCAATCGCACCATCGAACGTGGACAAGAATTAGCAGACTCGATTGCTGAACAAGATATCCAAGCTGAATCCTTCAAGCTTTCTGAACTCCCTAGCCGCTTACATGAGTTCGACATTATTGTTTCAAGCACTGCTTCATCTTTGCCTATCATTGGCTTGGGGATGGTAGAAAGTGCTCTCAAGCAGCGCCGCCAAAAGCCTATGGTGATGATTGATTTAGCAGTGCCGCGTGACTTTGAGCCAGAAATTTCTAGACTAGGTGATGTGTATCTTTATACAGTTGATGACTTAGGCGTCATGATTCAAACAGGAGCAAGTTTGCGCCAAGCGGCTGTGAGCCAAGCAGAGGCGATCATTGAAGATCGTGTTGGTAACTTTATGCATTGGATGCAAGGCCGTAATGCCGTTCCTATAATTCAAGATATTCAGCAGCAAGGCGAACGTTTAAGACAACTTGAGTTAGAGCGTGCCATGAAACGCTTAATACGTGGTGATGATCCACAAGAAGTCCTTAATGCAATGGCACAAGGTCTTACCAATAAATTCTTGCATGGCTCACTCCATGCTTTGCAGCACTCAAACGGCGCTGAGCGTGATGCTTTGATTAAATTGTTACCAAAACTATTCGCCTCACATTCCAAACCAGAAGACCATTAGATGAAGCCCAGCATGCGGGCTAAGCTAGATCATCTAGACACGCGCTTAGCCGAACTCAACTCCCTTTTAACGTCCGAAGAAGCAACCAAAGATATGGATGCTTATCGGAAGCTCACGCGTGAGCATTCGGATATTGCAACTGTCGTTGAGCAATTTGGCCTTTACAAACAGGCTGAGGCGGACGCGCAAGCTGCAGAAGAGATGCGCAAAGATCCCGATATGAAGGACTTTGCGGACGAAGAGCAGAAACAAGCTCAATCAACTATGGAAGAGCTTGAGGCAGCACTGCAAAAGCTCTTGTTACCCAAAGACGAAAATGATGAGCGCAATGTGTTCTTAGAGATTCGTGCGGGGACTGGCGGCGATGAAAGTGCTCTATTTGCTGGCGATCTTTTGCGGATGTATACCCGCTTTGCAGAACGTCAAGGCTGGAAAGTGGAAGTAGTCAGTGCAGCTGAATCCGATTTAGGGGGTTATAAAGAGGTTGTCCTGCGCTTGGTAGGTCAATCTGTATACTCGCGTCTGAAATTTGAGTCGGGCGGTCATCGCGTACAACGCGTACCCCAAACAGAGACCCAAGGACGTATTCATACATCAGCTTGCACGGTTGCAGTCATGCCAGAAGCTGATGAACTAGAGGCCGTCAAAATTAATCCTGCCGAATTACGCATCGATACCTTCCGTGCTTCTGGTGCTGGTGGCCAGCACATTAATAAGACGGATTCAGCTGTTCGTATTACTCACCTACCAACAGGCACCGTAGTGGAATGTCAGGACGATCGCAGCCAACACCGCAACCGTGAGCAGGCAATGAAAGTATTGGTTTCACGCATCATGGATGCACGCGAGCGTGAGAAGCATCAGCTCGAAGCGCAAACTAGGAAATCCTTGATTGGCTCAGGCGATCGTAGTGACCGCATTCGGACTTACAACTTTCCACAAGGTCGTATTACCGATCACCGCATTAATCTCACGCTCTACAAAATTGATGCCATGATGGATGGCGATATTAATGATCTTTGCAATGCCCTTGCATCTGAGCATCAAGCAGAATTACTTGCCGCCCTTGGTGACAATTAAGCGATAGCAACACTTTCATGGGTCAAGATTTCAGTCTGCGCTCTTTGTTGGGTGCTTCGCCTCTTCCCCTAAATGAAGCACGCATTCTGATGGCAAATGTGCTGGATAGGTACTACCAACTTCCGCGCTCTGCCCTGCTATCACGTGATGATATGGAGCTGAATGCCAATGCCCTTGAGGACTGGAAAGCACTTGAATTGAGGCGGCTACAAGGTGAACCTATTGCCTATCTCATCGGTAAACGAGGCTTCCACAATATTGAACTACAGGTTGCATCAGGGGTATTGATACCACGACCAGAAACTGAGCTACTAGTAGACATTGGACTTCGTGAGATTGGGCGAATTGAAAATGGGGTTTCCACCCCTAAGTTGCTTGATCTGGGAACGGGTTCTGGCGCGATTGCATTAGCAATTGCTCATGCAGCCCCAGACGCCATCGTTACCGCAACAGATCAATCTCCTGAAGCCCTCGTAATTGCTAAAGCCAATGCAAAGCACTTAGATCTTGAATCTCGGGTGCAATTTGCCCAAGGGAGCTGGTATGTAGCCCTGGTAGATAATACCTTGTTTGACGTCATCTTAAGCAACCCTCCCTACATCGCTAACGAGGATCCCCATCTCACTCAAGGTGATCTGCGTTTTGAACCCATTTCCGCATTAACCGACCATGCCAATGGGCTCACCTGCCTTGAAGCAATCATTCATGGGGCTTCAAACCACTTAAAACCCATGGGTCTGATTGCCGTGGAGCACGGCTTTGATCAGTCAGAGGCGGTGGCCAACCTGATGAAAGATGCAGGATTGCGCGATATTCAAACCCATCAAGATTTGGCTGGTCATAACCGGGCAGTATCAGCACGAAAATGAGACCTTAAATCACCCTTTTTTGCATTAAGTCTTAAAATCAAACCCATAGCAGGCGTCAAACTATCGTTATCGTTTTTATAGAAAGAATTTATGGATACTCAAGCTCAAATCAAAGAAATCGTTACTAGCCATCCCGTTGTTTTGTTTATGAAGGGTACCGCTCAATTTCCGCAGTGCGGCTTCTCTGGTAATGCCATCAATATTCTTCGTGCCAGTGGCGTTGAAACACTTCATACTGTCAATGTATTGGAAGATGCCGGGATTCGCGAAGGCATTAAGCAATTTGCCAATTGGCCAACAATCCCTCAGCTCTATATCAATGGTGAATTCATTGGCGGCTCAGACATCATGTCAGAGATGTTCGAGTCTGGTGAACTTCAAAAATTAGTTAAAGCTTAAATTCGTTTTCCTGGTGACTTTTGATCTAAGTTCCCTTCTACTATTTGGCCTGCCACTCGGATTGTGTGCAGGCCTTTTGGTTTATGTACTAAATTTACGCTCTAGTCTTACTAGAGCTGAACTTCAAGCCAAAACAGAAATTGCTTTAGCTCTCAGCCTAAGAGCTGAACGAGATATAGCATTACAAAACGCCATTCGGCTTGAAGCAGAACTTGACTCAGAACGCAAACAAGGACTTGGACGGATTGAGTCGCTCAATGAAGCTAAAGAAGTACTAACTAGCCAATTCAAAAATTTGGCTAATGAAATCCTGGAAGACAAATCCAAGCGCTTCACAGAACAAAACGCAGCCAGCCTTGATGCTCTTTTAAAACCATTGCAAGCCAAGCTCACGGAATTTAAAGAGCAGGTCAATAACTCTTATGGCAATGAAGCGCGTGAGCGCTTTGCCCTGAAAAGTGAAATTGAGCGCCTAGCAAATCTAAATTTACGCATGTCAGATGAGACGCGCTCTTTGACTCAAGCATTGAAAGGCGACTCCAAGGCTCAGGGTAACTGGGGCGAACTCGTACTCGAATCTATTCTTGAATCATCAGGTCTTCGTAAAGGCGAGGAATATGTAGTTCAAGATAGCCATACACAAAGTGATGGCTCACGTCTTCAACCTGATGTAGTAATTAAACTTCCCGAAGGTAGGAGTTTGGTGGTTGATAGCAAAGTATCGATTACGGCCTATGCCCGCCATGCAGAAACTACCGATGCAGATACTGCAGAGCGAGAACTGGCTACCCATATTCAATCATTACGTCAGCATATCCACGGGTTATCTGGAAAGAATTACAGCTCTCTCTATGGCGCAGGTTCCGTAGATTTTGTACTCATGTTTGTGCCAATTGAACCTGCGTTTTTATTAGCCCTTAAAACTGCTCCAAATTTATATCAGGAGGCGCTTTCTAAAAATATTGTGTTGGTATGTCCAAGCACTTTGATGGCTACTCTGCGAACAGTGGCCCATCTCTGGAGACAGGATCATCAAAATCGCAATGCCCTAGAGATTGCAAAACAATGCGGCAGTCTCTACGACAAGTTTGTAGGATTTGTAGAAGATCTTGAGAAACTCGGTCAGCGATTGGACCAGGCTCAAACTAGCTACCACGATGCCTTTAATAAACTGAAGACTGGCAAAGGTAATTTGATTCGCTCTGCAGAGAGAGTGCGTGAACTGGGGGTTAAACCCAGCAAGAATCTATCCGCCCCTCTAATTGAATCTTCATCAGATTCTGAATAAATTGAACAGTATTAAAAAGATAGAAGAAGTAAGAGGTCCACAGCATTACAGAAAGGTGGCCATTGCCGCTTGTTTTGGGACTTTTTTAGAGTGGTACGACTTTCTCACCTTTGCAACCCTAGCTGTTGCTCTCGGCCCTTTATTTTTTCCTTCTAATGACCCTAATACAGGGCTTCTAGCCAGCCTTGCAACTTTTGGGATTGGGATGGTAGTGAGGCCTATTGGATCAGCCTTATTTGGATCCTTGGGAGATCGCATAGGCCGTAAACCGGTCTTCATGATTACTATCGCTTTAATGGGCCTCGCAACTGTCAGTGTCGGCTTTCTACCCACCTACGCCCAGATTGGTATTTGGGCTCCGATTCTTTTAGTTGGCCTTCGACTCATGCAAGGGCTCTCTGCCGGCGGCGAAATCGGCGGAAGCGCCGTCTACCTCACAGAACACGCTGGCAACGAAAACCGCGGATTTAAAACAAGCTTTTTACAGTTGATGGGACCATTAGGGATTCTTTTGTCTACGCTACAAATAGCCTTCTTGCAGCAATGGCTATCGCCAGAAGAATTTCAGGCATGGGGTTGGCGCGTACCGTTTTGGATTTCGATACTACTGCTACTCATTGCATTTAAAGCACGCATGGCACTGGAGGAGACCCCTGTATTTTTAGAGCTTAGCAAGCATGCTGAAAAAAATGAGTCTCACCTTATGAATAATTTCAAAGATCCAGAAATTCGCAAGAGAATGTTTCTATTATTTTTTTGCATTTCTTCAAGCGGCGCAATTCTGTTCTTTTGTGTACAGGTATACACCGCAATCTTTTTAAAAACATCCGTAAGGCTCAATACCTCACTGGTTGATCAATTGAGCATTTTTGCAACGATGATGCTTTTTCCGCTGACGATATTCGCAGGATGGATATCAGATCGTATTGGGAGAAAACCAGTTGTATTGATTGGCATTTTTCTTGGTGCTATTTTTATACACCCCGCATTTCAACTACTTCAGCACTTTGGCGAAATCTATATTGAAGCGCCCACTTACGATTTACTACTAGTAATGGGAGCCATACTAATGACTCTCTCGCTTGCTCTTGGAATGGTAGCTGGCCCTCAAACAGCTCTACTAGCAGAATTATTTCCAGCAAAAAATCGCAATAGTGCTGCAACACTACCTCATAATTTAGCTGCAGGCTGGATAGGGGGCTTACTGCCACTAATTATTGCTTGGCTAAACCAATCCTGGGGAAATAGCCTAGCAGGGCTATGGTATCCAACCCTTTTTCTTGGGGCAGCTGGAATTGCGGCGTTTTTTTATTTACCAGAAACCAAAAGAATTAATCTATCTAAATAACCTTACAAGGCATCAATACGATTGACAATCTTTTTCTGCATACTCATTTTGAAGCTTGACCACCAATCAATACAACGCCGTTGGAGTTCGAATATTTCATTAGGGTTAGATATCAACTTCTCCTTCATTTCTACTAAGAATTGAGGCAACTCAGACCAAGATCCTAGAAGCGGAAATGGAACAGGTCCAAGCGATGCTAAAGCATCTTTGGAAAGTAAAAAATCATGTGAAAGTGAGATTGGGATGCAGCCAAGCTCTAATGTGTCATATAAACGAATTGTCTCAGGATTGTTGCCCGATGGACATGGAGCAAAAATACTATCCTCCATAATGGCTGAATATAGTCCAACGTTATAGCCGCCTGCAAAGCCATTAGAAGGCATTATATATAGATCTTCACCACAAGCCGCTGCGGGTCCAGCAAAGCTAGCGCGCTCTTGATTGTAGGAAGCAGCGTTATTAATCCACCCTAAAAAAGCTGCTAAACATTGACGCTGTGAAATTTTCTTTAGGGCAGATTTATCCCTTGGACCAACACCAGTCCTAAATCCATTGGGCGCCCATAAAACTTTTTTTCCGGATTCTGAGTCATTAATAATGCTCGGGAAATAATAATTGCGAATGACAAGGTCACATTCAGGGTATGCTGAAATATCCTTATCCAGCCGCTCACCACCCATGTGGTAAAGAACTACCTTATTGCCAAGAGATTTAATGTGACGAATGAGGTCAACATTAATTTGGCTTAACTCCAAATAAATAATGGTCGCATCACCAAGATGGGTCGAAGACACTCCAAGACTATAAGGCGCCCCTCCAAAAAGCTCATTCTGCACAAACCAGGTTTCCAAAGCGCCGTTAAGCGAATCAGGTGAGCTGATTATTTGTAGATTCATCTTTGAAACGTTAACCTTGATGATATTGAATGATGGAATCTTCACTGGAATAGTATTTACTCAATTCCTCAAAGAATGGGGGAGGATCAACATAGTCATGCCATATTTTGATTGGCCCAAAAAAACTTCTTTGCCATTGGGGACGAAAATTCCAATTTAGGGGCAATACAAATGGATTAAAACCTGTCTCCTTAACTGCCAAAGCAAAAGAGCCTTGATCATTTGCAGGCATTCTGTAAGGGCCATCCTTATTGACACCCAAAATAGTAGAGTCGACCATATATGCCAACTCATTCCATTTTTCAAAAACAGGTCTTGCCTGTTTTTGAAAAAAAATAACGCCAGTGTTGTATTCGATTTCATCGCCCTTGAATATATTTGGGTATCTCTTTCCCCATGGGGACTCGCAAATAGATAGAGCCAAACCAAATTGTTTTGCTTTTTCAAACCCGAAGTCTAGCTTATCCAAGACTACCGTATCCAAATCCAAAAAAAGAGTTTCTTCAAATGGAGTTAACTCAAACATAGATGCTTTTATATTCAAGCTTGCTGGATCATTGCCAGGTGCCTCTACCTTGATAATTTCATGGGGTAATTCAGGGTGGAACTTTTGAACTGATGCCTTTAAACGATCAATAGGAAGCTTAGTTTCGTCACCCCAGTAAATAGATAAGATTCCGCGGGACATTGATATCCTTAGTTAACAGTTATTGAGTTTGGTTAAAGTAATAGTGTACTAAGGGGAAAGCCATAAAGAATAGCCCAATGACTGCGAAATCCTGTGTAAGGGTCAAGCATAATGTGTATACTCGCGTCCAATCCATGATTGAAAACTGCCAATAAGCCTCCGAGCCAAGTAAATTGGGCATGCCTCATTCCAATTACATAATTGCACTCGCCGAGTAACGAGATATTCTTGGCTGCAGTAATACTTTCCTGCAGAGCTAATTCTGGGTTAGCGGCCACCATCCCCGCATTAAAATTATTGTATCTAGCTTCGCAGTCATCCCAGCGCACATCAACCCCAATCAAACCAGTCTGAATGTGCTCAATAGCATTAGGGTCATCACTTGATAAAAAAACTAGTATTTTTTTCTGTGGGTTTTTGAAAATCAAACCTCTAACCTCCCGCAGGTACGACTCATTAGGAACATATGGGCATTCTGAATTTTTATCTCCCCTGCGAACATGTAAGCCAATGTGAACATCATAAGAATTCCAGTGAATGCGATTTTTTAGGGCATCGATTTCTTTGTATAGAGTTGCACTGGGCGCCCCACAAATTGCTTGTGCTAGCACCGCACACCATTGATGTCTTGATAATTCGGCACACTCCTTTATTGGCGATGCTGGATATTGATGATCCGCCTTGATTTGGGGTTGCGCATTCCATGTATCCCGCATAAAGTCCCACTCAATAAGTTCTTGATGCTTTGCTATCTCTATGGATTGTTTGACTCCGATGTCGAACATTTCTTCAACAACATATGGCGAGTCTATCAAATAAGAATAATTGGCATCCAACGCTAAAGAAATATTTAAGCCCGTCATCAACCTAGAGGTAATCGCGCCAAATCCGGCATGCTCAACGCGATGAAATAATGTCTCTGCACTCTTTGATTGGTTAGCCTTAAATAGGGCTTGGAGGTAGTAATCCGGAGATTTCTCAAAAGCCATCATTTGAACTTATTGGTTATTGATTCAGGGCTAGCGCCCGACACCTAATAGTAGACGCATTACAGTGGTGCCCCTTGTCCGACTCGAACAGACCACCTACTGATTACAAATCAGTTGCTCTACCAGATGAGCTAAAGGGGCACATGTGTTATTTTAGCCTATTTGACAATCTTCAAGGATGGTCTGCTAGTTTTTGGCTTTTCAGATGTCCTATCTAGCGGATCTGCTAGATGCAAATCCGGAATCTGGCCTGGATCAAACGGGAATGACATACCCTGACCATTCTCTCTGGCATAAATTGCCAGAACGTGACTTACGGGAACCATGATTTTCTTGGGAACCCCGCCAAATCTTGCCTGAAAACTAATCCAATCATTTTCCATTTGCAGCTGATGGCAGGCCTCTAAGGAGAGATTCAAAACGATCTCATCATTCTTTACGAACTCCATGGGTACTTCGACTCTGGCATCAACAAAAACTGCTATGAAAGGTGTAAAACCAAAATCCGTACACCACTGATGAAGAGCACGGATTAGATAAGGCTTATTGCTTGGAACGTCAGACATGCCGACCAAATGAACCGCTAGGATTGCTTAGCGGCGCATTACCTTTTCTGAAGGAGTCAAGGCTTCAATATAGGCAGGTCTGCTGAAAATACGCTCAGCATACTTCAAGAGGGCTGCAGCATTACGAGAAAGATCTATACCATAGTGCTCAAGACGCCACAACAACGGCGCAATTGCTACATCAAGCATGGAAAATTCATCACCGAGCATGTACTTATTCTTGACGAAAATTGGTGCTAACTGAGTTAAGCGGTCACGAATTGCTAAACGCGCTTTCTCATGAACTTTTTCAGCCGCCTTACCTTTTTCATTTTCTAAAGCAGCAACATGAACAAAGAGTTCTTTCTCAAAATTGAAAAGGAAGAGGCGAGCACGTGCGCGAGCAACTGGATCGGGGGGCATCAATTGAGGATGAGGGAAGCGCTCATCAATATATTCATTGATGATATTTGACTCATACAAAATTAAATCTCGCTCTACCAATATTGGCACCTGGCCATAGGGGTTCATCACTGAAATATCTTCAGGTTTATTAAACAAGTCGACATCGCGGATTTCAAAATCCATGCCTTTTTCAAAAAGCACCAAACGGCAGCGTTGCGAGAATGGGCAATTAGTGCCCGAGTACAACACCATCATAAATTTATTTCCTTAAATTTCCACTTCAATAAAACAAACGCACTACAACTGGCGGCTTTCACTTTTAGATGAAGTTTAAATCCCATCTAATTTCTAGTGCACATCTTTCCAGTAGGCTTTATTCAAGCGCCACGCCAAGATGGTGAAGATAGCTAAGAACAGGAGAACCACTACGCCAAGGCGCTTGCGCTCTAGCTGAACAGGCTCAGCCATCCAAGACAAAAATGCAACCAAATCAGCAATGTTGTCGTCATACTCTTGTGGCTTCATAGTGCCTGGAGTCAACTGCTCAAACCCAACAAAGGCTTTTTCAATTCTACCTTCGTCATGCGGATCTTTGCGCTCTTCAAACTTGGCAGCCCGCTCACCTTGTAATTGCCATAGGACGTGAGGCATGCCAACGTTTGGATACACCAAATTATTCCAACCGGTTTGAGTAGTGTCATCTTTATAAAAGGTGCGAAAGTAGGTATAAAGCCAATCAGTACCACGCGCTCGAGCCTCAACAGAGAGATCTGGCGGCGTCTTACCGAAATAAGCCTTACCTTCTTTTGGAGTCATGGCAATAGTCATCAAATCGCCGACCTTTGCATCAGTCAAAATTAGATTATCTTTAATTTGTTGGTCGGTCAAGCCAATATCACGCAAGCGGTTATATCGCATGCTCGCAGCCGCATGACAGTTCAAGCAATAATTTACAAATATCTTCGCACCATTTTGCAAAGAGGCATTACTGCTAACCCGGTTAGGGGCAGCATCTAATGGAAAGCCACCTTCATTTGCATTGGCATTCACACTAAAAACAAGGGCAGTAACTAATGCCGTTACTTGGCAGATGCCCATCAAAATTTGCAGAATTCGTTTCATACTAGTTCCTAATTTCTCTTAGCTGATATCTCAGGCGTGAATTAATGAGCTTCAAAAGTAACGCGGTTTGGAACTGGCTTAAAGGTGCCAAGCTTGCTCCAGAACGGCATCGCCAAGAAGAAGCCCAGATAATAAATAGTACAGATCTGAGAAATCTTTTCAAATACTGGTGATGGTGGCTGAATGCCCAAATAACCCAAGATCACAAAAGTGACCACGAAAATTCCATAGATATATTTATGGAATTGTGGACGGTAGCGAATCGATTTAACCGGTGAGTGATCTAACCAAGGCAAGAAGAACATAATCACAACAGATCCACCCATAATCACCACACCCCAGAATTTTGCATCAAGCATGTAAAAGGTAGCAGCTAAAACAGCTGCAATGGCAACACAAGCGCCTTTAATCTTAATATCTTTGGACTTTGTGGAGAACATTCCAAGAATGACTGCTAAAAAGATCCATAAAGGCAGCAAGAAGTTTGTCGTAGTAGCGCGCAACATAGAGTAGAAAGGCGTGAAATACCAAACTGGCGCAATGTGCGAAGGGGTTACAAATGGGTTTGCCGGTATGAAGTTATTAGCTTCTAAGAAATATCCACCCATTTCCGGTGCAAAGAAAACAATTGAAGCAAAAATGATCAAGAAACCGCCAAGATACATCACATCGTGCACGCTGTAAAAAGGATGAAATGGAATGCCATCAACTGGATGACCTTCAGCATCAAGATTATTCTTAATCTCAACACCGTCTGGATTGTTTGAGCCCACTTCATGTAGGGCCAGAATGTGCGCTGCTACCAAGCCAATCAACACTAATGGAATGGCGATTACGTGAAATGCGAAGAAGCGATTTAGGGTGGCGTCACCCACTACGTAATCGCCACGCAACCACAAGGAAAGATCTGGCCCAATCAGTGGAATCGCGGAGAACAAGTTCACAATCACTTGAGCACCCCAATAAGACATTTGTCCCCATGGTAGCAAATAGCCGAAGAAGGCCTCACCCATTAAGCACAAGAAAATTGCGCAACCGAAAATCCAAATGAGCTCACGCGGCTTTCGATAGGAACCATAGATCAAGCCACGGAACATGTGCATGTATACCACCACGAAGAACATGGAAGCGCCAGTCGAATGCATATAGCGAATCAACCATCCAAATGGAACTTCACGCATTATGTACTCAACCGACTCAAATGCTTTGGCGGCATCAGGCTTATAGTTCATCACCAGGAAAATACCGGTAATGATCTGAATCGCCAAAACCACGATAGCTAAGGCCCCAAAGATGTAGAAAAAATTTAAATTTTTAGGGGCATAGTATTCACTCATATGCCTTTTAAAGGCTTCTGTCACTGGCAACCTGGAGTCGATCCAGGCCATCACCTTTTGGGCAGCCGATGCATCAGCTGGAACCACTTTTTCTTGAAATGCCATTTATCTCTCCTTAGGCCTTCTTATCGTCGCCAATCAGAATCTTGGTATCGCTCAAATACATATGTGGCGGTACTTCAAGGTTATCTGGGGCTGGTTTATTTTTGTATACACGGCCTGCCATATCAAAGGTTGAGCCGTGACAGGGGCAAAGGTAACCTCCTGGCCAGGTATTTGGTAGAGAAGGCTGTGCACCTGCTTCAAACTTAGCAGATGGAGAGCACCCTAAATGAGTACAAATGCCCACGACTACAAAGTACTCAGGCTTGATTGAACGCCATTGGTTTTGAGCATATTCAGGGGTTAATTGCGCTGGGTTGCGCAAAGAATCTGGGTCGGCCAATTCACCATCAATTTTGGATAATTCAGCAACTTGCTCAGGAGTGCGACGCACTACCCAAACTGGCTTACCGCGCCACTCAGCAGTTCTCATCTCATCTGGCTTCATACCGGAAATATCGATCTCAACCGCTGCACCAGCAGCCTTGGCACGCTCGGAAGGCTCAAAACTATCAACAAAAGGGTAAAGGGCTGCGGCTGCGCCTACACCACCAACCGCCGATGTGGCGATTAGCCAGGTGCGACGATCCTTGTCCATACTGGGCTTGTCACTCATTTACAAAATTCCTAGAAAGGGTATTTAAGGGTGGAAATTGCTCAAACAAGGTATTTTAAAGTAAAAAGTGGGGTAAGCACGGAAGTTATGGGGTTAATCTCTGGTTAATCAGGATTTAGACAAAAAGGGAAGTAATTATGGCTGTTTTAGAGGAATTTCGGGACTTTGCAGTCAAGGGCAATGTGATCGATTTAGCAGTAGGTGTCATTATTGGCGGGGCTTTCGGGAAAATTGTAGATTCATTGGTTAACGACATTGTTATGCCGGTGGTTTCAACTCTTTTAGGCGGTCATATTGATTTCACCAATCTATTTATTGTTCTAGGGCATATTCCAGAAGGTGTTCCAAAAACTTTTGATGCCCTTAAAAAAGCTGGCGTACCTATCTTTGCATATGGGAATTTCATCACCATTTCCATTAATTTCATCCTCTTGGCATTAGTCATCTTTCAGATGGTCAAGGTGGTCAACAAAATACGTATGGTGGATGCGGCGCCCGCTCCATCTACCCCCGAAGATATTGTGCTCTTGAGAGAAATCAGGAATAGTCTGAAAAAGTAAGCCTAGGAAAATAATTAAATAATTGAAACTGTGATGGTCTATGAACCCCCAACTAATAACCATGCTTAATCAAGCAATCCATCACTTTCAGTCTGGCAAACTTCCTGAAGCAGAACGATTACTAAACCAAATTCTTGGCTTAAACCCGTCAAACCCGCCAGCATTGCAAATTCTAGGGCTTATCAAGGCGACTCAAGGAAGCTTTACAGAGGCCTCCAAGCTTCTAAAAAAGGCTTCAAAACTGAATCCAAATGACCTAAGTTTGCTATACAACTTAGCAAAAGTTTTATCAGATTCTGGAGAAGAAATTGAAGCAATCTTGGTACATGAAAAATTAATAAAACTTGACCCTAATAATATCAATGTATGGATCAACTATAGCAAAAGCTTGGCGAATGCAAAGAAATTTCCGCAAGCCCTGAATGCAATTGAAAAAGTCATTCAATTTAATCAGAATAACGCTGAAGCTTGGAATAATAAAGGAGCGATACTGAAAGAGCTTGGTCAAATTGATGAGGCTCTTGAAGCATATGCAATAGCACTGTCATTGAATCCATTGTTTGCAGAGCCTTTATACAATCAAGGTATCGCCCTCATGGAACAAGAAAAATATCTTGACGCGATCAATTGTTTTGATAAAGCACTTGGGCTTAAACCAAACTACTTTGCAGCCTTTAATAATAAGGGAATTGCGTTAACAAATTTGGTTCGGCATGAGGAAGCTTTGTTAGCCTTTGATAGGGCCCTTTCTTTAAAGAATGACTATGTTGAAGGATCAATTAACAAAGCAGTGACCCTAATGCACTTGAGAAAATTTGATGAGGCAATAAAAACACTGTCAGCTATAAACGAATTAATTCCTAACAATTCAGCAGCCTGGAATAATAAAGGAGCAATATTGTTAGAACTTAAACGCCATTCAGAGGCATTGTATTGTTTTGAGAAGGCAATACAAATTCAACCACTCAATCCTGAGGCTCTGGTTAATTTGGGGCAAACATTAGTTCACTTGAAGCGCTTTGATGAGGCAATTCCCGCACTTGAGAGTGCTTATAAAATTTCTCCTGATTACAAAGCCCTACAAGGACTGTTACTGGGTACAAAAATGCAAATTTGTAATTGGAAAAGCTTTTCTCAAAACATAAATTCCCTACACAAAACAATTGATTCTGACAAAGTAGCAGTAACCCCATTCACCTTGCTTTCCCTCACAGGAGATGAAACCCTACATCGCAAGGCTGCTATAAATTACATAAATTCCCTTTACCCAAGCAATCTGTTATCCCAGTCATCTACAATCACAAATCAAAATGGAAAAATTAAACTTGGGTATTATTCTGCTGATTTCCATAATCATGCCACTGGCTATTTAATGGCAGAGCTCTTTGAGCTACATGATAAAGAAAATTTTGAGCTTTTTGCATTCTCTTTTGGCCCCAATAAAAAAGACGAAATGCAGATAAGAATTTCTTCTGCATTTGATCACTTTATTTACGTTGGCGAAAAATCAGATATTGAAATTGCAAATATCTCGAGGGATTTTGGGATTCAAATAGCGGTTGACCTCAAAGGATTTACCCTTGATAGTCGCCCAGGTATTTTTGCAAATCGTGCCGCCCCAATTCAAATAAGCTATTTAGGGTATCCGGGCACAATGGGTGCTGACTATATTGACTACATCATTGCTGATAGGGTTGTCATTCCTGAGGAATCTCAACACTTCTATACAGAAAAAGTTTTATATCTGCCTAATTGTTATCAAGTTAATGACTCGAAACGTGAAATTTCTAGCAAGCAATTTACTCGTTCTGAATTTGGCTTACCAGATGAGGGCTTTGTTTATTGTTGTTTTAATAACAATTACAAGATCAGTCCAGATACCTTTAAAACGTGGATGAATATTCTCAAACGTGTTCCAAATAGTGTGCTGTGGCTGTTTGAGGACAATGAATTTGCTGCAAAAAATTTACAGCTACATGCTGAATCATTAGGTATTAAGGCGGGCCGGCTTATCTTTGCAAAGCTGATACCGCTATCAGAACATTTAGCAAGACATCATCTTGCAGATTTATTTCTTGACACAATTCCCTACAATGCTCACACCACAGCAAGTGATGCGCTGTGGTCAGGCCTACCGGTTCTCACACTTCATGGATCAAGCTTTGCTGGACGGGTATCTACAAGTCTTCTAACTGCAATAGGGCTAAAAGACCTGATTACGAATTCCCCCGAAGAATATGAAAATCTCGCAGTCTCTCTTGCCAATAATCCCAAAGAATTGAATCAGTTAAGAACTAGACTAATGGAAAATAAGAAGTGCTCCCCCTTGTTTAATCCCCAACTTTTTGCCAAGGACATTGAAAATTTGTACATTAACACTCTCAATAACTCGTTGAACGCATGAGTATTTTCGAAGAAGCTAAATCCTGCTTTCTCAAGGGCATCGAAAGTCTCGAATCAAAAAGTTATGAGCAGGCAAACGACTATTTTGAGAAATCTCTAAGACTTTTGCCAGATCGAGTCTCCACTATTACCAATCTATCGGTCACTAAAATTCATCTGAAGAAATTAGATGACGCAATAAGACTTGCTAACCAATCGATTGCTCTCGATCCCGAAAATTTTCAAGGCTATCTTAATCTCGGTCTTATTGAAAAAGAGCGTAAAAATTTTCAACACGCAATTACATATTTTGCTAAAGCTATCAAAATTAATCCTAAGTATGCGGAGGGCTGGCACAACCAAGGCGTTGTTTTGAACGCGCTGAAGCGCTACCCTGAAGCTATTATTGCATTTGAAAAAGCCCATGGGCTAAACCCAAACTTTAATTGCTTGCTTGGAACCTTAATTGAAACCAAGAGCACGATATGCGACTGGACCAGGTTTAATGAATTAACGAATGAGTTGAACAAAAAAATTATATCAGGGGGAAAAGTAACGCACCCTTTTCCAACTTTATCCATATGCTCATCAGAAAACTTGCAATTGAAAGCTGCAAAAACATGGGTACAGGATCAATTTTCTTTTGCTAGCACAACTAAGGAATCATTTCGTTTCCGAAGTAAAAACTCCAAGATACGTATTGGCTATTTTTCCTCTGATCTCATTGATCATGCTATAGCAGTGTTAACAACAGAGCTATTTGAATTACATGATCGGAATGTATTTGAGGTCTTCGCATTTTCCTTAAGCAAGTCTGACCAAAGCGCAGTTCGAAAACGTCTTGAGAAGGCTTTTGATCATTTTATTGACTGTGAAGAACTCGACGATCAGGCAATTGCTCAAATGAGTAATGATTTAAAAATCGATATTGCAGTAGATCTTGGGGGATTTACAAACAAATCACGCACTAAAGTATTTGCGTTTCGGGCTGCCCCAATCCAAATTAGCTATTTGGGGTACTTAGGAACCATGGGTTGTAACTTTATTGACTATATCATTGCCGATCGCATCATTCTTCCGAGGACTTCATATCAATATTATTGCGAAAAGATAATTTGCCTGCCAAGCTATCAAGCCAATACAAGAAGGGTAGTGAGCGATTATTTATTCACACGTAAGGAGCTGGGGCTGCAGGACTCAAATTTTGTTTTTTGCTGCTTTAATAATAGCTATAAAATTACACCCACCACCTTTGATTCTTGGATACGTATATTAAAAAACGTTGAGAGTAGCGTTTTATTTTTATATGCTGATAATGAAGACGTCAAGCAGAATTTACGACTTGAAGCAGAAAATAGAGGCCTTGATTCCACCAGGTTAGTATTCGGCGGCAGGCTCCCAAAACATCTCTATCTTGCGCGTTTCAAGGTTTGCGATCTATTCCTCGATACCCTTCCTTACAATTCTGGAACAATAGCAAGTGATGCACTTTGGTCAGGCCTTCCAGTTCTAACATTAAGCGGTAATACTTTTGCCGGAAGAATGTGCGCCAGCATCCTTAACGCGGCCCACTTGCCTGAGTTAATTACCCAAACTAGCCAAGAGTATGAGGACTTGGCTATTGACCTTGCACGGAATCCTCAAAAACTTAGTCAAATAAAAAATAAATTAAACACAAATCGTCAATCTGCTCCACTATTTGACACTCCCTCATTTGTCAAAAATCTCGAAGAAGCCTACAAACGCATTTATAAACTTTCATTTTCTGATAGCCCACTAGATGATATTTTAATTTAATCATCGACAGAAATGATCAATCCCAAGTCTGATAACAATGTTAAAGCCAAAGAAAAAGCCCGCTAGAAAAATCTAGCGGGCTTTACTTTTACTGCTTTCTATGTGTGCCAGCTTATGCTAGCTCATCATTAGAATGTATGGCGTACACCAATAGCGTAGTTGCTCAAGTTGCCGCTAACTGTTGCTGTTGAAGTAGTGCCAGCAGTGCTAACTGTAGCAACAGCTGCAGTGCTGGTTGAAGAATAACCATAGATAGCATACAGGTTAGTACGTTTGCTCAACCAGTAATTAGAACCCAACTGCCATGCGCTAAAGTTCATGGTTGGGTTGTTATTGCCAGCGGCTGTATAACGGCCTAAACCAGCAGACGCCCAACCTTCGATTGTTGGAGTGATGTAGCTACGTACACCAATCTGCTCAGCAGAGCGCTTGAGGAAGTAGCTGGAGTTTGAAACGTCATTGGCTTTTCTAGAAATCCAGCTTCCGTATGCCTTCAAGATACCGAAGTCATAGGTAGCACCAACATAAGTTTGGTTGTCCTGTACGTTTAAGGGAGCAGCTAGCTGAGTTCCGCTGGTGTTGTAGCCCGTACCAGAAGTACCGTTAACAATAGCGCCACCAGCTTGGCTCCATGGATTCCAACCTGTAGCAATAGCAGCTGCACCAGAGCCAGAGATACCATAGCCTGATCCAGTGCTTGTGTTGTAGTTTTGGGTAACAGTGGTTACTTGGCGCAATTGTTGTGTGTTTGCAGTTACAAACAACTTATTCCAAGTGTAATCAAGACCTAAACCCCAGCCGTTTGCGTTGGTATTACCACCAGAAGAGCTCGAAACAACAGTCGCATTTTGATTGTTTAATGTGTACATCGCATTAAGCTTGAAGCCTGCGATATTGTCAGTCGAAGCGGTCAATGTATTGGCTGTACGAACGGTGTAAGCAACTCCATTGGTCTGTGCAATTGATTTACCTACATCACCGTTTGTGGATGATGCGGGACCAGTAGAGGCAGCATAAATCACGTTACCGGCAACGTTGTTCTGCTGACCAGGGTCAGTAGCGCCAACAGCATTATGAATTGGCGTGTATTGAGTACCCAATGCAAACTGACCGACACCATTTTGCTTCAAACCAACAAATGTTTGGCGATTTAATAAGCCAGTATTGCTGTTGCCAGATAATGTTTGATCCGCTGGGTAAAGCTGGAATTCCGCTGTGAAGAATGCAGATTTACCGCCGCCCAAATCTTCAGTGCCCTTAAAACCTAAACGGCTGGTTTGTTCAGCGCTTGCTGCAAATGCGCTATTTTGGACTTTAACGTTACCGTTAGAGTTGGTTGCTGATGGAGCACCAGCGCTTGTGTAGGATGATGAATTCAAGGTATTGTTGGAACCAACATAACCCATGTCCAAAATACCGTATACGGTTACGCTGGACTGAGCTTGAGCAGCGCCAGCAATAGCCGACAAAGCTGCAACTGCAAATAGCGATTTTTTCATTCTGTAAATCTCCATAAATTAAAGATAATGCCCAAAAATTTGGGACTAATGAATTCTCCACCCTTACGCTTAGTGGACTGGGGGTAAGGGTATTTATGAGCTCTTTTTGCTTGTCAAAAGGTAGTTTTTTGGCTTTCTTCGTTGTATCTCGGCAACAATGGCTACAATTTCTGTCTTTTCAACACCCCAGATGCCAAAATTGTCATATGGCAAGTCGTGAATTCTTAAAAATCCTCCACTCAGCGCGTCTTGGTGATGTATTGGCGCAACAAAAGTTGGCTGATGCATACCTTACCGGTGCATTTAAAACCCCCATTCAACCTGCTAATGCTTTGATTTGGCTGGAAAAATCCTATTTTTCCTTAAAGAATCAAGTGACTCAGGAAGGCCTCTCAAGTGCCGAAGAAATTACTCGTGTATTGACGAAGATATCAAATGTTCCATTAGCGCAGACCTTTAATTCCGCATCATTTCATTTTGGCTGGGAGTCTTTTTGGCAACTCGCGGAAGCTAAAACAGAGTCAAGCTCAACTATTGCAGCTAAGTGGCAACTTGTAGACCTACTTATCAACCCCAATAATCAAGCAATTCAATCACAACTGATGGATTGGTTTGGAAAGAAATTAGTAAGCCTATCAAGCGAAAAATTATCCAACTTGGATTTCAATGGACTTCAAACAATTGCTCGGCAATATTTACAAGAACTAGCAGATGGAAGCTCTGAGTTTGAAAACCAAGCCAATGATTTACTCATTAAACTACAACCCAAAAATGAGGCTCTTTCCTCGCTATGGAATTCATGGTTAGACAGCCAGAATGAATATGCCTTAGCTCAGGCTGCTCAATTAGGTTTAACAGCTGCGAAACTCACTTTGGGTTTACGCCTCGCTCAATTCGATGGAAATAAAGATAGCAAGTCAAATGCATCTCTTAAAAAAGCAGTGTACTGGATAGAACTTGCCGCTAAAGATGGTGATCGCGATGCCTGGTATGCACTGGGCGAAATATATCGTCGCCCACAATTTTCTGGATATAGCGCTGCAGAGAGTGATCGCTGTTTTGATCGTGCCGCAGATCTTGGCCACGCAAAAGCTCAACTCCGCAAAGGTGCAAATCTCTGGCGAAAACGCGAAAAGATCGAAGAAAAAGTTCGCGGCTTACAAGCATCCTATTGGGTTTGGCAAGCACATCAACAAGGTGTCGCTGAGGCAAAAGAATTGCTATGCAAAATATTGGTTAGCTGCCCTGATCCCAGGAAAAATGATTGGTATCTGCTTGCTCAATACGCAGATCATGCGATCAATTATCATGCGGAACATAAATTAGATCTTGACTGGCTAATGCTTTGTCACCGCATCATCATTGCCAATCAATTTAACCTTAGTAAAGCAGAATTATTGCTATCCGAAATCAGCCAACTTCAGCATGAGCATTGCGTGGTGGTGGATATTCGCTGGGAACTTCCTAAGATATTGCCAAGATTGATTCAAATTGAAACGATTCAGCAACGACGTGCTCTGCTAGCTGCTGGAAAAATTTTTGCTAGTGCTGATATAAATATTGAGGGCAATTTACGCCAGAGACGTTATCGCTTTGATCAAGTGACCAACTGGTTAAACACAACGTTTTCTAAAAATCTGAAAACCAAACCTATACTTAACTAGCTTAATTAGCTACCTTATTCTCATCTTCCTGAGAAGGTTTGGGTACATAGAGGCGTGCAACTAATAAACCTAACTCATACAGCAGGGTCATGGGCACTGCTAGCAATAACTGGGATAACACATCTGGCGGAGTCACTACTGCAGAGATAACAAAAGCGCCAACAATCACGTAGGGTCTAATCTCTTTCAATTTTGCCAAAGAGACAATACCCATACGAACTAAAACGACAACTACTACCGGAACTTCAAAGGTAATACCAAACGCTAAGAAAGTGTTCATAGCAAAACCAAGGTACTTATCGATATCGGTAGACATCTCTGCGCCTAACGGGGCGTTATAACTAGCCATAAAATTAAACACAGTTGGAAATACTAAGAAATAGGCAAATGCCATACCAAAGATAAATAGGCTATAGCTACTCACGACCAATGGAACAACCAACTTGCGCTCATGTTGATATAGACCAGGGGCAATAAAAGCCCATAGTTGATAAATGACTATCGGCAAGGCAATGATAAAAGCCACCAACATCGTGACCTTCATGGGTACAAAGAAAGAGCCCGTTACATCCGTCACAATCATCTTTCCGCCCGCAGGTAATGAATCAAGCAGCGGCTGCGAAAACAGATGAAAAATATCTGGCGCCCAATAAACCAAACAAACAAACACCACAATAATCGCTAATGCAGACTTGATGACACGATCACGCAGTTCAAATAAATGCGATAGAAAAGATTCTTGCAAGCCTGAATCTTCGGTAGGGTTATTTTCTGTCATGCCAATCTAATTTTTATTTGCCAGCACTATGATGAAAGCGCTTCATTCTTGCGGCACCAGATTGCACACGAGTGCGTAAGCCAGCCGAACGTTTAAACCAAATAGGCCTTGCTGAGCGCCTAACGCCCCAGCTATTGCGCCCCTGCCGCTTAGTCTTATCTAAAACAGCTCTTTCATCAAGAGGCAACTTCTCAAAATTGGTTTCAAAAATATCCGCCTGATCTGTGAGATTTGCATTTGCTTCGCTAGCTACCGAGCTAATACTGTTTTCAACTTCTTTTAAAGCAGATGCACTTTCTTCGCGGAACTTTTTAAATTCCTCAACTTCCATCTGCCGATTTACTTCAGACTTAAGGTCTGCCATATAACGTTGCGCACGACCAAATAAATTACCAGCCATACGAGCTACTTTTGGCAAGCGCTCTGGACCAACCACCACCAGAGCTACAACTGCAATCAGCGCAAGTTTTGAAACCCCTAAATCAATCATCTTAGGGAGCTAAATGAGGACCGCACGATTTCTCTTTGCGCTATGAACAAATGATGTGAATTATTTATTCAGGTCTTTAGCCTGCACATCCACAGTTTTTTCTGTTGATGCAGCAGCTTGCTGGATTTGCTCCTTAGGCTCATCAGATGGCTTCATGCCGTCCTTAAATCCCTTAACAGCACCGCCCAAATCTTGACCGATATTGCGCAATTTCTTGGTACCGAATACCAACATCACGATGACCAAAACAATTAACCAATGCCAAATGCTAAATGAACCCATCTCTAATCTCCTTGGAATTCCTAAACTTGTTCTTTATCTTGCTTTTTCCAGGGACGCGGACCGCCCATCACATGCAAGTGCAAGTGATAAACCTCCTGCCCACCATCTGCCCCGTTATTGACCATCAATCTAAAGCCGCCATCCCTTCCAGGTCGGCAACCCTGCTCTTTGGCAAGACGAGGTGCTAATTCCATCATTCTACCTAGCAAAGGGGCATCGATGCCTTCCGCCAGCTCCAACATAGGGATATGTTTCTTCGGAATCATTAAAAAATGTACTGGAGCAGCAGGATTAATATCCTTAAAGGCATAGATCTCTTCATCCTCATACACCTTTTGGGACGGAATCAAGCCCTGAGAAATCTTACAAAATAGGCAATTAGGATCGTGGCTCATCTTTTCCTATTCATCCTTATTCCTTCTTCGCTGCTTTTCTGGCGGCTTTTTCTTCAATTCCTGAGGTACCCAGGCGACGATCAAGCTCAGCAATCACGTCTTCAGGGCGCAAATTGAACTGGGACAGCGCAATTAAACAGTGAAACCAAAGATCCGCCATCTCCCCAAGCAAAAGCTTTTGCTGCTCAGCTGCCATATTTGAGCTACGCGCATCTTTAGCAGCCATGACAGCCTCGGTTGCTTCCTCGCCAATCTTTTTGAGGATACCGTCATCACCCTTTGAGAAAAGCAGGGCGGTATAAGAGGTTTTTGGGTCGACATTGCCGGCCTTAAACGCATCCCGACGTTGATCCACCACATCAGCCAAATGGGCTAATACAGAATCTAAATTAGAAGGTTTATTTACTGAGCTACTCATAGCTTCATTTTATGTCTTTTATGAAAGACTTTTATTTTGGCTTGGACTCGTCCACCCAAGTCAAATTACCTGAGTCCCACTGCTGGAAAAAACAGCTATGCTCACCGGTATGACAAGCAATTCCGTCTTTTTGCTCAACAATGAGCAAAATCGTGTCTCCATCACAATCCAAGCGAATTTCTTTCACCCTCTGGGTGTGGCCAGATTCTTCGCCCTTGTGCCAAAGTTTTTGACGTGAACGCGTCCAGTAGACAGCCTCGCCTAAACGCAAAGTAGCTAACAAAGCATCGCGATTCATCCAGGCCATCATCAGGATATCTTTACTACCAAACTCTTGCGCAATCACTGGAACCAAGCCTTGCTCATTCCAAGCGACGGCATCGAGCCAGGACCCTGCTTGAATGGATTCAATTGGAGTAAAGGTGCTCTGGGTTTTGTTATGGAGTTCGCTCATACATAAACTTTACCGTGAATCTGATTTAAATACGAACCGGAATTCCCTGAGCAGCCATATATTCTTTTGCCTGACCAACGGTGTACTCACCATAGTGAAAAATACTTGCGGCCAAGACAGCGTCTGCATGACCTTGGGTAATACCATCAACCAAATGCTGCAAATTGCCCACGCCGCCGGAAGCAATTACTGGAACGGACACCGCATCGCTTACTGCAGCAGTGAGGGCTAAGTCAAAACCATCTTTACTACCATCGCGATTCATGCTCGTCAGGAGAATTTCTCCAGCACCGCGTTTGGCAACCTCAATAGCCCATGCCACCACATCGATTCCAGTAGCGGTTCTGCCGCCATGCGTAAACACTTCCCAATTTCCTGCCTCAGTTTGTTTGGCATCAATTGCAACAACGATGCATTGAGAGCCGTAATAGGCTGCCGCATCTGAAACTAAATCTGGATTAGTGATGGCGGAAGAATTGATGCTCACTTTATCAGCACCAGCATTAAGTAAGCGACGCACATCAGCCACTGCACGCACACCACCACCAACAGTAAGCGGAATAAATACTTGTGATGCGACATCTTCAATAATGTGCAGGATCAAATCACGCCCATCGGACGTCGCGGTAATGTCTAAGAAAGTTAACTCATCAGCGCCTTGAGTGTCATAACGCTTGGCGATTTCTACAGGATCGCCTGCATCACGCAAACCAACAAAGTTCACTCCTTTAACAACGCGCCCTGCTGTGACATCCAAACAAGGAATAATTCTTTTGGTTAACACTAGGTAATGTTCTTTTTGTATTTGAGTGTTAACTCATCAGCATATTTTTGAGCAGCTGCCAGATCAAGGTCACCAGCATAAATAGAGCGCCCAGCAATCACGCCCATCACACCCTCTTCTTCGGCTTTACAGAGCGCTTCAATATCTTTGTTATTAGAGAGGCCGCCACTGGCAATCACTGGAATACGGATTGCTTGAGCCAGCTTCATCGTGGCCTCAATGTTAACGCCTTGGAGCATGCCATCGCGACCAATGTCGGTATAGATAATGGCCTCTACACCCCAGTCTTCAAATTTCTTGGCGAGATCAATTACTTCATGGCCGGTAATCTTGCTCCAACCATCAGTGGCTACTTTGCCATCGCGAGCGTCAAGCCCTACCATCACCTGTCCAGGAAATGCCGTGCAAGCATCCTGTACAAAGCCGGGATTTTTTACTGCAGCGGTACCAATAATCACCGTGCTAATACCATCATCCAATAAACGTTCAATTGTTTCCAAATCCCGAATACCACCACCAAGTTGAACCGGAATTTCATCTCCGACTGCTTTCAAAATCGATTTGATAGCGGACTCATTTTTGAGTTTTCCAGCAAACGCGCCATTCAGATCAACCAAGTGCAAACGTCGCGCGCCTTTGCTAATCCAATGCGCAGCCATAGCCCCTGGATCTTCAGAAAATACCGTGGCTTTGTCCATATCACCTTGTTCTAGTCGAACGCAGTGGCCGTCTTTAAGATCTATTGCAGGGATGAGCAGCATAGTGAAACGTTAATAAATTAATTAAGGTTGCCAAGAAAGAAAATTTTGATAAAGCTTTAACCCGTATTCTGCACTTTTTTCTGGATGAAATTGCGTTGCAAAAATATTATCTCTTGCAACCGCAGATGTAAACCAATCGCCGTATTCAGTAGATCCAGCAGAATCTTCTTTACGTTGCGGCACAACATAGTAGCTATGCACAAAGTAAAAACTCGTTAAATCCGGAATTCCCTCCCAAATGGGATGCTGACGGTCTTGACGGACTTGATTCCAGCCCATGTGGGGCACTTTGTAAGCTGAGCCGTCGGCTTGCTTTTTACCGTTTAAATCAAAGCGACGTACTTCCCCGGAAATGAGCCCTAAACAAGGCGTCCATTGCTCATTAGCCCGAACTTCTGCACTTTTATCAAAGAGCATTTGCTCGCCCACACAAACCCCTAGCAATGGCTTGTTTTTGGAAGCCTCTAGCAAAGCCTCAAGAAGTCCTGACTCCTCAAGATGTTTTATGCAATCAGGCATGGCGCCTTGACCAGGCAACACTACGCGATCGGCAGTACGAATTTCTTCTGGCTTGTGAGCAATCAATACCTTGTCATCAGGCGCTACATGATGGCATGCCTGATATACGGAACGAAGGTTACCCATTCCGTAATCAACGATCGCAATAGTTTGCGCCAAAATTTAGCCTATCTTTGCTGTTATCTAACGGGCAACTAGAAGTATCTAGATTAGAGACTGCCTTTGGTTGAGGGAACCGAACCAGAAGCGCGTGGATCAATTGCCAAAGCCATCCGAAGTGCACGCCCAAAGGCTTTGAAGACCGTCTCAATCTGGTGGTGCGCGTTAATACCGCGCAAATTATCAATGTGCAAAGTCACTCCCGCATGGTTTACAAAACCACGGAAGAACTCGATGCTCAGATCAACGTCAAAATCACCCACCCGCGCACGGGTAAATGGGACATTGAATTCCAGGCCTGGGCGCCCAGAAAAATCGACCACTACGCGAGAAAGGGTTTCATCTAAAGGAACATAAGAGTGGCCATAACGGGTAATACCTGCTTTATCGCCCACTGCCTTTGCAAAAGCTTGGCCCAATGTAATCCCCACATCCTCAACGGTGTGATGATCATCAATATGAGTATCGCCCTGCGCGACTACTTTCAAGTCAATCATGCCGTGACGGGCAATCTGATCGAGCATATGGTCTAAGAAAGGGACACCTGAAGCTAGTTCGGCCTTCCCAGCACCATCTAAATTGATGGAAATTTGAATTTTGGTTTCCGAAGTGTTTCGGGTAACGTCGGCTTGCCGCATGCTTCATTGCGCCGCGAGGCGAAGTGTTGATTGAAGCCTCATAATATCATTCCTAGAAGATATATAAATGCTGAAATTACTTCACTTTCTTTCTGATTTTTGACCTGAGTACCCTCATGAGCCGTTTTTGGAGCCCCGTTGTTCAAACTTTAACCCCCTATGTTCCTGGGGAGCAACCGCAAATGCAGCGGCTGGTAAAGCTCAATACGAATGAGAGTCCTTATGGCCCATCACCAAAAGCGTTGGCAGCGATCAATAGTCAAACGAACGATGACTTGCGCCTCTACCCAGATCCAGAAGGTGTGGCCCTAAAACAAGCTATTGCCAAATTGCATGGCCTAAATCCAAACCAAGTATTTTTAGGAAATGGTTCGGACGAGGTTCTAGCCCATGTTTTTGCGGGTTTATTGAAGCAAAACAAACCAGTACATTTTCCAGATATTACTTATAGCTTCTATCCGGTTTACTGCAAGCTCTTTGGCATCGAATATCAAACGATTCCACTAGGAAACGATTTTGAAATCAATACTAGCGATTTTTGCGAACCCAATGGTGGCGTTATTTTCCCCAATCCCAATGCCCCCACTGGAAGATCAATTGCTCGCTTAGAGATTGAAAAACTACTCGCGAAGAACAAAGACTCTGTAGTAGTGATTGATGAAGCCTATGTCGACTATGGAACACAGTCTTGCGTTCCCCTCTTGCGCGGTAGTCAGTGTCCTGAAAATCTTTTAGTAGTGCATACGCTTTCTAAATCCAGAGCGCTTGCTGGCCTACGAGTTGGCTTTGCTCTTGGTCACCCCACCTTGATTGAAGGCTTAGAGCGAGTAAAAAATAGTTTTAACTCTTATCCATTAGGGCGCCTTGCTCAAGCAGGTGCTATTGCAGCCATTGAGGATCAAGCGCACTTAGAAACTACCAGTGCCAAAGTGATTCAGACACGTACTAAGTTAGTTGAGCAATTACATGCTTTGGGTTTTGATACCTTGCCATCAACCGCAAACTTTATTTTTACTCGTCACCCAAAACATTCTGGCGCAACAATGTATCAAGCCTTGAGAGATCGCGGCATCATCGTACGTCATTTCCAATCTGCGCGTATTGAAGAATTCTTGCGTATTACGATTGGTACAGATGAACAAAGTGGTGAACTTGTCGCCGCTTTAAAAGAAATACTTTCTTAACTTCGTTATTATTTCTTCAGACGCATCTCAGCCGCACGTGCGTGAGCTTGCAAGCCCTCGCCGTGGGCCAGGGTGCTAGCTACAGCACCCAAGGTTTGTGCGCCAGCCTCGCTAACCTCAATCATGCTTGAGCGCTTAATGAAGTCATACACACCCAATGGTGACGAGAAGCGGGCGGTGCGCGCAGTAGGTAAGACATGGTTAGGACCAGCACAGTAATCGCCAAGTGACTCACTAGTGTAATTACCCATGAAGATGGCGCCAGCATGACGAATCTGTTCGGCCCACTTACGTGGATCTACAGCACAAATCTCTAAGTGCTCAGCAGCGATTTCATTGGCAATATCACAAGCCTCATTCATATCTTTAACTTGAATCAGAAGAGCGCGATTGGTTAAAGAAGTCTCAATCACTTTTGCTCTTGGCATCTCAGGAAGTAATTTATTGATGCTTGCCTGCACTTGCTCAATAAATGCTGCATCAGGGGATAGCAAAATGGATTGCGCTTGCTCATCATGCTCTGCTTGAGAAAACAAATCCATTGCGACCCAATCGGGATTACTAGAGCCATCGCATAAAACCAAAATCTCTGAAGGCCCAGCAATCATATCGATGCCAACCGTACCAAATACTCTGCGCTTAGCAGCAGCAACATAGGCATTGCCTGGACCAACAATCTTGTCTACGGATGGAATACTCTTTGTACCAAAGGCTAAAGCACCAACTGCTTGAGCACCACCAATGGTGAAGACGCGATCTACGCCAGCCAAATAAGCTGCAGCCAACACCAAAGGGTTGCGCGCGCCATCAGGAGTTGGCACCACCATGATGACTTCAGTAACACCTGCTACTTTTGCAGGAATCGCATTCATTAAAACAGATGATGGATACGCGGCTTTGCCACCAGGTACATAAATACCAACACGATCTAGAGCTGTTACTTTCTGACCAAGACGGGTGCCATCAGCTTCTTCATATTCCCAAGAGTGGCAGCCTGCTTCAATCTTTTGTTTCTCGTGATACGCACGCACTCGTTTAGCAGCAATGTCCAGAGCATTCTTTTGCTCGACAGATAAAGAGTTGTAGGCTTGCTCCAAATCTTTACGAGGAATTTCTAATTCCGAAACATGAGAAACATTTAAGCGATCAAATTGCTTAGTAAAGCTGAGAACTGCTTCATCGCCCTGCTTTTTAACGGCTGACAAGATTTTGACAACAGCAGCATCAATTGCCTCGTCATCAGCCATGGGCAAGGAAAGACTAGAGAGCAGTGTTTCTTTGAAACCCGCATCTTTACTATTGAGACGCTTAACCTTGACCTGTGAAGACATTGAATGTGTTTTTAGCTTATTTCAACAAATCAAAAATAGGTTGAAGCTGAGTGCGCTTACGTTTGTACGAAGCTTGATTCACCACTAAACGTGCACTGATATCAGCAATAGGCTCAACCTCAACCAGGCCGTTGGCTTTAAGCGTATTGCCTGTCGAGACTAAGTCCACAATAGCATCAGCCAAGCCTACTAAGGGAGCAAGCTCCATCGAGCCGTAAAGATGAATCGTATCAATATGAACACCTTTATTAGCAAAGTGATCACGCGCGCAATTGACATACTTCGTTGCCACTTTTAAACGAGAGCCTTGCTTTACTGCCGCCGCGTAGTCAAAGCCTTCACGAACTGCAACTGACATACGGCACTTGGCAATATTTAAATCAAAAGGCACATATAAGCCATCTGTACCTTTTTCCATCAAGACATCTAAACCTGCGACACCAAAATCAGCGCCACCAAATTGCACGTAAGTCGGCACATCTGAAGCACGCACAATAATCAAGCGTACATCAGGGTTAGATGTCTCAATAATAAGTTTGCGAGACTTCTCAGGATCCTCTTTTGGCACAATGCCAACCTTAGACAGGATCTCAGCAGTCTCTTCGAAGATACGCCCTTTAGAGAGGGCTAAAGTCAATTTCATGACTTAATTATCACTCAGTTATGCCACTGAGTTACTTCACGCGTTTAATGTTGGCGCCCAAGAGGGTCAACTTTTGCTCCATACGGTCATATCCACGATCTAAATGGTAAATTCGGTCTACCTGGGTTTCGCCTTGGGCTGCAAGCCCCGCAATCACTAGGCTGGCAGAGGCGCGTAGGTCAGTCGCCATAACAATGGCGCCAGAAAGCTTTTCTACACCCTGAGCAATCGCGGTATTACCTTCAATTGCAATATCAGCGCCTAGACGATTGAGTTCCTGAACATGCATAAAGCGGTTCTCAAAAATAGTCTCGGTAATAGTTGAATTGCCACTAGCTACTGCATTGACTGCCATCAGTTGCGCTTGCATATCCGTTGGAAATGCGGGGTACTCAGAAGTACGGAAACTCACTGCTTTTGGACGAGCCCGCATCGAAGCTTTAACCCAATCAGGGCCCACCTCCATTTGTAAGCCAGCCTCTTTCAATTTCACCATCACTGCATCGAGCGTATCGGGACGACAGTGCTTGACTAGTACCTCGCCACCAGCGGCAGCGACTGCACAAAGGAAGGTGCCCGCTTCAATTCGATCCGGAATCACAGAGTGTTCAGCGCCGTGTAATTTCTCGACACCCTCAATCACTAAACGATCACTACCAATTCCCGAAATCTTCGCGCCCATCTTCACTAATAGTTCAGCTAAATCACCAACCTCTGGTTCGCGTGCAGCATTTTCTAAAATGGTTGTGCCTGAAGCTAAAGTTGCCGCCATCAATAAATTTTCTGTACCAGTGACAGTAATCATGTCTGTCAAAATTGAAGCGCCTTTTAGGCGATCAGTTGGCGGATTTGTTTCAGCCTGAATGTAACCACTCTTAATTTTGATGCTTGCGCCCATGGCCTTTAAGCCTTTAATATGCTGATCCACAGGGCGGGCACCAATTGCACAACCGCCTGGCAAAGAAACCTTGGCGCTATGCATTCTAGTAAGAAGCGGGCCTAGCACCAAGATAGAAGCGCGCATAGTTTTTACCATTTCATAGGTAGCTTCTGAGCTCTTGATGGCTGCAGCATTCAATACCACATGGTTACGATTTTCTGCATCAGGAAAGCTCACCACCACACCAATCTCTTGCAAGAGTTTAAGCATGGTACGAACATCTTGGAGATCTGGCACATTACGCAAGACCACCGGTTCATCGGTTAATAGGCAAGCACACAAAATGGGTAAAGCGGCATTTTTAGCACCAGCTATCTTGACCTCACCCTTGAGGGGGGTCCCGCCTACCATTCGTAATTTATCCATGAAACGCTTCCAGTAAAAACTTGTATATGTGATTTAAATCTTGTTGCTGTTCTGGGTTTTCTACTAGGCAGCTGAATTCTGAGCAAACTCTTCTGGTGTAAATACCTTCATTGATAAAGCATGTACTTCAGCTTTCATACGATCGCCCATCGCACCATAAACCAATTGATGACGCTGTACGAGACGCTTACCTTCAAACTCAGGACTAACAATCGTTGCAAAAAAATGTTGGCCGTCACCCTCAACCTGAACGTGGGTACAGTTAATGCCTTGTTTGATATAGCCCTCAATCTGCTCGGGGGTTGGAAACATGCTTCTCTCCTCAAAATCGATATAGTGCAAATCATTAATGGCGCAGCTTATAACCCTTTTGCAATAAGCGCAAAGCAACGGCTGAAACTACCGCAAAGAAACACAGAACGATGGCTAAGCTACTCCATGGGGAAACATCAGAGACACCAAAGAACCCAAAGCGAAAACCATCAATCATATAAAAGAATGGATTGAAATGGGATACAACCTGCCAAGCGGGAGGCAGAGAATGAATCGAATAGAAAACCCCCGATAACATTGTGGCAGGCATGATGATAAAGTTTTGAAAAGCAGCCAGTTGATCGTATTTATCTGCCCAAATACCTGCTATCAAGCCTAAGCTACCAAGAATGGCAGCACCTAGAAAGGCAAACGCCAAAATCCATAGCGGATGTTCTAAGGAGGGCAATCCAAACCAGAGCGTAATTAAAAATACACCTAAGCCAACAACAATTCCACGAAATACAGCGGCCAAAATATACGCTGCATAAAATTCAAAGTGACTCAAAGGGGCAAGCAATACAAATACCAAGTTGCCGGTAACCTTTGATTGAATCAGGGATGAAGAAGTATTTGCAAAGGCATTTTGCAACACACTCATCATGACCAAGCCTGGAATTAAGAAAGCGGTGTAATTCAAACGTCCGTACACTTCTCTACCTTCTAGCACATGACCAAAAATCATGAGATAGAGAACTGCGGTTAAGACTGGCGCAGCCACTGTCTGAAAAGCCACCTTATAGAAACGCTTCACCTCTTTAAACAACAAAGTCGGAAAGCCGCTGCCATATTCGAGGGCGGGTTTATTGAGAGCCTGATTTGGGGCCTTACTCACAATGCACCTCCTGACATGATGTTGACAAATACATCTTCAAGATCAGTTTTACCTTCACCATCTTTTTTCACCGAGCCATAGCGGGTGAGCAAATTTGCAGTTGTATCTAAGGCAACAATCTTGCCCTGCTTGAGCATCGCAATACGCTGACACAAAGCCTCGGCTTCTTCCAAGTAATGGGTGGTTAATACAATCGTGTGACCATCCTGATTGAGTCTGCTAATAAATTGCCACAAGGATTGACGTAGCTCGACATCAACGCCAGCAGTAGGCTCATCCAAAATAATGACGGGTGGTCGATGGACTAAGGCTTGGGCAACCAATACGCGACGTTTCATACCGCCAGACAAAGCACGCATATTGCTATCGGCTTTTCCTGTGAGATCTAAATTTGCCATGATTTCATCGATCCAGGCATCGTTGTTGCGGATACCAAAATAGCCTGACTGAAAACGCAAAGTCTCGCGAACAGTAAAGAATGGGTCAAAGACTAATTCCTGCGGCACAACGCCGAGCATGCGACGCGCTTCACGAAATGAACTCTGAACATCTGCCCCCAAGATGGCCGCATGTCCTTTATCGGCCCTTACCAGACCTGCAAGAATCGAAATCAGCGTGGTCTTACCCGCACCATTGGGTCCGAGCAGTCCAAAAAACTCTCCAGGCTCAATTTCCAAAGAAACATCATCTAGCGCTTGAAGGGCGCCGTATTGCTTTGAAATATGTTGAATCGAGATCGCTGAATGCATGCTGCTACAAACCTAGCAATGCAGAGACGCCATAGACATTGGCTAATACTTTGAGCTTTTCAGGAGGACGCTCAACTATTAAAGACTGTCCATCAGCTTGTAACTTTTTTTGCCATGCCAATAAGACTGTCAAAACCGTTGAATCAAAATCTGTCAGGGCTGAGCAATCAACGTTTGTCAACGTTGCACTATTTAATAAGCCCTCTTTTTGCAACTGCAGAGCATTTTCTTGTGTAACCGTCTGAGGCAAAAGAAAGGGCATAGTTTGGGGGGCTTAAATTAATTCGCTGGCTTAGCAGTTGCGAGCTGCTTATTACGATCTTGCAAGAATTTCACAAGACCTTCAACGCCATTTTGGCTAATCTGATTTGTAAACTGATTACGATAGGCCTCCACCAACCAAACGCCCATGATGTTCATGTCGTAAACTTTCCAGCCCTTATCCGTTTTTTCTAAACGGTAATCTAAAGGTACTGGATCGCCACGACCAAGTACTACAGTTTTAACAACAACCTCTTTGTCATCTGGTGCAGCACGCAACGCTTTAAATTGCACAGTCTGATCGCGCAATTGACTGAGTGCGCCAGAGTAAGTACGGATCAGCAGATTTTTAAATTCAGAAGTAAGTTGCACCTGTTGCTCAGGAGTCGCTTTTTTCCAGTTAGAGCCCATCGCCATTTCGGTAGTGCGGCGCATATCGGTGTAGGGAACAATTTTCTTTTCAACTAAATCTACAATCTTCGGAATATTACCTTTTTGAATTTCTGCATCGGCCTTGACTGAGGCCATAACATCGGTCACTACCATCTTGATTAAGGCATCTGGAGGGGTTGCCTGATCAGGCACTTGCGCAAAGAGGGGGCCAGAAATCAACAGCAAGCCGATTGCTAAGCATCTGGAAAACATATTGCAACTTTTCATATATTCCAACTCGCTAGATTTAACTAAAACATTGAACTCATTGAGGGCTCATTTTAGCCCTTTACACCAACCCTTGAGCGCTGCTTACTGGTAAGGGTTTTCGTAAACCGGCATCTGAGGCTCTTCGTCATCACGCCCCTCATTAATCTGATATTGACGCCTTTGAATATAGGCATCTCGCATGAAGCTGTACTTATCAATAGCAGCTCCATCCAAAAGATCGCCCGCCTCGTAATAGGTGTTACGAGCGTTAATAACGCGCAAACCAGTGATGCTATTACGTAGGCCCACATCTTTTACATATTTAAATAGGTAATCAGACTCTAAATCAGCGACTGTACCGAAGGTATCGCGTACGTTACTTGGACCAAAGAAAGGCAGAACAACATAAGGACCAGCAGGTACACCCCATACACCAAAGGTTTGACCCCAGTCTTCTTTATGCTTCTCAAGGCCACCTGGAGTAGCTAAATCTATAAAGCCTCCAAGACCCATCGTTGTATTCACAGCGACACGCATGAAATCATTGAAAGCATAACCAGGCTTACCCTGTAATAAGTTATAGAAAATGTTATAGATATCGCCGTAGTTACTAAAGAAGTTATAGATACCGTCGCGAACAAACTCAGGCAATACAAAACGATAACCAGCAACCACCGGCTTTAACAAATAAGCATCTAGGCCTTCGTTAAATTCAAAGACAGAGCGATTGAAAGGCTCCCATGGATCATGGGGAGAAGGCTCAACTCCCGCAGGAATAGAAGCGCAGCCCACCAATGCAACAGCCATGCAAAGCAAGATGCATTGCCTAAGCTTGCTGATGAACCTGACTGCTGACAACATTATTTTGCTGTGCTCTTCTCTTGGCCGCTATCAGCAGCCTTGTTGTAGAGGAACTGACTAATCAGATTTTCTAAAACAATCGCTGATTGGGTTTGTGAAATCCTTTCACCATTAGTTAACATATCATCTGACCCGCCAGCTTCTAGCCCAATGTACTGCTCACCCAATAGACCTGAAGTCAAAATCTTTGCCGATGAATCTTTGGGAAACTTATAAGAATCTTCTATCGTCATCACAACAGTTGCTTGATAGGTTTTATCATCGAATGAAATATTGGCGATGCGCCCCACTACGACACCAGCACTCTTAACAGGCGCACGTGGTTTGAGTCCACCGATATTGTCAAAGCGCGCAGAAATTTTGTATGTCGGCGCAAATGAAACAGCATTCATATTGCCAACTTTTAATGCAAGAAATAACGCTGCCAGCAAACCAATGGCAACAAAAATTCCTACCCAGATATCAATTGCACTTTTTCTCATAAGAACCCTAGTTTATTCTTTCTAATTTGAGAACATCATTGCGGTGAGCAAGAAATCCAACGCTAAAACCGACAAAGAAGAAATCACCACGGTACGTGTGGTTGCCTGTGAAACACCTTCAGGCGTTGGTTTTGCCTCATAGCCTTGATAAAGGGCTATGAAAGTCACTGCCACACCGAATACCAAGCTTTTAATTAAGCCATTTCCAATATCGGAAAAGAGATCCACCCCACCCTGCATTTGTGACCAAAACGCCCCCGAATCGACCCCAATTAAAGGAACGCCAACAAAATAACCGCCCATCACGCCCACAGCCGTAAAAATCGTTGCCAAGATCGGCATAGAAATAATGCCAGCCCACAGACGCGGGGCAATCACACGGCCCAATGGGTCTACCGCCATCATCTCCATGGCACTTAACTGTTCACCCGCTTTCATTAGCCCAATTTCTGCAGTTAAAGAAGTGCCGGCACGCCCCGCAAACAATAAGGCCGTAATGACTGGGCCCAACTCACGCGTAAGGGACAAAGCAACCAATAAACCTAAAGCTTGTTCTGAGCCATAGCGGTTTAAGGTGTAGTAACCCTGGAGACCCAAAACAAACCCAACAAACAAACCGGAGACAGCAATGATCACAAATGAGTGATTGCCAACAAATAAAATTTGATCCACAACTAAGCGTGGTCTTTTCAATAAAAAACCTGAGCGCCAAATGACTGCAGCAAACATGCACGTAGCTAGTCCAAGACTAATTAAGTTACGACGAATAAAAAATCCGAGGTCACCAAAAAGATTGAGGATTGCAGTCATCAAGCCCTCACTCCAAAATCTTCTTCCAAGCTTTGGCCCGGGTAATGAAATGGCACCGGACCATCAGGCGCGGCGTCTAAAAACTGTCTGACAAAAGGATCTGTGGAACGACTTAATTCCTCAGGTGTACCTTGTGCACCAATGCTGCCATTCGCAATGAAATATACATAATCTGCAATCTCAAAGGTTTCTTCAACATCGTGCGTGACCAATAGGCTCGTGGCCCCTAGGGCATTGTTCAGATCGCGAATGAGCCTGGCTGTAATGCCCAAAGAAATGGGATCCAAGCCTGCAAAGGGCTCGTCGTACATGATGAGTGGAGGATCTAATGCAATTGCTCTAGCCAGGGCTACTCGTCTTGCCATACCACCCGAAATTTGCGAGGGCATTAAATCGCGTGCGCCACGCAAACCGACTGCATTTAATTTCATGAGTACGAGTGAGCGCAAAAGCTCTTCACTTAAATCGGTATGTTCACGCAATGGAAATGCGACGTTTTCAAAAACACTCAGATCAGTGAACAAGGCGCCGAATTGAAAAAGCATTCCCATGCGACGACGGGCAGCCATTAATTCCTTGCTACTCATCTTGCCAATATCCTGACCTTCGAATAAGACCTGTCCAGATTGGGCGGTGAATTGACCACCAATTAAACGCAGAATCGTCGTCTTACCACAGCCAGATCCGCCCATTACGGCAACTACCTGGCCACGACGGAACTCCATATTAAGCCCTGACAAAATTTGTCGCTCGCCAGGGGCATAGGAAAAGTTGACGTCTTTAATAGAGACGACAACTTCACCTAGAGATTTTTTGACATCCAATGAGCTTGGCCGAGGACTATTCATATCCCCAATATTATCGGGGTAAAACAGATGACCCCATTAAGTACTGGTCTACTGCTTGGGCGCATTGGCGACCTTCACGAATTGCCCAAACTACTAAGGATTGACCGCGGCGCATATCCCCCGCAGCAAAAACCTTGGAAACGTTAGTTTGATAGGCATTTTGACCATCTACCGTGGCTTTAGCATTGCCACGAGCATCTTTGTCAACGCCAAATGCATTGAGCACCTGCTGAACTGGTGATACAAAGCCCATAGCTAAAAGCACCAAATCTGCCTTGATCTCAAATTCAGAATTGGGAACTTCGGTCATCTTGCCGTCTTTCCATTCCAAACGAACACCAATCAATTTTTCTACCTTACCGTTTTTACCTTCAAAACGTTTGGTTCCCACTGACCAATCGCGATCACAACCTTCTTCGTGCGAAGAGGAGGTACGCAACTTGGTTGGCCAATAAGGCCATACCAATGGCTTGTTCTCTTCTTCTGGTGGCTGAGGAAGCAGCTCAAACTGCGTGATCTTGGTCGCGCCATGACGGTTCGATGTCCCCACGCAATCAGAACCCGTATCACCGCCACCAATCACGACAACGTGTTTATCAGTTGCACGAATTTCGTTCTTAAAGTCGCCTGCATTTTCTTTGTTTTGGGGAATCAAGAAATCCAATGCATAGTGCACACCAGCCAATTCACGACCCGGTACTGGCAGATCACGTGGTTGCTCAGCGCCACCAGTAATGACCACTGCATCAAAATCTTTCATTAACTGCTCAGGCGAAACAGTCTTGGTAGAGTAATTTTTTACTTCTGCACCCATGGCTTCTTTACCAACAAAAACGCCTGTTTCAAATTTCACGCCTTCGGCCTGCATCTGCTCTACACGACGATCAATCAGCCACTTCTCCATTTTGAAATCTGGAATACCGTAACGCAGTAAACCACCAACGCGATCGTTCTTCTCAAACACGGTCACATCATGACCAACGCGCGCTAATTGTTGGGCGGCTGCCATACCTGCAGGACCACCACCAACAATCGCTACCTTCTTGCCAGTCTTCGTTTTAGAGGGTTGCGGTTTTACCCAGCCGCTTTCCCAGCCCTTATCAATAATGGCGTGCTCAATGGACTTAATGCCAACGGGTGCACGATTAATGCCTAATGTACAAGCAGCTTCGCAAGGTGCTGGACAAATACGACCCGTAAATTCTGGGAAGTTATTAGTAGACTGCAAAACATCTAAGGCATTCTTCCAATCGTTATGAAACACCAAGTCATTGAAGTCTGGAATGATGTTATTCACTGGGCAGCCGTTATTACAGAACGGAATACCACAGTCCATACAACGCGCGCCCTGAACTTTGGCTTCTTCGTCAGTTAACGCTACAACGAATTCTTTATAGTGGTGGAGGCGTTTAGTGGGCGCTTCGTATGTCTCATCGACGCGCTCAAACTCCATAAATCCAGTGACCTTACCCATATCTAATCCTTAGTATCTTTTCTTAATATCCGTCTATCTGTTTACTTAAGCTACTTAAGCAGCGACCGTTTTCTTCTGAGCCTTTTCCCACAACTCACCTAAAGCACGCTTGTACTCAGTGGGGAGAACCTTCATAAAACGACCGCGGGCATTTTCCCAATCAGCCAAGATTGCTTTAGCGCGCTCTGAACCGGTATAGCGGAAATGACGCTCAATCAGGCTCTTCAAGATTTGTTCGTCTGTTAAGCGCTCGCCACCATCTTTAACATCGACAGGAGCATGCCACTCAGACTTCGGCATCTTGGCGTTTTGTTCGGCAGAAGGAAGTACTTTTTCCAAAGTCGCCATGCTGGTATTACAACGCTTATCGAATAAACCATCTTCATCATAGACATAAGCAATACCGCCGCTCATGCCGGCAGCAAAATTACGACCTGTTGTACCCAACACGACTACGGTTCCACCAGTCATGTACTCACAACCATGATCGCCAGTACCTTCAACAACTGTAGTAGCACCAGAGTTACGAACTGCGAAACGTTCACCAGCAACGCCATTAAAGAATGCTTCACCAGCGATTGCACCGTACAGAACAGTGTTGCCAACAATGATGTTCTTCGCCGTATCGCCACGGAACTCATGTGGAGCACGAACAATGACGCGACCGCCGGACAAACCTTTACCCACGTAGTCATTTCCATCGCCAACTAAATCTAAAGTGATGCCGCGTGCCAAGAAGGCTGCGAAGCTTTGACCAGCAGTGCCATTTAATTGAATGTGGATAGTGTCATCAGGCAAACCTGCATGACCATAGCGCTGCGCTACTTCACCAGAGAGCATTGCGCCTACTGTGCGGTTCACGTTCTTGACTGGAACAATGAAAGAGACTTTCTCGCCACGCTCTAAGGCAGGCTCGCTCTTCTCAATCAAAATATTGTCAAGTGCACTTGCTAAACCATGATCTTGAGTGAGCACTTGATAACGTGGAACGTCTGCAGCCACTTGAGGTTCAGCAAAAATCTTGCTGAAGTCCAGACCATGTACCTTCCAGTTCTCAATGCCTTTACGGGTATCTAACAAATCAACGCGACCAATCAAGTCATCGAACTTACGAATACCCAATTGCGCCATGATCTCGCGCGCTTCTTCTGCGATAAAGAAGAAGAAGTTCACAACATGCTCAGGTTTACCAGAAAACTTCTTACGGAGTTCTGGGTCTTGAGTAGCAACGCCTACTGGGCAGGTATTCAAATGACACTTACGCATCATGATGCAACCCTCAACCACCAATGGAGCTGTTGCAAAACCGAACTCATCTGCTCCCAATAAAGCGCCGATTACCACATCGCGACCCGTCTTCATTTGGCCGTCAGCCTGAACACGAATACGGCTACGCAAACCATTTAGAACCAAGGTTTGCTGAGTTTCAGCCAAACCAAGTTCCCATGGTGAACCAGCATGCTTGATTGAGGAAAGCGGTGAAGCGCCAGTACCGCCATCATGACCAGCAATCACAACGTGATCTGCTTTGGCCTTAGCAACGCCAGCAGCAACCGTACCAACACCTACTTCAGAAACCAGCTTGACTGAAACGTCGGCTTTTGGATTGACGTTTTTCAAATCGTGAATCAACTGGGCGATATCTTCAATTGAATAAATGTCATGGTGTGGAGGAGGAGAAATCAAACCAACGCCCGGTACAGAGAAACGCAACTTACCAATGTAGTCAGATACTTTTCCGCCTGGTAATTGACCGCCCTCACCTGGCTTTGCACCTTGCGCCATTTTGATCTGAATCTGATCAGCCGAACGGAGATACTCAGTAGTGACGCCAAAACGACCAGAAGCTACTTGTTTAATCTTAGAGCGTAATGAGTCTCCATCAAGCAATGGAATATTAGCTTCAACAACATCACTGCCTAAGATGCTAGAGAGGGTTTCGCCCTTCTTGATTGGGATACCTTTGAGTTCATTTACATAACGATTGGGATCCTCGCCACCTTCTCCCGTATTGGATTTACCGCCAATACGATTCATCGCAATCGCTAGAGTAGCGTGCGCTTCAGTAGAGATCGAACCCAAAGACATCGCACCTGTTGCAAAACGTTTAACGATTTCTTTTGCAGACTCAACTTCATCCAATGGAATAGCTTTACTTGGATCAAGCTTGAACTCAAACAAACCACGCAAAGTCATCTGACGCTTAGTTTGGTCATTAATAATGTTGGCGTACTCTTTATAAGTCTGGTAGCCCTTCTCCGCTCCAGTGCGAGTAGAGTGTTGCAACTTCGCAATCGTGTCAGGCGTCCACATATGGTCCTCACCACGAATACGGAATGCATATTCACCACCAGCATCTAACATATTGGTCAATACTGGATCATTACCAAATGCAGCACCGTGCATGCGCAAGGCTTCTTCAGCCACTTCAAATACGCCGATACCACCAACATTAGATGGAGTGCCTTTAAAGTACTGATCAATGATGTCGTGGTTTAGGCCGATTGCTTCAAAAATCTGTGAGCCGGTATAAGACATGTAGGTAGAGATGCCCATTTTGGACATGACTTTTTGCAAGCCCTTACCAACTGCTTTCACGAAGTTCTTCACGGCTTTTTCAGCAGATAAATCACCTGACAAGCCTTTAGCCATCTCAGCCAAAGTTTCCAGTGCGAGGTATGGATGAATAGCTTCCGCACCATAACCCGCCAAGAGCGCAAAGTGGTGTGTCTCGCGCGCACTGCCGGTCTCTACTACGAGACCAACGCTGGTACGTAAACCTTTTTGAACCAAGTGCTGGTGAATTGCTGAAGTCGCCAACAATGCAGGAATAGCAACGTGCTTCTCATCCACTTGACGATCGCTGACGATCAAGATGTTGTAGCCAGAACGAACAGCGTCAGCAGCTTCCGCACACAAAGATGCTAAGCGCGCTTCGATACCGGCTTTACCCCATACTGCTGGATAGCAAATGTCTAACTCGTAAGAACGGAATTTACCATTGGTGTAGTGACCAATGTGACGAATCTTAGTGATGTCATCAAAATCCAAAATCGGCTGACTCACCTCTAAACGCATTGGAGGGTTGATATTGTTGGTATCTAACAAATTAGGCTTAGGCCCAATGAAAGAAACCAAAGACATCACCATGTTTTCGCGGATTGGATCAATCGGCGGATTGGTGACCTGCGCAAATAATTGTTTGAAGTAGTTATAGAGAGGCTTGTTCTTATTTGAGAGAACAGCCAACGGACTGTCATTACCCATTGAACCAATCGCCTCTTCACCATTCATGGCCATTGGAGCCATCAGGTATTTGATATCTTCTTGGGTATAACCAAACGCTTGTTGGCGATCGAGTAATTTTGCTGCTGGGCGAATGGTTGTCTTCTCATCGATTAAGTCTGCCTTGCTGGCATCCACTTCATCCAACTTTACCCGCACTGCATCAATCCAGCTCTTGTAGGGCTTGGCTTTAGAGACAGCATTCTTAAGTTCAATGTCATCAATGATGCGACCTTGTTCCATATCGATCATGAACATCTTGCCTGGTTGCAGACGCCATTTTTGAACAATCTTGCTTTCAGGAATTGCTAACACGCCAGCCTCAGAAGCCATGATGACCAAGTCATCATCCGTTACGTAATAACGTGCTGGGCGCAAACCATTGCGATCCAAAGTTGCACCAATTTGACGACCATCAGTAAATGCCATTGCAGCAGGGCCATCCCATGGCTCCATCATGGCTGCGTGGTATTCATAAAATGCGCGGCGGTTGTCATCCATCAAGGTATGTTGTTCCCATGCCTCAGGAATCATCATCATCATGGCTTGTGCCAATGGATAGCCAGACATTACCAATAACTCTAAGCAGTTATCAAAGCAGGCAGTATCAGACTGACCTGGATAAATGAGTGGCCAGAGTTTTTTTAAGTCGTCACCGAGGACTGGAGAGCTAATCGCACCTTCACGTGCATTAACCCAATTCACGTTACCCTTAACTGTGTTGATCTCACCATTGTGCGCAATCATGCGGTATGGGTGAGCCAACTCCCAAGCTGGGAAGGTGTTGGTAGAGAAGCGTTGATGTACTAGGGCTAAAGCAGATACAGTCCGCTGATCCTGTAAATCTTGATAGTACGCACCTACTTGATTTGCTAATAACAAACCTTTGTACACAATCGTCCGTGCAGACATCGATGCTACGAAATATTCTTTGCCATGCTTCAAATGCAAATCTTGAATAGCATGACTTGCTGTTTTACGAATCACATATAACTTCCGCTCCAGTGCATCCGTTGTCATGATGTCGCGCCCGCGACCGATAAAAATTTGACGAATGAATGGCTCTGTCATTTGTACCGTTGGAGACATCGGCAACTTCACATCTACCGGCACATCTCTCCAACCTAAAACAACCTGACCTTCTAAACGCACAGTGCGCTCTAATTCTTGCTCGCAAGCCAAACGTGATGCATTTTCTTTTGGCAAGAAAATCATGCCAACACCATACTCACCGTATGGAGGCAATGCGACTCCTTGCTTGGCCATCTCCTCGCGATACAAAGTATCTGGGATCTGAATCAAAATTCCTGCACCATCACCCATCAGTGGGTCAGCACCAACAGCGCCCCGGTGATCTAAGTTCTCCAAAATCTGCAGGCCCTGAGAAACAATCTCGTGTGATTTTTTACCCTTGATGTGGGCAACAAAACCTACGCCGCAAGCGTCATGCTCATTGCATGGGTCATATAAACCTTGAGCAATAGGACGAAGAACTGAATTGAGTTGTGTGGTCATAGTATTTCCGAGGGCGACAAAGGCCTAATAACTTTTGGAGGATCAAATATAGGGGAATACCCATACCGATGCAATAGAAATAAAATGACTCTGTCCCATTTATTTTCAGGCAAAACCATAATCCGTTTTTTAATTAGGGACAGACTCGAGGCAAGCAGCACTTCAAATACTACTCAATAAACCCTATCCTTTTGTATTTAAAGGGTTTATTTTCTTTGGGCGTCCTCGAGTACGAATCTGAACTAACTCAGGAGCATCTTTGAATAGCTTTTTGGCATAAATATCGCTTATCCAAGGCTTTGAACGGACCAAAGATTCGGTGATTTGTTGGTCTTCCCAGTGAGGGGCGCCCTCTTTGACAAACTCGGCCCACTTCATTTGTCTCTCAAAGGGGGTATTGCCCAACTTCCAAAAATGCTGATGGTCGACCAGCCAAGGTTCTGCATTTCCCCCAATATGAGTGGTAAAGCTAGTCCAGACTGAATCCTGAGGATTAGATTCATATCCAGCCCTTACTGGATTCAACTCAATATAGCGCTGGCAACGCAAAAAATAATTGGGGTCAATGAGAGATGAACGATACCTCCCCTCCCAAATTGTTCCAGAGCGATGATGCTGTTGATTAAAGTACTGGGCATAGCGTCGACCTAAAGACTGCATTGTCTTTGCCAATGAATCGTCATTTTGGGGGGTCATTAATAAATGCACATGATTTGGCATTAATGCAAACGCATGAATAGCGCAAGCAAACTGTTTTGCTGCTTGACGCAACCATTCCAAATAAATCCGTCGATCATCATCGCTAAAGAAAAGTGTTTCGCGATTATTGCCACGCACCATCACATGCATTGCTTGGCCTGGTATGACAGTGCGCGCTTGCCGAGCCATGCTGATGACGAACTACTGTAGTTCGCGTACTCCACCACTGCGAGAGAACTCAGGAATAAACCAATCGCCATCCGCTTGCGTTACACCCTCTGGAACAGGACGTGATTCTTGTGGAGAATCTCTCAAAGCGGTCGTCATATAAGCAATCCACATTGGTAAAGCAAGGCCGCCACCAGTTTCACGATCACCCAAACTGGCTGGCTTATCAAAACCAATCCAAGCAATGGCAACAACTTGAGGGTTGTAACCTGCAAACCAGGCATCATGGGATTCATTAGTAGTGCCCGTCTTACCAGCAATATCGTTACGCCCAAGCTTGACGCGGGCCGATGCAGCAGTGCCTGTCTTGGTCACTTCTTGCAGCATGCTATCCATCACAAAGGCAGTACGAGCATCTAAAACACGAGGGGCGCCATCACCTACGCGTGTTGGTTTAGCTTCAAACAAAATAGTGCCTTTCGCATCTACCATCTTATCGATCAAGAATGGATCTACACGATAACCACCATTTGCAAACACACTATATGCGGAAGCCATTTGCAAAGGTGTTACTGATCCCGCACCCAAAGCCATGGTCAGATAAGGTGGATGCTTCTCTGGCTCAAAACCAAATCGTTGAATAAATTCCTGAGCATATGAGGGACCAATCGCACGAATAATACGGACAGATACCAAGTTCTTTGATTTAGCCAAAGCATTCCGTAAACGCATCATGCCGTCATATTTACCATCGTAGTTTTTTGGCTCCCACGCTTGGCTGCCGGTCTCTAAGCTACCTATGGATAAAGGTGCGTCATTGACCATCGTGCTTGGCGTAAAACCTTTTTCAATTGCTGCAGCATAAATAAACGGCTTGAATGAAGAGCCTGGCTGACGTAAGGCCTGGGTCACGTGATTAAATTGATTGCGACGGAAATCAAACCCTCCTACCAAGGAGAGAATCGCGCCCGTATTTGCATTCATAGATACAAAGGCAGCTTCAACCTGTGGCAATTGCGCCAGCTTCCATACACCACCGTCCGATAGCAATCTCACCACTGCGCCTGGACGTAGACGCTTTTTGGGCTGAGTACTGTCAGTCAAAGAAGCTGTGGCTAACTTCATACCATCGCCCTTGAGCGTAATAGTGTCGCCAGTAGAAATCATCACCTGCATTTCCTTTGGCTTTACATCCAATACAACACCAGACTGCAAGTCATCCAACTGAGGATAGGCTAACAAGGCTTCGTCGATAGCACGCTGACGTTTCACCTGCTCTTGAGGTAAATCAATAAAGCCTTCTGGACCACGGTATGCGTGGCGCAGGTCATACTCGAATATTCCACGACGCACTGCTTTATAAGCGGCGTCTTGGTCGGCCTTCAAGATGGTGGTGTATACATCGATCCCTTGAGAATAGATTGCTTCGCCGTATTGACTAAACAGTAATTGGCGGACCATCTCGGCAGGGAAATCTGCGCGCACTGCAAACTCATTACCTAGTCCACGGATGCGCAACTCCTCAGCCATTGCTTTTTGGTATTGCTCAGTACTGATGTAGCCAAGATCGCGCATGCGCTGCAAAATATATTCTTGACGAATCTTTGCGCGCCTGTAATTAGTCACTGGATTGTATGCCGAAGGGGCTTTAGGTAATCCGGCCAACATCGCCGATTCTGCAATCGAGATATCTTTTAAGTCCTTGCCGAAATAAATCTGTGCTGCACTAGAAAATCCATATGCCCGCTGGCCCAAGAAAATTTGGTTCATATAGATTTCAAGGATCTTATCCTTAGTTAACTGAGATTCAATTTCCCAGGCTAACAAGACTTCATAAATTTTCCTGCTAAAGGTTTTCTCATTACTCAAGAAGAAATTACGAGCAACCTGCATCGTAATAGTCGAGGCACCCTGTGAAAGGTTACCTCGCAAATTAGTTGCTGCTGCCCGAATGATTCCCACATAATCTACGCCACCATGAGAGTAGAAGCGATCATCCTCAATGGCCAATACAGCGTTTTTCATGCTCGCTGGAATTTCACTCAGCGGAATGACTTTGCGGCGTTCTTCACCAAACTCACCGATTAATACCTTATCAGCCGTATATATACGCAAAGGTGTTTTGGGGTTGTAATCCGTTAATGCAGAAATTTTTGGCAAATTGGGTTTGGCTATCAGAAAGGCGTATCCCAATATCAGCGTCACCACGAATGCAGCGGCTACGCCAATAATGAGTAATGCTTTAACAAGGGGGCTGCCAGAAGATTTGCGTGGCGCGCCTGGATCGACTCGAGGCTGACGTGGACGTCTGTCGGGCTGACGAATAGGACGTTGATTAAACGTCGGCTTGTCTTTTGGGGGAAGCGCCATAAGCTTAAATTATAGGGTGCCTAGGCAATTCCACCGAAAGCTCCAAAACCCTCGTTTTCCGACCACTAGTTCAATAAAGGCTGATAGTTTTTTGTCTCCCACATTCTCAGAATATGGGCATGCCTTCACGCCAAATATCCCCGCAGTCCTTTGATGAAATTTTGACTGAACTTGGGGATGATCCTGCAATCCCAGACCCCCATGGAATCCGTAAATCTGGTAGCCCCAAAACCCAGCCAAAAGTACAGGTCCCAAGTCAGATTCCATCTGTAGCTGATCTCAAGAAAATTGGCATATTAATTGCAGTGGTTGTCGGCCTAATTGGTCTAGGGATTGTCTTATTTACTGCTTACGGTTCTTCGCAAGCCTCTGAGGAATCGAATCTAGCAATGACACAAAACCAGATTTCAGAACTCAAAAAAGAATTGGCTAATGTACGTGAAGAAATTCTAGTAATTGAGGATGATCTATATGATGCAATTGATTTATTAGAAGTAAGTATTCACTCATTAAACCACAATAAGCCTTCAATAACCACAAAACCTAAACCTCAAACAATTCCTTTCGAGGCTGAACTTCGTCGTTGGCGTTACTTGGGGCTTAGCCAAATTGGCTCATCCCAGCGAGCCTTTTTCCACAATGGGAAAGGAACGGTCATGCTTGAAAAAGGATCTCTCGCACTGGGTGATTGGAGGCTTAGCCAGCTCGATAAAGAGCTTGCCATCCTTACCCATTCTCAAGGCAAATCTTTTACTCTCAAACCCGCCAAAACTGAATGATCTTTCCACTCAAAAACCACATCCTATGCCTAGTCCTAATGACGATTGTTTTAAGCACCCCCACAGCTGGAACGCTTGCGCAAAATAAGGAGCTAGAAGTGCCTATCAGTTTGCAATTTACTGATATTGATGTGGTTGAGCTTTTACAAATTCTTGCCAAACTTGGCAGCACCAATTTTTTATTAAGCGAATCCATCAAAGGCAAGATCACGGTCGATCTTCACAACACGCCTTGGCAAACTGCCCTCCACTCCATTTTGGCTAGCCGAGGTTTGCGCTTAGTCAGAAATGGTGACATCTACTGGATTGGTCCACATGCGGAAATTGCTGCATTTCAGAAATATCGCCGCGAAGATGCTGCACTTCCTTTTGGCGGGGATCACATCAATAGTCCACAACAGATCTTGATTGAGGCTCGCATTGTAGAAGCAGATGAGCGCTTTGCCCGTGAGCTTGGCGCCAAACTGGGTTACCAAGTAAATTCCCTAGGCGGAATTCCAGATAACAAAATTAGTAGTAGCTTTGATTTGGCTGGCACCGGCTTAAATGGCTTTAACCCCGCAGCAGTTGCGGCAACCTTAGTTTCTAAGAACGCTAGCCGCCTTTTACAGATGGAGCTCTCAGCACTCGAGTCGGAAGGTCAGGGCAAGATTCTCTCTAATCCGCGCATCATGACAGGAGATCAGGTGAAGGCCACAATTGAGCAAGGAACCGAACTGCCATACCAAACCACCTCACAAAATGGTAGCAAGCTGCAGTTCAGAAAAGCCAACTTGCGTTTAGAGGTTTTGCCCAAAATCCACCCTGATGGAAAAATTTCTATGTTGGTCGGGATCAATAAAGACACTATTGGCATGAAAACAGAGCAGGGTTACGCCATCGATACCAAAAGCCTCAGCTCCGAAGTCACCGTAGAAAACGGTGGCACTGCCATTATTGGTGGAATCTTCCAAACCACCGAAAGAGAGGATGAGGTCAAGGTGCCTCTATTGGGAGATATCCCCCTGATTGGCCATTTATTTCGCCATAAATCCAAATTAAAAGATAAAACTGAACTCCTAGTCTTCCTAACCCCCACTGTTCTAGATAAACCCTAATAAAATCAAAGGGTGAACTCTATAACGAACAATATCTTTCTAATCGGCCTCATGGGCGCCGGAAAGTCGACCGTTGGTAAAGTTCTAGCAAAAAAATTGGGGCGTCGATTTTTAGATGCTGATCATGTTATTGAAGAGCGTTGTGGTGTAAAAATTCCCGTCATCTTTGAGATGGAAGGTGAAGAAGGCTTTCGCAAGCGCGAAGCTCAAGCCATCCGTGAGGTCACGAATGAAAAAAATATCGTGCTTGCTACTGGTGGTGGCGCTGTATTACTGCCAGAGAATCGCAAGGTCCTGAGCGAAAAAGGCACCGTCATTTATCTTCATGCTAACCCGATTGAGTTGTGGCATCGTACCAAGAGTGGCGAAGGTCGCCCCCTGCTTCTCAACGGGGATGCAAAAAAAATTCTAGAAAATTTATACGTCATTCGTGATCCTTTATATCGCGAGATTGCTGATCATGTCATTGAAACTGGTAAGCCCAGCGTCAATCAGCTGGTGAACACCTTAATCATGCAACTTGAACTTTCCACTTGAAATTTATGATGAAAACACTTGAAGTTGATCTTGGTAATCGCAGCTATCCAATTTACATTGGCACTGACTTAATTGATCAGCCCCAGTTATTTAACGCCTGCGAAAAATCAAGCTCGATTTACATCGTCACCAATACAACAGTGGCCCCCCTATATGCCCAGCGCCTTACCAAAACTCTAGAAACTTTTGGCAAGCCGGTAAGAACTATCACCCTGCCAGATGGTGAGTCATATAAAGATTGGAAAAATCTCCAATTGATTTTTGATGACCTTCTAAAATTCGGCGCCGATCGTCAAACTATGTTAGTAGCTTTGGGTGGTGGCGTGATTGGAGATATGACTGGCTTCGCAGCTGCTAGCTTCATGCGTGGTATTCGCTTTATTCAAGTGCCAACCACTCTTTTAGCTCAAGTAGATTCTTCCGTTGGCGGCAAAACGGGCATCAATCATCCTTTAGGTAAAAACATGATTGGCGCCTTTCATCAGCCGGTTGCCGTCATTGCTGACCTGAATACTTTGAAGACACTGCCACCACGCGAACTATCTGCAGGCCTTGCTGAAGTAGTGAAACATGGTGCGATTGCAGATTCTCAATTTTTAGATTGGATTGAAGCAAATGCAAAATCATTACTAAACTGTGATACCGCTGCAATGGGTCATGCAGTCCTGCGTTCTTGTGAAATTAAATCCGCAGTGGTTTCTGCTGACGAGAGAGAAGGTGGCATTCGTGCTACCTTGAACTTTGGGCATACCTTTGGTCATGCGATTGAGGCAGGCATGGGTTACGGTGAATGGTTACATGGTGAAGCGGTTGGATGCGGCATGGTGCTTGGTGCAGACTTATCTTGCCGACTCAATTTCATTACCAAGGCAGAGGCTGAGCGTCTAACCAACATTATTCAGTCAATGAATCTTCCAATCGCTCCGCCAAAATTTGGTGCTGAGCGTTATATGGAACTCATGCAAGTTGATAAAAAAACGGAGGGAGGGCAAATCCGCTACGTAGTTCTAGAAAAAATTGGTAAGGCGCAAATTAAAAGCGTGCCAGATGCACAGGTTATTGATACCTTAATAGCAACTGGGGCTGCTTAAACCTTGATTAGTTGAATCTTGACTGGCTGCCCCGCTTGGGTGCTAGCAAATTCTGAAAGATCGCTCAAAAGCTCTTTGCCAGTCTTAGTGTCCAGCCATAGGGGCTGCGACATGGTTCCTGCCCAGCGATAGTGATATCCGCCTGATTTCGCAGCTACCCAAATTTCATGGAGCGGGGCTTGGGTATTGACCACAATCACGCTTTTATCCCGAAACCGAATATTGATGACATTGCCTCCTTGGCGCTCCACATCCAGATCGAGATCCAACTCATCATCGGCAGATTCTAATGCCACTTCGATCGACTGCAATAGATTGCTGCCCAACTGGTAAAACTGCTTGTCGTCAATGGTTTCCACACCTGAATTATTTGGATTCATAACAGAGTCCTGCATGCTATATTCAATCATTCGTTTTAGAGACATTCATGATAGCGATTCTTAACAGAGCCCTTGGTATTAGCCTCCTAATATCCCTTGTGGGATGTGGGGTTAGAGGTCCCCTGTTCATACCAAATGTGCCGCCTGCTCCTACAGCCCCCTCTGAGCCTGAGCCTAAGGGCAAACTATACCCGCCACCCGCCACTTCATCATCGGTCCAGCAATGACAAGCAAAGTAATTCCTCTTCCTAAATTATCTGGATTTACTGAGCGTAGTGGCAATTGGTATGCCGAAGACATTGCGCTGGCGGATTTAGCAAAAGAGTTTGGTACCCCACTTTACGTTTACAGTAAAAAAGCGCTGACTGAGGCATACCAAGCCTACGACAAAGCTTGCATGGATAGCAAAGGCAATCGTCGCGCACGCGTTCACTACGCCATGAAGGCCAATAGTAACTTAGCCGTCATTGATTGCTTTAAACAACTTGGTGCCGGTTTTGATTTGGTTAGTGGAGGCGAATTAGCTCGTGCATTAGCGATTGGCGCAGACCCTAAGAGCTTGGTATTTGCTGGCGTTGGTAAATCCGCCTCTGAAATTGCAACTGCACTCAAAGCCGGTGTCAAATGCATCAATGTGGAATCGATTGCTGAGCTTCACAAAATTAATCACGTGGCAACCGAACTTAAGTTACGTGCCCCGATTTCCTTACGCGTCAATCCTGATGTCGATGCGCAAACACATCCCTATATCTCTACCGGTTTAAAAGGAAATAAGTTTGGCATCGCGTATCACGAAGTATTAAAAACTTATCGTGAAGCGGCACAACTCTCTCAAATTGATGTCGTTGGTATTGATTGTCATATTGGCTCTCAAATCACCACGACTGCGCCTTACCTAGATGCGCTCGATAAAGTATTGGATCTGGTAGCGCAACTGAAAAAAGAAGGCATCGTTATTCATCATCTTGATCTCGGTGGTGGTCTCGGAATTTCCTATAGTGATGAAACGCCTCCTGATATCACCGACTTCACTAATACCTTATTAAATCGAGTAGCAGAACGCGGGTTTGGGCATTTAGATGTTGTCCTTGAGCCTGGCAGATCCCTAGTAGGTAATGCTGGTGTGCTTTTGGCTACCGTTGAATACCTCAAGCCCGGTGCTGAGAAAAACTTTTGCATCGTTGACGCAGCCATGACTGAACTCATGCGCCCTGCCCTGTATGAGGCTCACCATGGCATCGTTCCAGTACAAGCTAAAGAAGCCAAGGGGCTCACTTATGACATCGTGGGTCCTGTATGCGAATCAGGTGATTGGCTTGGAAGAGATCGCTACCTTGCCGTTGAAGAGGGTGATCTTCTGGCTATTCTTTCTGCTGGTGCTTATGGATTTGTGATGGCCTCAAACTACAACACGCGCCCCAAACCAGCAGAGATTATGGTTGATGGAAAGAATGCTTATGTAATTCGTGCTCGTGAAAAAACGACGGACTTGTTTGCAAGTGAAAGTGTTTTACCAAAATAATTTACGAGAAAAATTACCACTGCTTTAGAAATGTTGGACAAATAAAAACCCCGCTGAATGAGCGGGGTTTTTATTTAAAGCTTGGAAAATAGCTTAGTGCAAACCAGCCATGTAGTCGGCAACTGCTTTCATTTCTTGGTCAGACAACTTAGTAGCAATCGTTGTCATCTGGCTGCTATTTTTACGAACGCCTTCGCGGAAAGCGAGCAGCTGTGCATTGGTGTATTCAGCCCACTGGCCACCCAAGAGCGGATACTGCGCAGGAATACCAGCACCCGTTGGGCTGTGGCATGCTGCACAAGCAGGAACGCCTTTTGCTGCAATACCGCCACGATAAATACTTTGACCTAACTCAATCGTATCTTTGTTTTGTGCAACACCTTGTGAAATCGATTGCTTAGCTAAATAGGCAGCAATATTTTGCATATCTTGTTCGGTCAAAGTGGCAGCCATACCCATCATGATTGGGTTAGCACGACTACCTTCTTTAAAGTTCTTCAACTGCTTGGCTGTATAGGCCGCATGCTGAGCAGAGAGTTTTGGCCATGCACCGACTGCGCTTTGGCCTTTAGGGCCATGGCAAGTGATACAGGCAGTAACGCCACGCGTTGCATCGCCGTTTGAATATAAAGTCTCACCAACAGCTGGATCAGTTTTTGGCTTGCCTGGAACCGCAGCCTTAGCTTCAGCAGCTGGAGCCATAGGTGCAGCATCAGCTGCAATTGCCACGCCAGAAGCGCCAACTAGGGCGAAAATGGAAAGGGCTACAAAACCAGCACGCAAGCTAGTGAATTTGGAGATTTGGGAGGTTTGACGCATTATGTTTACCTTGGCAAAAATTCCTAAAAGTGTTTGGGCCCTACATTTACAACCTTTTTACCCAACACCATGAGATATTTCATGATTTGGCGTGATTTTACAATAGCTTCAGGACATGTCTAAACTCTTTCAAGCCCGATTCGCCACCACAGTCAATGACACCCATTGCCTGCCTGCCACACCCCTGCGTGAGGTAGCCTTTGCTGGTCGCTCAAATGCGGGTAAATCGAGCGCAATTAACGTCCTTTGTAACCAAAAAAGGCTTGCTTTTGCCAGCAAGACCCCTGGCCGGACCCAACACATCAACTATTTTGGTCTTTTCTCAAAAGACGACCTTTTAGCCTATTTAGTGGACTTACCAGGCTATGGCTATGCCGCCGTGAATCATGAGACCAAATACCACTGGAACGCCCTTCTCAGTGACTATTTACAAGAGCGCGAGCAATTAGTTGGTATGGTTCTGATTGTCGATGCGCGGCGCGGCATTACCGATCTTGATGAGCAAATGATTCAATGGTTTGTTCCAACAGGCAAATCGATTCATATCTTGCTCAGTAAGTGCGACAAACTCAATAAAAGCGAATGCAAACATGCTCTGGAAGCCGTCCGCAAACAACTCCAACAATACGACCCTGCGCTTCCAGAGGGCACTGGTGACTCCAAGCAACTTACGGCACAATTGTTCTCAAGCACCAAGCGTATTGGCCTTGAAGAGGCAGATAATTTAATTATTAAATGGCTATTTGAAGCAGAAACCCATGAAGATGAAATCACAAGCTAGCTCTTTACTTAACTTTCCAGAACATCGCCCTCGTCGTATGCGTCGAGATGATTGGTCACGTCGACTCATGCAAGAAAATAGCGTGTCTGCGAACGACTTGATCTATCCAGTCTTCTTACTAGAAGGCCAAGGCAAATCTGAGGCTGTTGCTTCCATGCCCGGCGTCAATCGTGTTTCATTAGATTTGTTATTGCCTGTTGCGCAAGAGTGTGTTGATCTAGGTATTCCAGTGCTAGCACTTTTTCCAGTAATAGATGCTTCGTTAAAAACACCTGATGGTAAAGAAGCATTCAATCCAAATGGCCTCATCCCTAATGCAGTTCGTGAACTCAAAAAACGTTTCCCGAATTTAGGCATCATGACGGACGTTGCGCTTGATCCGTATACAAGCCATGGTCAAGATGGCGTTCTCGATGAGCAAGGCCGTATTCTGAATGATGAGACTGCAGCGATCTTAGTAAAGCAGGCAGTTGCACAAGCAGAAGCTGGTGTCGATATCGTTGCACCATCAGACATGATGGATGGTCGTATTGGAAAAATTCGGGAAGCACTTGAGCAAAAGAATTTAATTCATACGCGCATCATGGCTTACTCAGCCAAATATGCATCGGCCTTTTATGGCCCATTTAGAGATGCAGTAGGTTCCGCCAAGAATCTTGGTAAGGCTGATAAGAAAACTTATCAAATGGATTGCGCCAATGGTGACGAGGCTTTGCGGGAGGTTGCACTAGATATTAGCGAAGGCGCAGATATGGTCATGGTCAAGCCTGGCATGCCTTATTTAGATATCGTGCGTCGCGTGAGAGAAGAGTTTGATTACCCCACTTATGCCTATCAAGTGAGCGGCGAATACGCGATGCTCAAAGCTGCTGCACAAAATGGTTGGCTAGATCACGATGCTGTCATGATGGAATCTTTACTTGCATTTAAACGTGCTGGTGCCGATGGTGTGCTGACTTACTTTGCGCTGGAAGCAGCAAGACTCATGAAATCAGGTAGGTGAAGCTTCTTTGAATTGATCGCCAATTCTGATTTGGCCAGAGTCTAAAATTTGGGCTCTAATACCACCCCTGTTTTTAAATGCAGAAATAAAATCAGACTTCTTGCTTAAACTCGCTGGGCGCTCACAGGGGATACATAATTCTGTAGCTTTTAGTCGAATTGAGCCCAGAAAAAATTCTTTTCCAACTAACTGATTGAGATCTTCTGCGCTCACACTCTCAATCACGATATTTCTTCTTGTTTCACTCGGAAGATAGGCCTTTAATCCGCCCGCCGCCAACTCTTCGTTAGCAACTTCAATTCCTGAAAGCGCAATCAGAGAAACATCCCTGATTTTTGCTGGAACAGAGTCAGAGAATGCGCCGATACCAAGCGCGTATCTATCGCCCTCAATTCCTACGCCAGGACTAAGTCTCGCAGCATCCCTTTTAATCATGGGCTCACCGGCCTGAGAGGCAATATAAATCGAGTGTATTTTGATCATAGTGATTAGTTCCGCAGCAACTTTTGCAAACGCTCAATGAAACGCTGAGGCGGCATATAGCCAATCACACGTTGCTTTTTTTGTTCTTCTGAGTTTGGGTTAAAGATCAAAATCCCCGGCGGACCAAATAATCCAAAACGTTTTAGTAGCGCCTGATTTTCTGGGCTGTTAGCAGTGACATCGGCTTGCAATAACACCAACTGCTTCAATTCTTTACTGACCTCTGGATTTGTAAAGGTGTTCACTTCCATTTCTTTGCAACTAATACACCAGTCTGCATAGAAATCTAACAAGACCCATTTTTGCTCTTGCTGCGCTTTCGTAAGTTGCGCATCTAATTCTGCTGGTGAATGAATCACCACAAAAGATAGCTCTCCTACCTGATGGATGCGTTGGCCATTGATTGTTTTTACAGCTCCAATAGGTTCATTTTTCTGAATTAAAGGAGAGGCAATCCACGCTGCGGTAGCTACCAACAAGACACCCAAGGTACGCTGTAACCAGACCATCCAGATACCAGTCGAGGGAATCAAAATACGCGCCTCAATTGCAATAAAGAGGAGTGGCAAGCCCATGCCTAAGGCCATCACAAATAGCAATCCTGCGCCTAGACTCATAGAACCTGTCTGGGCGATAAACGCTAAAACACCTGCTAATGGCGCTGTAATACATGGGCTGGCAACCAAAGTAGAAATGCCACCTAAGATAAAGGCACCTAAAACGCTACCTCCCTTTTGGCGCCCAGCTAAACGATCAATATGGTGATGCCATGACTGAGGCAATCGTAGATCATAGAGGCCGAACAGACTACCCGACAAAGCTAGTAGCAAGATTGCGAAGGCAGCTAGTGCAAGTGGACTTTGTAATGCCCTTTGTACACTACCGCCAAGGGCTGCCATGAGGACCCCAGCCAAGGAATACACCAAGGCCATACCCAAGACATATGCAAGTGCAAGTAGGCTCGCACGGCCCTTAGAGATCGCCTTACCGCCCTGCGTTCCGAAGATGACACTAGAGAGAATTGGCAGCATTGGCAAAACACAGGGCGTAAAAGCTAAAGCGAGCCCTAAAACAAAGAAAGCAAGAAATAAATAGCCAGTTGATGTGCCCTCTAAAAAACGGGTAATCGCATTAACGTCGTCTCGTTCGCGCCATAAATCAGTCAAGCTCAAATCAGCTTGGGTATTAACAGCAGCCTGGGCCCCATCAAGCACTTCAGGTATTGGCGCTGCTCTAACACCAGGGCCCGCTAATAGAAATTTTAGAGTCATGGGTGGATAGCAAATACCAGCCTCTGCACAACCCTGCAAACCTAGCTCAATATGAATAGGCCTACCAGAGGCCGGATTAACATCCAATAGAACCACAAAAGGCTGCTTATACACTTGCAGTTTTTTCTGAAAAGTTTCATCAAACTTTTCTATACCCTTTGGCAATGCAGGCCTTGTTGTATATAGCTTTCCGAGCTCAGTTCCCACTTGAAATTGGAGTGATTCTTGATAGAGGTAATAGCCCTTAGCAGGCATAAACTCAATCTCAACTTGCTTGGAGTTTTCCAACCAAGTAGCCTCAACCCGAAATGCTTTTTCTGGTGGCAAAAAATCAGTTGCAGCAAAAACTGGTGTCATTAACAGCGAAAGTGCTGTGATAACCATTCTCAGAAAGGATTGCATTCTCATATCTTCGAATTTACCTCAGCTTCTACCCACTCACCGTATTGCTGTGCATATTGTGCTGGTGAAAAAGCCAGAATTTCGGGAAGGTCATAAGGATGTTGAGCTCGAATAAAGCTTGAGATCTCTGACCATTTACTACTGATAGTTTTCGCTGATAGAAGAATTTCTTGTTCTTCACAAACCTTCCCTTCCCAGCGGTAAATAGAATGGACGCCATCAATCAGTTGCACGCACGCAGCAATCTTTTGCTCCACTAAAGCGCGAGCTAAGCTTTTGGCAATCTCCATATTAGGCAGGCTTGTGACCACCACCAGAAGCTGATTGGGATTAACAGGGGCGGTAACTGAGGGGTTTTGAGGCATACCGTATTTATAAACCTATCAATGAAAAAAGCCAGACCGAAGCCTGGCTTTTTGCGTATCTAAGAGACTTAAGCCTCTTCAGCTACAACTGCTGTTTCTTCAACTTCTGGACGGTCAACCAACTCAACCAATGCCATAGGCGCATTGTCGCCATGACGGAAGCCAAACTTCAAAATACGAAGATAGCCACCTGGACGTGTTGCGTAACGTGGGCCGAGCTCTGTGAAGAGTTTGGCCACGATATCGCGATCACGAGTGCGATTAAATGCCAAGCGACGGTTTGCTAAGTTGTCTTTTTTACCCAAGGTAATCAAAGGCTCAACAACCATGCGCAATTCTTTTGCTTTTGGCAAAGTGGTTTTAATCACTTCATGCTCCAAAAGAGAATTGGACATATTGCGCAACATCGCCAGACGATGTGAAGATGTTCTATTTAGTTTGCGTAAGCCGTTTCCGTGACGCATGATGCTTCCTTTCTAATTATTTCTCGAGGTTAGCTGGAGGCCAGCTTTCGAGTTTCATGCCAAGACTTAAGCCACGAGCAGCCAATACATCTTTGATTTCATTCAAAGACTTACGACCCAAATTAGGCGTCTTCAACAATTCATTCTCTGTACGTTGAATCAAGTCACCGATGTAGTAAATGTTCTCAGCCTTCAAGCAGTTTGCAGAGCGAACTGTGAGTTCGAGATCATCAACTGGACGCATCAACATTGGATCAACCATTGAAGAGCGACTTGGTGCAAGATCACCAGACACTTCACTGCTCTCAAGAGCTGCGAATACAACTAACTGATCCACCAAGATGCTAGCCGCTTGACGAATTGCTTCTTCAGGAGACAATACACCGTTTGTTTCGATAGTCATTACGAGACGATCGAGGTCGGTACGTTGCTCAACACGAGCAGATTCAACAGCATAGCTAACGCGGCTTACTGGACTAAATGAGGCATCCAATACGATACGGCCAATGATCTTAGTAGTCTCGTCGTTGTATTGACGCACGTTACCAGGAACATAACCACGACCTTTTTCAACCTTAATCTGCATATCTAACTTGCCACCAGCAGACAAGTGAGCGATCACGTGATCAGGATTGATGATTTCTACATCGTGTGGCAAATCGATATCTTTTGCAGTAACAACGCCTGGGCCTTCTTTACGCAAATTGATAGTGACTTCGTCACGGGATTGCAACTTAAATACGATTCCCTTGAGGTTGAGCAAGAGGTTTACAACGTCCTCTTGCACGCCATCCAATGTGGAATATTCATGAACTACACCTGCAATAGCTACTTCAGTTGGTGCATAACCAACCATCGAGGACAAGAGTACGCGACGTAATGCATTTCCGAGTGTGTGGCCATAGCCACGCTCGAACGGCTCCATAACAACCTTAGCTTGGTTGGCGGAAAGCGCTTCAACAGAAATAATTTTTGGCTTGAGCAAATTTGTTTGCATATTTTTTCCTTGATAGTGCCTAATTAGCGTGAATACAATTCGACGATCAAACTTTCATTAATTTCACCGCTAATATCTTCGCGGTCGGGCACTTGCTTAAATGTTCCTTCCAGCTTAGCTGCATCAACTGAAACCCAGGTAACTGCAGACATTTGCTGAACCAAATTGAGTGATTCTGTAATACGCGCTTGCTTCTTCGCTTTTTCACGAATAGCAACCACGTCACCAGGCTTAACTTGGATGGATGGAATATTCACTGCGCTGCCATTGAGCATGATGGCGCCATGAGAAACTAACTGACGTGCTTCAGCACGTGTTGAACCAAAGCCCATGCGATACACCACGTTGTCGAGACGTGACTCTAGCAATTGGAGCAATGTTTCGCCAGTATTGCCCTTACGACGCTCAGCTTCAGCGAAGTAACGACGAAATTGACGCTCTAGTACGCCATAGATACGCTTAACCTTTTGCTTTTCACGCAACTGATTACCGTAGTCTGATGTTCTTGAGCCAGATGTACGACCATGTTGACCAGGCTTAGTATCTAACTTGCACTTGTCTGACAGGGCGCGACGTGCGCTCTTTAAAAATAAGTCGGTACCTTCCCGACGTGCTAATTTGGCCTTAGGCCCTAAGTAACGTGCCACGATGCTTTCCTTTCTTTGCCGCAGTCTTGCGACCGGCGGTGAGTTCACCCTTTAAATCAGATGAACGGTGGGCTTTAATAAAAAACTACTAAAACTTGTACTGCCAACTTCCTAGCTTAGATACGACGACGCTTAGGAGGACGGCAACCGTTGTGAGGAACTGGAGTGACGTCTTGAATCTCAGTGATCTTGATCCCCAATGAGTTCAATGCACGAACTGCTGATTCACGACCTGGGCCTGGGCCTTTGATCTGAACTTCCAAGTTCTTGATACCGCATTCAACGGCAGCTTTACCAGCAACTTCAGCCGCTACTTGAGCAGCAAAAGGTGTTGACTTACGTGAGCCTTTGAAGCCTTGGCCGCCAGAAGTTGCCCATGAAAGCGCATTTCCTTGACGATCAGTGATCGTAATAATGGTGTTGTTAAAAGAAGCATGAACGTGTGCAATACCGTCAGCAACGTTCTTTTTAACCTTCTTACGAGTGCGCTGTGAAGCGGCGGAAGCGGATTGTTGTTTTGCCATGTCAATAAACTTTCTTGATTATTTCTTCAGTGCGATGCCGGACTTACGTGGGCCCTTACGGGTACGCGCATTGGTCTTGGTACGTTGACCACGAACAGGCAAGCCTTTACGATGACGCACACCACGGTAGCAACCTAAGTCCATCAAACGCTTGATGCTCATAGTTACTTCTCGACGAAGGTCACCTTCGGTAATGAACTTACCTACTTCATCACGCAACTTTTCCAAGTCAGCGTCAGTAAGATCTTTAACTTTTTTATCGATTGCAACACCTGTGGTTTGGCAAATTTTGTGAGCACGAGTTGTGCCAATGCCAAAAATTGCTGTTAAACCGATAACAGTATGTTGATGATTTGGGATGTTTACCCCAGCGATACGTGCCATGAGATTTCCTCTTAATTAACCAGATCAGCCTTGACGCTGCTTATGACGTGCGTCTGAAGAACAGATCACGCGCACAACGCGTTTGCGCTTAATGATCTTGCAATTTCTGCAAATACACTTAACGGATGCTAAAACTTTCATAACTCACCTCTTAAAAATAGGTACAACTTAATCTTTACTTCGCCCGGAAAATGATTCTGGCGCGCGTCAGGTCGTAAGGAGTCATCTCCACCGTTACCTTATCTCCCGGCAAAATACGAATGTAGTGCATCCGCATCTTTCCAGAAATGTGCCCTAGAACCACATGTCCGTTTTCTAGCTTCACGCGAAACATCGCGTTCGGCAAATTCTCAATAATCTCTCCCGCCATCTGAATAACATCGTCTTTAGACATTCAGTTAAGCGCCCATCTTAAAGTTGGCTTTTTTCATCAAAGAGCCGTACTGCTGTTGCATCACGTATGACTGAACTTGAGCCATGAAATCCATTGCAACAACCACAATAATCAACAATGAAGTACCGCCAAAATAGAACGGCACGTTGTACTTCAGCACTAAAAATTCTGGTAATAAACAAACCAAAACCATGTAAATTGCACCAGCCAAAGTTAAGCGCACCAGGATCTTATCGATATATCGTGCTGTTTGATCGCCTGGACGAATACCCGGAACAAATGCACCGCTCTTCTTCAAGTTATCTGCTGTCTCACGACTGTTAAATACCAATGCGGTGTAGAAGAAACAGAAGAAGATGATCGCTGCAGCATACAAAATTGTGTACACAGGCTGGCCAGGAGCTAATGTTGCTGCCAAGTCTTTAATGATTCTGCTAAACATATTGGTTGGCTCACCTGAAGTAAACCAGCCAGCAATCGTTGCAGGGAACAAAATAATTGAAGACGCAAAAATTGGAGGAATAACGCCTGCCATGTTTAACTTCAATGGGAAGTAAGAAGATTGGCCACCGTAAACCTTATTGCCAACCTGGCGCTTAGCGTAGTTCACTAAGATACGACGCTGACCGCGCTCTACGAATACCACAAAATAAGTCACTGCTACGCAAATGACAACGATGAGTAATGCAGAAATAATATTCATCGAGCCAGTACGAACTAACTCTAATAAGCTAGCTAAAGCGTTTGGCAAACCAGAGACGATGCCGCCAAAAATAATGATGGAAATACCGTTACCCAAACCACGCTCAGTGATTTGCTCACCAAGCCACATCAAGAACATCGTGCCAGTTACCAGAGTCACTACAGTATTGATTTCAAACATCAAACCTGGATTAACCACTAGTCCTGGCTGAGCTTGCAAAGCAACAGAGATTCCTAATGCCTGGAAGGTTGCTAAAAGCACAGTGCCGTAACGGGTGTACTGAGTGATCTTGCGCTGACCAGCTTGGCCTTCTTTTTTCAAAGACTCTAATGATGGCACAACAATAGTCATTAACTGCATGATGATCGATGCAGAAATATAAGGCATGATTCCCAGGGCAAATACAGTAAAGCGAGATAACGCACCGCCTGAGAACAAGTTAAACATTCCCAAGATGCCGTCTTTTTGGCCAGCAAATAACTGCGCGAGCTGGTCTGGATCAATACCCGGAACTGGAATATGGGCACCTAAACGGAACACGAGCAAAGCCAACACCAAGAAAATCAAGCGTTGACGTAATTCGCCAAACTTGCCTCCTGCTGTTGCAGTGCCTGAGTTATTGGTAGGTGCTAATGCCATTTTGAGTAAAAAGACCTATTACGCTGCTTCAACCAATTTGCCGCCAGCCGCTTCAATAGCTGCTTTTGCGCCAGCAGTTGCTGTAATGCCCTTAAGGGTTACAGCAATCTTGATTTCACCAGTCTTAATTACCTTCACTGCATTAATTTGTTCGCCAGCAAAGCCATGAGCCTTCAATGTCAACAAGTCCACTTCTGGCAAGTTGATTTTTGCTAAGTCGTTCAAAGTAATTTGGCCAACATGACGACGTGTCAAAGACACGAAACCGCGTTTTGGCAAACGACGATACATAGGCATCTGGCCGCCTTCGAATCCAACCTTGTGGAATCCGCCGGAACGAGATTTTTGACCTTTGTGACCACGGCCAGCAGTTTTACCAAGGCCAGAACCAATGCCGCGACCTACGCGACGACGGTTTTTCTTGGAGCCCTCTGCGGGCTTGAGTGTATTGAGTTCCATATTCTTCGCCTATTTACTTGCTAGTTATCAGCCAACGACTTTAACTAGATAAGAAACTTTATTAATCATGCCGCGAACAGCTGGCGTATCTTCCAATTCAGAAACTGAATTAATACGACCAAGGCCTAAGCCACGCACAGTTGCACGGTGGCTTTCACGAGTACCGATCAAGCTGCGCACTAATTGCAGTTTGACTTTGGAGTTTGATTTTGTCATTTGTAGAGTCCTAATCTTTTGGTCTTAGCCGAGAATCTCTTCAACTGACTTACCGCGCTTAGCAGCAATCTCTGCAGGAGTACTCATCTTGCTCAAACCATCAATCGTTGCGCGAACCAAGTTGTACGGGTTTGTAGAGCCCAGGGACTTAGCAACTACGTTGGTTACACCCATTACGTCGAAAATTGCGCGCATTGGGCCGCCAGCAATAATTCCAGTACCGTCTTTAGCTGGAGAAATCAAAACGCGTGAGGCGCCATGTTGGCCAGTAACAGTATGCTGCAAAGTACCTTTACGTAAGGAAACTTTGATCATCTTGCGACGAGCTTCATCCATTGCTTTTTGAACAGCCACTGGAACTTCTTTTGATTTGCCTTTACCCATGCCGATGCGGCCATCGCCATCGCCAACTACAGTGAGTGCGGCAAAGCCAAGAATACGACCGCCCTTAACCACTTTAGTTACACGATTAACAGCGATCATCTTCTCGCGAAGACCATCATCACGCTCTTCGTTTTGCATCTTAGTTTGCATTTTTGCCATGTTTTTTCCTAAACCCTATTAGAACTTCAGGCCGGCTTCACGCGCAGCTTCAGCTAAGGCCTTAATACGGCCGTGGTAACGATGACCGGAACGATCAAAAGCAACATCAACAATGCCTGCCTTAACAGCACGCTCAGCAACTAACTTGCCGATTTGTTTCGCTGCATCAGCGTTGCCGCCGTTTTTGATCGCTTGGCGCAATTCTTTTTCCATTGTTGAAGCAGCTGCCACAACTTTGGTTCCGCATGGGCTATATACCTGAGCAGAAATATGAGTATTGCTACGGATAACTGTTAAGCGATTTGCCATTGCTTCGGCAATGCGAATACGAGTCTGCCGAGCACGTCTTTGTCTGGATTCGTCTTTATTCATTTTCTAATCTCGCTTACTTCTTCTTAGTTTCTTTCAGATGCACAACCTCATCCACGTAGCGAACACCTTTGCCTTTGTATGGCTCTGGTGAACGGTATGCGCGAACTTCCGCTGCGACCTGGCCAACTTGCTGCTTGTTGGAGCCTTTAATAATGATTTCAGTTTGCGATGGAGTCTCAGCTTTTACACCCTTTGGCAGGTTGTAAATAATGTCGTGTGAAAAACCCAACTGCAACTTCAATGTTTCGCCTTGGGCTTGGGCACGGTAACCAACGCCTACCAAGCTGAGCTTGCGCTCAAAGCCAGCAGTAACGCCAACAACCATGTTATTGACCAAAGCACGTGCCGTACCTGACTGTGCACCAGCTTCTGGTGAGTCGTTGTTGACAACTACTGTCAATACGCCATCTGCTTGTTTCAAACCAACAGCAGGATGCAAGTTGTGTGTCAATGTGCCCAAAGGACCTTTAACAGTAATGTTTGCACCGTTGATGCTGATTTCAGCGCCCTTGGGAACTGTAATTGGTGATTTACCTACGCGGGACATATTTCGCTCCTTAAGCTACGTAGCAAATAACTTCGCCGCCCACGCCTGTTGCACGTGCTTTACGGTCTGTCATTACGCCTTGAGGGGTTGAAATAATTGCAATGCCCAAGCCATTCATTACTTCTGGAATGTCATGACGTCCTTTATAAATGCGTAGACTTGGTGTAGATACACGGTCAATACGCTCGATCACAGGACGGCCTGCATAGTATTTGAGATCAATGTGGAGCACTGGCTTAGCTGCTTCACCTTTGATTTCGAAACTTTCGATATAGCCTTCATCTTGCAAAACTTTTGCAATAGCTACTTTAACTTTTGACGACGGCATTGCGACCAAAGGCTTCTGCACTGCTTGCGCATTGCGGATCCGGGTCAACATGTCGGCGATTGGATCGCTGATACTCATGAGTTCTCCTAATTCTTTCGCCGCTTACCAGCTGGCCTTGGTTAAACCGGGGATTTCGCCACGGAAGGCGATTTCACGAATCTTGCTACGAGCCAAACCGAACTTACGGAATGTGCCGCGTGGGCGACCGGTTAATGAACAACGATTTCTTTGACGAATCGGGCTTGCGTTACGTGGAAGTGCCTGTAGCTTCAAGCGAGCTTCATAGCGCTCTTCATCGCTGCGCGATTGATCAGCAATGATCGCTTTGAGTTCAGCACGCTTAACAGCGTACTTCTCTACAGTTTTTGCGCGCTTATTCTCGCGCTCAATCAGGGATAGTTTTGCCACGTTAGCCTCTTAATTGCGGAAAGGGAATTTGAATGCTGCCAACAAAGCTTTTGCTTCTTCGTCGGTTTTAGCAGTCGTCGTAATACTGATATTGAGACCACGCAGGGCATCAATCTTGTCGTATTCGATTTCAGGGAAAATGATTTGTTCTTTAACGCCGATGTTGTAGTTGCCACGACCGTCAAATGCTTTACCGGAGATGCCGCGGAAGTCACGTACGCGTGGTAATGCAACAGTCACGAAACGATCCAAGAATTCGTACATGCGTTGACCACGCAATGTCACCATGGCACCGATTGGGTAGCCTTGACGAATTTTGAAACCAGCAATCGCTTTTTTAGCTTTAGTCACCACTGGCTTTTGGCCTGCAACTTTAGTTAAATCGCCAACTGCATTTTCGATAATTTTCTTGTCGTTCACTGCATCGCCCAAGCCCATATTGAGGGTCACTTTGGTGATACGTGGAACTTCCATTACAGACTTGTAACCAAACTTGGTAATCAAATCAGCAACAACTTTTTGTTGATAGTGTTCTTGAAAACGTGTGCTCATAATTTCTCCGTGCCCCTTATGCGCTTAATGTCGCGCCAGTGGTTTTGAGGAAACGCTGTTTTTTACCGTCAACGAGTTTGATACCAACACGTGATGGTTTGCCGTTACCGTCAACCAAAGCCACATTAGAAATGTGAACAGGCATAGTCTTGTCAATCATGCCGCCGGTTACACCAGCAGCTGGGTTTGGCTTAACGCTCTTTTTATAAATATTCACGCCTTCGATGACTAACTTCTCATCGAGAATGGCTGTAACAGTTCCTTGCTTGCCTTTATCACGGCCAGTCAACAGAACTACGGAATCACCTTTACGAATCTTTTTCATATCAGCCTCTTAAATCACTTCGGGGGCGAGAGAAACGATCTTCATGAACTTTTCAGTACGCAATTCGCGTGTAACTGGTCCAAAGATACGTGTGCCAATTGGCTCTAACTTAGCGTTGAGCAATACCGCAGCGTTTGCATCGAACTTAATCAATGAACCGTCTGGACGGCGAACACCCTTAGCTGTTCTCACTACAACAGCGTTATAAATATCACCTTTTTTTACACGGCCACGTGGAGCGGCTGACTTTACAGTCACCTTAATGACATCACCAATACTGGCGTAACGACGCTTGGAGCCGCCCAATACCTTGATGCACAAAACTTCACTGGCGCCAGTGTTATCGGCGACCTGCAATCTACTTTCGGTTTGTATCATTTCTAATCCCCAACTTATTGGCCAAAGGCAAACAGTCTTGGTTCCGTCTATGGGCTTTAACGAAAATTAAAACCCGGAATTAATGAAAAACACTGCTTCTCCAATAAAACCAGAGAAGCCTTCTATTCTACTACGTAAAACAGGGATTTGGTAAGAAACTTCGCCAAAATCCCTTAAAAATACCTTAAATACCCTTTGAAGCCTCAACCAAACGGGTTACAACCCAAGATTTGGTGCGTGAAATTGGCTTAGATTCAGCAATTTCAACCGTATCACCCATCTTGTAGGTGCTAGTTTCGTCATGAGCGTGGTACTTTTTGGACTGGCCAACATACTTACCAATCACGGGATGCTTGACTTGACGCTCAACCAACACGGTCACAGTTTTTTGCATTTTGTCGCTAACAACGCGGCCCACGAGGGTGCGGCGTAAGGGTTTAGATAATTCTGTCATATCCCTTTTTCCTTATTTCTGCGCAGTCTTTTGGGCAATAAAAGTCTTCACACGAGCAATGTCGCGCTTCGTTTTACCCAATTGGCTGGTATTGGTGAGTTGCTGAGTGCCTTTTTGCATACGGAGCTTAAAGTTAGTCTTTAAGAGCTCTGTTAATTCTGCGTTCAAGCCAGTCAGATCTTTGGCTGCTAATTCTTTATTTTTCATAATCTCTATCCCGATCAACCTAAGTGGCGAATCACGAACGTGGTCTGCAAAGGCAACTTAGCAGCAGCAAGCTTGAAAGCTTCGCGCGCCAAAGTCTCATCCACACCATCCATTTCGTAAAGCACTTTGCCTGGTTGAATTTCAGCTACGTAGTACTCTGGGTTACCTTTACCGTTACCCATACGTACTTCAGCAGGTTTTTGTGAAATTGGCTTATCTGGGAAAATACGAATCCAGATACGGCCACCACGTTTAATGTGACGGGTCATTGCGCGACGTGCTGACTCGATTTGACGAGCAGTCAGACGGCCACGGCCAACGGCCTTCAAGCCAAAGTCACCAAAGGCTACAGAACTACCGCGTGTTGCCACGCCAGTGTTACGGCCTTTTTGTTCCTTGCGATACTTACGACGCTTTGGTTGTAGCATGCTTACTCTCCTGACTTCTGCGTATCTGCGGCAGGTGCTTCAACCTTACGCACACGCTTTACTGCTGGTTTAGCAGCAACTAATGGCTTGTCAGTGCCAGCAGCTGGTTTACGAGCAGCTGTTTTGCTTGGAGCACGACGAGTTTTCTTTTCTTCGGCAGCTGGTTCAGCAGATGGAGCAGCCACTTGAGCTTCTGCACCGCGACCCAATGTATCGCCTTTGTATACCCAAACTTTTACACCGATGATGCCGTAGGTTGTTTCAGCCTCTGATGTTGCGTAATCAATATCAGCCTTCAATGTATGAAGTGGAACACGACCTTCACGGTACCATTCGCGACGAGCAATTTCTGCACCGTTCAAACGACCAGACGACATGATCTTGATGCCTTGTGCGCCAAGACGCATTGCGCTTTGCATTGCACGCTTCATAGCGCGACGGAACATGATGCGCTTTTCTAACTGCTGAGTAATAGAGTCAGCAATCAATTGTGCATCTACTTCAGGCTTACGAATTTCTTCAATGTTCACGTGAACTGGAACACCCATGCGTTTTTGTAATTCACGACGGAGAACTTCAATATCTTCGCCTTTTTTACCAATCACAACACCTGGACGTGAGCTATAGATAGTGATGCGGGCGTTCTTAGCAGGACGCTCGATTACCACTTTACTAACGGATGCATTCTTCAACTTCTTCTTCAAATAGCTGCGGACATCTACGTCCTCTTTCAGCATCTTTGCGAAGTCAGTGTTATTTGCATACCAACGTGATGTCCAATTCTTCGTTACCGCGAGTCGGAATCCGGTGGGATTAATCTTTTGGCCCATATCTTTCCTTAGTTACTCAAGGTCACGCTAATGTGACAAGTTTGTTTTTCGATTTGATTGCCACGTCCCTTAGCACGTGCAGTGAAGCGCTTTAAGGAAGTTCCTTTATCAACGATTACCGCTGATACCTTGAGCTCATCAATGTCGGCACCTTTATTGTGTTCAGCATTTGCAATCGCTGATTCAACTACTTTTTTCACAATGAAGGCAGCTTTTTTGGGGCTGAAATTCAAAATGTTCAATGCGCGTGCAATTGGCAAACCACGAATTTGGTCTGCGACCAAACGTGTCTTTTGCGCAGAAATGCGGGCGCCCTTGTGAATAGCTTTAACTTCCATCATCATCCCCTTACTTCTTCACAACTTTCTTGTCAGCAGCGTGACCTTTGAAAGTACGGGTCAAGGCAAATTCGCCTAACTTATGACCCACCATGTTTTCTGATACATAAACCGGAACGTGTTGACGACCGTTATGAACAGCAATTGTCAGACCGATAAAGTCTGGAAGAATTGTTGAACGGCGAGACCAAGTTTTGATCGGCTTTTTGTCTTTGTTGGCTTGTGCAACTTCAACTTTTTTTACTAAGCTGGCGTCGCAGAATGGGCCTTTTTTAGCTGAACGTGTCATATCTATTTATCCTTATCGCTTAACGTTTTTGACGACGTTGAACGATCATCGAAGTTGTGCGCTTATTGCGACGTGTGCGATAACCTTTGGTTGGAGTGCCCCATGGAGATACAGGTACACGGCCTTCGCCAGTTCTACCTTCGCCACCACCGTGTGGGTGATCTACTGGGTTCATTGCCACACCGCGAACGGTTGGGCGAATACCACGCCAGCGATTTGCACCTGCTTTACCAATTTGACGCAAGCTGTGCTCTTCGTTACCAACTTCACCAATAGTGGCACGGCACTCAATCAGAACACGGCGAACTTCACCGGAGCGCAAACGCACTTGAGCGTATACGCCTTCACGAGCCAGCAATACTGCTGAACCACCAGCAGAGCGCGCTACTTGAGCACCTTTGCCTGGGAGGATTTCAACGCAGTGAATAGTGCTACCAACTGGAATGTTGCGAATTGGCAAATTATTACCAGATTTGATTGGTGCCTCAGAACCATTCATGATTGCTTGACCAACAGTCATGCCTTTAGCAGCAGGAATGTAGCGACGCTCACCATCAGCAAACACGATCAATGCAATATTTGCACTGCGGTTTGGATCGTATTCCAAGCGTTCAACTTTTGCTGGAATTCCATCTTTGTCGTTGCGTTTGAAATCAACAACACGATAGTGATGCTTATGACCACCACCTTTATGACGGGTAGTGATATGACCATTATTGTTACGACCCGCTTTTTGGAATTGTGGCTCTACCAACGCTGCAAAAGGCTTACCTTTATGCAGGTCAGGATTGACCACCTTGACCATTGAACGACGACCTGGTGAGGTCGGTTTTGTCTTCATCAAAGGCATGATTAATTCGCCTCCGCTTCAAAGTTAATTTCTTGACCTGGCTTCAAATTCACATAGGCCTTCTTAGTGTGGTCACGACGACCTTCAAAACGGCCATAGCGCTTAGGCTTACCCTTTTGATTCACGATTTGAACTGAGTCAACTTGCACTTTGAAGAGCAATTCAACTGCTTGTTTTACATCGCTCTTGTTTGCATCGCGAGCTACTTGGAAAACTACTTGTTCGTTTTTCTCTGCAACCATAGTGGCTTTCTCAGAGATAACAGGACCAAGCAGAACCTTCATCAGGTTGTGATCGTTTTTACGGACTTGGCTCATTTCAGCAACTCCTCAATTTTTGCGATCGCTGCTTTGCTGACCAATACTTTTTTGTATTGAACCAAAGCTAATGGATCAGCGTGCTGTGGCTCAACCACGGCAACTTTATGCAAGTTACGTGATGCCAAGTACAAATTCTCGCTAACCTGATCAACAATAATCAAGACTGAATCCAAGCCCATTGCCTTAACTTTGTCAGCCAAAACTTTAGTCTTTGGAGCATCAAGATTAAATTGATCAACGACATTCAAACGACCTTCGCGAGCTAACTGAGACAAGATAGATCTCATACCAGCGCGGTACATTTTCTTATTTACTTTTTGGCTGAAATTCTCTTCTGGAGAATTCGGGAATATACGACCACCTCCACGCCACAGCGGGGAAGAGCTCATACCAGCACGTGCACGACCAGTACCTTTTTGACGCCAAGGTTTCTTGGTGGTGTGCTTAACTTGCTCACGGTCTTTTTGTGCACGGTTACCGCTACGTGCATTTGCTTGATAAGCCACTACAACTTGGTGTACCAATGCTTCGTTATATTCGCGTTCGAATACTTCTGGTGAAGCTTGTACGCCTGCACCTAAAGTACCGTTGTCTTGGAGAAGCTTAAGTTCCATATTCGCTCTCCTTATTTCTTCTTCAACGGTGTCTTCACCGCTGGAGTAACAATCACTTTACCGCCTGGGGCACCTGGAATAGCGCCTTTAACCATGATGAGATTGCGTTCTGCATCAATGCGTGCGATGACTAAATTTTGTACGGTACGGGTAACGTCACCAAGGTGACCAGTCATGCGCTTACCTGGGAAAACACGACCTGGATCTTGCGCCATACCGATTGAACCTGGTACGTTATGTGAACGTGAGTTACCGTGGGATGCGCGACCAGAAGCAAAGTGATAACGCTTGATGGTACCGGCGTAACCTTTACCGATCGATACGCCTTGCACGTCCACTTTTTGACCAGCCGTAAATGCAGCGTCAGCAGGAATTACTTGTCCTGGTGTCATTTCTGCAATTTTTGCTGCGTCTAATTGGAATTCGTTGAGCCCATTACCAGCCATCACCCCTGCTTTAGCGAAGTGACCAGCCATTGCTTTGGTAACGCGAGTAGCTCTACGTGTGCCATGTGCCAACTGGATAGCATCATAGCCATCAGTTGCCTGGGTCTTGATTTGAGCGATTCTGTTGTCGCTCACGTCGATTACGGTCACAGGAATTGAATCCCCTTCGTCCGTAAATAGACGGGTCATGCCGACCTTGCGGCCGATTAAGCCTAAGCTCATATTCATGCTCCACGCCGACTACGATTGGTCGGCAAAATTAATTTAAGTGATTTACAAGTAAAAGTACTTCTAAATCAATAACTTACAACATTTTTAATGCTAATACAGCCTAAAATATCGCCCAAATAAATCAGCGAAGCCTTAGATTCTATCCTGAAATGCCGATCTTGACAAGCAAAAAGACCGGAAACTACAAATTACTGCAACTTAATTTCGACGTCCACACCTGCTGGAAGGTCTAATTTCATCAAAGCATCTACTGTTTTCTCTGTAGGATCAACAATATCCATTAAACGGAGATGGGTACGGATCTCTAATTGATCACGAGATGTCTTGTTCACGTGTGGTGAACGCAAGATATCAAAACGCTCAATACGAGTTGGCAAAGGAACTGGACCCTTAACAACCGCACCAGTACGCTTAGCTGTGTCAACGATTTCAGCTGCAGACTGGTCGATCAAACGGTAATCAAATGCTTTAAGGCGAATACGAATTTTTTGGTTTTGCATATTAATTCCAAAGAGCGGTGTGGTGCTGCCACGTTATACATCCAAAGAGCACGGTGACATCAGCAGCACTGATGTCACCGGTTAGCAAACCGCTAAATATTATTTACTGCTACTTCCTTAAGCCAAAATCTTTGCAACCACACCAGCGCCAACAGTACGGCCACCTTCACGGATCGCAAAACGTAAACCTTCTTCCATCGCGATAGGGGCGATGAGTTTGACGGTAATCGTGACGTTATCACCCGGCATGACCATTTCTTTGTCTTTTGGCAACTCAATAGAACCCGTTACGTCCGTTGTGCGGAAGTAAAACTGAGGACGATAGTTGTTAAAGAATGGTGTATGACGGCCACCTTCATCTTTACCCAAGATATAGACCTCGGCTGTAAAGTGAGTATGGGGGGTGATTGAACCTGGCTTAGCCAATACTTGGCCGCGCTCAACTTCTTCACGTTTTGTACCGCGTAACAAGATACCCACGTTATCGCCTGCTTGACCTTGGTCGAGTAATTTGCGGAACATTTCAACACCAGTACAAGTAGTTTTGAGAGTTGGTTTGATACCAACGATTTCAATCTCTTCGCCAACCTTAACGATACCGCGCTCAATACGACCAGTCACTACAGTGCCGCGACCAGAGATAGAGAACACGTCTTCTACTGGCATCAAGAACGCACCATCAATGGCACGCTCTGGAGTTGGGATGTAAGTATCAAGGGCTTCAGCCAATTTCATGATGGCTTCTTTACCCAATGGGCCTTCGTCGCCTTCTAAGGCTAACTTAGCAGAACCTTGGATGATCGGTGTGTCATCGCCTGGGAAGTCATATTTAGACAGAAGTTCACGCACTTCCATTTCAACTAACTCGAGCAATTCAGCATCATCAACCATGTCGCACTTGTTTAAGAACACCACGATGTAAGGAACACCCACTTGGCGTGCCAAGAGGATGTGCTCACGCGTTTGTGGCATTGGGCCATCAGCTGCAGAGCAAACTAAAATAGCGCCGTCCATCTGAGCAGCACCTGTAATCATGTTCTTAACGTAGTCAGCATGTCCTGGGCAGTCAACGTGAGCGTAGTGACGGTTTGCAGTCTCATACTCAACGTGCGCAGTATTAATCGTAATACCACGGGCTTTTTCTTCTGGAGCAGCATCGATCTGATCATATGCTTTTGCTTCGCCACCGAATGCTTTTGAGAGCACAGTTGCAATTGCTGCTGTCAAAGTCGTTTTACCGTGGTCAACGTGACCGATAGTGCCTACGTTTACGTGCGGTTTTGTCCGCTCGAATTTTTCTTTTGCCATTTTTGTTCTGCCTTCTTTAGCTAGTCAATATTCAAAATTAATGTGGATAAATTACTTCGCTTTAGCAGCCATAACTGCTTCAGCAACGTTCTTCGGTGCTTCGGAATAATGCTTAAATTCCATGGTGTAGGTAGCGCGACCTTGGGTCAACGAGCGCAAGCCAGTTGAGTAACCAAACATCTCTGCCAACGGCACTTCAGCACGAACGATCTTGCCGCCGCCTGGAATGTCATCCATACCTTGCAAAATACCGCGACGGGATGAGAGGTCACCCATTACGTTACCCATGAAATCTTCTGGTGTTTCAACTTCAACAGCCATCATTGGTTCAAGCAATACTGGAGATGCTTTACGCATTCCATCTTTGAACGCCATTGAGCCTGCCATCTTAAATGCGTTTTCGTTGGAGTCAACGTCGTGGTATGAACCAAAGAACAATGTCGCTTTGATATCTACTACTGGATAGCCAGCCAAAATACCGGAGTTCAATGTCTCGATAATGCCTTTTTCTACTGCAGGAATGTATTCACGTGGAACTACGCCGCCCTTAATAGCATCAACGAATTCAAAACCTTTGCCTGGGGCTTGTGGCTCTAACTTCAAAACCACGTGACCGTATTGACCACGACCACCAGACTGCTTAACAAATTTACCTTCGATCTCTTCGCAAACCTTACGAATGGTTTCGCGGTATGCAACTTGTGGCTTACCAACAGTGGCTTCAACGCTGAATTCACGCTTCATACGATCAACCAAAATTTCCAAGTGGAGCTCGCCCATACCGGAAATAATGGTTTGGCCTGACTCTTCATCAGTCTTCACGCGGAAAGAAGGATCTTCTTGTGCCAAGCGATTCAAAGCAAGACCCATTTTTTCTTGGTCAGCTTTTGTCTTTGGCTCAACCGCTTGTGAGATCACTGGCTCTGGGAATACCATGCGCTCCAAAATCACGATGCTATCTGGATCACACAATGTTTCGCCAGTTGTCGCGTCTTTTAGACCAACTGCTGCAGCAATATCGCCTGCGTACACTTCTTTAATTTCTTCACGTTGGTTTGCATGCATCTGCAACAAACGGCCAACACGCTCTTTCTTGCCCTTGATTGGGTTGTAGATCGTGTCACCAGACTTCATGACGCCTGAGTAAACGCGGAAGAAAATGAGCTGGCCAACAAATGGGTCAGTCATGATCTTAAATGCCAATGCAGAAAACTTGGCACTATCAGATGCTTCACGAGTTGCAGGTGTACCGTCTTCCAATTCGCAAGGAACTGGTGGCACATCTAATGGGGATGGCAACAACTCAACTACTGCGTCCAACATCGCCTGAACACCTTTGTTTTTGAAAGCAGTTCCACACAACATTGGAACGATTTCATTGGCGATAGTGCGTTGACGCAATGCGCCTTTAATTTCTTCTTCGGTCAAGCCTTCGCCACCGAGATACTTTTCCATCAACTCTTCTGAGCTTTCAGCAGCAGCTTCGAGCATCTTCTCGCGCCACTCTTCAGCAGAAGCTTGCAATTCAGCAGGGATTTCTTCGTAGGTGAATTTGGTACCTTGTGAAGCCTCATCCCAATAGATGGCCTTCATCTTTACTAAGTCCACAACGCCTTTAAAGTTTTCTTCTGCGCCGATTGGAATCTGGATCAAGATTGGGTTTGCCTTGAGACGAGTCTTCATTTGGTCATAGACCTTGAAGAAGTTCGCACCAGTGCGGTCCATCTTGTTAACGAATGCCAAACGTGGAACTTGATACTTGTTTGCTTGACGCCAAACAGTTTCAGATTGTGGCTGCACTCCACCTACCGCACAGTAAACCATGCAGGCACCATCCAAAACGCGCATTGAGCGCTCAACTTCAATCGTGAAGTCTACGTGCCCTGGAGTATCAATAATGTTGATACGGTGCTCAGGCATTGTTCCTGCCATACCCTTCCAGAAAGTGGTGGTAGCAGCAGAAGTAATCGTGATACCACGCTCTTGCTCTTGCTCCATCCAGTCCATGGTAGCTGCGCCATCATGCACTTCACCGATTTTGTGGTTAACACCGGTGTAGAACAAAACGCGTTCTGTAGTTGTTGTCTTACCTGCGTCAATGTGCGCAGAAATACCAATATTGCGGTATTTGTCGATGGGGGTTTTACGTGCCACTGTTGGTGCCTTTTCTTAACTATTGGATTAGAAGCGGAAATGTGAGAAAGCTTTATTAGCTTCTGCCATACGGTGAACTTCTTCACGCTTCTTCATTGCGCCGCCACGACCTTCGGCAGCTTCTAATAATTCGTTGGCCAAACGTTGAGCCATGGATTTTTCACCGCGCTTTTTAGCGGCTTCGCGCAACCAGCGCATTGCCAAAGCGGAACGGCGTGATGGACGAACTTCAACAGGAACTTGATAGTTAGCACCACCAACACGACGGCTCTTTACCTCAACCATTGGCTTAACGTTACCCATGGCTGTAGAAAAAATTTCGAGTGGTTCTTTATTTGCTTTTTTCTCGATGTGATCAAAGGCACCGTAAACGATACGCTCTGCAACCGATTTCTTGCCGTCCAACATCAGGACGTTCATGAATTTAGCGACTTCTACATTGCCGAATTTTGGATCCGGCAAAATTTCCCGTTTGGGAACTTCACGACGACGTGGCATAACTACTCCTTCAGTTCAGTTAGGGGTGGCCCACCTGGATCACCCGCTCCGGTTGTCCTACTATCTAAGAAAAATTCCTAGACGGAACAACCACTTACTTGTCTTTTGAGTCTGACAAACAACGACTTACTACAAAAACCGCTACTGCTTAATTCTTAAAAATTAAGCAGCTTTCTTAGCACGCTTAGCACCGTATTTAGAGCGGGCTTGTTTACGATCTTTAACACCTTGTAAGTCCAAAGAACCGCGAACGATGTGGTAACGCACACCTGGCAAGTCCTTTACACGACCGCCACGAATCAACACTACTGAGTGTTCCTGGAGGTTATGGCCTTCACCGCCAATATATGAAATCACTTCAAAACCATTGGTTAAGCGAACTTTGGCTACTTTACGGAGCGCAGAGTTAGGCTTTTTAGGAGTAGTGGTGTACACACGTGTACAAACACCACGGCGCTGCGGGCTGTTTTGCAGCGCAGGGCTCTTGCTTTTAACGGTAAGCCTTGTTCTTGGCTTGCGTAATAATTGATTAATTGTTGGCATAAAATAGCTCGGTTAGTACTTCTTTGTTGCTTTCTTCAAGAAAATCAATGACTTAGAGAATTTCTAGGTCAAAAAGACCTTCTTCTGAATCAGTAGAACTCAGCATTCTAGCTTGGCCAGCCTTTTCCGTCAACCTAAAGGGAAAAAACTGGCCATTTCTGGCCAGAATTACCAAATTAGCTCGGATCAGCCTCCCCAGCAGGAGCAATGACTTCAGCCTCGATTTCAACAGGGGCGTTAGCCAATGCTTCCTCTTCGGCGGCAATCATTTGAGCGCGATCACGCTCAAATTGCTCCCTGACCTTGCGTGCACGGCGATAAGACAAGCCGGTACCAGCAGGGATCAAACGACCAATAATGACGTTTTCCTTGAGACCACGGAGTGTATCGGTCTTGCCCATAATGGCGGCTTCGGTCAATACACGGGTGGTTTCTTGGAAAGAGGCCGCTGAAATGAAGCTGTCGGTCGACAAGGATGCCTTAGTAATACCAAGCAATACGTTGTCGAACTGAGCTGGGTGCTTGCCTTGTGCAATCACAGCATCGTTTGCGTCATATAACTTAGAACGCTCAACTTGCTCACCAGTAATGAAGGATGTATCGCCTGGATCAGTTACCTGAACACGACGCAACATCTGACGCACGATCACTTCAATGTGCTTGTCATTGATCTTCACGCCCTGGAGACGATAAACGTCTTGAACTTCGTCAACGATGTAGATTGCCAACTCTTCGATACCTTTGAGAGTCAAGATGTCATGCGGGTCGGCAGGACCTTCCACAATCATCTCGCCCTTATTCACAACTTGACCGTCGTGAACGAGAACTTGTTTCTCTTTAGGAATCAAGAACTCATTGGCTTCGCCATCCATATCGGTAATCACCAAACGCTGTTTACCTTTGGTTTCTTTACCGAAGGACACTGTTCCAGTCACTTTCGCCAATACTGCTGCATCTTTTGGTGAACGTGCTTCGAACAATTCTGCAACGCGTGGCAAACCACCGGTAATGTCGCGAGTCTTCTGTGATTCGATTGGAATACGCGCCAATACTTCACCAACTTCGACTTTTTGACCATCCTTAACAGTAATCAAAGCGCCCACTTGGAGACCAATGTTTACTGGGTGATCAGTGCCGGCGATCATGACTTCGTTACCCTTCTCATCAACTAAGTTGATCATTGGGCGAACACCTTTGCTTGCAGCTGAACGACGCTTACCGTCAATCACCACCAAAGTGGAAAGACCAGTCACTTCGTCAACCTGCTTAGCAACAGTGACGCCCTCTTCGACGTTGTCGAAGCGGGCGATACCAGCGTACTCAGAAATAATCGGGCGTGTTAACGGATCCCAGGTTGCTAAGCTTGCACCAGCCTTCACTGCTGCATCTTCTTTTAACAAGAGAGTTGCACCGTAAGGTACTTTATGACGCTCACGCTCACGGCCATTCTCATCAACGATCAAGGCTTCGCCAGAACGTGAAATCACGATCTGCTCACCCTTCGCGTTCTTCACAACACGCATCGTACCGGAGAACTTCAAAGCACCATTTGATTTGGCTTCAATATTGCTTGCAACCAAGGCACGTGACGCTGCACCACCAATGTGGAAGGTACGCATAGTCAACTGTGTGCCTGGCTCACCGATAGACTGAGCAGCGATCACACCAACTGCTTCACCAACGTTCACCAAACCACCGCGACCTAGATCACGTCCGTAGCACTTAGCGCACAAGCCAAAGCGAGTTAAGCAAGACAATACTGTGCGAACTTTAACTTCGTCGATGCCCAATGCCACGATTTGATCGACATGATCTTCATCGAGCAAGGTGTCGTTAGGAACGATGACTTCTTGTGTATCAGGATGAACAATGTCACCGATGCAGACACGACCCAAAATACGGTCACGCAATGCTTCGATAATTTCGCCACCTTCAACAAGGGCCTTCATAGTAACGCCAGAAGTTGCGCCGCAATCATCCTCGATCACTACGAGGTCTTGAGTAACGTCGCACAAACGACGGGTCAAGTAACCAGAGTTCGCTGTCTTCAATGCAGTATCAGCCAGGCCTTTACGAGCACCATGGGTTGAGATGAAGTACTGCAATACGTTCAAACCTTCGCGGAAGTTTGCAGTAATTGGGGTTTCAATAATGGAGCCATCAGGCTTCGCCATCAAACCACGCATACCAGCTAACTGACGAATCTGCGCTGCAGATCCACGCGCACCAGAATCCGCCATCATATAGATAGAGTTAAAGGATTCTTGACGCACAGTTTTGCCGTTACGGTCGATTACGTCAACGTGTGACAACTCATCCATCATCGCCTTGCCAACTTGGTCGCCTGCAGCGCCCCAAATGTCAACCACGTTGTTATAACGCTCTTGATTGGTTACGAGACCTGACATGAACTGCTTGTCATATTCCTTAACCTTGGCAGAAGCTTCAGTGATGATGCGCTCTTTGGAGGTTGGGATCAGCATATCGTCGATCGCAACCGAGATACCAGCATTGGTCGCCAAGCGGAAACCAGACTGCAAGAGACGGTCAGCAAAAATCACAGTTTCACGCAAGCCGCACTTACGGAATGAAGTGTTGATCAAACGTGAGATTTCTTTTTTCTTCAAAGGCTTGTTGATTTCCTCGAAGGACATCCCTTTAGGCAAAATCTCAGACAAGATTGCACGACCAACTGAAGTTTGATAGATCTTGGTTTTTTCAGCAAAACGGGCATCGCCCTCTGCCTTCTTATCCACAATCTCAAACTCAGTAATACGCACAGCAACACGAGATGCCAATTCAACCTGGCCGGCTTCGTATGCGCGTACTACTTCAGTAATGTTGGCGAAAACCATGCCTTCGCCCTTACCGTTGATCTTGTCACGGGTAGCGTAGTACAGACCCAACACCACGTCCTGAGAAGGAACGATGGATGGTTCGCCGTTAGCTGGGAACAATACGTTGTTCGAAGCCAACATCAATGTACGCGCTTCCATTTGCGCTTCAAGCGACAAAGGAACGTGAACCGCCATTTGGTCACCGTCAAAGTCCGCGTTAAATGCCGCGCAAACTAATGGGTGCAATTGGATTGCTTTACCTTCAATCAGCATTGGCTCGAAAGCCTGAATACCGAGACGGTGCAATGTAGGCGCACGATTCAACATGATTGGATGTTCACGAATGACTTCTTCGAGAATGTCCCAAACGATTGGAGTCTGACTTTCAACTTCTTTCTTCGCAGCCTTAATAGTGGTTGCAATTCCTAAGGTCTCAAGCTTGTTGAAAATGAATGGCTTGAACAATTCCAAGGCCATCAATTTTGGTAAACCGCACTGATGCAATTTCAATGTAGGGCCAACTACGATGACTGAACGACCAGAGTAGTCAACGCGTTTACCCAACAAGTTTTGACGGAAACGACCGCTCTTACCTTTAATCATCTCAGCCAAGGACTTAAGAGGACGCTTGTTAGCGCCAGTCATAGCCTTACCGCGACGGCCATTGTCGAGCAATGAGTCAACCGCTTCTTGCAACATGCGTTTTTCGTTACGAACGATGATCTCTGGTGCGCGCAACTCTAACAAACGCTTCAAACGGTTGTTACGGTTGATCACACGACGATAGAGGTCGTTCAAATCGGAAGTAGCAAAACGACCGCCATCCAAAGGCACCAATGGGCGCAATTCAGGCGGCAATACTGGCAATACTTCCATGATCATCCAGTCAGGCTTGATACCTGAAGTCTGGAACGCCTCAAGCACTTTTAAGCGCTTAGCGTATTTCTTGATCTTGGCATCGCTACCTGTAGCTTTCAAATCAGCGCGAATGGTCTCTACTTCACGATCGATATCAATCGAACGCAAGAGATCGCGAATACCTTCAGCGCCCATGATGGCGGTAAATGCGCCGTCACCATACTCTTCAGTTTTCGCAATGTATTCATCTTCAGACATGATCTGACCACGCTTCATTGCGCCTTCAGGAGTCATGCCAGGATCGACCACTACATATGCTTCAAAGTAGAGAACGCGCTCGATATCACGCAAGGTCATATCGAGAACCATACCCAAACGAGATGGTAGGGACTTCAAGAACCAAATGTGCGCTACAGGGGCTGCCAACTCAATGTGGCCCATGCGCTCACGACGTACCTTAGCGAGAGTAACTTCAACGCCACACTTCTCGCAGATAACGCCACGGAACTTTAAACGCTTGTACTTACCGCATAAGCACTCGTAGTCTTTGGTTGGTCCAAAAATCTTGGCGCAGAACAAACCATCACGCTCGGGCTTAAAAGTCCGGTAGTTGATGGTTTCTGGTTTGCGTACTTCACCAAAAGACCATGAGCGAATTTTCTCAGGAGATGCGAGACCAATTTTGATGACATCAAACTGTTCTTCGCCCTGCGTTTGCTTAAATAAATCGAGCAATGCTTTCATATCAGTTGCGCTCCATGTCAATGTCAATACCCAACGAACGGATTTCTTTTACCAGTACGTTGAAGGATTCGGGCATGCCAGCATCAATCGTGTGCTCGCCCTTGACGATGTTTTCGTAAACCTTGGTACGGCCTGCGACGTCATCGGACTTCACTGTCAGCATTTCCTGCAAGACATATGAAGCACCGTATGCTTCGAGGGCCCAAACTTCCATCTCACCAAAGCGCTGACCACCAAACTGGGCTTTACCGCCCAATGGCTGTTGCGTTACTAATGAGTAAGGTCCGGTTGAACGTGCGTGCATCTTGTCGTCGACCAAATGGTGTAGTTTCAAGACATGCATGACACCAACAGTCACTGGACGCTCAAACTGATCGCCAGTGCGGCCGTCGCACAAAATCATTTGCTGACGTGAAGGGGTCATCTTCAAAGATTTTGCAACCTCTTCTGGATAAGCCAACTCGAGCATACGTCCGATTTCTGTTTCAGTGGCGCCGTCAAACACTGGTGTTGCAAATGGTAAGCCTTGGCGAAGATTCTCTGCCAAAACAGTGATCTGCTCATCAGTGAAATTGTCGATGTCTTCAATGCGACCGGTTTCGTTGTAAAGCTGCTTGAAGAACTTGCGTAATTCAGTTTGCTTAGCGTGCTCACGAACCATCTCGTCGATACGCTTACCAATACCTTGAGCTGCCCAACCTAAGTGGGTTTCCAAGATCTGACCAACGTTCATACGGGAAGGCACACCCAATGGGTTCAAGACGATGTCTACAGGGCGTCCGTCAGCCATAAATGGCATGTCTTCTGCTGGAGCGATTTTAGAAACCACACCCTTGTTACCATGACGACCGGCCATCTTGTCACCAGGCTGTAAGCGGCGTTTCACTGCCAAGTACACCTTAACCATCTTGGTTACACCAGGCTGTAAATCATCGCCCTGGGTAAGCTTGGTACGCTTCTCTTCAAAAGCTTCATCAAACTGTTTACGCTTCGCTTCGATGGAAGATTTAATTGCCTCAACTTGAGAGGCAACATCATCATCCGCCGGACGAACATCAAACCAATGGTATTTGTCCAAATCAGCAAGGTAATCCTTGTCGATCTTGGTGCCTTTAGCTAATTTCTTAGGGCCGCCATTAGCAACTTTGCCAACCAACAGCTTTTCTAAACGCATGAAGGCATCGCCTTCAACAATACGTAACTGGTCGTTTAAGTCCAAACGATAGCGTTGGAGTTCTTCTTGAATGATGGACTGGGCACGGGCATCGCGCTCAATACCTTCACGGGTGAAGACTTGAACATCGATAACGGTACCAATCATTCCTGAAGGAACGCGCAAAGAAGTATCTTTCACGTCAGATGCTTTTTCACCGAAGATCGCACGCAGTAACTTTTCTTCAGGAGTGAGAGTTGTCTCGCCCTTTGGAGTTACCTTACCAACCAATACGTCACCAGCTTCAACTTCAGCACCGATGTACACAATACCGCTCTCATCCAAACGAGAGAGTTGTGACTCAGCCAAATTGGATATATCGCGTGTAATTTCTTCTGAACCAAGCTTGGTGTCACGTGCAACTACTGACAACTCTTCAATATGAATAGAGGTGTAGCGGTCATCAGCAACAACCTTCTCAGAGATCAAGATTGAGTCTTCGAAGTTGTAACCGTTCCATGGCATAAATGCCACAGTCATGTTTTGACCCAAAGCCAATTCACCTAAATCGGTAGATGCACCGTCAGCAACGACGTCGCCACGGGCTACACGATCGCCAACTTTTACGATTGGACGTTGATTGATGTTGGTATTTTGGTTTGAACGGGTGTACTTGATGAGGTTATAAATATCCACACCTACTTCACCAGCTGCAGTTTCATCATCGTTTACACGAATCACCACACGGTTTGCATCAACGTAATCTACGATACCGCCGCGGTTAGCCAGTACAACAGTGCCGGAGTCAACTGCAACAATACGCTCTAAACCTGTACCAACCAATGGCTTATCTGGACGCAAGCAAGGAACTGCTTGACGCTGCATGTTCGCACCCATCAACGCACGGTTCGCATCATCGTGCTCTAAGAATGGAACGAGTGAGGCTGCAGCAGAAACGATCTGGCTAGGAGCAACGTCGATGAAATCGATACGCTCTGGGCTAACCATCATGGTCTCACCAGCTTGACGAGCAGAAACCAATTCGTCAGCTAACTTGCCGTTTTTGTCGATCGTGGCATTGGCCTGAGCAATCACATACTTCGCTTCTTCAATCGCAGAGAGGTACACCACTTCATCGCTTACCTTGCTATTGGAAACCTTACGGTACGGAGTCTCTAAAAAACCATGCTCATTCAAACGTGCAAATAGCGCGAGTGAGTTGATCAGACCAATATTTGGTCCTTCTGGAGTTTCAATTGGGCAAACACGTCCGTAGTGGGTTGGGTGCACGTCGCGCACTTCGAAACCTGCGCGCTCGCGTGTCAAACCACCAGGTCCCAATGCAGAAATACGACGCTTGTGCGTGATCTCTGAAAGTGGGTTGGTTTGATCCATAAACTGGGATAACTGTGAAGAACCGAAGAACTCACGAATCGCAGAAGAGATTGGTTTGCTGTTAATCAAGTCATGCGGCATGAGGTTTTCTGTTTCGGCTTGGCCGAGACGTTCTTTAACCGCACGCTCAACACGTGACAAACCAGCACGGAATTGGTTTTCTGCCAATTCGCCAACGCAACGTACACGACGATTACCTAAGTGATCGATATCGTCTACTTCGCCTTTGCCGTTACGCAAATCTACGAGGGACTTAATCGTGTCGAGAATATCTTCATTCGACAGAACCATTGGACCTTCCATTTCTGGGCGGTTCAAACGGCTATTGACCTTCATACGGCCAACACGAGATAAGTCGTAAGTATCTTCGCTATAGAACAAGCGCTGGAACAAAGCTTCAACAGCATCTTCTGTTGGAGGCTCACCAGGGCGCATCATGCGGTAGATGGCAATACGTGCCGCTGTTTGATCAGCAATTTCATCAGTACGCAGTGTCTGAGAAATATACGCACCAGAATCTAAATCATTGGTGTAAATGGTTTCCAATTGCTTGATGCCAGCATCGCGCAATGTAGCCAATAACTCTTCAGTGATTTCATCATTAGCGTACGCCAAGATTTCACCAGAATCTGGATCAACGATATTACGTGCAACTACACGACCAACTAAATAGTCATCTGGTACAGCAATTGTTTTTGTCTTAGCAGCTTCAAGTTCGCGAATATGCTTTGCATTGATGCGCTTGTCTTTTTGAATGACAACGACGCCATTCTTATCGAGCACATCAAAGTTAGCCAACTGGCCACGCAAGCGCTCTGGAACAAATTCCATCGAAGCGCCATTGGCGGTCAATGCAAAATGATCAAAGTTGAAGAAGTTTGCAAGAATCTGTTCGTTGTTTAAACCAATTGCTTTGAGCAAAATGGTGACAGGCATCTTACGACGACGGTCAACGCGGAAATAGAGAATATCTTTTGGATCAAACTCGAAATCGAGCCATGAACCACGGTAAGGAATAATGCGTGCTGAGAACAGCAACTTACCGGAACTATGGGTTTTGCCCTTATCGTGCTCAAAGAACACGCCTGGAGAACGGTGTAACTGAGAAACGATCACACGCTCAGTACCATTGATTACAAAAGAGCCATTTTCTGTCATAAGTGGAATTTCACCCATGTAGACTTCGCTCTCTTTTACCTCTTTCACCTTAGTAGGCGCTTCGCGATCATAAATAATCAAGCGAACTTTTGCGCGTAAGGCAGAGTGATATGTGTAACCACGCTGTTGACATTCTTTAACGTCAAATGGGGGTTGTGATAACTGGTAAGACACGTATTCCATACGTGCGTAGCCGTTGTTAGACACAATTGGGAATGCTGAAGTAAAGGCAGCTTGAAGTCCCTCTGTAAGGCGAGACATGGCTGGCTTTTCAGCCTGTAAAAATTTAGCGTAGGATTCCAGCTGCGTTGCGATCAGGTACGGAACCTGGTGGTTATTTACTCGCTTAGCAAAGCTTTTACGGACTCGCTTGCGTTCGGTGAAGCTATAGTTCATTTCATCTCCGAATTCAGCGACTGTACAAAGATTTGGCGATTGGCCACTACCAATCACTGGCGGACAACACTAAACCGTTCGATTTAGTGTCCGACCAAACTTGCATTCTGCAGTCGTATCAGAAGGCAAACCCGATTTCAATCAAAAATGAAATCGGGTTTGACCACTAATGGTCAAACCCAACATAGCTAACGCTCCTTTTTGAGAAGCGCTAGCGAAGTTTGTATTACTTGAGTTCTGCTTTAGCGCCAGCTTCTTCAAGCTTCTTCTTAGCTTCTTCAGCAGTTTTCTTGTCAACGCCTTCTTTGATTGGCTTTGGTGCACCGTCAACCAAGTCCTTAGCTTCTTTTAAGCCAAGACCAGTAATTTCGCGAACTGCCTTAATTACTGAAACCTTGTTTGCGCCAGCTTCGAGCAAGTTCACAGTGAATTCTGTTTGCTCTTCAGCAGCAGCACCGCCACCGCCTGCACCAGCAGGACCAGCAACAGCCATCGCTGCAGCTGAAACGCCAAACTTCTCTTCGAACGCTTTGACTAAGTCGTTCAAATCCATAACGGACATGCTACCTACTGCTTCAATGATTTCTTCTTTAGTAATCGCCATTTTTAGCTCCTAATACTTAAATAGTTAATCTGTCGCTTATTCAGCGGCAGGGGTTTCTTTTGCTTCTGTTCCAGCTTCTGGGGCTGCGGCTGCAGGCTCAGCGGCTGCTTCAGGAGCTGCGGCTTCAGCAACGACTGCTGCTGGGGCTGCTGCTTCTGCTACAGGTGCTGGAGCTTCGGCTACAGGAGCAGGTGCTCCAGCTGCCTTTTGTGCTGCTACTGCGCCCAATACGCGAGCCATCGCAGAAACAGGTGCCAACATCACACCTAACAACTGAGATAACAACTCGTCGCGGCTTGGAATTGTTGCGAGAGCTTTTACACCCGCAACATCTAACAACTTGCCGTTGTATAAGCCAGCTTTAATGACTAGCAAATCTTGAGTCTTAGCAAAGCCCTGCAATACTTTTGCCGAAGCAATCGGATCAGCAGAGATGCCGTAAATCAAGGGGCCAACCATCGAATCAGCAAGAGGCTCAAACTGTGTGCCTTGTGCAGCACGGCGTGCCAATGTGTTCTTCAAAACGCGAAGATAGACACCTTGGTCACGTGCGCTAGCACGTAGCTTTGTCAACTGCTCTACTGGAATACCACGGTATTCAGCGAGCACGACAGTTTGGGCTCCAGCCAATTGAGCGCCGACATCAGCAACAATCGCTTTTTTGTCTTGTACATTCAAAGGCACGGTTTAACTCCATAAAAACCAACTGTTTCCAGTTGGGGTTACACACCAGCGTCTGATCATTTGTTCACAAAGACTCTTGTGAAAATCTTTTCAGGGTCGCCATCTGCGCTGGCTATTACTTTCGTAACGATTAAGAATTAACTCTGTATTAGCAACTAATTCACCAACGGTCTTTGATGTTCGACTCTCACTCAAAGAGCAGGAGCCGACCCAAAGTTCTTTTTTGTTACAAGCTACTTATTGAGCCGCTTGTAACGATGCTTGGTCAACACGTACGCCTGCACCCATGGTGCTGCTTACGGCAACCTTCTTTAAATAAATTCCCTTAGATGCAGGCGGCTTTGCTTTATTCAAAGCTTCAAGCAACGCAAGCAAATTGGACTTTAGTGCAGTTGGCTCGAATGAACGACGACCAATGCTTGCGTGCACGATACCGGCTTTGTCCACACGGAATTGCACTTGACCCGCTTTTGCATTCTTCACTGCAGTAGCTACGTCAGGAGTCACAGTTCCCACTTTTGGATTTGGCATCAAACCACGTGGGCCCAATACTTGACCCAAGGTACCAACAATTTTCATTGTGTCTGGTGATGCGATCAAAACGTCAAAATCAATTTTGCCGCCTTTAATTTGTTCAGCAAGTTCTTCCATGCCAACGATTTCTGCGCCAGCGGCTTTAGCCTGTTCGGCTTTCTCGCCTTGTGCAAAAACAGCAACACGAACGTGCTTACCTGTACCAGCTGGGAGCACTACTGCGCCACGCACAACTTGGTCAGATTTCTTAGCATCAATACCCAACTGAACAGCAACGTCGATGGACTCATCGAACTTAGCAGTTGCACACTCTTTAACGAGGCTCAATGCATCCTCCAATGAATAGAACTTGTTGCGATCAACCTTAGATTGAATTGCTTTTACGCGTTTAGATAATTTAGTCATGATTAGAGACCTTCCACAGTGATGCCCATGGAACGGGCGCTACCAGCAATTGTTCTAACAGCTGCGTCCATATCGGCTGCTGTCAAATCTGGCATTTTTGCTTTAGCGATTTCTTCCGCTTGAGCACGGGTAATTTTTCCTACCTTGTCGGTATGAGGACGTGGTGATCCTTTTTCGATCTTCGCAGCCTTCTTGATCATGATGGTTGCTGGAGGAGTCTTCATGATGAATGTGAAGCTCTTATCAGCGAATGCTGTAATCACGACTGGAATTGGCAGGCCAGGTTCCATGCTCTGAGTTTGAGCATTAAACGCCTTACAAAATTCCATAATGTTCAGGCCGCGTTGACCCAATGCTGGACCTACGGGTGGTGATGGATTTGCTTTGCCTGCAGGGATCTGCAGTTTGATAAAGCCAATAATCTTCTTTGCCATGTGTGCTCCTTAAAGCGCGCCTAACCTCATTAGGAAAGACCGCCGTTGAGTAAACGCTTTGCTAGTTTTTGGCTTTCTAGCTCCGCTCCTCGGTTAATTACTAAAACCAAATAACCACTTAAAACAACTATTTCACTTACAAAACTGGACTAAGTCCTTGTTTTTACATCTTTTCTACTTGGCCAAACTCCAGCTCAACTGGGGTACCGCGACCGAAGATTGTAACAGAAACGCGTAATCTTGACTTCTCATAGTTCACTTCCTCAACGTTTCCGTTGAAGTCTGTAAATGGGCCTTCTTTCACGCGAACCATCTCACCCACCTCAAACAGGGTCTTGGGCTTCGGTTTATCCACGCCAGCCTGCATCTGATCCATGATTTTGGTGACTTCAGCAGTAGAAATAGGGCTTGGACGGTTACGAACACCTCCCACGAAACCGGTCACTTTTGGGGTATTTTTCACCAAATGCCAGCTTTCATCGGTCATTTCCATCTCAATCAGGACATAACCTGGGAAGAAACGGCGCTCAGTGACTGATTTTGTGCCAGATTTGATCTCTACCACCTCTTCGGATGGGACCAAAATACGGCCAAATTTCTCAGGCATGCCAGAACGTGCAATACGCTCCTCAAGGCCTTTTTTAACGCTCTTTTCCATTCCAGAATAAGCGTGGATTACGTACCAGCGCATATTGCCGGTAGCTTGTGGATTTGCAGCTACTTCAGAATCAATCATGTTTTACTCACTTCCAGCCTAAAAGGACTGAAAAAACTAGCCATTCAATCAATTTGTCTGCAATCCATAAAAACAAGGACATGATCAGAACAAAGCCAAATACGACTAGAGTCATTTGGGTAGTCTCTTTACGAGTCGGCCAAACAACCTTTTTTACTTCGTACCAAGAATCTTTTGCATAGGCGATAAAACGACGCCCATCGGGTGAAATCGCCACAATCAAAACCGCAGCTGCAATGCCACCGAACAATACACCCAAGCGCACCAATAAAGATTGGTCGATGAGCGTGTAGTAAAGCACTAACGCAGCAACGACGATTAAAGCAGCGAGTCCAGAGACCCAGCTGCTCTTTTCTTCAGAATGACTTGCAGTTTGTTGAGACATATTACTTTCAGTTCAAATCGTGGCAGGGGCGGAGGGCATCGAACCCCCAACCTTTGGTTTTGGAGACCAACGCTCTGCCAATTGAGCTACACCCCTTTATAAAAACTCATTACCAAAACTACTTAAGCCAAAATCTTTGCAACCACACCGGCGCCAACAGTACGGCCACCTTCACGGATCGCAAAACGTAAACCTTCTTCCATCGCGATAGGGGCGATGAGTTTGACGGTAATCGTGACGTTATCACCAGGCATGACCATTTCTTTGTCTTTTGGCAACTCAATAGAACCCGTTACGTCCGTTGTGCGGAAGTAAAACTGAGGGCGATAGTTGTTAAAGAATGGTGTATGACGGCCACCTTCATCTTTACCCAAGATATAGACCTCGGCTGTAAAGTGAGTATGGGGGGTGATTGAACCAGGTTTAGCCAATACTTGGCCGCGCTCAACTTCTTCACGTTTTGTACCGCGCAACAAGATACCCACGTTATCGCCTGCTTGACCTTGGTCGAGCAATTTGCGGAACATTTCAACACCAGTACAAGTAGTCTTCAATGTTGGTTTGATACCAACGATTTCAATCTCTTCGCCAACCTTAACGATACCGCGCTCAATACGACCAGTCACTACAGTGCCGCGACCAGAGATAGAGAACACGTCTTCTACTGGCATCAAGAACGCACCATCAATGGCACGCTCTGGAGTTGGGATGTAAGTATCAAGGGCTTCAGCCAATTTCATGATGGCTTCTTTACCCAATGGGCCTTCGTCGCCTTCTAAGGCTAACTTAGCAGAACCTTGGATGATCGGTGTGTCATCGCCTGGGAAGTCATATTTAGACAGAAGTTCACGCACTTCCATTTCAACTAACTCGAGCAATTCAGCATCATCAACCATGTCGCACTTGTTTAAGAACACCACGATGTAAGGAACACCCACTTGGCGTGCCAAGAGGATGTGCTCACGCGTTTGTGGCATTGGGCCATCAGCTGCAGAGCAAACTAAAATAGCGCCGTCCATCTGAGCAGCACCTGTAATCATGTTCTTAACGTAGTCAGCATGTCCTGGGCAGTCAACGTGAGCGTAGTGACGGTTTGCAGTCTCATACTCAACGTGCGCAGTATTAATCGTAATACCACGGGCTTTTTCTTCTGGAGCAGCATCGATCTGATCATATGCTTTTGCTTCGCCACCGAATGCTTTTGAGAGCACAGTTGCAATTGCTGCTGTCAAAGTCGTTTTACCGTGGTCAACGTGACCGATAGTGCCTACGTTTACGTGCGGTTTTGTCCGCTCGAATTTTTCTTTTGCCATTTTTGTTCTGCCTTTAGTTAACTCTTAAACCAAACACGAAATACACAATTAATAAAATCAAACATGGTGCCCATGGGCAGGATCGAACTGCCGACCTCTCCCTTACCAAGGGAGTGCTCTACCACTGAGCCACATGGGCGAAATCTAATACAACAAATCTGGAGCGGGATAAGAGAATCGAACTCTTGACCGAAGATTGGAAATCTGCTGTTTTACCATTAAACTAATCCCGCACATCTGGTGGAGGGGGTAGGATTCGAACCTACGTAGGCGTAGCCAACAGATTTACAGTCTGCCTCCTTTAGCCGCTCGGACACCCCTCCGCGAACCCAATATTCTGACTCCAAACGGAGTATCTGTCAATCTCTCTAACGCTTTGCACAAGTAAAAACGCCCAGACCTAAAGGGGTCTGGGCGTCGCATTGGTGCCCGGCAGTTACCTACTTTCACACGGGTAATCCGCACTATCATCGGCGTAGAATCGTTTCACTGTCCTGTTCGGGATGGGAAGGAGTGGTTCCAATTCGCTATGGTCACCGGGCGTAGAGGGTTGAGTTGCTGATAAATCAACAACTCTATTTGAGTAAGCATGTAATAAGGATGCAGAATAAATCTGGCAAACATCCAACACAATAGTGCTGGTTATAGGATCAAGCCTAACGGGCAATTAGTATCGGTTAGCTTAATGCATTACTGCACTTCCACACCCGACCTATCAACGTTGTGGTCTTCAACGACCCTTTATGTAGGTTAAACCTACGGGAGATCTCATCTTCAGGCAAGTTTCCCGCTTAGATGCTTTCAGCGGTTATCTCTTCCATTCATAGCTACCCTGCGATGCTTCTGGCGAAACAACAGGTACACCAGCGGAATGTCCACTCCGGTCCTCTCGTACTAGGAGCAGCCCCCGTCAAATCTCCAACGCCCATGGCAGATAGGGACCAAACTGTCTCACGACGTTTTAAACCCAGCTCACGTACCTCTTTAAATGGCGAACAGCCATACCCTTGGGACCGGCTACAGCCCCAGGATGAGATGAGCCGACATCGAGGTGCCAAACACCGCCGTCGATATGAACTCTTGGGCGGTATCAGCCTGTTATCCCCAGAGTACCTTTTATCCGTTGAGCGATGGCCCTTCCATACAGAACCACCGGATCACTATGACCTGCTTTCGCACCTGCTCGACTTGTCGGTCTCGCAGTTAAGCACGCTTTTGCCATTGCACTTTAGGTACGATGTCCGACCGTACCAAGCGTACCTTCGTACTCCTCCGTTACACTTTGGGAGGAGACCGCCCCAGTCAAACTGCCTACCATGCACTGTTCCCGACCCGGATAACGGGCCAAGGTTAGAACCTCAAATAAATCAGGGTGGTATTTCAAGGTTGGCTCCAGCGAAACTAGCATTCCGCTTTCAACGCCTCCCACCTATCCTACACAGACCGATTCAAAGTCCAATGCAAAGCTACAGTAAAGGTTCATGGGGTCTTTCCGTCTAGCCACGGGTAGATTGCATCATCACAAACATTTCAACTTCGCTGAGTCTCAGGAGGAGACAGTGTGGCCATCGTTACGCCATTCGTGCAGGTCGGAACTTACCCGACAAGGAATTTCGCTACCTTAGGACCGTTATAGTTACGGCCGCCGTTTACTGGGACTTCAATCAAGAGCTTGCACCCCATCATTTAATCTTCCAGCACCGGGCAGGCGTCACACCCTATACGTCCACTTTCGTGTTTGCAGAGTGCTGTGTTTTTATTAAACAGTCGCAGCCACCTTTTTATTGCAACCCTTTCGTCCTTCCGTTGTTCACGGTCAAACTACAAGGGCGCACCTTATCCCGAAGTTACGGTGCAAATTTGCCGAGTTCCTTCTCCTGAGTTCTCTCAAGCGCCTTAGAATACTCATCTCGCCCACCTGTGTCGGTTTGCGGTACGGTCTTGTTAGACTGAAGCTTAGAGGCTTTTCTTGGAACCACTTCCAATTGCTTCGCGAATAAATTCGCTCGTCTCACGCCCTTGAATTACGCTACCGGATTTACCTAATAGCCATCTCCAACGCAAGAACCGGGACATCCAACACCCGGACAACTTTCCGCGATCCGTCCCCCCATCGCATCTAACAATGGTCAAGGAATATTAACCTTGTTCCCATCAGCTACGCATCTCTGCCTCGCCTTAGGGGCCGACTCACCCTGTTCCGATGAACGTTGAACAGGAAACCTTGGGCTTACGGCGAGGGGGCTTTTCACCCCCTTTATCGCTACTCATGTCAGCATTCGCACTTCTGATACCTCCAGCATCCTTTACAAGACACCTTCACAGGCTTACAGAACGCTCTCCTACCATCACATTGCTGTGATCCGCAGCTTCGGTTATATGCTTAGCCCCGTTACATCTTCCGCGCAGGACGACTCGATCAGTGAGCTATTACGCTTTCTTTAAAGGATGGCTGCTTCTAAGCCAACCTCCTGACTGTTTTAGCCTTCCCACTTCGTTTCCCACTTAGCATATATTAGGGACCTTAGCTGGCGGTCTGGGTTGTTTCCCTCTTGACACCGGACGTTAGCACCCGATGTCTGTCTCCCGTGCTTGCACTTGTAGGTATTCGGAGTTTGCTATGGCGCAGTAATCCGCAATGGACCCCACTACCATGACAGTGCTCTACCCCCTACAGTGATACACGAGGCACTACCTAAATAGTTTTCGGAGAGAACCAGCTATTTCCAGTTTTGTTTAGCCTTTCACCCCTATCCACAGCTCATCCCCTAACTTTTCAACGTTAGTGGGTTCGGTCCTCCAGTACGTGTTACCGCACCTTCAACCTGGCCATGGATAGATCAACTGGTTTCGGGTCTACACCCAGCAACTAGCGCCCTATTCGGACTCGCTTTCGCTACGCCTTCCCTATTCGGTTAAGCTTGCTACTGAATGTAAGTCGCTGACCCATTATACAAAAGGTACGCAGTCACCCCTTACGAGGCTCCTACTGTTTGTATGCACACAATTTCAGGATCTATTTCACTCCCCTCCCGGGGTTCTTTTCGCCTTTCCCTCACGGTACTTGTTCACTATCGGTCGATTACGAGTATTTAGCCTTGGAGGATGGTCCCCCCATATTCAGACAGGATTTCTCGTGTCCCGCCCTACTTGTCTCTAGCCTAGTACCACTCAATAATTTTCACATACGGGACTATCACCCTTTATTGTTGGACTTTCCATTCCATTCTGTTAATTACTGAGCTATCACTAGAAGGCTCTTCCCATTTCGCTCGCCACTACTTTGGGAATCTCGGTTGATGTCTTTTCCTCTTGCTACTTAGATGTTTCAGTTCACAAGGTTCGCTTCTCATACCCTATGTATTCAGGTATGGATACCACAAAAGTGGTGGGTTTCCCCATTCAGAAATCCCCGGATCAAAGCTTATTTACCAGCTCCCCGGGGCTTATCGCAGGTTATAACGTCTTTCGTCGCCTGTAATCGCCAAGGCATCCATCATGTGCACTTATTCACTTGATCCTATAACGAGCACCATTGCTAGCACCTGTTACAGGTTTTACTTCTACTTCTGACATGTTTGCCGTAATCCAAACTGTAAGTACTTGTTAAGAACTTTGTAAAACTCGTTTGATATTACTGATTGATGATTCAATCTTTACCCTTATTACATTGTCAAATGTCCTCTCAAAGAAACATTTGACACTTTGCTTACTCAAATTTTTAAAGAACAGCCATAAATGGCAAAACTAAACGATTCAGTATTCGCTTAGTTTTGACATTTAGATGTTGGTGGAGGATGACGGGATCGAACCGACGACCCCCTGCTTGCAAAGCAGGTGCTCTCCCAGCTGAGCTAATCCCCCAACGTCCACTAAGTCCATATCAACGCTGATTGGTGGGTCTGGTAGGACTTGAACCTACGACCCCTGCGTTATCAACACAGTGCTCTAACCAGCTGAGCTACAGACCCGTGGCTTTTATTGTCAACCGATAAGTGTGGGCACTATAGCTCCAGCATCTTTTCTCTAGAAAGGAGGTGATCCAGCCGCACCTTCCGATACGGCTACCTTGTTACGACTTTACCCCAGTCATGAACCCTGCCGTGGCAGTCGCCCCCCTTGCGGTTAGGCTAACGGCTTCTGGCAAAACCCACTCCCATGGTATGACGGGCGGTGTGTACAAGACCCGGGAACGTATTCACCGCGACATTCTGATCCGCGATTACTAGCGATTCCAGCTTCACGTAGTCGAGTTGCAGACTACGATCCGGACTACGATGCATTTTCTGAGATTAGCTCCCCCTCGCGGGTTGGCAACCCTCTGTATGCACCATTGTATGACGTGTGAAGCCCTACCCATAAGGGCCATGAGGACTTGACGTCATCCCCACCTTCCTCCGGTTTGTCACCGGCAGTCTCTTTAGAGTGCTCTTGCGTAGCAACTAAAGACAAGGGTTGCGCTCGTTGCGGGACTTAACCCAACATCTCACGACACGAGCTGACGACAGCCATGCAGCACCTGTGTTCACTTTCTCTTACGAGCACCTAATGTATCTCTACTTCGTTAGTGACATGTCAAGGGTAGGTAAGGTTTTTCGCGTTGCATCGAATTAATCCACATCATCCACCGCTTGTGCGGGTCCCCGTCAATTCCTTTGAGTTTTAATCTTGCGACCGTACTCCCCAGGCGGCTGACTTCACGCGTTAGCTACGTTACTCAGGATGTAAATCCCGAACAACTAGTCAGCATCGTTTAGGGCGTGGACTACCAGGGTATCTAATCCTGTTTGCTCCCCACGCTTTCGTGCATGAGCGTCAGTGTTATCCCAGGGGGCTGCCTTCGCCATTGGTATTCCTCCACATATCTACGCATTTCACTGCTACACGTGGAATTCTACCCCCCTCTGACACACTCTAGCTATACAGTCACAGGCGCCATTCCCAGGTTAAGCCCGGGGATTTCACGCCTGTCTTGTATAACCGCCTGCGCACGCTTTACGCCCAGTAATTCCGATTAACGCTCGCACCCTACGTATTACCGCGGCTGCTGGCACGTAGTTAGCCGGTGCTTATTCTTCAGGTACCGTCATTCCCGGACTGTGTTAGAGCCGGTGTTTCTTCCCTGACAAAAGAGCTTTACAACCCGAAGGCCTTCTTCACTCACGCGGCATTGCTGGATCAGGGTTGCCCCCATTGTCCAAAATTCCCCACTGCTGCCTCCCGTAGGAGTCTGGGCCGTGTCTCAGTCCCAGTGTGGCTGATCGTCCTCTCAGACCAGCTACTGATCGTCGCCTTGGTGGGCTTTTACCCCACCAACAAGCTAATCAGGCATCGGCCGCTCTAATCGCGCGAGGTCTTTCGATCCCCCGCTTTCCCCCTCAGGGCGTATGCGGTATTAGCACAGCTTTCGCTGCGTTATCCCCCACGATAAGGTACGTTCCGATGTATTACTCACCCGTTCGCCACTCGCCACCAGGTGCAAGCACCCGTGCTGCCGTTCGACTTGCATGTGTAAGGCATGCCGCCAGCGTTCAATCTGAGCCAGGATCAAACTCTTCAGTTCAATTCCTGTGATCCTTGCGGATCGTCGCACTCATTCAAGAAATTGACTTGGTAATAAAACCAAATCTTTTTACTGTCTATGAGTACTATTTGTTTACATCTGTCCCGAAGGACTGGATGCTTTCGCCTAGTACCCACAATTATCGGTTGACTAATTTTTAAAGAGGGCTGTATCGTTTTTCAAAAACATTCAGCGAAGAAGCGAGACTATGACATACCCGAATAGGGTTGTCAACACCTTTCCCACTCTTTTTCCTATAAAAGACGAAGATTTTTCTGACTTTTCAAATAAAACCAATGAAATCAATGGGATAAATTTTGAAAAATTTTTCAACTTTTTTAGATATTTCCTCTTTTTAGAGCTTTTGCGTAAAAAGGAAGGGCGCTAAACCTAGATTTTTGATGCTTATTTGCAGATAGTCCACACCCTAGGGAAAACCCTTAATTTTTCCTGCTTTTCTGCTAAAATGTTGCTATGCACAATAATAACTTAGCAAACGATCACTTATCTACCCAGCCTTATATGGCAGGGAAGGCCGTGCCAGTTCGAGAGCTTCATGCAGGCCACAGGTCAGAAATTCTGAACCATCTATTGCAGTTGGGCGCTGAAGATCGTCGCTTACGTTTTGGCACCCAGACCCCTGATGAAGTTATTCATCACTATGTTGAGAGCCTTAATTTCAAGCGAGATGCTGTTTTTGGCGTCTTTGACCATGATTTAAGGCTCATTGGCATGGCGCATCTAGCGTATTTGCCTGAAATCAAAGGGCAAGCTCACGCCGCTGAATTTGGCGTATCCGTATTGCCAGAGGGAAGGGCGCAGGGGCTTGGAACCGCTCTGCTGCAACGCTCTGCAGTGCACTCACGTAATAGCAATATTCAAACGCTTTATGTTCACTGCCTAGCTAACAACAAAGCAATGATGCATCTAGCTCAAAAAGCTGGCATGACAGTTGAATATGCCTACGGTGATGCTGATGCGTATCTCAAATTGCCACCAGCAAACTCTGGGACGATTGTTGAGGAGGCCGCTAATGAGCAGTGGGCAGACTTTGATTACGCCCTAAAAGAAAACTTGAAGTTGGCGAATCAAGCTTGGTGGTGGTTCTTAGGCAGACCTCGTCACGCACGCTGAGCTAAATAGATTGATGCGCGCTGAATTCTCACATCAATTTTGACTCGGTGTACCCCGCAATATCCAGCTAACCAGTAAAGATAAATCCGCTTCATTTAACTTTGAATTCGCGGGCATGGGCACAACCCCCCAAGAGCCTGCACCACCTTTAGCGATTTTATTTTTCAAAAATGCTTGCGCATTTGGATTGCTTTTATATTTTTGCGCAACGGATTGGAAGCTTGGTCCCACTATTTTTCTGTCAAGAGCATGACAACCTAAGCAAGCATTTTGCTTTGCAAGCGTAAATGCTTTTTGATCCTCGCTGTCTGCATGCGCATGGGGAATGAAATAAGCAAGCGCTGTAAATATAAAAACTATTTTTACAATTACTCGCATTGCGGACATCACTAACCCAAAAAAATTACTGGAATTTAGGCGGGCTGTTTGGCGTTGTTTGATCGGCCTTGCCTTGCTTTTCTAGACGATTTTTTTCTTCTACAGAAATTAAGTCAAAGTAAACATAAACATCTTTCACACCATTTGTATTGCTAGCTACTTTTTTTGCTAAGTCAGCTTCGTTCTGCGTCAAGATGCCCATCAGATAGACGCTTGATCCCTCGGCAATAATCGACATAGAGTTTGATGGCAATTGATCTGTAAAGATCATCTGGGTTTTTATTTTCGACTCAAGATAAGAATCGTTAGCACGTGCTGTATATGTGCTGTTAGAGCCAATGATCAATTCATTAAAAACGGTGCGCGCGTTCTTCATCGCCTTTACATATGCGCCTGCTTCGCTTTTGATACCAGCATCTTTTACTTCGCCTGTCAGCAATACTTTTTGATTGAATGAGGCCACGTTAATGTGTGCGTTATCACCAAACTTTTTGCCAAGCGCAGCATTCGCCTCCAACTCAATACCATTATCAATTGCTTGCACTCCTGGAGTACGACGATCAGCCATGACGCTTGCACCCGCAGCAACGCCACCTACAGCCAAAACTCCGCATGCAGATAATTGAGATGTCATTACTACAGCAATGACTAATTTTCTGAAAGATTGAATTTGCATATGCATTTCTTTAGCGTGTTTAAAAAAATTAATCGAGCAAAATATGATCAACGCCATCACACAGGCTATGCAGTAAAACTAAGTGAGTTTCTTGAATTCTCGCAGTACGAGTTGAGGGCGCACATAAATGAATATCATCCTTATCCAGTAGTGCCGCAATCTTTCCACCGCCATTGCCAGTAAGCGCAATAATTTTGATCCCAATTTTTTTTGCAGCTTCGATTGCTTTAATTACGTTCTTAGAGTTACCAGACGTCGAAATTCCCAAGAGAATGTCGCCTTTTTTTCCAAGGCCACGCACTTGCTTGCTGAAGACTTCGTCATAGCTGTAATCATTGCCAATCGCAGTCAGGATCGAGGTATCCGTTGTCAGTGCAACTGCAGCCAACTCTTGGCGCTCTCTTTCAAATCGACCCATCAACTCAGCGGCAAAGTGTTGTGCATCTGCTGCCGAGCCACCATTGCCACAAGCCATCACTTTACCGCCAGCCTTCAAACAATCGACCATCGCCTGCACACCATGTGCCACAGACTCTGGAAGAATTTTTTCAGCCTCTTGCTTTACCGCAATACTGTCTAAAAAATGTTGAGAGGCGCGCTTGCGCAAACGTTCAATAGTGTCTTTATCCATAGCAATATTATGCGCCAAAGCAAGCCTAAATTCTGATGCAATCAGCTTAACTCAAAAGCAACGTATTCTCTTGCTTATTGATTAACCTTCAGCAGACAATATCCCTATGGAACTAGGCTCATTGGATTTTTTAAAGCAACAGGATTTACCTGCTGGGGCCTTGTATATGATTGCTACGCCGATTGGCAATTTAGGTGACATTACCTTACGCGCACTTCACGTCCTAAATTCAGTAGATGGCATCGCTTGTGAAGACACTAGACATAGTGCCGCACTACTGCAGCAATTTGGCATTCATAAAAAATGTTTGGCCTTGCATGCGCACAATGAGCTTGGCGGCGCCCAAACAGTGATCCAACACCTAGCCAACGATGAGCGCTGGGCTTATATTTCGGATGCTGGGACTCCCGGGGTTTCAGATCCTGGCGCTCGACTTGTAGACGAAGTGCAAAAAGCCGGCTTTCGTGTCATTCCGATTCCTGGTGCCAGCTCGGTATCCTGCGCCATATCTGTATCGGGGTCTGTCATGCTCAACTCCGATGGTCAATTTCAATTCTTGGGTTTTTGGCCACATAAAACTAAAGACCGCGATGTGCTTTTGCACGATATTTGCAGCAGCAAAAAAACGAGCATCTTCTTTGAGTCACCGCACAATATTCGTGAAACACTTCTGTTTCTTGCCGGGTCATTAGAAAAAGAGCGCCAAGTTTTTATTTGCCGTGAGCTCACTAAAAAATTTGAGCAACTTGTTTCCATTCAGGCCCAAGAAATTGAATCTTGGATTGAAAATGCTGAGAGCCTTAAAGGTGAATTCATCATACTGATTGCAGGGCGCCACGCCAATGCTGACGAGGCTCCAGAGCATGCCTCTCTAATGCGTTGGGCAAATGCATTAAACCCATATCTAGGCAGCAAAGAGATCGCAGCAGTACTTTCACAAGTGTTGGGCTTAACAAAAAAAGATGCCTATCAAATTGCACTTGACGCGAAAGATAGCAATTCAGAGCAATAAAAAAGCTGGCATATAGCCAGCTTTTTCGAATACTAAAAAATTTTATTTGGCATTAGGGGCCGGTGTGCTGCTGGCCTCTTGCACATTCAACTGGGCCACCGGCTTAATAAGCGCTTCGGAGGTGCTAGAAGAATCGCCACGCTTACCGTTATTCACAAACACCATCAACAACAAAATAATAATCAAGGGCACAAAAAAGCTTGCAAACACCACGATGATGAGTTGTTTTGGGGACTTAATAAGGTTTCCGTGCTCGTTGCTCATAAGAATTTATCTTTTAATGCGTTGTAGGGTTGATTTGCGGTGATTATAACTAGAGAGCAAGGATAGAGGCACTTACAATAGCGGGGTAGCCAGTTTTCCTGGCGCCCGTAGCTCAGTGGATAGAGTATTGGCCTCCGAAGCCAAGGGTCGCAGGTTCGATTCCTGCCGGGCGCGCCAAAACAGAAGGGGTATTTGACCTACATTATGCGCAAAACTATGAAAACCGCTATCATTTGGGTCTAAATTATTGATTCTTATCGTGTCTACACATCTAAATTCAGCCCTTTCAGAGCCCTCTCTGACAAATCCTTTGCATCCTGAGGCGCCCTTGCCACACCGAAAGATTATTCGGAGTTGGTTAATTCCAATGGCACAAGGTGAAACTGGGCGCGCGATCATGTTGCTCATGATCGATGCTTTTTTATGGCTCAGCTGTATCGCTGGGACGATTTTCGTTGAGAACGTTCTGCTCAAAATCATTTTTGGGGTGGTTGCTGGTTTTGTAACCGGTCGCATTTTTATTTTGGGTCACGATGCATGCCATCAAAGCTTCACACCGAGTCGTGAGCTCAATAAGGTGTTGGGTCGCATTGCATTCTTGCCATCCCTGACTCCATATAGCCTTTGGGATGTTGGCCATAACGTAGTGCACCACGGCCAAACCAATTTGAAGGGTTTTGACTTTGTTTGGGCGCCGTTATCAAAAGCAGAATATGACGCACTGTCCCCTGGCCGGAAAGCTCTAGAGCGCCTGTATCGCAGTGGTTGGGGCCCTGTTTTCTACTACCTTATTGAAATTTGGTGGAGACGTGAATACTTCCCCAATGCACATAACAAACCTGGCGACCGCCCCATTTTCCTTAAAGATAATTTGCTCGTAAGCGCCTTCGGAATAGTCTGGATTGGCTGTCTCATTGCCGGCGCAATCGCTACCGATCAATCCATTTTGGTGGGTTTAGTGACTGGTTTTGCAGTGCCATTCTTATTCTGGAATGGCATGATTGGATTTGTGGTCTATGTTCACCACACCCATCCTTCCGTCTCTTGGTATGACAAAAAATCTGAATGGCTCCGCGCCCAGCCTTTTGTGTCAACTACAGTTCACCTGACTTTTAACTGGATTTGGGGTGCTTTAATGCACCATATCATGGAGCACACTGCCCATCACGTAGACATGAGCGTGCCCCTCTATCGTCTCACAGAGGCCCAAAAAACCCTTGAAACCATCCTTCCAGAGCGTATTTTTGTTCAAAAGTTCTCTTGGGGCTGGTATTTTGATACCGCTCGCAAATGCAAGCTCTACGACTTTGAAAACAAGGCTTGGCTGGATTTTGACGGTAACAAGACAGCCGATTCTGTCCGGGTTGTCTTAACCCCAATACCAGCAGGACAAAACGGGTAAAATAGACCTCTGTATAAAGATTTGCCTTACCCGGATTGCCCATGACTACCTCGACTCCAGCAGTTACCCAAGATTCTTCCCAGAGCCTTAAGTTTTGCTCTTCTTGCAGTCGCGAAAAACGACTTGAGGGTGGCACATGGATTCCGACTAGCAATCGTAAGCAACGCTGGATTTGCGCTAGCTGCCTCTATAACCGTACCCACCGTACCGGTTCAGCAAAAGCCTAATTTTTTCGTTTTACTGTTTTAAGTGCCATCCCCAACATAGGGGTTAGTTTTGCGTTCTTGTCCAAATGTAGACATGGGCCCATGTCCGGGTACAAACTGCACATCATCCCCAAGCGGCAAAAGTTTTGTTTTAATTGCGTTGATCAAGTCAGCATGATTGCCGCGCGGAAAATCTGTTCTGCCAATTGAACCTGCAAACAGAACATCACCCACGATGGCTAGACGATCTTCTTTGTCAAAAAAGACAACGTGGCCCGGCGTATGTCCAGGGCAATGCAATACTTCTAAATTAACATTGCCAACTTGAACATGATCGCCATCATTGAGCCAACGATTTGGCTCAAATACTTTTGCATGACCAAAACCAAAACGCACAGTCTGCTCAGGCAACCGCTCAATCCAAAAACGTTCATCCTCCTGGGGGCCTTCAATGGGAACGCCCAACTGATCAGCCAAATCTTTAGCACAGGCGCAGTGATCTAAATGTCCATGGGTCAACAAAATCTTTTTTACATTGCCGCCCATTTGTTGAACACCATCAAGAATCTTTTCAATATCACCACCTGGATCAACCACGGCAGCATCCCCAGTCTCCTGACAGACCAGAATCGAGCAGTTTTGCTCAAACGGAGTAACTGGGACAATTCCTAATTTAATTGGCATATGTGAATTTTTCAATCAAAGCTAGTTTATGGGACTACGCATAAAATGTTCTCAAAGGATAAAACATGAACAGCCAAGATACATTTAAATTTGCAGAAACTCATGAGTGGGCCGATATGGAAAGTGATGGCCTAGTGTGGGTTGGGATTAGCAATCATGCTCAAGAAGCCTTGGGAGATGTAATGTTCTTTCAAGCGCCTAAGATTGGTCAACTAGTCAAGCAGGGCGAAGCCATTGCGGTAATCGAGTCTGTCAAAGCAGCGAGCGATATTCATGCGCCAGTGAGCGGTGAAATTGTTGAGCTCAATGCGGAAGTCGAAGCCTCTCCCGAGCTTGTCAATGAAAAACCGTATGCAGTTTGGTTATTCAAAATCAAAGCGAGCTCAGACGACAGTCTTATTTCAGAATTCAATCAACTCATGAGTTTAGAAAAATACAGCTCAGGCCCTGGAGCGTAAACATTAGATTGAGATTGGGTCACGCTCAATCAACCAACGAATGCGCTCAAGTTTGCTAATGCGTCCTTGAGAGCTATCTCGCAAATCGCGATCGATTGCCTCTAGAACATCCTGCAGTTGCCTACGATCATCGGACTCGATGACCAGCTGAGCACGCTCATTTCCAGCGACCCGCATAATGCTTTTGGGAACGGGGTCGTAGACCCGGAGACCCTGTGTAATCAGGCCCTGATCTCTTAAGCGTGCTTTTATAGAACTCAAAAACCCAATTGCCTTATCCAAACTCTTGGCTTCAGCGTGGACCAAGCCCTGATAAGAGAAGGGCGGTAATTTAGCCTCATCTCGCTCGCTAGCAATGTGAGATAGAAATCCATCAACATCATGCCTTAACAAATACTGAAATACTGCCGCTTCCGGAAATTGGGTTTCGATATAAATATCACCACTCTGCTCTCCATCTTTGTTAGCCCTTCCAGCTCTGCCCGCCACCTGAACGAGCTGTGCAAATAGTCTTTCTGCTGCTCGAAAATCTTGGGAGAACAAACGGCTATCCGCATCTAGCACTGCAACCATGCCAATGTTTTGGTAGTCATGTCCTTTAGCAATCATTTGAGTGCCAACTACGATGTCTACATTCCCATCATGAATTTCTTGAAACAGCTCCTCCGCACCTTTGCTCTTGCGACTAGAGTCTGTATCCACCCGGAGAACTCTTGCCTTAGGCCAGACCTCTTCAATAGCATCCTCTAACTTTTGGGTACCTTGGCCCAACGTTTTTAAATCGGCATTACCACAATCAGGACAATGACTAGGAATGGGCTTAACCAAGCCACAGTGGTGGCAGCTTAACACTGGCTTACGTCCTAAAGCGCCTGCCTTATGCATCACCATATATGAACTGCATTGTTGACACTTCGATAACCATGAGCACGCACTACAGCTCAACACCGGTGCATAGCCTCTTCGATTAATCAATACTAGGCTTTGCTTTTTATCTTGCAAATTTTTATTCATTGCATTTACCAAGGGCTTACTCAATGAAATTTTTGCTGTGGGCCTATCAATATCTCCAGGACTAAACTGATTCTGTGGATCTCGTGTATTAATTAAATGCACTTTTGGTAGGCTCGCGCCCTGTGCTCGTTGGTCTAAGCGCAGATACTGATAGCGTCCTGATTTGGCTGCCATCCAAGTTTCAAGTGAGGGCGTAGCTGAAGAAAGCAATATCGGAACCTTTAAATCGTGTGCACGCCAAACGGCCAAATCTCTAGCCGAGTAACGAATTCCATCTTGTTGCTTATAAGATGGGTCATGCTCTTCATCAACCACAATTGCACGTAGATTCGGTAATGGAGTTAATACCGCCAATCTTGTACCCAAAATGATTTGCGCTTTTCCAGTAAGCGCTTCATACCAAGCAATGCCACGTTTTTTTTCGCTCACGCCACTATGGAGCACTACCATTTTCTTATCCGGAAAATAAACGCGCACCCTGCGCTCTAACTGTGGCGTTAAGTTAATCTCCGGCACCAAAATTAATGCTTGAGAATTGTCATTCTGAAGAATGGTTTTTAGCCAATTTAAAAACACAGCGGTCTTTCCGCTACCAGTTTGACCTTGAAGTAGGGCTACTTTAAATTCTTGCGCAATGACATTGGCTCGCAAATCTTTTAAGGCTAACTCTTGAGCTTCATTTAACTGCGCTTCGCTGATATAACCCTCGCTTAGTTTGGGCTCTTCTTTTTTCTTTTTCTTTGTTTCGCCTAGCATTAACTTTGCAGGTATTTTTTCCCAATCTGCTGGCTTTTTCCACATCTGTGGAATTGCTGGAATGATGGTTTCCCCAAGTCCATGAATGTAATACTGGCTAGCAAAATTCATTAGTCTGAGTGTCGCTGGATCTAGCAGCGGCAATGGGGAAAGCTTAGTTATACCCTTTAATTTATCAAAATCAGAGTGAGTACTAACTTTTATCACCACGCCAACCAAAGTTGAGCGCCCAAAAGGAACTTCAACAATATGGCCAATCTCTGGGTCGGCCCCCAGCACCTCTTTATTCCACAAATAATCAAAACCCTGGGCCAAGGGCTTATCGACAACTACTTGAACCACAATGGGTAAGGGCATTTACTTCTTTTTTCTATTTTGCTTGTGGATAAGTCTGTGGATATCATCCAAGAATGATGATTTATAAGCTAATTTACCAGCAATCTGTGCTAGCACTCATTTTGAGCCCAATAGCCAGATAATCATATAAATCAATAACTTATAAGAACTTCCGAAAGTTAAAGTTCATCTTTAATCGGAATCTCACTGAATTTTGAATTATGACCAAAATTGTGCATAACTTTTGTCTAAAAATACTGAAAGTTAGCAAATACTATGGATTATTGCTTTGATCTAAGAGCCCTGGAGTGCTGAATAACGGTTTCTGTTAAAGCAGTTACGCTTTCTGGCGGGGTAAATTGAGAGATCCCGTGACCCAGATTAAATACATGTCCATCCAATGGATGGAGACCTGGCTTGAGAGTTGGGGCACTCGCCAAATCATCTAGTAATGTACTTGCCTGCTGAGCGATCTGCTCAGGCTCTGAGAACAAAATCAGAGGATCCAGATTACCTTGTAACGCCAAAGGCTTATTTAAAGACAGCAACTGTTTACGTGCGCGACTGAGAGACATAGTCCAGTCAATGGCAATGACATCAGCGCCAACTTGTGCCATATCGTTTAACCAGATGCCACCGCCTTTTGTGAACATGATCACTGGAATTTTTCTACCTTCATGCTCACGCGGTAACAATGCAATCACTTTTTGCATCGAGGCCAAAGACATTTTTTGATACCAACCATCTGGCAGCATTCCACCCCAAGTATCAAAAATCATCAACGCCTGTGCGCCCGCTTTTAATTGCTCAGTGAGATAAGCGGCAACCGATTGTGCATTGATATCTAGAACATGCTGCAACAAATCAGGGCGACTAAACATCATCGTCTTGGCATGACGGAAATCATCTGAACTTGAACCATCAATCATGTAGCAAGCTAATGTCCATGGGCTTCCTGAGAAGCCAATCAAAGGAACGCGTTGTTTGCCATTCTGGATCAAAGCTTTACGGATCTCAGAGACAGCATCAAATACGTACTTGAGCTCACCCATATCTGCTACGCGTAATTTCTTAACCGCTTCTTCAGTACGAAGCGGATGATCAAAGCTCGGGCCTTCACCAGCAGTAAATTTCAATCCCAATCCCATAGCATCTGGGACAGTCAAAATATCAGAGAATAAAATAGCTGCATCCAATGGATAGCGATCTAAGGGCTGAAGTGTTACTTCAGTCGCGTATGCAGGATTTTTTGCAAGCCCTAAAAAACTTCCTGCCTTAGCCCGTGTAGCATTGTATTCAGGAAGGTATCGCCCAGCTTGGCGCATGAGCCAAAGCGGTGTTTGATCAACCGCTTCACCCAAGCAGGCTTTTAAAAAACGGTCGTTTAACAGCAAGGGGATAACCAGCGCTTACTTTTTGCGACGGAAGCGGGCGATAGCAGCCAACTGTGCAGCTGCCATAGCGAACTCGGACTGAGCCAAAGCCAAATCAAAATCGGTGCCACGGTTTTGCATGGCTTCTTCAGCACGCTTCTTAGCTTCGAGCGCTTTGGCTTCATCAAGATCATGGCCTCGAATAGCAGTATCTGCTAATACGGTCACGTGGTCTGGCTGAACCTCTAAATAGCCACCCGCCACGAAAACGAACTCTTCGTCACCATCGGCTTTTTCAATACGAACTGAACCTGGACGAATACGTGTGATCAAAGGAGTGTGGCCGTGCAAAATGCCGAGCTCACCAGTTTCGCCAGGAAGCGCGACAAATTTGGCTTCCCCGCTAAAAATAGAGTGCTCAGCACTTACTACATCGACGCGTATGGTTGACATAATTTCCCTAGATGAAATCGATTAAAGCTTCTTGGCTTTCTCGATGGCTTCATCAATTGAACCCACCATGTAGAACGCTTGCTCTGGCAAGTGATCCAACTCACCACTGACGATCATCTTGAAGCCACGGATGGTTTCTTTCAATGGAACGTATTTACCTGGTGAACCAGTGAAAACCTCAGCAACGTGGAAAGGCTGGGACAAGAAACGTTGAATCTTACGAGCACGAGCCACGGCTAACTTGTCTTCGGGAGACAATTCGTCCATACCCAAAATCGCAATAATGTCACGCAACTCTTTGTAGCGTTGTAATGTCATCTGAACCGAGCGAGCTACTTCATAGTGCTCTTGACCAACCACTTGCGGGTCGAGCTGACGGCTGGTGGAGTCAAGTGGGTCAACCGCTGGATAAATACCCAAAGCAGCAATATCACGTGACAGAACAACAGTAGAGTCTAAGTGCAAGAAGGTTGTCGCTGGTGACGGATCAGTCAAGTCATCCGCAGGAACGTAAACGGCTTGAATAGAAGTAACAGAACCCGTCTTCGTAGAGGTAATACGCTCTTGCAACTTACCCATCTCTTCAGCCAATGTAGGCTGGTAACCCACAGCAGAAGGCATACGACCAAGCAAGGCAGAAACTTCAGTACCAGCCAATGTGTAACGGTAGATGTTGTCAACGAAGAACAAAATATCACGGCCTTCGTCACGGAATGCTTCAGCCATAGTCAAACCTGTCAACGCAACGCGCAAACGGTTACCTGGAGGCTCATTCATCTGACCAAACACCATCGCCACTTTATCGATAACGTTAGATTCTTTCATCTCGTGATAGAAGTCATTACCTTCACGAGTACGCTCACCAACACCAGCAAACACTGATAAACCTGAGTGTTGTTTAGCAATGTTATTAATCAATTCCATCATGTTGACGGTCTTACCAACACCCGCACCACCGAACAAGCCAACCTTACCGCCTTTAGCGAATGGGCAAACCAAGTCGATCACCTTAATGCCGGTTTCGAGCAGATCAACAGAAGGGGATAGTTCATCAAACTTTGGTGCTGGCTGGTGAATAGCGCGACGCTCTTCAGTAGCAATTGGGCCTGCATCATCAATTGGGCGACCCAATACATCCATAATCCGGCCAAGTGTTGCTGGGCCAACTGGAACAGAAATTGGCTTACCAGTAGATTTCACTTCCATGCCACGACGCAAGCCATCGCTTGCACCCATTGCAATCGCGCGAACTACGCCGTCACCGATTTGTTGCTGAACTTCAAAGGTCAAACCTTTTTCAGCAAATGATTTTTCACCGCTTTCAACTAATGTCAACGCATCATAAATGTTTGGCATTTTGTCGCGTGGGAACTGAATGTCCACCACTGGACCGATACATTGCACGATATTTCCGTTACTCATCGCTTTCTCCGCTCTTAATTCCTAAATTCTTTGTATTCCTAAACGCTGACCGCTTAAACAGCAGCCGCTCCACCAACAATTTCTGACAACTCTTTGGTAATGGCAGCTTGTCGTGTTTTGTTGTAATCCAATTGCAATTCGCCAATCACGTTCTTCGCATTATCTGAAGCGGCCTTCATTGAGACCATGCGTGCAGATTGCTCAGAAGCCATGTTTTCAGCAACGGCTTGGTAAATCATTGCTTCAACGTAACGCTTCAACAGGCCATTTAAGATGGACTCAGCGTCAGGCTCATAGATGTAATCCCAAGAGGGGCCTGCTTTATCTTCAGGAGTCAAAGCAGCTGGCTCTAAAGGCAAAAGCTTCTCTAAAACAGGCTCTTGTTTCATTGCATTTACAAAACGGGTATATGCCAAATAGACCGCATCAATCTCACCTCTCTCAAACGCCTCTAACTGGGCAGTAATTGCGCCAATCAAAACATCTAAATGCGGTGTGTCACCAATTTGGATTGTTTGAGAAATGAGTTTCGCTTTTGAACGATTCAGAAATTGCAGGCCTTTTGAACCAATCGCGGTGTACTCAATACCAACATTTTTGTCTTGCAACTCACGCACTTGGTTAGCAATCAAACGCAGTACGTTGGTATTCAAACCGCCGCATAAGCCTTTGTCTGTTGTAACCAAGATCGTGCCAACTTTCTTTACTTCACGAGTCGCCATGTAAGCAGGGCGGTACTCAGGATTTGCTTTAGAAAGATTGGCCACAATTTCACGAATTTTTTCAGCATATGGGCGCGCATTACGCATGCGCTCCTGGGCGCGACGCATCTTGGATGCGGCGACCATTTCCATTGCCTTCGTGATCTTGCGCGTGTTTTGCACGCTCTTGATCTTTGATCGTATCTCTTTTGTGCCGGCCATGATCTCTATGCGTCCTTAGAAGGCTGCTGAACGCTTGTAGTCCTCAATCGCAGCACGCAAAGCGGCTTCGTCTTCTTTGCTCAAATCTTTAGTTTCTTCGATGCGGCCAACTAAATCTGCATATTTAGATTTCAAATGATCTTGTAAGCCCTTTTCAAACGGCAATACATTCTTCACTTCGATATCGTCAAAAAAACCATTGTTCACGGCATAGAGTGAAGCAGCCATTTCCCAAACTTGAAGCGGCTTATATTGAGCCTGCTTACACAATTCAGTAACACGACGACCGCGCTCAAGCTGCTTGCGGGTTGCTTCGTCAAGATCTGAGGCGAACTGAGCAAACGCTGCCAATTCACGGTATTGCGCTAAGTCGGTACGAATACCACCAGACAATTTCTTAATGACTTTAGTTTGTGCTGCACCACCAACGCGGGAAACAGAAATACCGGCGTTAATCGCAGGACGCACACCAGCGTTGAACAAATCAGTTTCCAAGAAGATCTGACCGTCAGTAATGGAAATCACGTTGGTTGGAACGAATGCAGAAACGTCACCAGCTTGAGTTTCAATAATTGGCAATGCAGTCAAAGAACCGGTTTTACCTTTTACTGCGCCGTTGGTGAACTTCTCAACATACTCAGCGTTTACACGAGCAGCGCGCTCGAGCAAGCGTGAGTGGAGGTAGAACACGTCACCAGGATAGGCTTCGCGACCTGGTGGGCGACGTAGCAACAAGGAGATTTGACGATAAGCAACCGCTTGCTTGGTCAAGTCATCGTAAACAATCAAAGCATCTTCGCCACGATCGCGGAAATATTCACCCATGGTGCAACCTGCGTATGCAGAGAGGTATTGCATCGCTGCAGACTCAGAAGCACTCGCTGCAACCACTACGGTGTAATCCATCGCGCCCAATTCTGTGAGCTTGCGAACCACGTTAGCAATAGTAGAAGCCTTTTGACCAATCGCCACGTAAACGCAATAAACGCCTTTGCCCTTTTGATTAATGATCGCGTCAACTGCAACCGCTGTCTTACCAGTTTGACGGTCGCCAATGATCAACTCACGTTGACCACGGCCAATAGGAACCATCGCGTCAATCGCTTTCAAACCCGTTTGTACTGGCTGGCTAACAGATTGACGTGCGATCACGCCAGGAGCAACTTTTTCAATAAAGTCAGTTAACTTGGTATTAATTGGGCCTTTACCATCAATGGGTTGACCAAGTGCGTTAACAACGCGCCCGAGCAACTCTGGGCCAACGGGAACTTCTAAAATGCGGCCCGTACATTTAACGGGGTCGCCTTCTTTAATGTGGGTGTATTCACCCAACACTACAGCACCAACAGAATCACGCTCAAGGTTCAAGGCGAGGCCGATAGTGTTGTTAGGGAACTCCAACATTTCGCCTTGCATAACACCTGACAAGCCATGAACGCGGCAAATACCGTCGGTCACTGAAATGACAGTACCTTCATTGCGAGACTGGGTGTCAACGCCCATTTCGCTAATTCGGCTTTTGATCAGCTCGCTGATCTCGGAAGGGTTGAGTTGCATTACTTACTCCTGGGTCTTATTTCGTATGTTCTTAATCGGGATAACTTATGCGCCAAGACTTGCTTGCATTTGAGCTAACCGTGCCTTTACAGAACTATCCATTACTTCATCGCCAACTTGAATGCGAACACCGCCAATCAATGCTGGATCAACCTGAATAGTTGGGCGCAAATCTTTACCCCCAAAGCGCTTCTTCAAACTTGACAACAAATCATTTAGTGCACTTCCCTCTAGAGGGAATGCGCTGGTAATCATTACTTCTGCTGCACCTTCGCTTTTATTTTTCATCGACTCAAATTGGCTTGCAATTTCAGGGATGGCTGCGAGACGATGGCTTTGATTCACAAGGCTTAAAAAGCTAGAAACTTTGCCATCTAACTTTGTCTTGACCATACCGGAAAGAAGCTTAGTCAAATCATCAGCAGAAACTTTTGGATTATTAGACAAACCAGCGACTTCCGGCAGCACAGCGAGCTGAGCCAATTCATTCAACTGCTCGAGCATCGAAGCAAGTTCAGCAGACTGAGCACTTTGAAAAAGTGCCTCAGCATAAGGACGTGCAATGGTGGCTAACTCAGCCATATCAAAGCTCTGCCTTAAGTTGGTCAAGCAATGCGCCGTGGGCTTTTGCATCCACTTCACGACGCAAAATCTGCTCAGCGCCTTTAACGGCTAACACAGCCACTTCCGCACGCAATACTTCACGAGCACGAGTTACTTGTTGATCAGCATCTTCTTTTGCTTGCGAGATGATGCGCGCAGCTTCAGCTTGTGCGTTCGCACGAATTTCTTCGGCTGACATTTGCGCACGTTTTTCTGCTTCAGCCACACGCTGAATACCTTCTTGACGTGCTTTAGAAAGCTCTTGCTCGGCCGCATTATTTGCGAGTGCTAATTCTTCTTTGCCGCGCTCGGCCGCAGCCAAGCCATCTGCAATTTTGGTCGAACGCTCGTCTAATGCCTTAACCAATGGAGGCCACACAAAACGTGCAACCACCCACCATAAGACAAAAAAGACGATCATTTGCGCGAATAGGGTCGCGTTCAGATTCACGATATTCCTTTCAGTATTGTTGAGAACGGTTGGATGACCCGTTGGTCATCCACGCCAAAACAATTACTTAATAACTGCGAGCAGTGGGTTTGCGAAAGCAAACAACATTGCAACACCAACGCCGATCAAGAACGCAGCGTCGATCAAACCAGCCAAAAGGAACATTTTGGTTTGCAATTCGTTGATGAGTTCTGGTTGACGGGCAGCGCCCTCAATGAACTTACCACCCATTAGGCCAATGCCCAAACAGGCTCCTAAAGCGCCGAGGCCGATGATGAGGCCAATACCGATAGCGGTTAGTCCTTGAATGTTGGCTAAGAATGCTTGCATGTTTACTCCTAAGTATTGAAGGTGAGGTTAAAAATAAAAAGGTTAATGGTGACTATGCGCTTGGCCGATGTAAACCAAGGTCAACATCATGAAAATAAAGGCTTGCAACAAAATCACCAAAATATGGAAAATTGCCCAAGCAGAGCCAGCAAGTACGTTGCCAACAAAGCCGAGCATGTAGAGATCTAAATTGAAGGTCCACATACTTCCCAAAAGGGCGATCAACAAAAATATCAACTCGCCTGCATACATATTGCCAAAAAGTCGCATTCCTAAAGAAACACCTTTAGCAATATATTCAATGATGTTGAGGATGAGATTAAATGGGGCCAAATACCACTTAGCGCCAAAAGGGGCAGAAATGAGCTCATGCAGAAATCCGCCAACGCCTTTTACCTTGAAGCTGTAAAAGAAAACCAACAGCAACACTGAGAAAGACATTCCGAGGGTGGCATTTAGATCCGTGGTTGGAACAATCTTATGGTGCGGCACGTGCACACCAAAACCTTCAATAAAGTGATTGACGCCAACAACCCAATCTACCGGAACTAAATCCAAAGTATTTAAGAGAATGATCCAGCAAAAAACAAACAGGGCCAATGGGGCAATATAAGATCTGTCACCGTGAACAATCCCTTTGGATTGAGTCTCGACCATTTCAACCAGCATTTCAACCAAACATTGAAAGCGGCCCGGGACACCTGGCGAAGCTTTGCGAGCAGCGATCACCAGCAGTAGGACTGCGACCAAACCCATGAGGGTGGTCCAAAACATGGTATCGAAATGAATAACGCTGAAGTCAATAATGGATGCCTGTGGCCCCCCAATATTGTTGAGATTTTGCAGATGTTCCGCAATGTAAGCAGTTGGTGTAAGCGCTTCTGTAGCCGCGTGGTGGCCTACTTCTGCTGCTGCGTTAACTTCACTAGACATCTCTTACTTGTCCTTGTTTATTTGCTTCTTGTTACTTCCAAAACCACGCCAACAAGTAACACTTGAGGGTAGCCAAATAAGTAACAAGCAACGGGATCCATTTCAAATCAGGCTGCTTTAGGGCAAAGCCTATGAACAAAACGATAGTTGCTAGGATTTTGATAAATTCGCCAGAAACCACTGCCGCCAAAAAGCCGCCGGGGCTGCGTTTGACACTCTTCTTTGCCGCCTCTATTCGCATCAAAAACAGCGCGGAAGGCAAAAATCCAATCAAACCGCCTACTAAAGCCGAATAAGTATAAACGCTTTTATCAGCTTGACTGGAAAAAACAAAGCACGCTCCAGCAATCGCCAGAGTAACCGCTACCTGACTTAAAACAACCCACCATGAATTGATTGAAGAAAAATTACGTGGCTTTGATGCACGCAAGGCATCCATTTCTTCTTTGCTAAGGGTTTTAAAGGAATCTTCCTCAATTTCATCCCATTCACGTTTGGTATTGAGCGGTTTGTTATTCACAAAAGTCTTTTGCCAATGAGCAGCTAGTCAGCCGCTATACCCAGCTTTTTTAATAGGGAATCAAGCTCATCAAACTGGCTAAAGCGAATTCTGAGCTCTCCACCTTTGCCTTTGAACTTAAATTCAGCATTTAACCCAATTAAATCAGCGATTTCTTGGGTTAAGCGGCGCATGTCAGGATCACGACTCGGCACAACTTCACCAGCCTTAGTCTTTGTTTTTTTGTCCCCAATTTGTCCGCCTGCAATTACCAGCGCTGCAGCCATTCTTTCCGCTTCGCGCACAGAAAGGCCTTGAGCGGCAATCTTCTGTGCCAGTGCAACCTGGCTAGCACCAGGAAGCGGCAACAGCGCACGGGCATGGCCCATATCAATATCACCCGCCAACAGCATTGCTTGTACAGGCTTGGCCAGCTGTGCTAAGCGCAATAAATTACTAATGGCGCTACGGGACTTGCCCACTGCTTTTGCAGCCTGTTCATGCGTAAAACCAAATTCTTCGATCAAACGCGCCAAACCCTGTGACTCCTCTAGAGGGTTTAAGTCCTCACGTTGCATATTCTCTACCAAAGCCATTGCGGCTGCGGCTTGATCATCAGCATCAGAAACCAAAACAGGAACTTCTTTTAAGCCGGCAAGCGTGGCGGCACGAAAGCGTCTTTCACCAGCAATAATTTCGTACTTACCAGCGCTTACCATTCTCACCAAGAGCGGTTGCATCACACCTTGTTCTCGAATGCTCTCCGCCAATTCTTGAAGTGCGCCCGTTTCCATTTTTTGACGTGGCTGGTATTTACCCGCTTGCAATGCAGTTAAGGGCAAACGGTTTATTTCTGCGGAAGAGTTCGCTTGCGCAGCTTTCTCACCGAGCAAGGCCTCTAAACCCCTGCCCAAACCTTTTTTCTTAATGGCAACCATGATGTTCTATCTTCTTAAAAAATTACATGTGTTTGATGCGCTCAACCATCTCGGCGCCAAATTCTAAATATGCTTTTGCACCGCGCGATGTCTTGTCAAACGCAACGCCCGGAAGGCCATAAGATGGCGCCTCGGCAAGCCTGACATTACGAGGAATAATCGCCTTAAAGACCTTATCTCCAAAGTGTTCTATTAACTGATCGGATACTTGCTGTTGCAAGGTCATGCGCGCATCAAACATCACTCGCAATAAACCGATAATCACCAGGTCAGGATTTAAATTGGCATGCACTTGTTTAATGGTGTTTACCAAATCCGACAAGCCTTCTAGCGCAAAGTACTCACACTGCATTGGTACGATGACGCCATTCGCAGCACACAATCCATTGAGTGTTAACAATGACAAAGCAGGCGGGCAATCAATCAAGATGAAGTCGTAGTCAGTAGCTACTTGCGCAAGCGCATCTTTTAAACGTGATTCGCGCGCATCCATATCTACCAATTCAATTTCCGCTCCTGCTAAATCACGATTTGCGGGTAACACATCGTAGCCAGAACTTTCGCAAGGTTGTGCGCAATCTTTTACTGCAGCCAAGCCAATTAAAACTTGATAAACACTGTTGTTCAAATCTGCTTTTTCAACCCCAGAGCCCATCGTGGCATTCCCTTGCGGATCTAAGTCCACCAGCAATACTCGCTGTCCAAGCCCAACCAATCCCGCAGCTAAATTAACCGCGGTAGTGGTCTTACCAACGCCGCCTTTTTGATTTGCAATACAGAATATTTTTGCCATGGGTGCTTTAGGGTTTGCTTAAAGGGAAGAATTCGATTTTCTCACGGGGGTGAACACCAACAAGCGGCGCTCTACCGGCAGATTAGGAATAAACAGGGCTTGATCGGCCAATAAACACCAATCGTCTTTACTTACTTCAGCCATTTCCTCGTCCGCCCGCTTAGCTTTCATGGCAAATACGAGACCATCCGGCTTAAGAAGTGGCAAGGAGAGCTCCAAAAAGCGCGCTAGATTGGTAAACGCACGTGAAATAACGGCATCAAATTGACCAGGTTGTTGCATCGCAACATTTTCAACTCTTTCGCTTAATACTTCGATGTTTTTGAGCTTTAGCTTTCCTCGTATATGTTGCAAAAAAGCCGTCTTTTTACGGATTGCCTCAATCAGACTCAAGCGCCACTCAGGCTGGACAATGGCAATGGGAATGGCTGGCAAGCCACCGCCCGAGCCAAGGTCGGCAATTTTAGGCGTGGATGTCTTTAGAAATTGCCTCAATAGAGGTAAAACAGAAATAGAATCAATCAGGTGGAGGCGCACTGAATCTTTTTGATCTTCAATTGCCGTGAGGTTATGCACCTGATTCCAGCGGCTCATTTCTTGCAAAAAAACCTCTAAGTCTGCAATGTTGGCCTCACTTAAATTGAGGCCCAATTCTTCAATGCCCAGCGCAAGCAAATCTTCGGTCATGCAGCCTCTTGGGTTCGGCCCAAACCTTTTTTAAGGTGTACCAAAAGCAAAGAAAGTGCTGCTGGAGTTACTCCTGAGATTCTTCCTGCTTGACCCAGTGTTGCTGGCTTATGCAAATTCAGCTTTTGCTGAACCTCTTTAGACAGGCCCAGAACTTGCGAATAATCAAGCGACTCTGGGAGGGGGAAGGTCTCGTTGTGCTCCTGACGGGTAATTTCAAGTGCCTGACGATCAATGTAGCCCTGGTATTTAATGGAAATCTCGACCTGGTCACTAATTTGAGCAGCTAAACCGAGATCTTCATCCAAAACACCTGGCGACCACATGCCGCTACCCAAGCTAGCAATGGCTTGATAAGTAATGCCGGGACGCCTTAAAAGCTCGGTTAAATTACATTCATGGGATAAGTCTTGACCCAGCAACTGAGAAATCAGGGGGGCGGCTTCATGTTTTGGCCCCACCCAAATATCTTGCAAACGAGATGTTTCACGTGAAACAGCCTCTTGTTTTCTGCAAAATACTTCCCAACGATAGTCATCAACCAAGCCAAGTTCACGACCAATCCCAGTTAAACGCATATCTGCATTGTCTTCGCGCAAGCTCAAGCGGTACTCGGCACGACTAGTAAACATACGGTAGGGCTCTTGGACCCCGCGGGTGATTAAGTCATCTACGAGGACACCAATATAGGATTCGCTCCGCTTTGGAAGCCAAGGTTCTTTGCCTTGGGAGGCCAATCCAGCATTAATACCTGCCAACATGCCTTGGGCGGCAGCCTCTTCATAACCCGTCGTGCCATTGATCTGCCCAGCAAAATATAAACCCCCAATAACCCTAGTCTCTAGGCTATGGCGCAATTGGCGTGGATCAAAGAAGTCATACTCAATGGCATACCCCGGGCGCACAATGACTGCAGACTCTAAGCCGCGAATGCTGCGGACCAAATCCCATTGAATATCAAAGGGGAGGCTAGTTGAAATCCCATTGGGATAAAACTCATTGGTTGTTAGTCCCTCAGGCTCCAAAAAGATCTGATGGCTATTTTTAGAGGCAAAACGATGAATTTTGTCCTCAATCGAAGGGCAGTAGCGTGGACCAACGCCCTCAATCACGCCCGTATACATTGGCGAGCGATCCAAACCACCCCGAATAATGTCATGCGTTTTCTCATTTGTATGAGAAATCCAGCAGGGAACCTGCCTGGGATGCTGTTCTGGGCGCCCTAAATAGGAAAAAACGGGGAGCGGATCCAAGTCGCCAGGCTGCTCAAGCATCACCGAGAAGTCAATAGTTCTGCCATCAATGCGAGGCGGGGTGCCAGTCTTTAGTCTACCCTGGGGAAGTTTTAGCTCTTTCAGGCGGGCAGAGAGGGAAACGGCCGCAGGATCACCTGCACGACCACCGGCATAGTTATTCAAGCCAACATGGATCTTGCCGTCCAAAAAGGTTCCTGCGGTAAGAACTACTTTTTTGGCAATAAACTCGAGGCCCATTTGGGTCAACACACCTTGAACCTCGTCGCCCTGAACTATAAGATCGTCTACCGCAGCCTGAAATAGGCTCAAGTTGGGTTGGTTTTCGAGCCTACGTCGGATAGCAGCTTTATAGAGGATTCGATCGCCTTGAGCACGAGTCGCACGAACCGCGGGACCCTTGCTTGAATTGAGAATCCGGAACTGGATTCCTGCCTCGTCTGTTGCGGCAGCCATGGCACCACCCATGGCATCAATTTCTTTAACTAAGTGGCCCTTACCAATTCCTCCAATCGAAGGATTGCAACTCATTGCCCCCAGATTTTCAATGCTGTGGGTAATTAATAGGGTGTCGCAGCCCATGCGCGCCGATGCAAGGGCAGCCTCAGTCCCAGCGTGCCCACCGCCTACAACAATGACATCGAAACTTTTGGAATAACGCATGATTTGCCTCAGATAGGGCGATGATCATAGCATTTTGTTTGTTTCACGTGAAACAAAAGATCATAAAATCTTGGAAAATCAATGGAATAATTTATAAGTCGTTGATTTAATTGATAAAATATGCATTCCAGGCTGACTTCAGAATCAAAGCCGTCACAATGACCAAAAAAGCCTTTCTAACAAATGAGCTGCCGTGTTGAATTGCCAGGCGGCTTCCAAATTGACTGCCTGCAATGTTGGCAATCATCATGGCCAAACCAAGAGGCCAGTTAATTTGCCCAAGACTGGCTAGCATCAAGATAGCAGCCAAATTAGTGGCGACATTCACCAGTTTTGTTGCAGCTGAGGCATGCAAAAAGTCAAAAGCAAAAAATCGCACAAAACCAAAAAGCAAAAAGCTGCCGGTGCCAGGGCCGAAGAAGCCATCGTAAAACCCAATAGTTAGACCAAGCGTAGCTGCTTTAAGTTGCTGAAAACGACTTTCGCCTTTGGGAGCATGGGCCTCACCAAGCGATGGCTGAAACCAGGTGTAGAGCAAAAGAAATAGCAAAACAAAGGGCAGCGCTTTACGCAAAGGCTCTGCTGGAAAGCTGCTAACTGCGCTGGCACCCAAAAGCGAGCCCAAAAAACCCGCCACGATTGCAGGCAATACAACCGCCCAGGGCAGAGATACATGATGTAAATATTTTCGTGCAGCATTTAAAGTGCCGCCAACAGCAGAAACTTTATTAGTAGAAAGTAATGTTGCAGGATGTTCGTTAGGGTAAGCAGCAAATAGAGCGGGGACCTGAATTAAGCCTCCGCCGCCAGCCACTGCATCAACTAAGCCAGCAAAAAAAGCCATCGCCAATAGCAAGGGCCAAATGAAAATTGAAAATTCGATAAGGGGCTCAATTAAAAAAAATAATCATAAGGTCTTACGTGGCAGCCTTATTCAAAATGTATTTTAGTCATAGGAAGTTTTAAGTGTAATTTCAGTTTTGCCTGCTATTACAATCTAACAATGGACTTCTCTTTAACGCCCAAACTAGAAGGGTTGCGGGATCGGACGCGCTCATTTATTCGCGATCAAGTGGTTCCGTTCGAAAAAGATCCGCGCCAAAATGAACATGGTCCCTCCGAAGAGTTACGTAAGGAATTAATCGAGCTTGCTCGAAAAGCGGGTTTATTAACGCCACACGCTTCGATTGAAATGGGTGGCTTAGGATTAAGTCATATAGAAAAAGCCATCGTTTTTGAAGAGGCGGGCTACTCTTCATTAGGGCCGACTGCGATGAATATCCACGCGCCCGATGAAGGCAACATTCATTTACTAGAAGAAATTGCTAGTCCAGAACAAAAAGAGCGTTGGCTTCGCCCCTTGGTCGCAGGAAAAATTCGCTCATGTTTTGCCATGACAGAACCTGCTCCCGGTGCTGGCTCAGATCCTTCAATGCTCATGACCACAGCAGCTAAAGATGGTGAAGGTTATCTTATTAACGGTCTAAAGTGGTTTATTACTGGGGCCGATGGAGCAGACTTTGTCATCATCATGGCCCGCGGGGAAGATGGCTCTGCCACCATGTTTTTATCAGACATGAATGTGCCAGGCATTGAGCTTGTTCGAAATATGGATGCGATGGATAGCTGCTTTGCTGGCGGACATAGCGTTCTTCGGTTCACAAATTTACGCGTCTCTTCCAAACAAATATTGGGTGAGCTTGGTAAGGGCTTTAAAAATGCTCAAGTACGTTTAGCACCTGCGCGACTAACCCATTGCATGCGTTGGCTTGGTCAAGCGCAACGTGCGCAAGACATTGCAATTGCCTACGCAAAGAAAAGAGAAGCCTTTGGGAAAATTTTAGGCGAGCATGAGGGCGTTGGATTTATGTTGGCAGATAACGATATGGATCTGCAAACCTCTCGACTAAATATTTGGCATACTGCCTGGCTTTTGGATCAAGGGCAACGTTGCAATTTTGAGTCTAGTCGCGCAAAAGTCATTTGCTCTGAGGCTGAGTGGCGAGTGGTAGATCGTTGCGTACAAATGTTGGGTGGCCAAGGTGTCACCAGTGAAACCGCGCTGATGAAAATTTTTAAAGATATGCGTGGCTTCCGAATCTACGATGGCCCAAGTGAAGTTCATCGTTGGAGCATGGCTCGCAAAATTATTGGAAATAAAGAAACTAAGTGATGGATATCAATCAGCTGTTTCGATTAGCTAATAAAACAGCGCTTGTAACGGGCGCGTCGAGTGGTATCGGCAGGCATTGCGCGCTACTGCTTGCCAAGGCTGGCGCAAAGGTAGCAATCGCATCTCGACGTGTAGACCAACTTCAATCTGTAGTCGATGAAATTACTCAATTGGGCGGCCAAGCAAAAGCATTTGAGCTTGATGTCACGAACAACAAAAGTGTGACGCAGTGTTTTGATGAGCTTGCGCAATGGTCATTGCCGACGATCGTTATCAACAACGCTGGCATGAGCATCAATCGCAAATTACTTGACCAAACTGAGGAAGACTGGGATCGGGTAATCGATACGAATCTGAAGGGCTGTTGGTTGGTTGCTACCGAAGCGGCGCGGCGACTAGCGGCAGCCAATAAGCCTGGAAACATTGTCAATATTGCCTCTATCTTGGGGGAGCGAGTCATCGGCGGGGTGGCCCCTTATGTCATCTCAAAAGCAGGCGTGGTCCAACTCACAAAAGTAATGGCTCTTGAATTAGCGCGTCATCAAATCCGCGTCAATGCCCTGTTACCAGGCTATGTGATTACTGACCTCAATCGCGAATTTCTACTAAGTGAAGCTGGACAAAAAATTCTGGCGCGCATCCCTTCACGGCGCTTTAATAATTTAGAAGACTTAAATGGGCCATTATTGCTCTTAGCCTCTGACGGTAGCACTGCAATGACCGGTGCAACTATTGCGGTAGATAGCGGCCACCTGATTAACGGCTTATAAATACAAATTGCTTATGCAAACCCCCTCTTTTCAAGAGTCGCTTGAGCAGTACTTAAATTCATTAGGGTTTATTAGAGGCCGCATTGAGCTTAACCAGCTAACTGGTGGCCAATCGAACCCGACATTCAAAATTACTAACGGCAGTTCTCATTACGTGCTCAGAAAAAAACCGAATGGGGTTTTATTACCATCAGCGCATGCGGTTGATCGAGAGCATCGCGTGATGAAAGCGCTGGCAGGTACAGACGTACCGGTTCCCCAAATGCTAACTTATTGTGAAGATGAGAGCATTATTGGAACCGCCTTTTTCATCATGGAATATCTTGATGGAAGGGTATTCGTTGATCAGTCTTTGCCAGACATATCAGCAAATGATCGTCGTAAGATTTATGAAGAAATGAATCGCACCATCTCTGCTATACATCGCCTAGATTATGCGTCGCTTGGATTAGAAACTTTTGGTAAGCCTGGTAACTATTTTGCAAGACAAATTGCGCGCTGGTCTCGGCAGGTGCGCGAAGCGAGTATTGCCATACCCGATTCTCTTAATAAATTGATGGACTGGTTGCCCGAGCACATTCCTGCTGGAGACGAAACTTCGCTCATCCATGGCGACTTTCGCATGGACAATCTCATCTTTCACAAAACGGATTTACGCATCATTGGCGTTTTGGATTGGGAGCTTTCTACGCTTGGCAACCCGTTGGCTGACTTTGCTTACCAATGCATGGCCTGGAGAATCCCGCCAACCCTATGGCGTGGAATACAAGGCCTCGACTTGCTTGCACTAGGAATTCCTAGTGAGTCTGAATATATCGCTATGTATGAAAAACAAGTGGGAAGATCGATTTCAGAACACTGGCCTTTTTTAATGGCCTACAACTTATTTCGAATTTCGGCAATTTTGCACGGCATTACCAAGCGCGCAATGGATGGCAATGCCAATGCAAGTGATGCCATTGAAAACGGGGCAAAAGCGGGGGCACTTGCTGATCTCGGTTGGGGTTGTACACAACAGTAAAGCTATTACTTTTTAGTAAAGATACCAACTAAGCCGCGGCGAAAAGCCATTACACAGAAAACAAATATCAGGCCCGTAACAATGGTGACGGACTCGCCCAAAGAGTTAAACCACGCGACACCCGTAATTTGAGCTAAGAAGTTTCCAATCTCACCCACTCTATGTTCAAGCAGAACAATTACCAGCGACCCAACAAATGGGCCCACCAAGGTGCCAACACCACCAACCAAGGTCATCAAAATAACCAAGCCGGACATTGACCAGTGCACATCTGTCAGCGTCTCGAAGCCTAAGACTAATGCTTGAACGGCCCCAGCCAAACCAGCTAGTGCAGCAGACAAAATAAATACTAAAAACTTAAAACGATTGACGTTATAGCCTAGAGATATTGCACGCGGCTCGTTTTCTTTAATTGCTTTTAGGATCTGTCCAAACGGGGAGGAAATGATTCTGGAAATGAATAAGAACCCAACAAGTGTTGTAGCCAAAACAAAGTAATAAAGATTTAAGTCATTTTGTAAGTTGATTAGGCCAAATAGTTCGCCTCTTGGGATACCCTGAAAGCCATCCTCGCCCCCAGAAGCTGGGGCTTGCAGGCAAATAAAGTAAAACATTTGCGCCAAGGCCAAAGTAATCATAGAAAAGTAAATGCCCTGTCTTCTAATTGCAAGGCCGCCAATCAGCGCACCCAAGGCTGCAGCAAACAAAACCCCAAGCAAGATTCCGCCTGCCGGGCCAACGCCCATTTCTCGCATCAAATATCCCGCACAGTATCCGGCGCCACCGAAAAATGCGGCATGGCCAAAAGATAGAAGGCCTGTATAGCCCAACAATAAATTAAATGCTGCCGCAAAAAGAGCAAAACATAAAATCTTCATTAGGAAAATGGGGTAAGCAAAAAATGGTGCCGCTATTGCGACAGCAAGTATTGCCAGAAAAAGCCAGAGCTTAAGTGATTTCATTTTTCACGCCCAAACAAGCCTGCCGGCCTAAAGAGCAAAACAATCACCATGATTGCAAATACCACAGTGCTTGAAGCTTCTGGATAAAACACCTTGGTCAAGCCCTCAACCAAACCCAATCCTAGGCCAGTAACAATTGACCCCATGATAGAACCCATGCCGCCAATCACCACCACAGCAAACACAACAATGATGAGGTTAGACCCCATCAGCGGAGAAACCTGAATAATCGGCGCAGCGAGCACGCCTGAAAATGCCGCAAGTGCCACCCCAAACCCATAAGTCAATGTTGTCATCAGAGGAAAATTCACCCCAAATGCCTGAACTAGTTTTGGGTTTTCTGTGCCAGCGCGTAAATAAGCGCCAATGCTAGTTTTTTCTATCACGTACCACGTGGCAAAACATACCGTAAGGGAAGCAAGCACCACCCATGCGCGATAGTTTGGTAAAACCATAAAACCTAAATCGGTGGCTCCGCGCAAGGCATCGGGAGCGCTATAAGACAAACCCGAAGCGCCATATATGGAGCGCAGCACGCCCTCGATAAAAAGCGTTAAACCAAAGGTCAACAGCAATCCGTACAAATGATCGAGCTTATACAAATGCCTTAGCAATAGACGCTCAATCACAATGCCAATCAAACCAACAATGCTTGGGGCCAATATCAGCATTACCCAATAGTTAATTCCAAAATATTGCCCAGCCATCCACGTCACAATGGCGCCCAACATAAACATGGCGCCATGTGAAAAATTAATCACATTTAACAGGCCAAAGATTACCGCCAATCCCAAACTGAGGATTGCATAGAAGCTGCCGTTAACCAGCCCCAAAAGGAGCTGGCTTAACAGAGCGGAAATAGAAAGGCCGAAGATTTCCAAGATTACTTATTAGCGCACTGAGAATAAGCCTCTGGAGCAAAAGCTTTTTCCCCAGGCACGGTAGCAACTAACTTGTAGTAATCCCACGGACTTTTGACTTCGCTTGGGGCCTTCACTTCATAAAGATACATGTCGTGGACCATGGTTCCGTCTTTGCGGATATAACCATTTTTCGTGAACATATCGTTAATTTTGACCTTGCGCATTTGCTGCATCACTTTGTCTGAATCACTGGTGCCGGCCGCTTTAACAGCATTCAAATAGGTCATCGTAGATGAATAGTTGCCTGCCTGAACCATTGTTGGCATGCGTTTCATTTTTTCAAAGAAACGTTTTGCAAACTTACGCGTCTGGTCGTTTTGATCCCAATACCAGGCCTCGGTAGCTAGCAAGCCTTGTGCATTTTGGATACCAATTGCGTGTACATCAGTAATAAATACTAATAAACCAGCAATCTTCATGGTTTTGGTAATGCCGAACTCATTGGCAGCCTTGACGGAATTAATGGTGTCGCCACCCGCATTAGCTAAGCCCAAAACCTGAGCTTTTGAAGCCTGTGCCTGCAATAGATAAGATGAAAAATCGCTCGCATTTAATGGGTGCTTTGATGTTCCCAAAACCTTTCCACCGCTGGCATTAATCACGTTCGTTGCATCTTTCTCAAGGGCATAACCAAAAGCGTAGTCAGCAGTCAAAAAATACCAAGTCTTTAAGCCTTTATCCATCATCCCTTTAGCTGAGCCGTTTGCCAAAGCAACCGTGTCATAGGTGTAGTGAATGGTGTATGGGGTGCACTGTTCATTGGTTAATGCGGAAGTGCCAGCGCCGTTATTGATGTAAATCCGTTTTTTTTCTGCGGCCACTTTTGAAGTTGCTAACGCAGTTCCGGAGTTGGTTCCACCAAAGACAACGGTAACGCCGTCTTGGTCGATCCATTCTCTAGTTTTAGATGCAGCAATATCTGCTTTGTTTTGGTGGTCCGCTGAAACCACTTCAATTTTTTTACCCAAAACACTGCCGCCAAAGTCGGCAATAGCCATCTTGATCGCCTCCAAACCACCCTGACCATCAATATCTGAATACAAACCAGAGATATCAGTAATAAAACCAATTTTTACAGCGGATGGATCCGCCGCATTCGCACCACTAGAAACTGCAGCTAGGGCTGCCACTGCCATAGAAATTAAAGTCCGCTTCATTGTTTTTCCTTTAAAAGTAAACACCCGACTAAACGCCTAAATAACCGTTTAAGACTTCGGCCTTGGCCTTTAAGTCTGCACGCTCAACCACCTCTACTATCAAACCACTTTCAACCACATAATGTCTGTCTGCAAGTTCCGCCGCAAATCTAAAGTTTTGCTCTACCAAGACAATCGTAAAGCCCTTATTTCTTAATTTAGATACCACCTCACCAAGTTTTTCGACAATCACAGGCGCGAGGCCTTCGGTGATCTCATCTAACAACAAAAGTTTGGCGCCAGTTCTTAAAATTCGAGCCATAGCCAGCATTTGCTGCTCACCACCAGAAAGTCTGGTGCCCGGACTATTTCTTCTTTCATAAAGATTTGGGAACATCTCGTAAATTTCTTCTAGCTCCATGCCACCAGAAGAAACCTTTGGAGGAAGTAGTAGGTTCTCTTGCGCGTCTAGGCTGGCGAAAATACCTCTCTCTTCTGGACAATAGCCAATGCCTAGACGAGCAATTTGATAGGTTGGGAGATCGACAGTCTCGACTCCAAAGACATTGATAACACCCTTACGCTTACTGGTCATGCCCAAGATGGTTTTCAGAATGGTGCTTCTGCCAGCGCCGTTTCTTCCTAAAAGCGTGACAACCTCACCATCGCGCACCGCAAAATTTACACCATGCAAAATATGGGACTCCCCATACCAGGACTCTAAATTTTTAACCTCTAGCGCCATACCACTCATAAATTATCGCCCCCGTGGCTGCCCATATAGGCCTCAATCACTAGCGGGTTTTTCGAAACCTCTTGATAAGGGCCTTCTGCCAAAATGGCCCCGCGCTGGAGCACAGTAATCCGATCAGCAATCGAAGCAACAACTTTCATATTGTGCTCAACCATCAAGATGGTGCGTCCCTTAGCAACGCGATCAATCAACTCTGTGACGCGCTCTACGTCCTCGTGCCCCATCCCTTGAGTAGGCTCATCTAAGAGCATTAATTCTGGCTCCATGGCTAGAGTGGTTGCAATTTCTAGCGCTCGCTTACGTCCATAAGCCAGGTTCAAAGTTTGCTCGTGGGCAAACTCCTCCAAACCAACTTCATGAAGCAGCTCTAGGGCGCGATCGTTCAGAATATTGAGAGAGTCGCCGGATTTCCAAAAATGAAACTCGGTACCCAGCCCTCGCTGCAGCGCAACACGAACGTTTTCTAAAACGCTTAAATGGGGGAAAACAGCTGAAATTTGAAAGGAGCGAATAATTCCCCGTCGTGCAATTAAGGCTGGGGCCTCATTTGTAATATCTAAACCATTAAATAGGATTTGACCGCTACTGGGTTCTAAGAATTTAGTTAGCAAATTGAAGCATGTGGTTTTGCCCGCCCCATTGGGTCCTATGAGGGCATGAATACTCCCCCTTGACACCTTTAAGTTAACATCAGTAACAGCAGAAAACCCCTTAAAGGATTTCCCCAGGCCAATTGTCTCTAATATTGTTTCTTGCAATCTATTGTCCTCTACCCTTTGCTGGGGCAAGGTATTGAGGATACCCCAAGACGGGCTTGCTTTATATAGCGATAACCCTAAACTTTAGGGGTTTATAGCTTAGCTTTGGGTCAGCCTATTAAATGTTTGGATGGCAGTTCTTGCAAGCTCATCCAAAACATCCAGCGGCATCCGTTGTGAGCCCTGAACAATCATGAGGGCATATGGCTTGGCAAGGGCGGCCGCTTCGGGACATAAACGCAACTCATCCCCCACCGCTGGAGATTGATTGCGCCAATAATTAATGGCCGCCTCAAGTTCTTGAATGGTGATGTACAACATAAAAAGTGGGTGGTTTATTTTTTATCTTGCGCAAGCATTGTGCCGCGGCACTTTTTAGCCCCACAACGACATTCGTAATCTTTTTTCATCTGCTTAGTGACGCGACCCTCAATGTCCAGGGAGTAGTCATAAAAAAGTTCTTCGCCAACCTTAAGGGCTCGCTTGGCATAAATGAAAACGCGTGGCTTACCATCGTAGATATCTTCGCGCGTTTCGCAACTAGGTTTACAAGAGTGATTAATCCAACGCGCAGCATTACCGCCATACTTAGCATCAATCACGCGACCATCATCTAGGGAAAAATAAAATGTATGGTTTGGGTCTTTGGGGTCGTGTGGATGGCGCTTCTCGGCAAGCTTCCAACTAATGCGCTCCCCTTTGTACTCAATGATTACCTGGCCTTTTTTAATAGGCTTAACTACAAAAACGCCTTTGCCATGGATCGGTGAAGACTTCACAACAATAAAAGACCGATCCACCTTTGGTGGTTTTAATTTTTTAGATGCCATATTTAAACGTCTAGGTTACGAGCAATAAGTGCGTTCTTTTCAATAAATGCGCGACGGGGCTCCACTTCGTCGCCCATCAGCGTTGTAAAGACTTGATCCGCAGCAATTGCATCTTCGATTTTTACTTGTAACAAAGTGCGAGAGCTCGCATCCATGGTGGTTTCCCATAGTTGGGATGGATTCATCTCACCAAGACCTTTATATCGCTGGCGGCTTAAGACACGCTCTGCCTCGGACAACAACCAAGAAAAAGCGCCCCTAAAGTCATTAATGGTTTGCTCTTTTTGATTCTTATCTGGATCTCCGCGGCGCACCCGTGTGCCAGGCAAAACCCTGCCCGACAAAACAGCTGCTGCATTCGCAAGGCTCTGATAGTCATCGCCATGAACAAAGTCAGAATTAATTGTGGATAGTTTGAGGTTGCCATGAATACGGCGTGATAACAACAAACGAAAACGCTCAGTGCGATCTTCTTTTTGCACAATAATTTCTGGTGGCAGAGCCAGTGGATTGAGCGAATCAGCAAGAGCCAACCTTAATCGATCCGCAGATTCATTCGCTGATTTTTCGGTATCCAAATTCAATTGGGTACCAGAAGCAATGGCTCGCAGTGCATCTTCATCAATGGTGCGAGACAAGCGATCGACAATCGACTGAATAACTTGGTAGTGCTTGGCCAACTCGTTCAATGATTCGCCCTCGATCAACTCTCCCGTCGGGGTCTGGAGAGAGGCGGTTTCTAGGGCAATCTTTAGCAACAATTGATTGAGCTCTGCATCATCTTTAATATATTGCTCGCTCTTACCAAACTTCACCTTATAGAGTGGTGGCTGAGCAATATAAATGTGGCCACGCTCAATCAACTCTGGCATCTGCCTATAGAAGAATGTTAAGAGCAGCGTACGAATGTGGCTTCCATCTACGTCCGCATCGGTCATGATGATGATCCGGTGATAACGGAGTTTGTCAGCTTTATATTCTTCAACACCAATACCGGTGCCCAATACCGTAATGAGTGTTACAACCTCTTGGCTTGCCAACATTTTGTCAAAGCGGGCTTTTTCAACGTTCAGAATTTTTCCCTTTAAGGGAAGAATTGCCTGGAAGCGACGATCTCGCCCCTGTTTAGCAGAGCCGCCTGCGGAGTCGCCCTCAACAATAAATAACTCGGACTTTGCTGGGTCTTTTTCTTGACAGTCTGCCAACTTACCAGGCAAACCCAAACCATCTAATGCGCCCTTGCGTCTTGTCATGTCGCGCGCCTTACGCGCAGCTTCACGGGCACGAGCAGCGTCGACAATTTTTCCACAAAGAATTTTTGCGTCGGCTGGTCGCTCCTGCAGGTAAGCGCTTAAGGCCTCAGCAACAATTTCTTCTACCGGCCCACGAACTTCGCTTGAAACCAGCTTGTCTTTTGTTTGGCTAGAAAATTTTGGCTCCGGCACTTTCACCGACAAGACGCAGGCAAGGCCTTCGCGCATATCATCGCCGGAAATTTCTACTTTTGCTTTTTTGGCTACTTCGTTTTCATCAATGTATTTGTTAATGACTCGCGTCATCGCAGCACGCAAACCAGTTAAGTGGGTGCCGCCATCCCGCTGGGGAATGTTGTTGGTAAAACAAAGCACTTGTTCGCTAAAGCTATCATTCCATTGCATTGAAACTTCAGCAGTAATTTGACCACCGAGGTCGGAAGGGCGAATGCCTTCGGCATAAAAAATATTAGGGTGTAAAACATTTTTGGTTTGGTTGATGTACTCAACAAAACCTTTGACGCCGCCAGAAAATGCAAAGTCTTCTTCCTGGCCAGTACGCTGGTCAATCAATTTAATATGTACCCCGTTATTCAAGAACGAGAGTTCACGAATACGCTTTACTAGAATTTCGTAATGAAACTCAACATTTCCAAAAATCTCTTCGTCGGCTAAGAAATGAACTTCAGTGCCTGAAAGTTCGGTGTCGCCTGTAACGGTAATGGGTGAGGTAGCAACGCCATTTTCCTGCTGGATGTTGCGATTCTGAATAACGCCACGAGCAAACTCCATGTAATGTGCTTTGCCGTCGCGACGAATCGTGAGCTTTAACCACTTTGAGAGCGCATTGACGCAACTTACACCCACGCCATGTAAACCACCAGAAACCTTATAACTGTTTTGATCAAACTTACCACCAGCATGTAACTCAGTCATCACAATTTCAGCCGCACTTCTCTTTGGCTCATGCTTGTCGTCGTATTTGATGCCAGTTGGTACACCCCGGCCGTTATCCACAATTGAGATGGAATTATCGGTTTGTATAACAACCGTAATCTCGGAGCAGTATCCCGCTAATGCTTCGTCGATTGAATTATCTAAAACCTCAAAAACAAGGTGGTGCAATCCTGTGCCATCAGAGGTGTCTCCAATGTACATACCAGGACGTTTACGAACAGCTTCTAGACCCTCTAAGATTTGAATCGATGCGGCGCCGTACTGCTCTACTACTTTTTTTTCTTCAGTCATGTTCTTCTAAATTAAATGCGCATTGGCATTACAACGTACTTAAAGTTCTCTGATCCAGGTAATGTAATCACAGCACTACTGTTTGCATCTCCCAAACTAATTTGAATTTTTTCATTCTTTAGATTTGCTAAGACGTCTAGTAAATAACTCACATTAAAGCCAATCTCTACTGCATCGCCGCCATATTCGGTCTCAATTTCTTCCTGCGCCTCTTCTTGCTCAGCATTGGTTGATTGAACGGTAATGCGATTTGGTGATAGGGAAAAACGAACTCCTTTAAATTTGTCTGTGGTCAAAATCGCAGCGCGTTGAAGTGCAGCTTGCAGTACATCGCGATCAACTGTTAAAGAGTTTTTATGTCCCTTGGGAATTACCCTTTGGAAATCTGGAAACTTACCTTCAACCAGTTTAGAAATAAGCTCAATGTCCCCAAAGGCGAACTTCACCTGGTTTGCGGTTAAGCTGATTTCTAAAGGCTCATCAGAATCTTCAAGAAGGTGTTGGCACTCTAGAATGGTTTTGCGAGGAATAATAATTTCTTGTCTTTGACCTGAACCAGACGGAGCTTCAGCAAGCTCCACTTGGGAAAACGCCAAGCGATGACCGTCAGTTGCAACAGCGACAACCTCTTTACCCTCAATCACCAACAACATACCATTTAGGTAATAACGGATATCTTGCTGCGCCATTGAGAAATGAACTTGACTAATAAGTTGGCGGAAACTCTTTTGTGACATCTTCCAGGCTGCCATCACCTCACCAACACTTTGCATTACAGGAAATTCTGTAGCAGATAGGGTTTGCAGCGAAAAGCGGCTTTTGCCACTCTGCACTACCATGCGATTGTCTTTAAGATTAAGCGATACCGGCCCTTCTGGTAAAGCGCGCAAAATATCCAACAACTTTCTTGCTGCCACGGTTGTCGTTACATCCTCTGAGCCAACGCCAAAATTTGCGTTAGTGGTAATTTGAATTTCGATATCAGTAGAAACAAAAGATACCTTCTCGCCACTCTTTTTAAATAAGAGGTTAGCCAAAATGGGAAGTGTATGTCTACGCTCAACAATCCCACTAACCACTTGTAGTGGTTTCAATAAATTATCGCGAGAGGTGTTAACAAGTTGCATTGCTTTTAAATCCTTGTATATATCTTAGTAGTAATAGTAATAAGGCTTCGTTTTTCCGTGGATAAGTCAAAAACCTCAAACAAAACAACACATTAAACGTCTAAAAATCTGTGGAAAACTTCTGTATAAAGACTGCATAAAAATGGGATAACTTTTTACCAACACCCTATTTTTGCATGAAGTGTGGACTCTTCACAATTTATCCACAACCAATCCCCAAACATATCCCCATGGTTACCCACAAGCTTATCCACAGGCAAAAAATTATGCTTTCAAGGTTTGCTCGATAACGTGAATTTCGTGGTTCAGCTGGCTATCATGCGCCCGTTCGTCACCAATCTTTCGAACGGCGTGTAGAACGGTAGTGTGGTCTCTTCCGCCAAAGAGCTCGCCGATCTCAGGGAGGCTTTTTTGGGTCAACTCTTTTGCCATAAACATGGCGATTTGGCGTGGGCGCGCGATGTTAGCCGGACGCTTTTTCGAATACATATCAGCGACCTTGATGCTGTAAAAATCAGCAACAGCTTTTTGAATATTTTCGACAGAAATTTGACGGTTCTGGATTGAGAGAAGGTCCTTAAGGGCGGTTCTCGCAACCTCTATGGTTACCTCGCGACCGTGGAAGCGAACATAAGCCAAAATCTTACGTAAAGCCCCCTCTAACTCACGAACATTTGAGCGTAGGTGTTTTGCTACAAAGAAAGCAACATCTTCACTCATGGGGATGCCCTCGCTCACAGCCTTCTTCATCAAAATAGCTACCCGCATCTCTAGCTCAGGAGGCTCGATTGCGACCGTTAGGCCAGAGTCAAAACGAGAAATCAGGCGATCGTCAATTCCTGCCATCTCTTTGGGATAGGTGTCGCTCGTAATAATGACCTGGGACTTGTTGCTCAACAGGGCTTCAAAAGCGTAGAAAAACTCTTCTTGAGTCCTCGATTTTCCGCTAAAGAATTGAATATCATCAATCAATAGAAGGTCTAGCGAGTGGTAGTAGCGCTTAAAGCGGTCGAAGGCTTTTTGTTGATAAGCCCTAACCACATCTGAAACATATTGTTCCGCATGAATATAGCGAATTCGGGCATTTGGCTTTTCTTTTAAAAGGTGGTTGCCAATCGCATGGATTAAATGGGTTTTTCCTAAACCAACCCCACCGTATAAAAACATGGGGTTGTAGGATGTCCCCGGGTTGTGGGCAACCTGAATCGATGCGGCCCTTGCTAGTTGGTTTGCCTTACCGGTTACAAAGGTTTCAAAGGTGAGGTTTGGATTTAGTTTTGAGTGATCCTCAATCTCGAAAGATTGCTCTTCCACAGAAATGGTAGGGGCAATCTCAACGGCTACCCTGACCTCAGAGGCCTCTACTTCTTTGGCGACAATCGTTACTGGAGTGCTTGCTGAGCCCTCTACGGCAAGTACAAAACTGACATTAATTGGGTTGCCAAAGTATTGGGAGGCAAGCTCTTGAAAGCGGTCCGCAAAAGTTTTCTTAATCCAGTCTAACTTAAATCGATTTGGTGCACCCAATGTTAGTGAATGTTCACTCTCTTCAAAAGAAAGAAGGGTTAAGGGCTGTATCCAGGTTTTGAATTGCTGAGGCGACAGCTCGCGGGACAGGGCACCAAGGGCGCTATCCCAAAAACCCAAGGGGCTGACTGAATTCAAGGCGGGGGGATTTTGTAGGTTGCTCATATTTTTGGAGGATCCATTGTAGCCACCTCACAAAGTTATCCACAAGGTAAAAGTTCGTGGAAAAACTGTGGATAACTTGTGAATAAAAGAAAAAATCCCTTATGAATTAATGTTTTAGTCAAAAAGTAAGTAAAAATAGAGAAAAACACCTACATATTTATTGAGATAGATTGACCTTTTGCTTCGCAACAAGGAAAATAGTGGGTTTTCCAGGGATCTATCATGAAAAGAACTTATCAACCATCAGTTACACGTCGCAAGCGCACCCACGGCTTTCGTATTCGCATGAAAACCAAGAGCGGACGCGCTGTATTAAATGCACGCCGCGCAAAAGGTCGCAAACGTTTGGCTGTGTAATTTAGCCATTGAATAGCGCAAGGATTTCTGAATTACTTAAATCGCGCCCCAAAACAAATCTGTCTTGGGGCATGTATTCTGTGGGCGCTCAAAATGGCGCCAAGCCTGACCTAGGAATTGCAGTAGCCAAAAAATTGGTTAAACGCGCCGTAGACCGAAATCGCTTGAAGCGAATGATTCGTGAAATAGTTTGGACTGCACAGGCAACGGCATTTAACAAAGATGTTGTCCTTAAGCTTAAAAAGCCAATTGGTCGTCAAACTCGCGGCAGACTCAGAAAAAAAGAGAAAGATCTCCTGCGCTCTCAGGTGATGGAGCTTATTTAGGGTGCGCGTTTTAAATAAGGTCGCAGTGAGCTTGGTGCGCTTGTATCAACTTGCACTTAGCCCTTACATTGGCATGCGGTGTAAGTATGTGCCTAGCTGCTCTCAATATGCCTGTGACTGCTTTCATCATTATGGATTTTTCAAAAGCTTTGGTTTAACGGCATGGCGCATTTTGCGTTGTAACCCTTTGTCACAAGGCGGTTATGATCCTGCGGTAAAACAAACGTCTCAATCATTTAAGTGAATACAAATGGACTTTAAAAAAACAATTCTTTGGGCTGTGTTTTCACTATCAGGTCTCATGCTGTACAACAATTGGCAGGTTCATGAGGGCAAACCATCGATGTTCGCTACTGCCCCAGTTGCAGCGCCCGCAGCCGCAGACAAGACAGGCACAGCCAGTAAATTAGATGTGCCCACACAAATTTCTGGTGCCACTAAGACCGCTACAGCAGCACCGACTGCAAATGTTGGCTCAATTGAGGGCGAAGAAAAGTTTGTATTACAAAACGATGTGCTAGTTTTGGAGATAAGCGCAAGCGGTGCAAATGTTATTGATGCAAAACTCCTCAAAGCCTTAACTGCGGAACAAAAACCGGTTGAGCTATTCCAATACACACCAAACCATAAATATTTTGCGAGATCTGGGTTAATCACCCTTAACAACAATGATTTGCCAAACCATACAAGCACCTTTAAGTTGGTTCAGTCTGGCAAAGATGGTTCAGGCAGGCCGTTTGTTGTGCTTGCCAGCGAACGAGGTGGCGTAAAGCTCGAAAAAACCTTCATCCTTAATTCAGGAAGTTATGTGGTGGATGTGGGTCACCGGGTTACACAAAGCGTGACAAATCCAAACCCTTTGGTTCTCTATACCGAGATTGTGCGAGATGGTTCGCAAGAACAAAAAATTGGACCGTTCGATGGTGCTTTCTCTGCTAGCACCTTTACTGGACCAGCTGCTTATACCGACAAAGAAAAGTTCAATAAGCTTGAATTCACGGAGATTGATAAAAACAAAATCACACTGCCAAAGCAAGTGCCTGCAGGCGATCCAGCTTGGATTGCCATGGTGCAACACTATTTTGCTAGCGCCTGGATTCCGGGCGATAAGGTCGTCCGTGATATCTACGCTGGAAAAATTGATAACGGCCTGTATCGCGTTGGCATGCAGACCCCATTGGGTATTGTTGCGCCAGGAACAGTGGTGACTGAAAAAGCACAGCTCTTCGTTGGACCACAAGAAGAAAAAGTTTTAGAAACCATCGCCCCAGGTTTTGAGCTCTTGAAGGACTATGGCTATCTCACCATTCTTGCTAAACCCATTTTCTGGTTGCTAGAAAAAATCCACGGTTATGTAGGCAATTGGGGTTGGGCCATCATTCTGTTAACAATCTTAATTAAATTGGTCTTCTTCCCACTCTCCGCTGCTAGCTATAAATCGATGGCTCGTATGAAAGAGGTTCAGCCGCGTTTGATGGCGATGAGGGAGCAATACAAAGGCGATCCACAAAAGCTTAATCAAGCCATGATGGAGATGTATCGCAAAGAAAAAATCAATCCACTCGGCGGCTGTTTGCCTGTAGTGATTCAGATTCCCGTATTTATTTCTTTGTACTGGGTCTTGTTGTCATCTGTCGAGATGCGCGGCGCGCCATGGGTTCTTTGGATACAGGACTTATCCGTGCCGGATCCTTTTTACATCTTGCCAGTGATCATGGCGGTATCCATGTTTGTGCAAACTAAACTTAATCCAACCCCACCAGATCCAATTCAGGCTAAGGTCATGTTGTATATGCCGATCGTGTTTTCGATCATGTTCTTTTTCTTCCCTGCAGGCTTAGTTTTGTACTGGGTGGTTAATAATTTGTTGTCCATTGCACAACAGTGGCAGATCAACCAAATGTTTGGAAAAAAAGAAGCCAAGTAATTTGTTGATGGCATAGCATTTCATGAAAAACAAACAGCAATGATGACTCGTAAGCTTCCCATCATTGCTGTAGCAACCGCCCCAGGTAAAGCTGGGGTTGGTATTGTCCGCTTGAGTGGACAATACCTAAGGCCAATCATCAAAGCCCTTTTTCAAAGGGATCTACTTCCTCGCCAAGCAACCCTGCTCAGCTTGCGCGATGCGGGCGGGCAGCTCATCGACCAATTGGTAGCAATTTATTTTGCCGCACCCGCTTCGTTTACTGGCGAAGATGTTTTGGAGTTGCAGTGCCATGGCGGCCCTCAGCTGCTTGAGCTAGTAATGAGGCGCTGCCTCGAGCTTGGCAAAGAAGCTGGTCTCGTTATCGCTGAGCCCGGTGAGTTCACTCTACGCGCCTATCTCAATAACAAAGTTGACTTAGCCCAGGCTGAGGCAATAGCAGACTTGATTGATGCTCAGAGTGAGGCAGCCGTCCGTGGAGCTGCTAGATCCTTGCAGGGCGCCTTTTCAGACGACATCAATAGTCTTGTTGAAGAAATTACCCAGCTAAGAATTTTGGTGGAATCGACCCTTGATTTCCCCGAAGAAGAAATCGAGTTTCTAGAAAACGCGCAAGCACGCGATCGTCTTTCGGCAGTGAAAACAAAACTTCAAGCGCTGCGCAACAACGCCAAGCAAGGAAAAATTTTGCGCGATGGCATACAGCTGGTATTGGCTGGCGCTCCCAATGTTGGCAAGAGCTCACTCTTAAATAGGCTGGCCGGTGAGGAAGTTGCTATCGTGACTCCTATTGCTGGCACCACCCGGGATAGAGTGAAAGAAAGCATCCAGATTGAGGGGGTGCCAATGCACATTATTGATACCGCTGGATTAAGGCAAACCTCGGACGAGGTTGAGGCAAAGGGGATTGAGAGAACCTGGGATTCGATTCGTCTGGCAGATTTGATTATTTTCTTGACCGCCCCGAATGCCGAAAAAGAAGCTAATGATTTAAGGGTTCAAATTTTGGATGCTGCACCCGCCAATTGCCCCATTTTGGAGTTGATGAATAAGTCTGATTTATTGGATAAAAATTCCGGCGTCATAAAAGATGGCGCCTTGTTGATTTCGGCGAAAACAGGCGAGGGTGTTGAAGCCCTGAAACAGAAAATTCTCGAAACCGTTGGCTGGAGTGGCCCTCAAGAAGGGGCAATTGTTGCTCGCAGGCGCCAATTGGATTGTTTAGAGCGCGCTGCCGAACATATTGAAAAATCAGAAAAATTTGCTGCAAATGGTAACAATTCGCTTGAATTTTTCGCAGAAGAGCTATCTTTGGCCCAAAATCATCTTGGCCAAATAACGGGCAAGCTCCTACCAGATGACCTTTTGGGCAAAATTTTTAGCCAATTCTGTATCGGCAAATAAGAGCCTGGTCGTGTGACTTGCTGAGCCGTCAAATATGTCCAAAATGTTAAAATCATTGGATTAAAAAATTCAATCTTCATGGGGAAACATATGACTTCAACTATTAGCGGCCAAGTGAATGCGAATGCGCCGGCTTACGTAAAAAACGAGCGTTTAATTGAGTGGGTTTCAGAGGTGGCTGCACTCACAAAGCCTGACGCCATTCGTTGGTGCGACGGCTCTCAAGCTGAGTACGATGAGTTATGTGAATTATTAGTAAGTGCCGGGGTTTTCAAGCGACTCAATCCTGCAAAACGGAAAAATTCATTTTTAGCGCTTTCTGACCCAGAAGATGTCGCCCGCGTTGAAGACCGCACTTTCATTTGTTCGGCTAAAAAAGAAGATGCTGGACCTACCAATAACTGGGTGGAGCCAAATGAAATGCGCGCAACATTAAATCCATTATTTGATGGTTGTATGCGTGGCAGAACAATGTATGTAGTGCCATTTTCAATGGGCCCAATCGGCTCACCAATTGCCCACATCGGCGTTGAGTTATCTGACAGCCCTTATGTTGCAATCAATATGCGCCTCATGACCCGTATGGGCAAGGCAGTGATTGATCAGTTGGGCGCAGATGGCGAGTTTGTTCCTTGTATCCACACCGTAGGCAAACCATTGGCAGCCGGTGAAAAAGACGTTGCATGGCCGAATAACAAAACCAAATACATTGTTCATTACCCAGAGACGCGCGAGATTTGGTCTTTTGGTTCAGGCTACGGTGGCAATGCTTTGTTGGGCAAAAAATGTTTCGCATTGCGTATTGCATCCAATATGGGTCGCGATCAAGGTTGGTTAGCTGAGCATATGTTGATTCTTGGCGTAACTTCACCTGAAGGCAAGAAGTATCACATTGCTGCCGCATTCCCATCCGCCTGCGGAAAAACCAACTTCTCTATGATGATTCCGCCAAAAGGATTTGACGGCTGGAAAGTCACCACAATTGGTGATGACATTGCATGGATCAAGCCACGCAAAGACTCGGTTACCGGCAAAACACGTTTGTTCGCGATCAACCCAGAGTCTGGTTACTTCGGTGTTGCCCCTGGCACAAACCGTCAAACCAACCAAAACTGTATCGATTCCTTAAATCAAGATGTGATCTTTACGAATGTTGGCTTAACTGATGATGGTGATGTTTGGTGGGAGGGTTTGACAGAAACACCACCAGCACATTTGATTGATTGGCAGGGGAAAGACTGGACTCCAGCAGATGGCGCTGCAGGCCGTAAAGCTGCCCATCCAAACTCACGCTTTACAGTAGCCGCGACCAATAACCCTGCAGTAGATCCAAAGTGGGATGACCCAGAAGGCGTTCCAATTGATGCGTTCTTATTCGGTGGCCGCCGTTCTAATACCGTGCCATTGGTAAGTGAAGCGCGCGATTGGGTAGAGGGTGTTTACATGGCTGCTACTTTGGGCTCAGAAACCACCGCTGCGATTACTGGTCAAATTGGTGTCGTACGTCGAGACCCATTTGCAATGATTGCGTTTGCTGGTTACAACATGAGCGACTACTTCCAGCATTGGCTCAACATTGGTAAGAAGCTTGAGGCGGACGGTGCCGTATTGCCGAAGATCTACTGTGTGAACTGGTTCCGTAAAGACGAAAATGGCAAGTTTATATGGCCAGGCTTTGGCGAGAACATGCGGGTTCTTTCATGGATCTTGAATCGTGCTGAAGGTAAAGCAAGCGGTAAAGAAACCCCGTTTGGTATTTGCCCAGAACACACCGATATGCATTGGGGTGGCCTGGACTACTCCGCTGAGAAGTTTGCTAAAGCGATCCATGTAGCTGTTGATGACTGGAAAAATGAGCTGAAGCTGCACACAGAATTGTTTGATCACCTTGGCGAGCGTTTGCCTAAAGAGTTGCAAGAGACTCGTGCCAAGATCGAACAGCGCTTGAACGTGTAAGCTGCTAAGCTATTAGTAATTTTTACGCTACCCCTAGATTAAATTAATGACCGAACCCCAACACCATGAAATCGTGGTGATTGGGGCAGGCATTTGTGGCGCAACCATCGCAAATGAGTTGCTCGAACGCGGCAAGTCCGTCTGCGTTATTGATGCCTCTCACTCCCCTGCTACCGCTTGCTCCAGTCATGCCTATGCGATAGCACACCCGCATATTGGAAAAGGCTCCCCTCGTTTATTACGCTTAACGCGCCTGGCATTTTTGTTGGCCGAAGCTCGGTGGGGAAAGACTTGGAGAGCACATGGCATTTTTCAGCCGACAAAAAAAGATAGAGAGTTTAATCGCGTAGAAGTCTCGGCCCACCTTCATTCTCTAGATTTAAAAGAAGACATTGCGATTGCCCTCGATGTTGAAGAAGCCAGAACAATGTGTGGCATCTCACAAAGCGGTGTTTGGATTTCTCGCGGGGCTTGCTTAAATTTATTGGAGGCAAGCAAGCAACTACTGAAGGAGCATGAGCGCCTAACATGCCTTTGGAGTACTCGTATTACAAGGCTGGAAGAGTGCAATGGAATATGGCACTTATTTGATTGCTCAAACAATGTGCTCATCAGTGCGAAGAAGGTCGTGATTGCTACAGCAATCGATAGCAAAGATTTAATTAATAGCCTCGGGGTGCGTCTCCCCCTAAAACCAGTGCGCGGGCAACTCAGTATTTTTTCAATTGGGCCCGATGACCCTTGGGTGTCAAAGTTGCCCAAGGTAGGCATTTCAGGGGATGGCTATTGTTTGCCAGCAGAGCAGCTAGAAGACGGCAGCTATCGCTGGATCGTTGGCTCTAGTTTTGATGAAGGCGAAGATGACTTGTCTCCAAGAGAGGCGAGCGATGAATTTAATCGCGCACAGGCAAAAGGCTTGCTTGACCATCCAGAGGGGGATTCCAGCAGCCTTATTAAAAACGATGAGTTTGTTGGCGTGCGCTGTGTTGCTGGCGATCGTCTTCCAATCATTGGAGCGCTTCGTCAGCGCCCGGGAATTTTCTTGGCTACTGCCTTGGGGTCAAGGGGGATTTTGTGGTCAGCCTTAGCGGCTAAGCTAGTTACAGCTCAGCTACTAGAGGACGACTTTGCCTTGCTTACGCGCTTAGGTTTTGCTGCGGACTTAGTTGCAGCGCTGGCACCCGCACGTTTCTTAGCGGGCGCTTTGGCTGCACCAGGTGCTTTAGCCTCAAATTCAAAACCAATTTTTCCATCAGAACCAAGTGCTAAGTAGGCCTTAAAGCCTCGCCCAGTGCGGTTAGATTTGAAGTTGGTCAGCAGATCCGTTTTGCCTTCTTTGAGCAATTTTTGAATTTGTTCAGCCGACACTTCTTGCTGTAGGACGACTTTGCCTGTTTTGAAGTCGCAAGATTTACTAGGGCCAGTATTGTTTTCGCAAACATAGCGCATGCCATCTTCATAAACGGCACCAGAACATTTTGGACATACGCCTAAAGCTTGGTGACCGGTGAAATCTATCGCTTCTGTTTCGTCATCTTGCGTGTTGCCAAAATCAAACTCTAATTTAAAGCCTGCATTTGGATAGTCAGCATCATCTTCTGGAATTTCAGTTAACTTGATGATGGCGGCAAAGGGGCGACCTATTTTGCTGCGAAATCCTTGTAAAGGCCCAATCGTTTTTTCACGTAACAACTCTTCTACTTCAGGGTATTCAAATGCGCGCCCACCGGGAGTTTTGCTAATCGTAAAGCCACATTTTTCACAAGCAAAGCGACGATAGTTTTCTTTCACCGGCCCTTTGCAGTGTGGGCAGGGCGTGGTCATTGTCGCGTAGTCGCCTGGGATAGTGTCGCTGTCATATTCTTTTGCGCGCTTCACAATGCGTTGAGTCATCTGTGCAATTTCTTGCATGAAGGTGTCGCGATTCATCTTCCCTTGCTCGATGAGCGATAACTTATTTTCCCAGCTGCCCGTTAAATCAGGGCGAGTTAATTCTTCTACATCTAAGCCGCGCAGCAAAGTCATTAGCTGGAATGCTTTCGCAGTAGGAATTAGTTCACGCGCTTCGCGCACAATGTATCTTTCGGCCAGCAAGCCTTCGATGATGGCTGCTCGCGTTGCTGGAGTCCCAAGACCTTTTTCGGCCATGGCTTCCCGCATTTCATCATCATCAACCCATTTGCCTGCACCTTCCATTGCAGAGAGCAAGGTTGCTTCTGTATAGCGGGCTGGGGGCTTGGTTTTCAAGGGCACAGAAATCACAGATTCCGTTTGAACCGTTTCACCTTCTTGCACTGGCACCAACTCATCATCTGCCTGATTCGATTTGCCATAAACAGTTAGCCAACCCGGATTTACAAGGACACGACCCTCTGTTTTGAAGTGATGCCCAGATGCTTCGGTAATCCGAGTCGTGACCCGGAATTCAGCAGCAGGATAGAAGACAGCCAAGAAGCGACGCACTACCAAGTCATAAAGCTTTGCTTCTGGCTCGCTCAAACTCTTCGGCGACTCTAGGGTTGGGATAATCGCAAAGTGATCAGAAATCTTGGAGTTATCAAAGATTCGCTTATTAGGTTTGATCCAACCGTAACCTGCTTTTGCTTTGGGGTCCTTGGGATCGCCCTGCAAAATTTGTTTAGCAAACGGACGATATTCTTGCGAGTGATCTGCAAGGTTCTCCATGGTTTGCTTCACGGTATCCAAATAATCTTCCGGCAGCGCTTTTGCGTCAGTACGGGGATAAGTCAATACTTTATGGCGTTCATACAAAGCTTGCGCAAGGCCTAGTGTGTTTTTTGCAGAGAAACCAAAACGTGCATTAGCTTCGCGCTGCAAGCTAGTCAAATCAAAAAGTTGTGGTGCAAGCTGGGTCGCCGGTTTTGCTTCTTCACTGACGGTTGCTTTTTTTCCGCGACAAGCCGCCACAATACTTTGCGCTGCAGCTTCGCTCCAAAGGCGATTCTCACGAGCATCAGGCTCGGCAACATCTTTCTTAAACTTAGGATCAAACCAACGACCTTCATATACTCCAGCTGCAGCAATAAACTCCGCCTTTACTTCCCAATAATCTTTTGAAATAAATTTGCGGATGAGTTCTTCACGCTCTACAACAATAGAGAGAGTTGGTGTTTGTACGCGACCCACAGTAGTTAAGAAGAAGCCACCACTCTTGCTATTGAAAGCAGTCATGGCGCGGGTGCCATTAATACCCACGAGCCAATCAGCCTCAGAGCGGCAGCGTGCCGCATCAGCAAGCGGCTGCATATCTTCATCGCTACGCAGGTTAATAAAGCCATCACGAATGGATGCTGGCGTCATCGACTGAAGCCATAGGCGTTTAATCGATTGCGATGCTTTTGCATGCTGGGCAATCAGTCTGAAGATAAGCTCACCTTCGCGTCCCGCGTCACAGGCATTAATCAATGAAGTGACGTCTTTGCGCTTGATCAATTTTTGTAGCACTTTTAAGCGCGACTCTGTTTTAGCAATCGGGCGCAAATCAAAATAAGGGGGCACCACTGGCAGGTTGGCAAAAGACCACTTGCCACGTTTGACGTCATATTCCTCTGGCGCAGCAATTTCTAAAAGATGGCCAACAGCAGACGAGACTAGAAAGTCATCGCTTTCAAAATAGTCCTCATGCTTGGTAAAGCCGCCCAGGGCTTTAGCGATGTCATTGGCAACCGAGGGTTTTTCGGCAATGATCAGCGCCTTTGGGTTATCCACGGATGAGGTCTTGGAACTGCTTTTGGTAGATGCTTTAGCCACGCGTTTGCCTAAATTTGAGCCTGAATAAATGTTTTTAATAGGGAAAAAGGATGATCAATTTAAACCAAATTACGATTTATCCTATTGCAGATCCCTTTTTTATTATTAACCGATAAATCCTGAAAAGTCCAAAAAAGCCCTTTTTAAAGCACTTGAGATTCCTATTAGGCGACTTTTTGTTGGATAAAACCCTCTTAAAATCCCTTTAAATGGGGTTTTTGAGAAAAATGAGCTCTTCCAGCACATCTTGGGGGCTTCGAACCAACTTGGCCCCCTGTTGTATGAGTTGATGGCAGCCTGCAAAAAGAGGGTCATCAATGGAGCCGGGTAAAGCAAAAACCTCTCTTCCCAGCTCACAGGCAAGACGGGCAGTGATTAAGGAGCCTGATTTTTCAGCAGCTTCGATTACTACTACACCTAGCGACAGGGCTGCAATGATGCGATTGCGCCTGGGAAAGTGAAAAGCTTTTGGACCAACCCCTGGTGGAAACTCTGAAACCAATAAACCATGATGCCCAATCGTCGTCATCAGTCCTTGGTGCTCAAGAGGGTAGGCAATGTCTAGCCCAGTCCCGCATACGGCTAACGTGTGATGGTTTGCCCCAAGACCAAGTGTGGCGCGGTGTGCTGCCCCGTCAACTCCCTTGGCTAGCCCGGAAATAATGGTGCCACCAGCCTTAGACAGGCTTTGGGCAAAGTGGCTGGCATTTTTGAGTCCTTTGGCACTGGCGTTGCGCGAGCCCACAATGGCGATCATGGGCATCAGCAGCAGCCCAATATTCCCTTTTATATATAGGCAACTTGGAGGGTCGAAAAGATCATTGAGCCGAGCTGGGTAATGTTGATCCCCGCGCACAATTTTACGGATGGTTCTTGGTATTGATGGCATAGGTAGCAAACATTTTGATCTGCGGGGGATTATGAACAATCAGGACAGACGGATTGCTCTGTTAGATAATTCCTACATGGCTTTGTTAACCGTCCTTTGTTACCCCGACCCACGCTTGCATAAAGTTGCTAAACCTGTGGCGCAGGTAGATGCTCGTGTTAAAAAAATTGTGGCTGATATGGCTGACACTATGTATGAGGCGCCTGGAGTTGGGTTAGCTGCAACACAGGTCGATATTCATGAGCGCATTGTTGTGATTGATGTTTCTGATGAGCAAAATGAGTTGATGGTTTTTATTAACCCAGAAATTATTTGGGCGAGTGCTGAAACAAAATCTTGGCGCGAAGGTTGTCTTTCAGTGCCTGAGTTTTATGATGAAGTTGAACGCCCAGCCCAAATACGCTTGAAGGCTTTAGATCTTGATGGCAAGGAGTTTGAGATTGAGGCTGATGGACTATTAGCCGTTTGTTTGCAACACGAATTAGATCATCTGCAAGGCAAAGTATTTGTTGAGTACCTATCCTTGCTCAAGCGAACTCGTATCTCACAAAAAATGAAAAAGCGCGCCAAAGAATTGGTAGGTCAGCGCTAGTCGCCCTGCATGAAGATTGTCTTTGCCGGCACCCCTGAGTTTGCAGCGCAAGCGATGCGCGCAATTGCTGCGGCTGGTCATGAAATCGTGCTCGTACTCACTCAGCCTGACCGCCGCGCTGGTAGGGGAATGCATTTGCAAGCCAGCCCTGTCAAAGAGTTTGCATTAGAGAAACAGATACCAGTGATGCAGCCAGAAACGCTGAAACGCAATCATTCTGATGCGCAAAAAAAGCTACAGGCAGAAGAAGCATATCAACGCTTATCCCAGCTTGATTTTGATGCGATGGTAGTAGTTGCTTATGGCTTGATATTGCCCCAAGAGATTTTGGATATTAGCGAACGTCCAGGTAGGCATGGAAGTTTTAATATTCATGCATCCTTATTGCCTCGTTGGCGCGGTGCTGCTCCCATTCAGCGCGCTATAGAGTCAGGCGATCATAAGACGGGCGTATGCATTATGCAGATGGATGCGGGCCTTGATACGGGCGACACGGTTTTGCTTGAGGAGCTTGAAATTGCTCCCAATGAAACAAGCGTGACCTTGCACGATAGATTAGCTGCTTTGGGCGCAAAGTTAATTGTGAACACGCTTGCTCAGTTGGGGGGTGTTAAATCTTTGGCTCGCATACCGCAATCAAATATAGGCATTACCTATGCAGAGAAAATATTAAAAGCAGAGGCTGAGATTGACTGGAGCCTGAGCGCAAAGCAAATTGATGCTCGTATTCGGGCGCTTAATCCTTTCCCTGGTGCCAGCAGTAGTTTTGCTGGGCATGGGATTAAATTTTGGAATTCATGCATGCCAAAAGAGGCTCCTAGTAAGTCGGGTTTGCCTGGCGAAGTTCTGGGGTTTGGCGACGAGAGTATTTATGTGCAGTGCGGCTCTGGCGTGCTTGAGGTTTTAGAAATGCAAAAGCCCGGCGGTAAAAGAATGAACGCAAAACTTTGTTTGCAAACATTTGATGTTGCTGAAAAACCATTTTGTTTTAAAACAAAGGTCGAGCAATCTTGACATCGAGTAAAACCCATTGCTAGATCAAAAAACAGCCCAAAGCCTGCCACTTTCAGAGGCAATCACTATTGCCGCACAAGCTATTGGTGAGGTTATGAGTGGCAGGTCTCTTACCGAAGTGTTGGACCAACTAGATGCCCACGAGAGACCCATAGTTCAAAGCTTGAGTTTTGATGCGCTGCGTAAATGGGTTCGCTCTCATGAATTGATAAAACAATTTGTACCCAAAACTCCGCCACCTGAAGTTGATCACTTATTGAGTGTTGCAATTGCGTTGTTTATGCGCGATGGTACCGAGGGCAAAGGCTATGCAACCCATACGATTGTTGATCAGGCAGTCAGAGCGTGTGGCGAGTACGACCAAACCATGTATGCCAAGGGCTTAGTAAATGCGGTGCTTCGCAAAGTGAGTTTGATTTTGCAGCCCCCCGAGGGCAAACCTAGTTACCCGCCAGACCCGATCTCGATGTATGTTCCCGCGTGGTGGCGCGCAAACCTCAAGCGAAATTACTCGAAGCTATGGCAAACCATTTTGTTTGCTCAAGCGAAGCGCGCACCCTTCATTTTGCGAGTGAATCAAAAACAATATACGCGGGAGCAATATCAAGCTTTATTAAATGATGCTGGTATTGCATCTTCTCCCATTGAGTCGGTAACAGGCATTACTTTACCTAGTGCGCTGTTGATCACAAATCCTGTGCCTGTTTCTGAGTTGCCGGGTTTTTATAGTGGTGCTGCATCAGTACAAGATACTGGCGCTCAATTAGCAGCAATTCTATTGAACCCCCAACCTGGTGATTTAATACTAGACGCTTGCGCAGCGCCAGGAGGAAAGACAGCCCATCTATTAGAGCTAGTAGACTGTCAGATGGTTGCGCTAGAGTTAGACGGCGCTCGCCTTGGAAAAATTGGCGGCAACTTAGATCGATTGCGCTTGCACTCTGAAAAAGTAAAGGTAATTCGCGGTGACGCATCAAAAGCTGCTTGGTGGGATGGCACTCTCTTTGACAAAATTTTGTTAGATGCCCCTTGCTCGGCCTCGGGCATTGTTTCTCGACATCCAGATATTCCATTTTTACGGCGTGAGGCAGATATCAAGTCCTTGCAGAAAAAGCAACGTGAAATCTTGACCCAGGTATGGAAGATGCTCAAGCCCGCAGGACTGCTTTTATACGTTACTTGTTCGGTGTTTCCGGAGGAGGGTAAAGAGCAGGCAGCTTGGTTTGCGCAGCAGCATGGCAATGCGGTACGATTAGATGCTCCAGGACAGCTTTTGCCAACCGAAGCGAACGATGGTTTTTACTATGCTTTGTTTAAGAAAAATGGGCCATGAGCCGAAGAATTAAGCAATTCATCTTTTTGGGTTTGATGGCCTTGAGTATTTTTTCAACGGCCGTTAATGCCGAGGGCATCAAAATCAAATCCTTTGAGCTAGAGAAGGTCGATAACGATTGGCTGCTAAATGCCACCTTCCAAATTGAGTTGTCGCCGGGCTTGGAAGATGTTGTACAAAAAGGCGTTGTGCTTTATTTTCAAACAGACTTTGAGTTGACACGCTCGCGCTGGTATTGGTTTGATGAAAAACCAATCTCTGCCCAAAGACAAGCGCGCTTATCTTATCAGCCCTTGACTCAGCAATATCGTATTGCCTCCGAAGGCTTTAGTTTTTCTGCCAAAACGATTTCTGAAGCCTTGCAAGCGGTTGGCAGTATTGGTGGTTGGCGTGTGATTGATAACAGCCAGCTTGACCCCAGCAAAGCATACACCGCAAGCTTGCACATGGCCTTGGATTTAAGCAAGCTACCCAAACCATTTCAGGTAAATGCCCTGAACAGTAGAGAGTGGAATGTCTCTAGTGATTGGTTCCGCATGCCTTTCTCTACCGGCGGATCAAATCTAATTAAGCGATGAGACAAGCTATAACATCGGCTAAGCCCAGCTTCTTTGAATCCAAGGTCTGGAGAAAAAAAATACTGCCAGCTGCAATAGGCTTGATTGGAGCATTGGCATTATTGCTATTGGTTTTGTTATCGATTGCTTCCTCCAACACCGAATTCTTTGACCGTTACTTTATTTTGCTTTATGCAGCAAACCTGGTCATTGGCGTTTGCTTAACGCTTGTCATTTTGACTTTAGCTATCGTCATTGCCGTGCGTTGGCGTCGCGGTCACTTCGGTACACGTTTGATCGCCAAATTGGCAATGATTTTTGCGCTAGTGGGGGTGGTGCCAGGATTAATTTTATACGGGGTTTCTCTTCAGTTCGTTTCCCGAAGTATTGAAACCTGGTTTGACGTCCAAGTCGAATCCGCTCTTAACTCGGGCTTGGAGTTGGGGCGTGTTACTTTAAGGGTTGCCCAAGAAGAAATCTTGGCCGAAGGTAATTTCATTGCCGAACAAATTGTGCTGGCTCCTGCTGGTTCAAGCACGGAGCAGGTTGCGAGCGTGGTAATGAAGATTCGCAATCAATTTGGCATTCAAGAACTTAGTCTGTTTAGCGTCCAACGTACTTTGATCTTTACTAGTGAGGTAAAGCCTAAAAAGTATTTTCCTCCCCCTAGTGAAGAGGTCATTGCGGAAGCATTTAAAAAGAAGGGCCTGACCTTTGTAGATCAAACTGAAATAGACGGTGGGCAGCGTGGGTATAGAGTAAGAGCGATTGTGCCAATTGTGCGCAAGAAATTTATCCAAGGAAAGCCTGATCCCAGCAAAGATCTCGACGATAAATATTTTCTTCAGTTGGTACGTTTCATTCCCGGCCCACTATCTAAGAATATTGATGCGGTTGAATCTGCCTATACTGATTATCAAGAAAAGTCTTTGGGCCGCACCGGTTTGCGCAAGATGTTTGTTGGTACTCTCACACTGACACTCTTTTTTGCATTATTTGTCGCGGTGATTTTGGCCTTACTATTAGGCCGTCAACTTGCCAAACCATTGCTGATGTTGCTCAAAGGAACTCAGGCAGTTGCCCAAGGCGATTTGTCGCCCAAGCCAGAGCTCGATACGGGCGATGAGCTTGGCATGCTGACACGGCAATTTAATGTGATGACCAGGCAATTGGCCGACACGCGCACATCTTTGCAAGAATCCAAGGCCTTTTTAGAAAAGGTTTTGGGAAGCCTCACTGCAGGGGTGTGTATCTTTGATAAAAGCTATAACGTAGTGTCTAGCAACGCTGGCGCAGACCGCATCTTTGCACAAGATTTAACCCTTTTGGACGGCAAACCACTGAGTAGTAATCCCGCGCTTTTGGAGTTTGAAGAAGCCATTAAAGAAGGCTTCGCAAGCCTGAAGCTCGCCGTTTCTAATGATGTGGCTGATTCTGCAGCCGAATCAGCCCAACAGGCGGCGCCTATCTGGCAAAAACAAGTTCAGCTTCATACTGCTAATGAATTTGATAATGAGTTAGGTGTAACCCTGTTTGTACGTGGCACACAGCTGACGACGGATCTGCGCATGGTGGTCTTTGATGATATTACTGATGTCATTAGTGCACAAAGATCCATTGCTTGGAGTGAAGTTGCAAGACGCCTTGCCCACGAAATTAAAAATCCACTGACCCCAATTCAGCTCTCTGCTGAGCGCTTACAACACAAACTTGCGGGTAAGCTTAGTCCCGAGCAAGAGGACATGATCAATCGCAGCACCGAGACCATCATTGGACAGGTCCAAGCCATGAAAGAAATGGTGAATGACTTCAGGGATTTCGCAAAGACCCCCACACCACAACTAAAGCCCGTCTCCATTAATACGCTCACCACGGAAATACTCGGTTTATACGAGGGCAGTCCCTTGCGAACCCAGCTCGATCCACGCTGCCCAAATATCTTGGGAGACTCAACTCAGCTGAGACAAGTTATTCATAATCTGCTCCAAAACGCTCAAGACGCTACGCTGGAGGGCAGTCATCAGGCTGAACCGGTCGAGGTAAAAACAGAGTTGGTGGCTTATGGTGAGCAAGATGGGGTCACTCAAAATGCAGTGCGATTAACAATAAGTGATTGTGGAGTTGGATTTCCAGCTAAGATATTGGCAAGAGCATTTGAGCCTTACGTAACAACTAAGAGTAAAGGCACGGGATTAGGCTTGGCGGTCGTTAAAAAAATTATTGACGACCACGGTGCCAAAATAGAAATACGAAATCGTATGCGAGGAGAAGAAGTGGTCGGTGCACAAGTATCTATTTTGTTTATGAACTTAGCAAAAGAGGCGGCCTAAGCATGGCGAGTATTTTGGTCGTTGATGATGAGATGGGCATTCGTGAGCTTCTCAATGAGATTCTGACGGATGAAGGCCATACTGTTTATGCTGCAGAGAGCGCTATTCAGGCGCGCACTATTCGCGAACAAATGCGTCCTGATCTGGTGCTGTTAGACATTTGGATGCCAGATACTGACGGTATTACTTTATTAAAAGAGTGGTCAAAGACTGGGCAGCTAACCATGCCAGTAGTCATGATGTCTGGTCATGCCACAATAGATACGGCAGTTGAAGCCACACGCATTGGCGCACTGAACTTTTTAGAAAAGCCGATTGCTTTACAAAAACTTCTGAAGACCGTCAGCAAAGCCCTAGAGAATTCACCAAAATATATAGAGCCAGCAGAAGAGAGAGTAGTTCAGTCCAGCCTATCTGCAGGCGCTTCCCCAAAGCCGCTTGGTGCTGAGCCTGCTCCAGCGCCTGCCGAAGGCGAGTTCATCAGTGGAATCGCCAAAACGTATTTTGATCTACCCCTGCGAGAAGCCAGAGATCTTTTTGAAAAGGCCTATTTTGAGCATCAAATGCAAATTATGGGTGGCAGCATGACGAAGATCTCTGAATACACTGGACTAGAAAGAACGCACTTATATCGTAAGCTCAAAGCTTTAGGAATTGATACATCACGCAATAAGGGCGAGCAATAGGCCTGACAATATTTGCCGCAAGCACTTGGTAAATATTTTTGCATGTGCGTTTGTTTTAAAGCTAAGGCCGTGCTCACCCCAGTGATATATCTTATTCGGAATCATTCCTATGGAAATTAAAGTCAACTTTCTCGACAAGTTTCGCCTTGAAGCTAAGTTCGATGACTTCACCGTAATTGCCGATCAGTCGATAAGGTATAAGGGTGATGGTTCAGCTCCTGGACCATTCGATTATTTTCTGGCTTCATCGGCTCTGTGCGCCGCTTATTTTGTGAAGTTGTACTGCGACACCCGAAAGATCTCTACCGAAAATATTCGTCTCTCACAAAATAATATTGTCGATCCTGAAAATCGCTATCAGCAGATTTTTAAGATCCAGGTTGAGTTACCAGAAGATATTTCTGCCAATGACCGCCAAGGTATTTTGCGCTCCATTGAGAGATGTACTGTAAAAAAAGTGGTGCAAGCCGGTCCAGAGTTTGTCATAGAAGAAGTTAAAAATTTGGATGCGGATGCGCAGACCTTGTTGACTTTAAAGCCTGCTACCGATGCAAAAACTTTTATTGCCGGCAAGGATCTACCGCTAGAGCAAACCATTGCCAATATGTCTGGTGTGTTAGCAAACCTTGGAATCAAGATTGAAATTGCTTCATGGCGCAACATTATTCCAAACGTGTGGTCCTTGCATATACGCGATGCACATTCGCCGATGTGTTTTACCAACGGTAAAGGATCAACAAAAGAAAGCGCTTTGGCATCTGCTTTAGGAGAATACCTCGAGCGATTAAGCAACAACCATTTTTATGCTGGCGCATACTGGGGCGAGGATATCGCCAATAGAGCATTTGTGCATTATCCTAATGAGCGCTGGTTTCAACCGGGCAACGATGATGCATTGCCAACAGAAATTTTGGATGAATATTGCCTAGAAATTTTTAATCCTGACGGTGAGTTGCGTAGTTCACATTTAATGGATACGAATTCAGGTAATGCAGAGCGCGGTATTTGTTCGTTACCTTATGTACGTCAATCTGATGGCAAGACTATTTATTTTCCATCGAACCTGATTGAAAATCTTTATGTCAGCAATGGTATGAGTGCTGGCAACACCCTCGCTGAAGCCCAAGTGCAGTGCCTATCAGAGATTTTCGAGCGTGCAGTTAAACGTGAAATTCTAGAAGGTGAAATTGCTCTACCTGATGTGCCGCAGGAAGTACTGGCTAAGTATCCTGGCATTCTAGAAGGGATTCGAGGATTAGAAGAGCAGGGCTTTCCAGTGTTAATAAAGGATGCCTCACTTGGCGGGGCTTATCCAGTGATGTGCGTGACCTTAATGAATCCACGAACAGGGGGCGTGTTTGCTTCCTTCGGAGCACACCCGCGTTTAGAGGTCGCATTAGAGCGGAGCTTAACGGAATTACTCCAGGGTCGAAGCTTAGAGGGACTTAATGATTTGCCACCACCCACTTTTTCAAGCGAAGCGGTGACCGAACCCAATAACTTTGTTGAACACTTTATTGATTCCAGCGGCATAGTGTCATGGCGTTTTTTTAGTGCAAAGTCAGATTATGAATTTGTTGAATGGGATTTCTCGGGGCGGGGTGAGAGCTCTAATGCTGAGGAGGCTGCGGCCTTGTTTGGCATCCTCAAGGATATGAATAAAGAAGCTTACGTTGCGGTATACGACGAACTAGGCGCGATAGCCTGCAGGATTTTGGTCCCAGGTTATTCGGAGGTTTATCCAATTGAAGATCTGGTTTGGGATAACACGAACAAGGCCTTGTTATTTCGCGCTGATATTTTGAATCTACACACATTAGATAACGCTAGACTGGGCACATTGCTTGAGCGTCTAGAAAATAACGAGCTAGATGAGTATGGCGACATTGCAACACTAATTGGTATTGAGTTTGATGAAAATACACCTTGGGGCCAGTTAACAGTTCTGGAGTTGAAGTTGTTAATTCATCTTGCATTAAAGCAATTTGATGAAGCACATGAGTTAGTAGGCGCCTTTCTTCAATACAACGACAACACAGTCGAGCGCAAATTGTTCTATCAGGCCTTAAATGCAGTTCTAGAGATTCTGCTAGATGATGATTTGCAGCTTGATGACTACGAAGTCAACTTCCGCCGCATGTTTGGCAATGAGCGGATGGACGCGGTAATGGGTTCTGTAGATGGCACACTGCGTTTTTACGACCTGACCCCAACCAGTACAAAGCTCGAGGGACTTGACCGGCACCACCGCTTGATCGACAGCTATAGGAAATTACATGCTGCCCGCTCCAAGGCTTTAACTACAGCCAGTTAAGTCCAGCAAGTCCATTTTTCAGGCTAAAACACACTTTCATTTATAATTCCCAGTCTTGGCCTGGTAGCTCAGTCGGTAGAGCAGAGGATTGAAAAGCTAGGATAGAGGCTTGAACAGTTCTACACATTCGGCCTAAGCACAGCAAGACCGACTGCCCTGCCTGCAGCGAATCTATCGGCTCGTAGCGGTTTCGAATATTCCCGAATTGGTATCGACAGTATTGATGTTGGCTACCAAAAATACTTTTTTACTTCTCGTAATTCGCATAGTAGATTTTCTATATGGGAGAACAGAAAAGAAAATTGCAGCACTTCATAAGTGAACACAAAAAGTGTATTTTCTGTGGCGGCATTGTTGATGCGACGACGATTGAGCATTGCCCACCCCGTGCGTTATTTCAAAATCGAATTGCTCCAAATAGTTTCGAATTTCCATCATGTACCGCTTGTAATAACTATTCATCCGACGAGGATTTGATAGTGGCAGTTATTGTAAGGATGGGCTCTCCTGAGCATGGTGATTTAGATGGAAAATTGCAAGGAATGATGAAGGCCTTGAACCGCCAAAGGCCTGAGTTCTATAAATCATTTTTGCCGTCCGCTATAGAGACAAGAGCTAATAATCGTCAGGATGGCATAAAGCCAGGCCAGGAATGATCCATCAAAAAATGAGCGTTCTAAATATTAATGATGAAACAAGAGTTGCGATAAGAATTTTTGCGAAGAAGTTGACCAAGGGAATTACATATCTTGAATCAGGCCTAGTCTCTAAGAATGAAGATTGTCTGGCGCTTAATTGGTTTACAAATGCAAATGTTATTGAAGATGGTGGGTATAAAGTATTTGAGATTCTTGGCCACATTAATGGGGTAATGCCTAAGCTCATTAGAAACAGGGCGATATTGAATAACCAGTTCGAATATAAATTCTCACTTTCTGACGATAAAAATTTAATTCTTATTCAGGCAAAGTTTGGAGAATTATTATTCTTGGCAATAGCAGGCTGCATGACCCCTGAATATCTTGAAGGTCTCTTAGAAAAAACATATCCAGATTTAGATAAGGACTATCAACCCTTTGAGATTATTCAGGGAAAGGTGGCCACCCCACCAAGCCCCGTTAGATAGAGAATCAGTTATTATTTGTTCCTAATGGAACAAACTTATTTCGCGTCTAGTTACGGTGCGCCTAACTAAAGAAGAGCAATTTAAAAACCCTTCATTAATAAGGCAAACAGTCCAAAGCAAATGACTATCACAGCAACACGTGATCCCATTCAGTAGCCCTTTCAGGATTAAGCGCTTGTTTATTTAAATGTAATGATTTTTATAATGAAATGTGCTTGCCAGAGCTTATTAAACTTATCTACTTTGCGTAACTTATGTCTCTAAAACGAACAAAATATCGGCCTGATATTGATGGTCTTCGTTCTTTCGGAATAGTTCCATTATTAGGATTCCACGCATTTCCAGGCATTTTTTCTGGCGGGTTTATTGCCGTAGACATTTTCTTTGTAATTTCAGGTTTTTTAATCACAACAATTATTTTGCAAAATTTGGAGAAAAATTCATTTAGTTTTATAGAATTTTACAGCCGTCGTATAAGACGAATTTTTCCAGCTTTATTTTTAGTCCTTCTCGCCTGTTATGCATTTGGCTGGTTTGCTTTATACGCTTCTGAGTATATGCAGTTGGGCAAGCATATTGCAGCAGGTGCAGGCTTCATGCAGAACTTCGTTTTGTGGGATGAAAGCGGATATTTTGATAATTCATCTAAAACTAAGCCATTGCTTCATTTGTGGTCGCTCGCAATAGAAGAACAATTTTATATATTTTGGCCGTTAATTTTATGGGTAGCATTTAAGAAAAAATTAAATGTTCTCAAAATTACATTAATCATTGCCTGTATTTCATTTCTTATAAATTTATGGATGGTGACTAGCAATCCCATCGCCGATTATTATTCTCCATTTAGTCGTTTTTGGGAGCTGCTCATCGGAGCAATTTGGGCGTACATTGCGCTTAATAAAAATATTGACAATAAAATTAGCGCTCGATATTCCAATGTTTTATCTATTTTAGGAATGGTCAGCATACTCATCGCCATGTTTATTGTTGACGATAAAAGCCCATTTCCTGGCTGGTGGGCTTTGTTACCTACATTGGGCACAGTAATGTTATTGGCTGCAGGGCAAGACGCCTGGGTAAATAAAAGAATTTTGTCAAATAAGGTTCTTGTTTGGTTTGGACTTATTAGCTACCCACTATATCTTTGGCACTGGCCTTTGCTAAGCTTTGGGCAAATTATTGCCGCCGGAAAATTGCCCACTTTTTATAAGTTAATGCTAATCGTTGTATCGATTGTTTTGGCACAAATTACCTATAAGTATTTTGAAAGTCCTACTCGTAATAAGAGCCATAAGACAACATTAGTTCTATTGGTACTTGTTGGATTAATTGGTTCCCAAGGTTGGAGCGCCTATGTTAGGGATGGTTTGGGATTTAGGGAGAAGCACGTATTAGATTTACACGGAGGGCGACCACCTCAAATAGATGAAGGCTGCCTGGAAATATTTGACAACTATCAGCCAACATTTTGCCGGCTATCAAAAACAAAGAATAAATTAGAAACAATTTTGATTGGTGATAGCATCGCACATAGTGCCTTCCCTGGCATAGCAAAAAAATATTCATCAAATGGAAAAAATTTTGCTATGGTTGGCTGGCCAGCCAGACAGCCATTTCTAAAATTAAGCTCTGATAAAGATTATGAGGCTGAGCAATCTGAGCAAATGAATAAGCTTATTAATGGAATTGCTCGCAATAGCGATGTAAGAACAATCGTGTTAGCAATGAATCAGCCTGAAATAACAGATTCAATAAGAGTACAGCTTAGACGAACAGTTGAGTACTTTAAAAATAATAATAAACAAGTGATTTTTATCTATCCACCACCACGCCTTACATTTGATCCAATTGAGTGTGTAGGCATGCCACCGTTTCGTCCCATTCTAAATGAAGATTGTACCCAACAAGTTAAAGATATTGATAAGAGATATTTTGCAGATAGGTTAGAGTTGAAAAAATTAGTTAATGAAGTAAAAATTCTTTCTTATGACACTTACCCCCGGGTTTGCGATGAACAACAGTGCAAGATAAGACTCAGCAATGGGTTGCTATATAGATTGGAATTATATTTTACTGAAGTTGGTTCTGAGATAGTATTTCAAGGCTTTTCATATTAGCCTAAGGACTATAAGAAGTGCTGAGCAGAATGTTGTACTGTCTGACGATAAAAATTTGTGCGCTAATAAAGATTAGTGTTACCAATAGTTTCACAGCAGCCCCTTTATACTTTTTATGACTATAAGTGATTTCTCCCCACTGCTACTTTTAGGCCTCGATCGCTTTTAAATAGAGGTTAGATGAGGTTTGCATAAGGTGGCAATAAAACTATTCAGGGTCATCTATACAGTCGGCACCAGCTTATCGTAGGATTAGCAAAATCCAGTGGGATTATCTACAGTAAGTCCATTTTTCAGGCTACAACACACTTTCATTTATAATTCCCAGTCTTGGCCTGGTAGCTCAGTCGGTAGAGCAGAGGATTGAAAATCCTTGTGTCGGTGGTTCGATTCCGCCCCGGGCCACCATAGATAACAGGGTACGTACCGGACACATGCTTTACGTCCGGTACCGACCACATGGTTTACACCTTTACCAATCACATCCCCAATACTTTGGGACCAAATGGGTTTTCTAGGGCTTGTACCCTTGAAGACTCCATATC